>JANNQF010000056.1:0-4624 GCA_031441605.1 Deltaproteobacteria bacterium
AACTGCGGCTGCGGCTCGAGGATTTTCATCAGGGTAACAGACTGGTTGAGGCGCAACGTCTGGAGCAACGGACCATGTTCGATCTGGAGATGATCCACGAACTGGGCTATTGCAACGGCATCGAAAACTACAGTCGGCATCGAAAACTACAGTCGGCATCTGACCGGCAAAAAACAGGGTGCGCCGCCGCCCAACCTTCTTGACTATTTTCCAGAGGATTACCTGATTTTTATCGACGAAAGCCATATAGCCATCGGCCAACTGAACGGCATGTATAATGGTGACCGGTCGCGCAAACAGACCCTGGTCGATTACGGTTTTCGCCTTCCTTCGGCCCTCGATAATCGGCCTTTGCGTTTTGATGAATTTGTCGGGCGCATCAATCAGGTTGTTTATGTTTCGGCGACACCCGGCAGCTATGAGCTGGAGCAGGCGCAGGGGCGAGTGATCGAGCAGGTGATTCGCCCCACCGGCCTCCTCGATCCGCGAATTGAAGTACGACCGGCCACCAGCCAGGTAGATGACCTGCTTGAGGAAATTCGCATCCGCGCCGATCGGGGCGAGGCGGTGTTGGTGACCACCCTGACCAAGCGCATGGCCGAGGATCTCACCGACTATTATGAAAAACTCGGCATACGGGTCCGCTATCTGCACTCGGATATCAAAACCCTGCAGAGGGTCGAACTCATTCGCGATCTGCGCAATGGCGAATTCGACGTCCTCATCGGTATCAACCTGCTGCGGGAAGGCTTGGATATCCCGGAGGTATCGCTGGTGGCAATTCTCGATGCCGACAAGGAAGGCTTTCTTCGTTCTGAACGTTCCCTTATCCAGACATGTGGCCGAGCGGCGCGAAATTCCGAGGGTATGGTGATTATGTATGCCGATGTCGTCACCGGTTCCATGCGCTTCACCATTGAGGAGACCGAGAGGCGACGGAAAATCCAAGAAACCTATAACCGGCAACACGGCATAGAGCCCAAGACCATTATCTCCTCGGTCAAGGATTCCATGCAGCAGCACCTGAGGAATTCCGGGTATATCGTTGAAGATTACCAGCAACATCTGCTTGCTACGGCGGAGGAGGTACCGTTCTTTTCATCGATAAAAGATCTGGAAAAAGAGATCCGTAAGCTGGAGGCAGAGATGCGTGCCGCGGCCAAGGAATTGGCCTTTGAAAAGGCAGCCGCACTGCGCGATCGAATTAAAAAAATACGTCTTATGGAGATTGAACTCGGATGACTGAAGGGGTATGGAATACTTTGCTGCTGCGGGTGGTGCCCGTCACTCTTGCCCTGCTCATGCGACTATGGTTTGCTACCTGCCGGGTGCGGGTGCACAATCTTGACAATTTTCTTGATCCAAAGAAGACCGGAAAACCGGTTATTGCCTCATTCTGGCACTATTCGATTATTCATTTTTTTTATTTCGTCCGGGGCAATCGGGTTACCGCTATGGTCAGTGCTAGCAGGGACGGGGAATACATTGCCAGACTGGCGAGGCAATTCGGTTATACTGCAGCGCGCGGTTCAAGAAACAATAAGGGGGTCGAAGGGCTGAAGGTTTTGTTCCGGGCAATCCGCAGTGGCGACAACTGCGCTCTTGTTGCCGACGGTTCGCAAGGGCCGCCGAGGGTTGCGCAGCCGGGGGCGATTCTCCTGGCATCCCGGAGCGGAGCCCCGATAGTGCCTATGGTGTGGTCGGCGGAACGGTATTTTACCATACGCTCCTGGGATAGAACGGTCATTCCCAAACCGTTCTCGCGCATCGATTATTATTACGGAGAGCCGCTGTTTGTTCCGGCCGATTTGAAGGCTGAAGGCATAGAGGAATATCGGTTGCTGCTTGAACAACGGCTGAACCTCCTTTACGCCGAGGCCTGGGGGCAATATAATAAGTCCGAGCATTGAGAAAATGGGGCGCCATGATTGCGTTCGGCGTGTTGAGAGTCGCACAGAGGTTGTTCACTTGATTCGAGATATTAAAAGGATATAGTCGCTCATGCTGAGAAGAGGAATGGTAATCGCCGGACTTGCCGGGGGGTCGGGCAAAAGCGTTGTTGCCGTGGGGATCACGGCCGCCTTGGCCCGTCAGGGGTACAGGGTCGCACCTTTTAAAAAAGGACCGGACTATATAGATGCCGGCTGGCTGCAGCTGGCGGCTGGGCGGAAGTGTTATAATCTCGATCCCTATCTTATGTCACAGGCCGCCGTTATCCATTCCTTCGCTTCTCGGTCGGCTGCGGCCGAGCGGGTCATAGTTGAAGGCAACAGAGGCTTGTTTGACGGGGTGAATGCCGACGGCGGTTATTCCACTGCCGACCTGGCGGTGACTCTGAATTTGCCGGTTGTTCTGGTGGTAGATTGCACCAAGACAACCAGAACGGTTGCCGCCTTGGTCCTTGGCTGTCAGAAATTTGATGAGCGACTGGACATCAGGGGTGTCATCCTCAATCAGATCGCTACCAACCGACAGCGGTTGCTGATCACCGAGGCAGTGCAAAAATACACAGGAATTCCGGTGCTCGGTGCCGTGCCGCGATTGAAACTCGACATCTTTCCCATGCGTCATCTGGGGATGGTCCCCCATCAGGAATACGGCAATAGCCAAGAAGCCTTGGCCTATCTCGCCGATTTGGTAACAACCAATGTTGACCTTGTCCGATTCGAGGAGCTTATGGCACCGCTGGTGGATACGGCAGTGGTCGCAGGTGAAGAAGGTCCGGCTGTGCTGCCTTTAGTGAAGATCGGTGTTCTGCAAGATGCAGCGTTTCAGTTTTACTACGCGGAAAACCTTGAAGCACTGGAGAGAGCAGGGGCTACACTCGTCTATATCAATGCCATGCAGGACCAAGGTCTGCCGGAGATCGATGGTTTATATATTGGTGGTGGTTTCCCTGAGACGGGGGCACGGGAGTTGGCGGCCAACATAGGATTTCGTAGATCGATTAAAAAGGCGGCAGACCAAGGGCTGCCCATCTACGCCGAATGCGGTGGGCTCATCTATCTCGGCACCTCAATAGTGCTGGACGGCGAGGAATTCCCCCTGGCAAACGTCTTTCCTGTACGTTTCGCTATGTCAAAAAAGCCGCAGGCGCACGGCTACACGACCTTTCTGGTGGACAAAGAGAATGCCTTTTACAGTGTAGGCGAAGTAGTGAAAGGGCATGAGTTTCGCTATTCAAAAATTCTTGAGTGGCGAGGCGCGGATGAACAGTTGGCTGTACATATGGAGAGAGGCACCGGTTTCATCAATGGCCGCGACGGCTTGGTCTACAACAATGTCCTGGCCCTGTACACCCATGTGCATGCCGACGCTACGCCGGCATGGGCCGACAAATTTGTACAATGTTGCCGGCGACCTGAATAAGCGTGAAAGGAGAGAAGAATCAGTTGGCGGTATTGGAACCGAGGACTTTCAGACGTATTTCCTCTTGCAGTTTTTCGCTCGGGGCCGGTTCAGCCCAATGCATAAAGGATTCGGTGACGCGCACGAAGCTGCCGTTGTCCTCCTTGCACTTGGCGCAGATCGTTTCCGCATGGTCCCTATACATGATTATCTTTGAGGCAGGTTCGCCTTCTTTTGAGACGGCGGCCATCTTTCGGCAGCCACAATCCAATCGCACAACCACGACGCCGATACCATCCGGACTGCCCTCCAGGATGCCTTCAATCATTGCCCGCTCGCGTTTTTCCGCTTGAAGGACTTTTTTCCCTTTTTTCTCTTTCATCTGGTTTAATAGTATAACGATAATAAGTTGATTGGATTAGTGATTTTCGATATTTCGGCATCGCCGACCGACGTTCTTTTGGGAATGTCAAAGAGCCCCTACTATAGCTAAAAAAGTAGTGACCGGTCAAGAGGTATGTACAATGCAAGCCTTGCCGAGATACTCTTGTTAGTGCTTTAAGAAATTGAAAACACGATAAATATTTAATTATCACCGAACTTGAATCGCTTTGCCGCCGGAAGCCGTTTTTGCTTGACAAAAATCCGGCCGTGAATTACAGCATACATCACATGTTGGCGGGTTCGTAGATGGTGTTCGGACTGATGATTAAGTATTATGAATACTTATTTTTTAATCTCACTTCTGGAGGTAAATTATGTTTGAGGTAATAGTTGATAAAGATAAGTGCAGCGGCGACGAGGAATGTGTAGCAGCTTGCCCGGCTCAGGTGTTTGTGATGGAGGACGGTAAAGCCGAGCCTGCAGAGGCCGATGAGTGTCTCGGCTGTGAGACCTGTGTTGAAGTATGTCCCGAGGGTGCTATCACCGTAAACGAAATCTAATTTCAATTACGTCTGTCTCATCCGCAATGGATAAGCCCATCTCCCGAACGAGGGAGATGGGCTTTCCTTTTTGGTGCCGGCGGGGTGCAAGATGCTGAAAGGGATAGCGCGTTTCAAACCGGCGGTGCGAAGAAATACCCTGCTTCTTTCATCAGCCTGTCTTTGGACCGTCATTGGCCTGCTCTTACTGGCCAAAGGAGGCTATCGCTGGTATCAGCTCCCCGAGCATAAGGCCCTGATCATTGCCGCCGGGATTTTTACCGGCAGTATTAAATCCTTTTGGATACTCGATAAATCGGCGCGACGCGGCATTGATCGTATTCTCAACTTTG
>JANNQF010000057.1:0-17571 GCA_031441605.1 Deltaproteobacteria bacterium
ACACGATCGCTGCCATGGCAATCCCTCCCTTTCATCGTTACAACATATACAATGTAACGAGGATAAATACAAGAAGAATTGCAGCCTATTTTAATATTTTTAACAGGTTATCTCCATTCATCGTTACACTTGACCGGGAACTCAGGAGTTAAGCCACAACATGACGGATACATTCCTCCTCCAGGGGATAAAGCAAATTTTATTTTATCCTCAGAGAAACAATTTACACCTCCGGTTGGAGGCAAAATTGTATTCAATATGGGCCGAAATAAAAAATTCTATTTCACAAAAGAAACACCACAAAATAGTATCACTGATTTTTGCAATGAGCACCTACACGAACTGGTCGATTTGATAACAGAATGTGGAAACATATCAAAATTCTAAAAATCTAGTCCAGCCGACACCGGGAAGGCCGCGGTTTTGAATTCATACGTCAGTGGCCCATTGCGGCTGACCAGCATGTTGGGCTCCTTGGGCAGCTCTCTACGAAAGCACCTTCTGCAATTTAACTTAGGAGAATACATGAAAAATTCAATCATTCGCCTTAACCCGTCGACATTGCCGAATGCTGGCGAAATGGGGTATTCACAGATATCGATAGTCAAACCGGGGCGTATGGCTTATATATCTGGCCAAGTTGCATGGCGGCCAAACGGTGAGCCAGTGCCTGAAAGTTTGGCTGAGCAAATGAGTATTGTCTCGGTTAACGCAAAAGCCGCGCTGGATGCTGTTGGGGCTACACCACATGATGTTGTGATTGCACGTATTTACATGGTCAATCTTACCACTGAAAGATTGGAAGAAGTTATGCCATCGTTTCTCGCCACTTTTGAGGGCACTCAACCCTGTGTTACCGGCGTTGGTGTCGAAGCACTTGCTGCGCCCGACCTGCAAGTCGAGATGGAGTTGGTTGTCAGGCTTCCCGATTAACTGCTGCTTTCAGGATATAAAGCCTGCGATGTCCCCTATCCTTGACATAAGAACTTTGGTTTTGATCTACGTAGGCACCAGTATCGGACAGGCGGTGGTGCTGGTGTATTTGTGGAGTGTTCAGCGAAACTATCCGCCAGCAAAAGACTGGGCCATCGGATCATTGATGTTTGCCATCGGCTTATTGTTGTTCGCTCTACGCAATCAGGCGCCGGTTGTACTGACCGAGATCGTTGCGAATCTCTTCCTGCTGCCCGGCTTGATGCTCTTCAATTTTGGAGTTGTAAAAGCATCGGGCCAAAAACCATCATTTAAGTTAGGACTTGCGTTGTGTGCCTTAGCCATTGGAACCTTAGCATGGTTTACCTTTGGCTCGCCGAATTATCCAGCACGGGTGTTGACTCAAAATCTGGTCTTTCTGACGTTCGACTTCTATACCGCCTACGCCTGTTTGCAGGCGAGAACAACCAAAGGCAACCACACCTTCCGAATCCTAGGAATTCTGTTCATCGTTCTGGTAATGGCCTGCTCCTGGCGGGTGGCGGGTGGGGTCTTCGATCTGACGTTCTCGTTTTCACCAACACTACCACGCTTGTTTTGGATCGCAACGTCAGTTATCAGTTTCCCGATGATCACGGTGCTGCTGACTTTGCATACATCGCAAAGGCTCCAGGAGGAAATTTACGCTCAAGCCCGTCATGATACATTGACGGACGCCTACAATCGCCGTGCCTTTATCGAGTTTGCCGACAAGGAGTGGTCCAGAAGCGAGCGTCATGGCTATCCGCTCTCGATTCTTTCGGTCGATATAGATCACTTCAAGAATTTCAACGATCAGCACAGCCATCAGACCGGTGACCTGGCCCTGGTTCAGGTGTCGAAGTCTGCTCAGGCGGCATTACGAGCCAATGATATTTGGTGCCGTTATGGTGGCGAGGAATTCGTCGCCTTGCTTCCCAACACCACGATGGACCAAGCAATGGCGATTGCGGAACGGCTGCGCCTGTCTGTGGAAAGCACAATGATTGCATCGCCGAGTGGTTCGCTGAGTGTTTCAGTGAGCATAGGGGTGGCAGAACGCTCATCGAACCATTCGAGTTTATCTGAGGTTCTGGCGATTTCGGATGCCGCGCTTTACAAGGCAAAGGCTGCCGGACGAAACAGGGTCGTCGCCGGTGGTAGCGAAGAGTAGCTTGCGCTACTAAATTAATGTGTACACATTAATTCCATGAAAATCGAATTCGACCCAGCTGAATCCGAGAAAAACAGCGAGGAGCAGGACCTGCCGCCCAATTGCGCCACTGACTACGATTGGGCGGCCGCAACATATCCTGAACCTCGGTTTGTGGCGGTCGGCTATCTGGATAAAGACTGCATGTACTCTGTTTCATTCCTGTGCCGGGTGAGGTTCGAATCATCAGTTTTCGCAAGGCAAACGACAGGGAGGTAAAAAGATATGGCAAAGCGATTACCATTGACTGACAATGACGGAGAGGTCAGGGAGCTGGCCAAGGTCGACTTCAAACATTTCAAGCCAGGCGCCGAGGTCCTGCCCAAAGGGGGTAGGCCGATCTCCGACTCGCCGAAAAAGCCGGTACAAATCCGTCTCTCACCGGAGATCGTCTCGGCATTCAAGGCCACCGGACACGGCTGGCAGACCCGCATCAACGACGCCCTCCGCGACTGGCTGAAGGATCATCGGCCAGGTTGATGTAGATACCCATTGCCGCGCATCAAATTCCCTTAGTTGAAAAAGGACAGGCTCGGAAAAGACATTAGAATAATTCCTGCGCATCCTTCCCGGACCATGAAAAAGCTATCTCGGCAGAAACGGGGTGAGATCCTTCTCGTAGCGATTTTTCACCTTGAAGCCCTTGTCGTTCAGGGCAGCCATGGCTTTCGCTCCATCCTGGTTGGCTACCCGCAGCACCATCTCGGAAATCCCTGGATACCGGTTATCCGGCCAGCAGAAAAAGCTCTGAATATTGATCCCTTCATTTTTCAATGTATCGGCGACCTCCGCGAGTTTGCCGATACTGTCGCGTACAAAGATGCTGAGACGTACGCTTTCTTCACTGATGCCGATGGCCTGCAGGAGAACTGCCATGACATCGGTGCTGGTGACGATCCCGGCCAGCTCATCCCCTTCCATGACCGGCAGGGCACTGATTCTGTTCTGCTGCATGATGAGGGCTGCCCTTTCGATCGTGGTGCTGGTAGGAATGGTGACCACGGTTTTAATCATTATCATCGACACCAATACCTTCTGCAGCAGGTAGTTGAGTTCGTGGGTGCTGAGTGACGTGGCAGGGGATGCCCAGTTCTGTTTGAGGTCGCGGTCGGAGACGATGCCCACGAGTTTCTTTTTGTCGTTTACTACCAGGAGATGATCAATCTTGCTCTTTTCAATAATATCCCGCGCCTGCACGAGGGTAGTCTGGGGTGAAACGGTGATAAGATCGGTGTGCATTATTCTGTCGATATACATGGTGTCACTTCCTCCATAAAATTGCCGTCACGCTCTTGGCAGTTTGAAAACGAATTGTTGCAATGATTGGCTTCATTATAGAGTGGCAGATGAAGTTGTCAAAACAAAGAACTGTTTCCGGCTTGAAAATATAACAAAATTTCCAGGAAGGTGTGGCGGCAAAGTGTTGACGGAGGCAGCCGAGTGTGGTTTTCTGGGTTTTGAAAAAAACCTTGCCGGAATACTTGGTTTCAGAGTAGCTTGCTCAGCTATTTTAGGAACCGTTATAAAAGAACTTGGCTGTTTTTACCCATCAGGAGAGATTGTGACACACACTAAAGAAAATGGTTTGTGGATGTCCGGAAATGAGGCCATTGCGCTCGGGGCCTATGAGGCCGGAGTGAAGATTGCCTCCGGTTACCCCGGTACCCCCTCGACGGAGATAATGGAGAACCTTTCGGGCTACACGGGCGTATATACCGAATGGGCGCCCAACGAAAAGGTTGGTTTGGAGGTTGCCATCGGCGCCTCTTTTGCCGGCGTCAGGGCCCTGGCCACCATGAAGCATGTTGGGGTCAATGTCGCCGCCGACCCGCTCTTTACCGCCTCCTACACCGGGGTTTGCGGTGGGCTGGTGATCGTCAGCGCCGATGACCCTGAGATGCATTCGTCGCAGAACGAACAGGACAACCGCAACTACGCCTTTGCCGCGAAACTGCCGATGCTTGAGCCGTCCGACCCGAGTGAGGCGAAAGATATGGTGAAGCTGGCTTTTGAACTCAGTGAAGATCTCGATACCCCGGTCATGCTGCGTATCACCACCCGGGTGTCGCATGTTAAAGGGGTGGTGGCGGAGGGCGAAAAAACCACATCGAAAGCCGTCTGCGGCATCAACAAGATGCCCGGCAAACTGGTTATGCTGCCGGCCATGGCGCGACAGCGCCGCGTCGTCGTTGAAGAGCGAATGCAGAAATGCCGGGAACTGGCGGAAACCGCAGCTTTTAATCGCATAGAGGCGGGTGATACCAAGCGGGGCTTTATCACCTCCGGGGTCTCCTATCTCTACGTTAAAGAGGCCTTTCCCGAAGCTGCCGTCTTAAAGCTCGGCATGTGCTGGCCGCTGCCGGAGAAAATGATCCGCGAATTTGCCGCCATGGTTGAAGAGCTGGTTATTGTCGAAGAGCTCGATCCCTTTCTCGAAACCCATATCAAGGCCATGGGTATTGTCTGCCGCGGCAAGGACGTCATCCCCAATCAGGGTGAGCTGAATACCGCCATTGTCCGCCAGGCAATTGCTCCTGGTTCCGGACCGGAGCTTTTCACTGCGGTCGAGCTGCCCAACCGGCCGCCGAATATGTGCGCCGGCTGTCCGCACCGCGGAATCTTTTACAACCTTTCGCGCATGAAGGTGTTTGTTTCCGGCGATATCGGCTGTTATACCTTGGGGTTTCTGCCGCCGCTGTCGGCCATGGATTCCTGCGTTTGTATGGGCGCCTCGGTGTCGATAGCCCACGGTATGGCCAAGGCCCTCGGCGAGGACGGATACAACAAGGTGGTTTCGGTGATCGGCGATTCGACCTTTATCCACTCGGGTATCACCGGCCTTATCAATACGGTCTACAATAACTCGGCCTCGACCCTTATCATTCTCGATAACCGTATTACCGCCATGACCGGCCAGCAGCACAACCCGGCCAGCGGTTATTCCATCAAAGGCGAGGCGGCCAGCAGCCTTGATCTCGAAGCCCTGTGCCGGGCGGTTGGAGTTAAACATGTGTATAAGGTGAATCCCCATGACGTGGTGGAAACCCGTAAGGTGTTGAAGGAGGCGCTGGAGCTGCGAGAGCCCTCGGTGGTTCTCTCCCAGGCGCCCTGTGTACTTCTGCCGGAAATGAAGGAACGCAAGCCGGTCTCTTATTTCACCAACCAGGATAACTGTGTCGGCTGCATGTCCTGCATCCGCCTCGGTTGTCCGGCCCTCAGCTGGAATCCCTTTGCCGAGGGTGAGGCACTCAGCCGCGGCTACCGGAACACCCAGAAAGGCATTTCGAAGATTGATGAAATCCTCTGTAACGACTGCGGTCAGTGCGCTTCACTCTGTAAATTTAACGCCATCACCCGCGGGGAGGGGAAAAAATGAAAGAGAAAGGCAATATCCTCTTTTCCGGAGTGGGTGGCCAGGGCATTCTCCTGGCCAGCGAAATAACGGCTTACGGCCTGCTGTCGGCCGGTTACGATGCCAAAAAAAGCGAGGTGCACGGCATGGCCCAGCGCGGTGGTTCAGTCACCGCCCAACTGCGGTACGGCAAAAAGGTCTATTCACCCTTGATCGAACCGGGCTGTGTCGACATCCAGATGGCCTTTGAGATGATGGAGGCAGTGCGCTATCTGCCCTATCTGCACACGGGCAGCAAAGTTATTGTCAACACCCAGAGAATCCTGCCGCCGTCCGTCGCCACCGGCCAAGCCCTTTATCCCGAGAATGTTCTTGACCACCTGCTTGCTCGGGATATCGTCGTCGTGTCGGTTGATGCCTTTGAACTGGCCCGCGCCGTTGGTGAGGTAAAGACCGCCAATGTGGTTATGGTAGGCGCCTTGTCGGCTTTTTTGCCGGTCGATCCGGCAGTTTTTGAAGAGATAATCCGTACCCGGGTGCCGGAACGTTTCCGAGAGGTCAATATACAGGCCTTTCTGGCGGGACGAAGGGTCAGCCAATAAGGAGGGGGAGAAAACAAACAATGTCCATACATTATTGGGATGAAGAAATGGAGACCCTGCCAAGGGTCGGTTTGGAGTCGATCCAGCTGCGGCGCTTGCAGCATCTGGTTAGGCGGGTCTATAAAAAGGTTGCACCCTATCGCCGCAAAATGGATGAAGCCGGGGTCAGGCCTGACGACATTAAAAGTCTTGCCGACCTGGCCAGGTTGCCCTTTACGGTCAAGGATGATTTACGTGACAATTACCCCTTCGGCCTCTTTACCGTGCCCCTCGAAGAGGTGGTGCGGGTCCATGCTTCGTCCGGGACCACCGGCAAACCGACCGTTGTCGGCTATACCGCAAGGGATATTGAGACCTGGGCCGGTGTTATGGCAAGAGCCCTGTGCTGCGCCGGTGCCACCAAGGGCGATATGATCCATAACGCCTACGGCTACGGCCTTTTCACCGGCGGTCTCGGTGCCCACTACGGCATCGAGAAACTGGGGGCGACGGCTATTCCGGTATCCGGCGGCAATTCCAAGCGACAGATCAATATCATGCGTGATTTTGGCTCGACCGTGCTGCTCTCTACGCCCTCGTATGCCTTAAATCTCGCCGATGCCATGGATGCCATGAAGATTGATCCAAAGTCGTTGTCGCTTCGGGTGGGGATCTTTGGCGCCGAGCCATGGAGTGAAAGCATGCGCGAGGAAGTGGAACGTAAGCTGAATCTGAAAGCCACTGATATTTATGGCCTTTCCGAGGTGATGGGGCCGGGGGTCGCCCAGGAATGTCTGGTTACCGATCGCGGCATGCATATCTGTGAGGACCATTTTCTGCCGGAAATAATTAATCCTGAGACCGGTGCGGTACTGCCGCCGGGCGAGAAGGGCGAACTGGTCTTCACCACCCTTACCAAAGAGGCATTTCCGATCATCCGCTACCGCACCAAGGATATCTCCAGGCTTATTTACGAGCCCTGTGGTTGTGGTCGGACCCTGGTGCGGATGGAAAAAGTTACCGGGCGAACCGACGATATGCTGATCATCCGCGGCGTCAATGTTTTCCCGTCGCAGGTGGAGCATGTCCTCGTCGGTATCGAGGGGGTTGAGCCGCATTATCTGATTGTCGTTGAACGGGAAGGAAATCTCGACACCATGCAGGTGCAGGTGGAAGTCAGCGAGGGACTCTTTTCCGACGAGATACGCGTGCTGGAAAATCTGAGCAAGCATATTCAGAAAGAGATCAAGGATCTGCTCGGGGTCACCTGCAAGGTCAAACTGGTTGAACCGAGGACCATAGAGCGGAGTGAAGGCAAAGCGCAGCGGGTTATCGACAAACGTAAAATTTGAGAGAGAGGATATCATGCTGGTAGAACAAATTGCCGTATTCTTAGAGAACAAATCCGGACGGTTGGCGGAAATTACTGCCATCCTGGCTGAAAATGCCATCAATATTCGCGCCCTTTCAGTGGCCGATACCGCCGATTTCGGCATCCTGCGGCTCATCGTCGACAAGGTTGAAATGGCCAAAGCAGTGCTGCGTGAAAACGGTTTTACCGTCGGCAAGACCCAGGTTTTGGCGGTCGAGGTCGAGGACAAAACCGGGGGCCTGGCGAGGGTTCTGAAATGCATCAAAGATGCCGGCATCAACGTTGAGTACATGTATGCCTTTGTCAACAAAACCGGGGAAAATGCCGTACTGATCTTTCGTTTTGAGAAGATGGAGGAGGCGATGAGCACCCTCTTAAAAGACGGTTTCACCATTCTCAGCCGTGAACAGATCTGCAGCCTGTAATCTGTAATAGCCTATGGCCTGCGCTTTTGTGCCAGGCCCTCAAAACCATAACCTGTTAGAATTGGACCGCAATGTACTGGCAAAAAGATCAAGAGTGTCTGCCACGGCCGGAGCTTGAAAAACTGCAACTTGAGCGGCTTACCGGCACCCTCAAACGGGTGGGTGCCAATGTGCCGTTTTACCGAAAGAAATTCAACGAGATGAAGCTCCATCCGGAGCAGCTCACCCATCTCGAAGAGTTGCGCAGCTATCCGTTCACCACCAAACAAGATCTCCGCGATAATTACCCCTACGGTCTTTTTGCCGTGCCGCTGCGCGATGTCGTACGAGTTCATTCTTCATCGGGGACGACCGGGACGGCGACGGTCGTAGGCTACAGCCGCAACGATATCGTCACCTGGTCCGATATGGTGGCGAGGATTCTCTGCAGCGCCGGGGTGACACCCGACGATGTCATTCAGATTGCCTTTGGTTACGGCCTTTTTACCGGCGGCTTTGGTCTGCATTACGGCGCCGAGCGATTGGGTGCCTCGGTTATTCCCATTTCCTCGGGAAATACCAAGCGGCAGATCCAGATCATGCAGGATTTCAAGACCACCGCACTGGTTTGCACACCCTCATATGCCCTGAAAATGGCCGACGTGATGATGGACATGGGGGTCAATGCCAACGGCCTGTCGCTGCGTTACGGTCTTTTCGGCGCCGAGCCTTGGTCCGAGGCGATGCGTCAGGAAATTAACGAACGACTGGGGATTCGTGCAACTGACAACTACGGATTGTCCGAGGTCATGGGGCCGGGTGTCGCCGGCGAGTGCCGGGAATGCAACGGATTGCATATCAGCGAAGATCATTTCTTGGTTGAGGTACTCAATCCCGACACTCTGGAACCGGTGGCGCCTGGTGAAGTGGGGGAATTGGTGCTTACAACGCTTACCAAAGAAGCCTTTCCGGTCATTCGTTACCGAACGCGGGATCTGACCCGCCTTCTCCCAGAGCCTTGTCCCTGCGGCCGAACCTTTGTGCGGATGAGCCGGGTGTTGGGACGTTCAGATGATATGCTCATTATCAAAGGGGTGAATGTCTTCCCAATGCAGATCGAGGCAATTCTTTTTGAGATCGAGGGTACCGAGCCCCACTATCGCTTGATCGTTGAAAGGGAGAATAACGAGGACAAGCTGACGGTCATGGTCGAGGTTGTCGAGTCGATCTTTTTCGATGAGATGAAAAAGCAGCGGGCCCTGATGGAAACCATCAAGAAACGCATGGCCTCGGAATTGGGCGTTGGAGTGGAGATCAGGCTTGTCGAGGAACGGTCCCTGGAGCGCTTTAACGGCAAGGCGGCGCGGGTTATCGACAAGCGTCAGCTGTAGGTTGTACTCTGGTTGAAAAAAGAAACCGAATAATATGGAAATTATCAACGGACTGGTAGTACTGACGGTCGTGCACACCCTGGCCGCTGCATCGCCTGGGCCGGACTTTGTTTTTGTCACGCAGCAGACCCTGGCGGGTGGCAGGCGCACCGGTCTCCTGTGCAGCCTGGGGATTGCTTTGGGCTTATCCGTGCACATTGGCTATTCGGCTTTTGGCCTGGCAACTCTCATCGCCCATTCGGCAAACCTGCTGTGGTGGGTGAAACTCCTCGGCGGCAGCTATCTCATATATCTTGGGCTACGAGGACTCAGGTCCAAAGCCTCGGTCGGGAGGCGAGTGCCGGTGGTGCAAGGGCCACCTCGGTCGGCCCTGCGGACAGTCGGTGCGGGATTTCTCTGTAACGCGCTGAACCCTAAGGCGCCGATTTATTTTCTTTCCCTCTTTACCCTGGTGCTTTCACCCGAGATGCCTACTTTTCAACTGGCAATTTTCAGCATCTGGATAATGGTTATTCAACTCGCCTGGTTTTCCTTTGTCGTTCTCGTGTTGTCGATTCCTTCGATAAACAGCCGGTTTCAGCGAGCCGGACACTGGATCGACAGGGTGCTGGGCGGCGCTATGGTTCTCCTCGGGATAAAAGTGCTGCTGAGTAAAACCAGCTAGATCATCCAACCTTAAATCGATTTACCAAGGATTTCAACTGAACAGAGAGCTCGGAGAGAGCGGTGGCGCTGTTCTGAACCTGATTGCTGTTGTTTTCGACCTGTACCGACTGGACATTGATATCGGCTATTTCCCTGGTGATTTCGGTAATCACAACGGTGCTTTGAGCCACGTTTTCATTGACCTCGGCAATGCCCTGAGAAGCTTGGGTAATGTTGTTGGCAATTTCATTGGTCGCAGCCGATTGTTCTTCGACAGCGGTGGCGATGGTGTTGATCATTTCATGGATATCTTCGATGATCTTTGATATCTTTTCAATATCGGTGATGGTTGAAGCTGTGGTGGTCTGCATCTCATCAATTTGATTTTTGATATCTACCGTGGCTATGGCGGTCTGCTTGGCCAGTTCCTTGATTTCATTGGCGACGACGGCAAAACCCTTGCCCGCCTCTCCCGCCCTTGCTGCCTCAATCGTTGCATTGAGGGCCAGAAGATTAGTTTGCTCGCTGATCTCGGTGATGGTTTCGGTTACTTTGCCGATTTTTCCGGCGGATTCTCCGAGAGAAGCCATCTTTGTTGAAGTCTGCTGCGATTGATTGACCGCAGCTGCGGTGATTGACCTGGCCTTCTCGGCATTTTTGGCGATTTCATTGACGGTTGCTGTCATTTCTTCAGTTGCGGTGGCAACGATCCCGACATTGCTTGCGCTTTCTTCCATGGCTGCAGAAACCGACTGAATGTTGGAATTCATCTCCTCGGCGGCGCCGGCAACTGCTGTCGATTTAGTCGAGGTTTCCCGTGCAGCGCTATTTAGTTGTGTGGAAATGGCGGTGAGATCCGAAGAGGAGCCTGTTAAAGTATTGACTCCGTCGACGATCTCCTTGACCATGGAGCCAAGCTGGAAGACCATGGTGTTGAGGGAGGCGGCCATGACACCGATCTCGTCCGCTTGATTGACATCAAGCTTCTTGGTGAAGTCGCCATTGGCCATGGTTTCGGCAAAGGCGGCGGTTTTGCGGATGGGGCCGGTAATGGCCCTGGTGAGGAAGATTCCTATAGTGATGCCAAAGATGATGGCGATGGCGGAGACAACCAGCATGGTAATGAGTGCAGAGCTGCTGGCGGCGGCCAATTTTGGACTCAACTCGTTCTGAGTCTCAAGATAGCTTAAATTGATGCTGTCGGCGGCACTGCTGATTTCCGGACCCAGTTTATCGAGTGATTTACCTACGAGGGCATTGCGCTCATTGGTTTTGGCAACCAGAAGGGTGAATTTTGCCTGGTATTCTGCCAGATTCTTATTTATATCAACGACCATTGCCTGCCACTCCACCCGCAGCAGGGCGTCCTTCAAATCTTTTAATACCGGTTCCAACTCGGTCAAGTCTGTGACCACCAACTCGGCGTCGGTGGCGGAACTGGTGTCGAGAAAACGACTGACGTGCAATCTGCCGAGGAGCAGGCGGCGGATGCTCAGGCCGGCGGTGTATCCGGTACTTGTCGCGCCTGTCTTGGCGGCCTTATCCATCAAATCGGTAAGGGTCTGCTCCATGGTTACCCCAAGTTTATCGAGGTTTGCCACCAACTGATCCAGTTCGCTTTTAAAGACGACGATTTTGCCGAAGGTATTGTCATAATTTACGATTTTTTCATCGACGGCGGTCAATTTTTGCGCCAGTTCCGGGTTTTTTGTGGTCTGGCCGGCAGTTGTCATGAACTCTTTACTCTTATCGAGAAACCCTTTGTAGCGTTTGCTGTCATTCTCCGTACCGGAGATGAGAAAATCCTTAACACTGACCTGTGCCATGAGCATATTGGCCTGGATGCGGCCAATGAGATTAGTTTGGCTTGCTATACCGCGAAAATCGGACACGCCCTGATCCAGCGTGGTCAAGCCTCGCCATGCGAAAAGGGAAACTGTCAAGGTCAGGAGGATAATGATGCCGAAGCCAATGCCTATTTTCATTGCCAGTCTCATGTTCTTCATACCTTGCTCCTTTAATTGGAAAACTCAGCGTTGCTGAGGTTTTTATTCTCTCTCGTAATCTTTATACAACTATTTTTGCGCAAATTGGAAGGGAGCAGAAAAAAAATCAGATCTTTCGAAAACCGAGATAGGCCTCAAGGAACTTGGCTTTGCCGACGGCGAGAAAGTGCGAGTAACTCCATAACTCCCCGGTTAAAAGATCGCTATACTCGGGTTTTATAACATAGGACATGGCCGGGCATGGCCCATCCTGGGTCATCACCTGCACCTCCTGTCGGGAGTACTGCGCACCTTCAAAGGTGTCGAGTCGCTCAATTGCCGTTGGAGCAAGGTCAAGGTACAGGATACCCTCGACCTCGGCTCCCGGATGGGCGACTATGCCGGGATATTCTTCGCCGCGAATCCTCGAACGCTTGAAGTCCTTCAGGGTTGCTGCAACGAAGTTGGCCGGGCAGCCGGCCACATGGTACATGATATCACTGCTCATCAGTGATCCGTAGGTGAAGAGATTATGCATAGGATGGTAAAATTATATTGTTGGTAGAAGATGAAGATTTTCTGAGGATTTTTAGAGCCATAAGTTAAAAAAATTTCTAAAAAAAGAGGTATTATAAACGGCACTGCCATTGAATTCACCTACAAAATAAACAGGTTCTCTCTATCTGTGCAGAAAAAACATCGACACACAAAAAGAAACCTCTTTTTATGATGTACATCGTCAGAGAAAGAAAAAATGATTGCAGTACGAGGAAAAGTAGAAGAAAACAAAGAGAAGGCAAACAGGCTTGGTGTGCCACGCAGGCGTACCAGGCCTGTTTTGTGTAATATGGCCGAAAGGATATTCTAGAAACTCGATGTAACGGGCGGTCAGCTGTCTAAAGGTATTAATACCAATGAACGGAGAACCATGAGAAGCAACAACAGACAGCCGGACTGTCTCAGGCCGCTCACTCTTGAGCGGGGGGTGCAATACCAGGCTGACGCCTCGGTTTTGATCCGCATGGGCAACACCCATGTGCTCTGCGGTGTATCGATTGAAGAGAAGGTGCCTCCCTTCATGCAGAATAGCGGGCGCGGGTGGATCACTGCCGAATATGGCGTTCTTCCCTGTGCCACCAACAGTCGCTATCGCCGCGAAACCCAGGGGCAGTCTGGTCGCACCATGGAAATTCAGCGATTGATCGGCAGAAGCCTGAGGATGATGGTCGATCTGGCCGCCATCGGTGAGCGTACCCTGCGGGTGGATTGCGATGTGATCAACGCCGACGGCGGTACAAGGACCGCCTCGATTACCGGCGCAGCCCTGGCGGTGCGCGATGCCTTGATAAAGCTGGTGGCTGAAAAGAAGCTGGAAAAACTCCCGGCGATCTTGCCGGTGGCTGCTATCTCTGCGGGAATTGTCGATGGCACGCCGCTCCTTGACCTCGATTATGCCGAGGATTCTGCCGCTGAAACCGATGCCAACTTTGTCATGGCCGGAGACGGTCGATGGATAGAGATCCAGGCCACCGCTGAAAATAAACCCTTTTCCGATGCGGCCTATTCGGCCATAACCGGTCTTGCCCGCCGGGGAATCGCCGAGATTTTCCAGTTATGGAAATAGGAAAGCTGGAGAACGTACTCCTATTCTTGGAATAGATACATTGACAAATAAGGAATAATAATGCGCAGAAAATTCAATGAGGTAACCGATAAGAAGGACATTGGCGCAATCTTGCTCGGGTCGAGAATCGGCAGATTGTCGACCATCGGGCAGGACGGCTATCCCTACATCACCCCGGTGAACTATGTTTACCTGCGAGGATCGATTTATTTTCACTGCGCCTTGCAGGGCGAAAAACTCGACAATCTGCAACGCGAGCCAAAGGTTTGCTTTGCCGTCGACCGACCTCTTGCCTATCTTGATACCGGCTATGATGCGAGTATGCCGGTCTGCGATGTGGGACAATTTTATCAGTCGGTGGTCATTCGTGGTCGGGCGGAAATCATTGTCGATGTAACCGAGAAGGTGGAGGCCCTCAACGCCCTCATGGCCTGCCATGAAAACCATCCGGCGTTTGCCGCAATTACCGCCGCTACTCCGGCTGTCGCTCGCTGTGCCGTTGTTGCGGTGCGGGTTGAGTCATTGTCGGCTAAGGCCAATCTTGCCCAGAAAAAATCGGCAACAGATAAGGAGAAAATTCGTACTTATCTGCAATTACGGGGACTGCCGGGGGATCAAGAGGCGGCGGATCTCATTCGTTGACCAGATGATATCCCTTTGGCACGAGCACCATGACGAGACTATCAATGGTCCGTCTTCGATTCGCAAAGTTAAGGACTTATACACTGCTTGACGGTAGATTTGTATAATAAGCAGATAAGAACTTGACTTTTTCGTCTTAACCGTAATATCATTTGTTCATTCAAAGCATTGATACATTAAGCATCCTATTCCTGTTCTTCCATAATAACCACATTTCGGCCGGTTAGGTGTAAAGTTGATATTTTCATCTAACCCCGACAAGCGGGATAAGTGTCTTTCGCAGATTATTTTCTTGTTTTTTATGAATGAAAATAATCTGTAAGGCACTAAACAGAAAGCATTTCCGGCGGTTGCGCCGGAATATTCGGTTCCGCCACAGTAAAAGGCTATCCTCGTTATTTTCCACAGACATGTATTGTCTCGTGCTTGTTTGGTGGCGATCTCTCAGGCGGGTCGTCAATTACAGGTTGAAAGACCAAATAAACCAATGTGACGGAGGGGGTGCAGGATGACTTTGAAAATGCCCGGTGCTTTGCTGGTTGTTTTTTTCTTGGCTGTCGCGGTAGTCGTGAGTGCAGAGGGTCCTTATGTCGACCCTTCAACAGGGATTGAATTCATTTTTGTAAAAGGCGGCTGTTTTGAAATGGGTGATTCGGTTGGTGATGGAGATTCTAACGAAAGGCCGGTGCATGAGGCGTGTGTATCCGATTTTTATATCGGTAAAGATGAAATAACCAACGAGCAGTTTAAGAAATTCAAGCCCCAGCATAACAGCGGTATCTCTGAAGGAATGAGTCTTGATGGAGAAAAACAGCCGGTTGTCAATGTATCCTGGGAGGATGCTGTTACTTTTGCTAAATGGCTTTCCCAGAAATCGGGTCAAACCTATCGACTTCCGACTGAAGCCGAGTGGGAATATGCAGCCCGTTCCGGATCCAAGCAGAGCCGCTTTTGGGGGAGCAATCCCGACGCGGCCTGCAAGTATGCAAATGTAGCGGACCTGACTGCCAAAAAACAACGGCCTAAATGGACAACATTTTTCTGTGACGACGGGTTTGCAGTTTCCGCGCCGGTCGGTAGTTTTACGGCAAACAATTATGGTTTGAACGATATGTTGGGCAATGTCTGGGAGTGGTGCGAGGACGTTTATAACAGTGAGGCGTATGGAAAGCTCCCCAAAGACAATCCGGTCTACCAAGGATCGGGAGAGTATCACGTCATGCGCGGTGGCGGTTGGAGCAACGGGCCTCTCGGGATAAGAAGCTCTCATCGTGTGGGGCTTTCACCGGACTTCGGCCATCATGCCCTCGGTTTTCGTCTGGTTAAGAATGTCAAATAAGGTGAGACGTGCTGAAACTTGCCGAAAATTACCAAGATAATTCTGGAGGCACTATGAAGAGAAAGTACATTTATTTGATCATATTCCCGCTGAGCCTGCTTTTGTTCTCTTTTTCTCAGGCGGTGGGCGCTGCTGCAAGTATGCAGGGTGCAGATCCGGCACTGGGTTTTATCGGTGCGGAAACCTGTAAAGATTGCCATGAAAAACAATATGAGAGCTATGCAAAATCGGTCCATTTCAAGAAAGCTATTAAAGGACCTGAGTCGCAGGACGCGTGCGAAACCTGTCATGGTCCAGGGGCTAAACACGTGGAAAAAGGTGGTGGTCGGGGCGTGGATATCTTCACCTTTGACAAGCAAGTCGATGCCGTTGAAAAATCAGCAAAATGTCTCACTTGCCATGAGAGAACCCCTGGCATGGACTTGTGGGAAATGGGTGCCCATAAGCGCAACGACGTATCCTGCGATTCCTGCCATGACCTGCATGTCGGTGGCAGACAGAAGCCCAACGAACCTGAAGTCTGCTTCGGCTGTCACAAAGATGTCAAGATTGAGGTAAACAAGCGGTCGCATCATCCGATACTGGAGGGGAAAATCAAATGCTCGTCCTGCCATTCCCCGCACGGCAGCATGAATAAATTTATGGTTAATGCCGATGACTCACGGGAACTGTGTTTCAAGTGTCATGCCGACAAGCGCGGTCCGTCGGTGTTTGCTCATCCCCCGGCAGAAGAGAATTGTCAGATTTGCCATGCTGTACATGGTAGCTCCCATGAAAAATTATTGACAGAGCGAATTCCCCAACTGTGCCAGAATTGCCACGATTGGTCACGTCATCCCGGTACCGCTTATGACGATAAAGCGCCATTCACCGGCAGATTTGACTGCATGCGTTGTCATACGGCGGCCATCCATGGCTCTAATTCACCGAGCGGCGCCGGCCTGCGCTATGTCCGATAAGGAGGATAACCATGAAACGGATGATTCTCATTGCATTGACTTTACCTGTTTTTATCCCGACAATCGGCTTTGCAGAGGTTCGTGGCGAAGTGAATTTAGGTGTCCAGTTGAACGACTTTGACGATAAGGAAAGCGCAAAATTCAACGAATATCGCGACAAAAGCGATGGATTGTTCGGCAGTGCCGACGTGCTGATGAGCACCGACACCTCCTATATGGGGTTTAATGTTGAAAACCCGGCATTGGATGACCAGTCCTATGGGATGAAGTGGGGAGTTTTTGGACTTTTCAAAGGTGAGTTTTTCTACGATGAACTGACGCACCATTTGTCCTATGACCAGCTGACCCCTGCCACAGGTGTCGGCAACGACGTCGTGCGTGTCCCGGCAACCGTTCCGGCGGTGGCTAGATGGGGTTCTTTCGACAGCATGGTCGAGGTGAAAAAGACCGGTGTTGACTTCACGGTTGATACTGAGAATCCGTTTTACTTAAAGGTGTCCGCGGATCAACAACGCAAAGAAGGGTTGAAAGCCCGTGGCCTTTATGCCACCACCGCGACCTTTGAGCTGCCCGCACCGATTGACTACACCACATATAACACAATGGTCGAGACGGGATATCGCAGCAAAGAGACGAATGCAGCCTTGACTGCCGGATACAGCTTTTTCGATAATGAAGCCGATCTTTTCACTCTCCGGTTTGGTTCGGTAATCGAGGAATACAGTACCCCGGTTGATAACTACAGCTACAACTTCAGCGGCCGACTGACGCAACGGCTGCCGATGGCAAGTCTTCTGGCTGTGAAAGGCTCGTTTGCCCGCAATATCAGCGAAGCTGATTTCAGTAAATATTTAAGGATAGCCTCACCCACAGCCGATAAAGATTTTGATGGTGATGTACGCTACATTCGCGGCAGTGCGATTCTCACTTCACAGTGGAACAAGGAGCTCGACAGCCGATTGTTCTATAATTATGAGCCTATTGCAAAATGAGCAGCATGCGTCAGCTTTGAGCAATTGCCTAGCAACATCATAGCTCAGTTTCTGGAATAGCGGTCTTGGTTTAAGTATAAATCATATTTTTATCAAATAATTCAGCATATTGAACGCGAGT
>JANNQF010000058.1:0-7163 GCA_031441605.1 Deltaproteobacteria bacterium
CCTTGCGCTGTCATACATACGGAACTATTCCCTTCAGAAGGAGGTTCCGCCTATGGCACGCACGAGCAAAAGACCAGCGATTGATCTGACCGAGGAGCAAAAGCAGGAGCTTGAGAGAATCTCGCGAAGCAGGACAGCACCCGCCAGAGAAGTTGAGCGTGCTTCAATTATTCTTCGGTACGCCGAGAGAGAAAGCATTGTGTCCATCCAAAAGAGCTTGGGAGTGAGTAGGCCGACAATCTATAAATGCATCGACAAAGCAATTGCCGCCGGACCGGAGCGTGGGTTGAAGGACATGCCGCATTCGCCGAAAAAACCTGAGATCACAGAGGAGGCAAAGGCCTGGGTCGTTAACTTGGCCTGCACGAAACCCAAAGAACTTGGATATGCTGCAGAGGTGTGGTCGCAAAGCCAACTGGCTGAGCATACAAGAAAATTTGCCCCTGATGCCGGTCACTCCTGTTTGTGGCGCGCATCGAAGGCCACTATCCATAGGATATTGAAGGCACAAGCTTTGCAGCCCCACAAGATCAAGTATTACCTCGAGCGCCGAGATCCGGATTTTGAGCGAAAAATGCAAGACATCCTCCTTGTGTACCAAGATGTCAATTTTCAAAATGCCACGGAAGCCACATCTTCCGCAGTGCCCGAGATGGTAACAGTTTCAGCAGATGAAAAACCGGGAGTTCAGGCAATTAGAAATATTGCCAAAGATCTTGCACCGGTGGCCTCGAAACATTCATCCATCGGTAGAGACTATGAATACAAGCGATTGGGCACTGTTTCAATTCTGGCAGCTCTTGACCTCCATACGGGACATGTGACGGCTCAGGTGCATGAACGTCACCGGAGTCGTGAGTTCATCTCGTTGCTCAAGGAACTTGATGAGTACTATCCTCCAGAATGCATCATAAGGGTGATTTTGGATAACCACTCAGCCCATATCTCAAAGGAAACGATGACATTTCTAAAGACAAAGCCCAACCGTTTTGTCTACGTCCACACGCCGAAGCATGGTTCGTGGCTCAATTTGGTGGAAACACTCTTTGGTAAAATGGCGCGCACCTTTCTGCGTCACATTCGGGTTGACTCGAAGGCCGAATTGAAAGAGCAAATCATGCGAGGGGTTGCCGAAATAAACGCATCACCGGTTGTGCATCGCTGGACAAAGTTCGAAGAAAGCCGCTTGCCTGTTTTGTAAATATATTGATGAAACGCAATACTAGCTTTTCCTAAGGTATGGGAGGCCCACAACTATACCAAACCGGCCAACGTGTTCAGGAGCATTAAGAAATTGAAAACGCCTTGCGTAGTTATTCGAGGCAAGCCATCAATTTTTTTCACAGAATCTATGTGGCAAAGGTGGCAGGTTCTTTGCTCCAATACAATCTTTAAAGAAGATAGAGCATATGGGCATCTATTTCCTCTTGAAAATCCCAGTGCATGTTCCGATCTGATTGATAGCGGTATATTTGAGGTAGGTTGCTAATCGTAGAAACCGGATTTCGCGTCCGTTTTTCTCTGAAAGATGTTTTTGCATGGGAACAGACTCCGATTCAAGGTGTACGGTTAAAGTTGCCATATTAAAGGTTTAAATATTCTTCCGGCCTGCATGATAACCTTCCTACTGAAATCTTGGAACTTCTGCTTGCCCAGATTCCTAACAGCAAAATATGAATTTGGCTGATGAGCTTATCCATGAACACCTTTGCCTCATGCCTCGCCCCTCATCCTAAAAGGTAACCTTCTCAGCCCCAGACACCAGTCGAGTAAAATCATTCATCCAGTTCTCTCCCCCCAGAGCCTCAGCCAACACAACCGTCATATGCTTTGGCATCACCCCCATCTCCCGGTTGCGACCAAGCCCGGACAGGCAGGACGGGCAGTTGGTGGCGATGATTGTGGCGGTGTTGCCAACCTGGGCCTTGGTGAGCGATTCGCGCTTGCGTTCAAGCATGGCATGGGCAATGTCGGGTCTTGAGACCGCGAGTGTTCCCGCCTCGGAGCAGCAATTGTCAACGCTCTTGACCTCCTTGTACAGTCGACCGAGAAGACTTGGTCCGGCGCCGTCAAAGGAATCGTGACAGGGTGCGTGGTAAAGTATCATCTCCGGCCGTCGGGCACCGAACTGGCCATTTGCATTTTCCATGACAAACTGCGACACATCGGCCATGGCGCAGTCGAATATTTCGCTGACACCCATGTCGTGCAATGCCTCGCGGCAAGTGCCGCAACTGACGACAAAGGCGTCGAACACCATGTGGCCGAGCATCTCGCGGATCTGGGTGAGGATAATGGTATCGCGCAGGTTCATGATCGCCGCCATCCTCTTTTTGGCGTTGACCCTGGCCGGAAAACCGCAGCATTGCGACAGCGGTGGAATGATGACGCGGATGTTGTTTTTAACCAGCAAGTAGATGGCGGCGGTGGCAACGTCGGCATACATGCGTTCCGAACCGCAGCCCGGAAAATAAAAGACGGTTTTTTTGACCTGCCCTTCGGGGTTGATCATCAGCGCTTCGCGCTCGGAAAAATACGGTAATCTGGCGCCGAGACTGGTTTTTGACACCGGCATCATCGGTGACTTGAACATATTGAGGAATCGCCAGCGCTTTTCGGTGAGCGCCGGCGGTGCTTTCTTATAGGCCTGCGCAGCCAGACGTTGAATGGTGCCACCCCATTCCAAAACCCCTTTACGGAAGACCCGGTTGAAACTCCGGTTTCGTATCTTCAGGTAATACAGGGACATCAAGGTCGCCGGCGCAGTATGCTTGTAGCTGAGATCGCTGAGGATCTCCCGCTCTAAAAGGCTTACCTCGGCGGTGTCGATATCCACCGGGCAGGGGGCCAGGCATTTGCGGCACATGGTGCAATGGTCGGCAATTTCTTCAAGGTTTTTCAGCTGGTTGAAGCGCGGCAGGTGCGAGCGCTGCATGTCGTAGAGCAGGGCTTCGATAAGCGAGCCGATAACCAAGTTCTTATTGCGTGGATGGAAAAAGATATTGCTGCCCGGATGGTAGACGCAGCATACCGGCATACACTTGCCGCAGCGAATGCATGTGGAGATCATCGAAGAAAGCTTGGCCAGCGACCCGTATTGGAGGATTTTTGCCTCCAGTTCCAGCAGGTTGAACGACGGGGTATAGACCTTGTCGATGATCGTCGGGTCATTGAGCATTCCCGGATTCATGATGCCCTGCGGATCGACTTCCTGCCGGTAGCGGCGCAGTTCGTCGAGGCGGGATTTATCTAAAAATTTCATCTTGGTGATGCCGATGCCGTGCTCGCCGCTGACCACGCCGCCCAGTTCGACCGCCTTGGCCATGATATCCTCGGCGGTTTTTTCGGCGCGTTTCATCATGCTGCGGTCGTTGGAAAATACCGGAATATTAACATGGATATTGCCGTCGCCGGCGTGCATATGGGTGGCGATGATAATCCGTCTGGAACGTACCTCGGCATAAATGGACTCGATTATGCCGCTGACCTTGCTGTAGCCGCTCAGCAGTTCGAGAAGGTCGGCCAGGAGCTTTTTGATATCGACGGCGTTGCGCATCGATTCCTTGCTGCGCAGACCCAGTTTTTCGAGAGTCTCCCGGCACAGATCGTTGGCCTTGGGAATTTTTGCCTCCAGCCAGTCCGGGTCCTCGATGGGCTCGGCGGTCTCCAGATATTCGGTAATCCGCTGAATGAACTGGACCTTATTATGGATATCCTCGTCAATATTGTAGCCATCGACGTAGCGGGCAAATTCGGCCAAGGCCGGCAGGGGCAGGACGATGTCTTCGTTCAATTTAAAGGCGTTGGTGCGGGCGGCAATGGCCCCCAGCCGCTTGCGGTCGCGCCAGAAACGGGTGGCCTCGTCGGCGTCCTGGGCGGTGAACAGTTCGGTGTTTTTATAGGGCAGGAGGAGCCTTTCCAACCGCTCCTTGCCACGCAGCACCTGGGCGCTGCTGTGGCCGACCATGTCGATGAGCAGCACCGCCTTCGGATGTTCGCTGCGCGCCGCCTTGAATTTGTATTTAATGGCGCGGATATATTCCTCGTCAAAGTGTTCCAGGGCCATAAGCGCCTCTTCGCCGACGTTGACGAATTCTTCGGAGATCTCGACAATGACCCGGCTGGCCTCATCCATATCCTCGCCGAAAAATTCCAGGCAGAAGGTGATCTTTTTCTCGTAGGCTAGGTAAAGAACAAATTCGCCGGAGGTGATAATGCCGTCGGTGCCCTCTTTCTGGAAACCCGGCAAACCCTTCAGGGCCTTGTTGGTGATGTCCTTCCACAACCCCTTTTTGCGCAGTTCCGTGCCGGTGAGGTGCACCTCGCGGAGAACGGAGCCGTTTTGCTCGACAACCTGGAAATGGACATTGTCGTCGGGCAGGATCTTGCGCATCGGGTGGTTCACCCGGCGCACGGTTAAAAGGCCCCGGCCGGGCATGGCGATGGTGTAGGCAAGGATGTTGTCGATGGCCGTGCCCCAGAGCACCGCCGTCTTGCCGCCGGCGTTCTCGGCGATGTTGCCGCCGATGGTCGAGGCCCAGGCGCTGGTCGGGTCGGTGGCAAAGACCAGGTTGTACTTTGCGGCGTGGGCCATGGCATCGGAGGTGACGACTCCAGCCTCGACTTTCAGTACCGGAATCTTGGTCCCTTGGCCGAGGTGGGGGAAGTCGATATAGGTGATGTCGTGGATCTTCGTCAGCCTCTCGGTGTTGAAGATGACGCAGTTGCTGGTCACCGGCACGCTGCCGCCGGTAAGGCCGGTACCGCCGCCGCGGGGGATGATCGAAAGGCCCAACTCGGCCACCGCCTGCATCAACCCCGGCAGCTGCTCCTCGGTTTCCGGCCGCAATACCGCCAGCGGCAGGAAGAGGCGCCAGTCGGTGGCGTCGGTGGCGTGGCTGATGAGGGTGAAGGGGTCGAAGCGGACGTTGTCGTTGCCGATGACCGCACCGAGTTTTTTCAGCATCTGGGCGCGAAATGCCGGCGCGTCGTGGATTTCTTTCTTCAATTCGGTAAGTCGCTGCCGGCAGATGGCGACCAGACGCAGCACCTTGGCACTGCGTTCCGTACCGACCCTGCCGATGCGTGCCGCTTCCTCGATGATCGAAAGATCTTCGCTGGCGGTGTCGAAAAATCGCTGCCGCTTGCCCGGCAGATCGAGCAGTTCCTGAAAGAGGAAAGGGTTGCGACGGAGGATGAAGAGATCGCCCATAAAGCGCATGACCAGCCGCGCTGAACGGCCGGTGAGTCTCTGGCTGCGCAGTTCTTCCAGATCCTCCCATACCTCTGCGCCGAAGAGCAGGTTGATGATCAGTTTGTCGTCGGCGGAGGTAAAATTATAGGGGATTTCGCGATAGTTTTTTGTGTGCATGGTTGGGGCCTTGAGTGACGGATTCTGTGTTATTCAGTTCTGGGATGGTGGGTGATCGAAGATGGAGGAAGAGAAAGTACTCTTTTCGTGGTGCCGCCAATCCAAAGGGAAAGAGAAAGCTGCCGAATCTGCCTTTTTACCATCTCTGCCGATTATTGCCAGATTTTTGTAGTGATGCTTTGGGCAAACACCAGCAAGGCACGACCTTTGTTTGATGGGGAAACTTTGCATGTATTCGGGCTCTCCAGATGAATAAAGTTACCGGCACCGATAAGAGCACTTACCCTTTATAATAAATGGTTTTTTGGTCGTTAAGCCTTGTCGGTAGTTCAGGGAAACGATATATTCCAAAATACTTTTCTTCACCGAGGTAAGGGATCGTACCGCCTCCACTCCGACATACGACAAAAGGGTAACAGCTATATTGAGGATGCGGAGCCAAAGCCGTGCATTGTACACACTCATCCTACGACATCAAAATCTATGGAGTTCCTCATGTCGTTTCCTCTTTATTTAGCCGTTTTCTCCTGTGTAGTGCAGCTTTCTTCCTCCATGATTCTGGCTCTCGGGGTGCGCAAGCTGCGGCGACTGGACGATGTGGTTGCCGACCAATTGTCCACTACACCGGCGGTTACCATCGTCGTCCCGGCCTGCAACGAAGAGGATAATATCGAACAGGCGGTGTTGTCGCTCCTCGCCCAGACCTACACCAATCTGGAAATCCTCGTGGTCAATGACCGGTCCGTTGATAGTACCGGTCAGGTACTCAAACGCCTGCAGATCGCGCATCCTCGTCTGAAAACCCTTGAAATCACTGAACTGCCGCCAGGCTGGCTGGGCAAAAGCCATGCCCTGGCCCAAGGGGCGGCCCGTGCCGGCGGCGAATATCTGCTCTTTACCGACGCCGATGTGGTCATGGAGCCAACCACCATCCGCCGCGCCATCCGTTATATGCTTGATAAACGGCTGGACCATGTCACCCTTTTTTTCAAAAACAGCGGCGGTGGCTGGCTGCTCAACTGCCTTATCTTTGAGATGGCCCTGGGCCTGTTGCTGGCCTTCCGGCCGTGGCGGGTCAGGGAGCCAGGAAGTCGCGAGTTTATCGGCATCGGCGCCTTTAACCTGGTGAAAAAGTCTGCCTATGAGGCGGTCGGCGGTCATACAAGCATCCGCATGCATCCCGTCGATGATCTGATGCTCGGCAAGATCCTCAAAGAACAGGGCTTTCGCCAGGATTGCCTGCTGGGGGACAGCTTTGTTGCCGTCCCCTGGTATGATTCAGTTAAGGCGATGATTGCCGGCTTAGAGAAAAACACCTTTTCCTTTGTCCATTACCACCTAAGCCTCATTCCGCCGATAATGGTCTTGCTTTTTGTCGTGAATATCCTGCCGTTCTGGGGGGCGATTTTTGGTGCGGCCGAGGCCAGGCTTTTCTGGCAGTTGGCGCTTGCCGGTAAGCTCGCACCCTTTTTCTTTGGCCTCCGTCGCCAGGGATTGCCGACTTGGTACCTGCCCGGGGCCTTGCTGACTCCCTACCTTTCCATGTATATCATTTGCAAGTCAGCGATTGTTGTACAGAAAAATGGGGGAATTACCTGGCGGGGACGCTTTTATCCCCTTGCCGAACTCAAGAAAAGCAGAAGGTGGTTTTGCTAGGAGGCTGTCCGAGAATGCCCTTTTCCCCCATATCTTCGTTAAACTCGAAAAAATTATCCTCGGAATATTAACTATATGCCTCCGGGAATTTTTTCGAGTTTGCCTCGACCTGAGAGAAAATTGCTATTCTCGGACA
>JANNQF010000059.1:0-58321 GCA_031441605.1 Deltaproteobacteria bacterium
GATGAAATTGTCGTTCTCAGTTTCGGGCGGAAGATTGCCGAGGATATTCCGACGGTAATCCAAGGCGATCCGGAAGTGATTAAGGTCTATCTCGGCGAATAGGACACATGTTAAAGATACGCAATCTTGAGGCGGGATACGGCAAGCTGCGGGTGCTGAAGAATATCTCCATGCATGTAAGTGTCGGTGAGATCGTCGCCATTATCGGTGCCAACGGGGCCGGCAAGACCACCCTGCTTGCCACCATCGCCGGGCTGATCCGTGCGACCTCCGGGGAAATCCGTTTCTTGGGCGACGACATCTCCCGTCTTGCGGCAGCCAAAATCCCCGGCAGGGGCTGTGTCATGGTGCCGGAGGGCAGGCAGGTCTTTGCCTCGATGACCGTTGCCGACAATCTCATCCTCGGCGGCCACGCCCTGGCCAAGCAGCACAAAAAAGACCTGAACCGCCTCCTTGACCATCAGTATGAATTATTTCCGATCCTGAAAGAGCGCCGGTTGCAGCTGGCCGGTACTCTGTCCGGCGGTGAACAGCAGATGCTGGCGATGGGTCGGGCCCTCATGTCCAAACCGTCTCTGGTGATGATGGATGAACCCTCCACCGGTCTGGCGCCGCTTATCATCCGCGATATCTTTCAGATCATCGTTCGCCTCCGGGAAGAAGGTAATACCGTCCTTCTCGTTGAACAGAACGCCAAGGCGGCCCTGGCCATCGCCGACCGCGGCTATGTCCTGGAAACCGGCAAGGTCATCATCCAGGGGCCGGCTGAGGATCTGCTGGCCAACAGGGATGTGCAGCGGGCCTACCTCGGACGGGAAAAACTGGAGGATTAAAGTTTGTTGTCGCCTACCGCAAGTTTTTCCTTTCCGAAAATCCCACTTTCAAAGACACTATAAAAAGACTAGGCTGGCAGCTATCTTATATACCGCAAGGGCATAAGTTTCGTATGGGCAGACAAGCTGCTCAACTCAGCTATAATTCCTCTTGGGGGACCGACTATGTATTGGCAACAGGAATTCGAATGCATGCCCAGGGAGGACCTGGAACAACTGCAACTGGAAAGGCTCCAGGCCACCCTGTATCGTTTGGGAACCCATGTTCCCTTTTATCGGCGGAAACTGCGCGAAGCCAAGATCGATTACGAAGCCATCACCTCGCTTGCTGCCCTGCGCCGTCTGCCGTTCACCATGAAAGAGGACCTGCACGCCAATTATCCTTACGGCCTTTTTGCCGTGCCGCTGCGCGATGTAGTGCGCATCCATTCCACTTCCGGCAACAGCGGCATGACCACGGTCGTCGGCTACACCAGAAACGACATCAAGAACTGGTCGGATCTGGTGGCGCGGATCCTCTCAGGCGCCGGGGTGAGCGCCGAAGACGTGGTGCAGATAGCCTACGATTACGGCATTTTCACCGGCGGCCTCGGTTTGCATTACGGCGCCGAACGGCTCGGGGCCTCGGTCATCCCCATCTCCTCCGGCAATATCAAACGGCAGATTCGCATCATGCGCGATTTCAAAACCACCGCCCTGGTCTGCACGCCGTCGCATGCCTTGAAAATTGCCGATGTGATGATGGATATGGGTGTAAATACAAGCGAATTGTCATTGAAGTACGGGGTGTTCGGGGCTGAGCCCTGGTCCGAGACGATGCGAAAGGAGATAAGTCAGCGCCTCGGTATTACCGCCACCGACAACTACGGGCTGGCGGAGATCATGGGGCCGGGCGTAGCCGGTGAATGCCATTTATGCAACGGCCTGCATATCAACGAGGATCATTTCCTCGTTGAAATCCTTGATACAACAAGCCTTGAACCGGTGGCTGAAGGGGAGATCGGCGAATTGGTCATCACCACCCTGACCAAGGAGGCCTTTCCGGTTATTCGCTATCGCACCCGCGACCTCGGCCGCTTTTTGCCCGGCATCTGCCCCTGCGGCCGGACACTCACCCGCATGAGCCGCATCCTCGGTCGTTCCGACGACATGCTGATCATTCGCGGGGTGAATGTCTTCCCCGCCCAGATCGAGGCGGCACTTTCCGATATTACCGGCACCGAGTCGCCGCACCAGATCATCGTCGATCGGGAAAATCATGAGGATCAGCTGACGGTTATGGTCGAGGTGACCGAGTTGCTGTTTTCCGACCAGATACGCAAGCAGTGGGCCCTGGCCGCCACCATCCAGGACCGTCTGGTCACCGATCTCGGCATCCAAGTGCAGGTCAAGCTGGTCGAGGAAAAAACCCTGGAACGTATTGGCGGTAAGGGTAAAAAGGTTATTGATAATCGCAGGTTATAGAAAAATGACAAGCCCGCAACACAGAGGTACGGCAAACAAACCTCGCCGATCCGAGACCGTGAAACGACTCCTCCTCAACCTGTTTCTGCTGACCGCCGGCAGTTGCATTTTTGCCGTGGGTGTCAACGCCATCCTGGTGCCGCAGAAATTCATCAGCGGCGGGGTCATCGGCGTCGCTCTCCTCCTCCATTACCTTGTCCCCGGATTGTCCATCGGACTGATGTATTTTCTGCTGAATATTCCCCTGATTCTGCTCGGCTGGTTCAGTGTCAGCCGGACATTCGTCCTTTATACTTGTTTCGGTATGGCGGTATTCTCTGTGGCGACGGCCCTGATCGTTCCTCCGCCCATCCCCATCGACAACCCGATTCTGGCGGCAATCCTCGCCGGCATCATCTGCGGTGCGGGTGGGGGGATTATCCTCAGGTCGAGGGGTTCGGTGGGCGGCATCGATATCCTGGCGGTCTTTCTCAACCGCAAGTGGAGCTTTCGCATCGGCGCTACCACCTTCCTTGCCAATGCCCTGGTGCTGGTCGGCGGCGGCTTTTGCTTCGGTGTTGACCAGGCGCTGTATTCCCTGGTCTCGGTTTACACCAGCAGCAAGGTTCTCGATTACGTACTGACCGGCTTCAATCAACGTAAATCGATTTTCATCATTTCCGATCATTCTCAGGAAATAGCTGAGCAAATCCTCAGTCGCCTGCATCGGGGGGTGACCTTTCTCCAGGGCACCGGGGCTTATTCGGGCAGTGAGAAGAAGGTTGTGTTTTGTATCATTACCATGATCGAACTGTCGAAGATGAAGGAGCTCGTCTTCGATATCGACCCGGACGCCTTTGTCGTGGTCAACGACACCCTGGAGGTGCTGGGGAAAAGACATGGCCAGATCAATGCAAACTGAGCCTCTTGCAAAACGGTCTTTTCGCCCAAACTCGGCGTTATGCACAAAATTTTATCCTCGGAATATTAACTATATGCCTGCGGTAAAATTTTTCGCATGCCTTGATTTTGAACGAAAATCCTCATTTTGCAAGAGGCTCAACTGACAGCTCCCGGCCGGGTCTTTGTCGCCGCTTTTTGCCTGGCGCGGCAAATCGAGGTCGGCCAAGGCCTTTTTGATCAATCCGACAAACAATTGCCAACCATTTCAAAGGAGCTGATGACATGACCCCTCCACTGCGCGTTGCCAAGAACGATCAGACCGAACTGTTTATTCTGCCGGCTATGGCCAACCGGCACGGATTGATCACCGGCGCCACCGGCACCGGAAAAACCGTTACCCTGCAAACTTTGGCGGAACAGTTTTCATCCATCGGAGTGCCCTGTTTCATGTCCGATGTAAAAGGTGATCTGACCGGCATCTCCCAGGCTGGCGGCGGCAACAAAAAAGTAACCGAAAGGTTGGAAAAACTCGCTATCTCCGACCATTCATTCCATGGATATCCGGTTACTCTCTGGGATCCGTTCGGAGAGACCGGCCATCCGGTGCGCACTACCATATCCGACATCGGCCCTCTGCTTCTGGCGCGGATGCTCGATCTGAACGAGACGCAGAGCGGCGTCCTTAATCTGGTGTTCAAGGTGGCTGACGACAATGGCCTCCTCCTGCTTGATCTTAAAGATCTGCGGGCCATGTTGCAGTTTGTCGGCGACAATTCAAAAACTTTCATTACCGAATACGGAAACATCTCATATGCCAGCGTGGGAGCAATACAACGCGGGCTTCTGGTGCTGGAGGGCCAGGGGGGAGACATTGTTTTTGGCGAACCGATGCTGAACATTGATGACTTGATGCAGACGGACAAAGGATATGGAGTTATCAATATCCTGTCTGCCGACAAATTGATGCAGTCGCCAAAGATGTACGGAGCCCTGTTGTTGTGGCTGCTCTCCGAACTGTTCGAGAACCTGCCGGAGGCGGGCGATCTTGACAAACCGAAACTGGTGTTTTTCTTTGATGAAGCCCATCTGATATTTACCGATGCTCCTGCCGTTCTGCTTGCAAAAATTGAACAAATGGTGCGTTTGATTCGTTCCAAGGGAGTAGGGGTCTTCTTCATAACCCAGAATCCGGCGGATGTTCCGGACAAAGTACTTTCTCAGCTCGGCAACAGAGTGCAGCACGCCCTGCGGGCCTTCTCGCCGCGCGACCAGAAAGCGGTCAGGGCGGCAGCCGAAACAATGCGCGATAACAGCGAGCTGGACGAAGAAAAGGCCATCACCGAACTGGGAGTTGGCGAAGCTTTGATTTCATTTTTGGACGAGAGGGGGCAACCGGGAATAGTCGAACGCGCCCTTATCATGCCGCCACATGGCCGGATCGGTCCCGTCGATGCCGAGCAGCGAACGCATCTGGTCAGATCATCCCTGGTTGCCGGAGTGTACGAAAAATCCGTCGACCGGGAGTCTGCCTACGAAATACTGAAGGCCCGAACCGAACAGGCAACAACCCAAAAAGCAGCGACGAAACCGGAGAGCACCGCTTCGGACTCTCCGGCAGCGGCGGGCGGCATTGGCGGCATATTGGGAGAAATGTTCGGCGGACTCACTGGCGGTGGAACGAGAAGGCGTGAAGGGGTCGTAGAGGCGATGGCCAAGAGCGCCGCCCGTTCGGTGGGAAGCCAGGTGGGACGGGCAATTATCCGCGGCGTGCTCGGGTCGATACTTGGCGGCAGACGCTGAATAAGTGAAGAGGCCGGGAGGCGGATTCTTTTATTTACCAAAAAGTGAGAGCAGTACCCCCGCGGCTACTGCCGATCCGATTACACCGGCAACATTCGGTCCCATGGCATGCATAAGCAGAAAGTTGCCGGGGTCCTCTTTTTGGCCGACGACCTGGGAGACCCTTGCCGACATTGGTACTGCCGACACTCCGGCCGAACCGATAAGAGGGTTGATGGGAACCTTTAAAAATTTGTTCATGAGCTTTGCGAGCAGTACACCACCGGCTGTGCCGATACCAAAGGCGGTTACTCCAAGGGCGAGAATTGCAAGAGTTTGCACCGTTAAAAACCGTTCAGCGCTGGCGGTTGCTCCTACTGTTACTCCAAGGAAAATGGTGATGATGTTGATAAGGGCATTCTTGGATGTGTCTTCAAGTCTGCCGACGACGCCGCTTTCCCTGAACAGGTTGCCAAGCATGAGCATGCCGATGAGCGTGCTGGCAGGTGGTACGATCAGAGATACCACCACCGTAACAATTATCGGGAAAAGGATGCGTTCCCGTTTGCTGACTTCACGCAACTGGCTCATCCGGATCATCCGTTCTTTTTTGGTGGTGAGAAGCCGCATGATCGGAGGCTGGATGATAGGAACCATAGCCATGTAGGAGTATGCGGCGATGGCGATGGGGCCGAGGAGGTGCGGCGCAAGTCTCGATGCAAGGAAGATTGCCGTGGGGCCGTCGGCACCACCTATTATTCCGATGGAGGCGGCTTCCTGGGCATTGAAGAGCCCGGAGCTGATGGCTCCGATAAAAGTGATGAAGATACCCAGCTGTGCGGCTGCACCTAAAAGAAGCGATTTGGGGTTGGCGATGAGTGGTCCGAAATCAGTCATCGCCCCGACACCCATGAAGATGAGTGGTGGAAAAATACCTAAGCAGTCACCCTGGTAGAGATAGTACAGGAGCCCGCCGGGTTCGATGGTGTGGATCATGTTATCCTTAATCTCCAAAATCGGTGGCGCCATCATTCCGGCAACGGGCAGATTGGTCAAAAGGACGCCGAAAGCTATCGGAACAAGAAGGAGCGGCTCGAATTTTTTAACAATAGCCAGATATAAGAGTATGCAGGCTACCCCCATCATGATGATCGCCCCGGGTGTCAGAGCAGCAAACCCGGTGCTTTTGCAAAATGCGACAATTGGTTCCAGCATGAAAGTGCCTCCTTTAGGGTGCCAAAACTACCAGAATATCGCCGGGGTTTACAGAAGCCCCTTGGCTCACATTCAATTGCTCGACGACACCGTCACTGGGCGCCAGAATTTCGTTTTCCATCTTCATGGCCTCAAGGATCAGGAGCGTGTCCCCTTTGGCGACGGAGGCACCGATACTGACATCAACTCGCAGGATTGTCCCGGGCATTGGTGCGACTATCGTTTCACCGGTGGTGCCGGGTATTGCCGCTTTGGCTGGTTCGACCCTTGCTGCCGGTTGGGGCGTAATAGGTTTTGGGGGTGACATTGTTTTTGCTTGTGTTGGCTGGGTAGCCTTTCCTTCCTTGAGTTCTTCTATACCCACCTCGTATTCGTTGCCGTTAACTACTACCCTGAACATTTTCATCCTAGAGTTCTCCCTCATTATTAGAGCCTGCTATTCATTTGCTCGATGATCCCCGCGCGGTTCCAGAGTGGGGAACGATCTTCGATTTTTGCAATATTTTTAATAACAATAGTATCGACCGAGGTTTTCAATTGCATGGCGATAACTCCGGTAATGACAGCCACGAGTTCGTTGTCATCTTGCGCTTCGTGGACATCGCTTTTTTTATTCACTGAAGCTTGAGTTGCTTGTGTGTTATCTTTCGGGGCGACGCCTCGATTGATCAGCCGGTCCATCGAAGAAATGAGTATCTGAAGGAGGATCAGGGCAATAAAGGTGATACCCATGCCGAGCACGGTAGTCACCAGCCCGGCCAGGAGTTTGTGGGTGATGGACAAGGTTTTGATTGTTTCGGGGTTGGCGAATTGAGCCAAGAGTTCGGTTATGGTCATGGTCTCCTCCGCCTTTTAGAGTGGTATGTTGCCGTGTTTTTTGGTGGGACGCTTCTCCCGTTTCCCTGCCAGCATATTGTAGGCATCAATGATCCGCTGGCGGGTTGTGTGGGGTAGAATGACGTCATCGACGAAGCCACGTTCGGCAGCCTTGTAAGGGGTGGCAAATTCTGCCGCGTACTCCTCAAGGATTTTCTGCTTGGTTGTCTCTTTGTCTTCGGCATTAGCAATATCGTTTTTGAAGATGATATTAACCGCTCCCTCGGAGCCCATTACCGCAACCTCTGCAGTCGGCCAGGCAAAAACCATATCGGCCCCCAGAGATTTTGAACACATGGCGACATACGCACCGCCATAGGCCTTTCTCGTGATTACCGTAACCTTGGGTACAGTCGCCTCGCTGTAGGCGTAGAGGATTTTCGCGCCGTGTCTGATTATGCCGCCGAATTCCTGGTTGGTGCCGGGGAGAAAGCCGGGGACATCGACGAAGGTCAGAAGAGGGATGTTAAAGGCATCGCAGGTTCTGATAAAGCGGGCTGCTTTGTCACCGGCATTCATGTCCAGACATCCGGCCATGACATTCGGCTGGTTGGCGATGATGCCCACGGATTGACCGTTTATTCTTGCCAATCCGGTTATCAGGTTGGTGGCAAAGTAGGGCTGATATTGCATGAAATCCCCGTTGTCTACAATAGGGATGATAACATCGAGAATGTCATAGGGTTTGTTCGGGTTGTCGGGGATCAGGGTGTCGAGCTCGTCAATGGCTCTGTTGAGATCGTTGGCCGTTGCCTGTACCGGCGCCTTTTCCATGCTGTTGGCGGGCAGGAACTGGAGGAGGCGGCGAATGCCGTCAAGACATTCTTTTTCCGAGTCGGCGATGAAATGAACATTACCGCTGACACTATTGTGAGTCATTGCTCCTCCGAGGTCCTCGGCGGTCACGATTTCACCGGTTACCGTCTTGATGACCTGCGGCCCTGTGATGAACATCTGCGAGGTTTTGTCGACCATGAAGATAAAGTCGGTCAGTGCCGGGGAGTACACGGCCCCACCGGCGCACGGCCCCATTATCGCCGATATCTGAGGGATGACTCCGGAATAGATGGAGTTGCGATAGAAAATATCACCGTATCCAGAGAGGGCGTCGACTGCTTCCTGGATTCTGGCACCTCCTGAATCGTTGAGTCCGACGATGGGGGCACCTACTTTAACCGCACTATCCATGGCCTTGACGACTTTTTTGGCATGCATTTCTCCGAGTGCTCCGCCGGTAATGGTGAAGTCCTGTGAGAAAGCATAGACCACCCGGCCTTCGATCTGTCCGTATCCGGTAACCACCGATTCCCCTTCGAGGTCGAGTTGGTCCATGCCGAAGTTGGTGCAGCGGTTTTTGACAAAGGCATCAATCTCGATAAAGGTGCCTTCATCAAAAAGATGAAGAAGGCGTTCTCTTGCCGTCATCTTTCCACTGCTATGCTGTTTCTCTATCCTCTTCCGGCCTCCGCCGAGGTAGATCTTTTCTTTTTTTTGCAGCAAGATTTCCCTTTTATCCACCGGCATTGTATTGAACTCCTTCATTTATGTTTGTCTCGTTCGATCGGCTTTGCCGTCGAATTATCACCTCGGTTACAGTGCAGACAACAGAGTCTCTTGCAGAATGAGGATTTTCGTTCAAAATCAAGGCATGCGAAAAATTTTACCGCAGGCATATAGTTAATATTCCGAGGATAAAATTTTGAGCATAACGCCGAGTTTGGGCGAAAAGACCATTTTGCAAGAGGCTCAACATGCAGCACCGGAACAACCTGGCGCTGATTCTTAGGTAAGGTTTGGTCCACCGTTTTCATTTTCCGAAGGTTTATGGGGGATGAGGTAGCTGATGATTTCCGGATTGACCATGCCCTGCCAGACCTGAGGACCTTGATGATCAACTCGACCCTTTTTGTTTGATTGAAAGAGTCGTCGGCCATTCAGGTTTTCATTGGTAGCTTTGTGAAATATGCTGAATTGATATCATATAAAATATACAACAGTTAGGGTTGCAAGTGTAAAATAAGTAACACTGTTATCGATGTACCCTCTGCAACTCACCACTCCCATCTCAGATCACCTTGATCCGGACGGCAATTCCCCCTAAAATTTGTCGGTTTCTCGCATTGCGTTGAGTCAGGTCGAGCTGAAGTATTTCGCCCTTGCGGGCATCTGGTGGCACTTTCAGTTTCAAGCCAAAAACCAACTGCTCCTGACGACCGACCAAAATTGCTACTTTTGCCGATGCACCATCGGCAAAACGGGCTTCAACTCCTTGCTGAAATCTTTTTACCGGCAATTCAGGTTCATCAGACGTAGGTATCGGTTTAAAGGCAATCGCACCAGCCGGCTGTACCGGAACATGGCCGGCGCAGTCAGTACCTTCTATTCTTTCGTCATCTGCCATGGCAACCCGGAAATCATAGGGAGTGAGTTCCAGTGCAGGGACTCGCTTAAACACAGCCGGAGAGCCATGCATCAGACTGGCTTCCAAGTTGGGATGACCGGCAGGCCTGGTCAGCTCCAAATGATAACTCTTGCTTGTCAATGAAAGTTGGTTCGATACAACAAAAGGCAACACAAACAAGCTGTCCGGTTTCAGGTTGACGATGGTGAGATTCTTCTGCGCCAGATTGTTGTGTTGCCAGACGTGACGACCGGCAATGGGATGGTCGCCTTTTGTAAGAACACTTGCAAGGAGACAGGCATGGGCACCAGGCAGCGGCACTGCATTTTTCGGCCAGCGAGCCTTAACAATCACGGAAGCCCCCGGCTCAAGCTCGAAGCCTGAAGCAGCAGCAGTGCAAGGAGCAAAATCGTTGGGATAGGTAAACTCGGTTCCGGCGAACTGTTTAACATTGAAGGTCACCACAAAATGACTAACTCTTGCTGTACCACGATTGCGGACCCGAGCAAAGAACCAATTACTCTGGCCATACTCAGGAGGCTGGTGCGTGATGCCGCCATCGTCTCTGTTGCGCACCCAGATGTCCGGCGAGTCCCAGAACCGGCCGGCCCATTGATCGGTTCCTGTGTGTGTTGGATCATCACACAGCCAGAGATCCGGCGTAACCGTCGGATTGACAAAGCCATAAACAAAGCGGTGAAATGCATCCACAACCTGGGCGTTGCCGGTCCGGCAGATCAGAAATTCTTCTATATCTGTTGTCGTCACAGGTGGTTGAGCAGCATGCTGCTTATAAAAGTCACTCAGCAAGGTTTTCAACGTGTTGACGCCGATCAACGCAGCCACGTGTTTCCAAAACCGGTAGCCCTCGTTGTATGCACCATCTGCGGTATGGCGAATCCAGGGATTGCGTGGACAAAGGGTTATGGGCGGATCAGTTGCGCTGAGGAGTTGCGAATCGAACGCGCCATAATCGTTATACGTCGTCCATGCCTCGTCGAGCCAGGAATCGGGCTGGCTGGCGGGCTTAACGCCGCGTGCCCACCAGCTATGAAAGGTTTCGTGCCGCAGATTCCCTGTGGTAGTGGTAGTCCCGCCATCGTATTCCATGCCGCCGCGATGCAGAAACGCAGTAAATCGATTGCCGTGGGCGTAGGGGCCGGTCGAATTTTCATTGTTGATGAGGTAGTTCTTTATTTTATTAACTTCCGCCTGCAGATTGGCATTGCTTGAAGGGCTCTGTTGGTTGGCCGGCAGCTGTGGGTCGGTCGGCAAGTTCCAGGCGGTGATCGTCACATTATTCCCCGATAGCGGCAAAACGACCGTGTCGGTGGCACTCGCAAGTTTATCATGGGCGCGCAATTCCAGTAGCGGCGAAAGGGCTGTAAACCGAGGCGGAAAGTTCACTCGCCAATGATTTGCGCCAAGCACGGTCACCGCACCGTTGGTGATAACCGTATGCGCCACCGCCGTATTGAGAATCCGCAATTCAAGCAGCAGTTCGAATTGATCGAATATTAAATTCGCCGGCACCCAGGCTTCCAGATAACGCCCGGCGCCCAGATCGGTAAAGCCGAAATTAAAGCTCAGCCGCGGTCCGCTTTGCCACACTATTGAAGGCTTATAGGAACCTGCGTCGGACGCTTGGGGCGTTCCCAACTGATAGGTCACCCGCAGATTGTGCGCCGAACCTGCGGCCGATATGGATTCCACCACACGGAGATGAGCCTCTGCACCGCCGCCAAAGTTATGATGGGCGACTTTCGCCGATGGTAGGGCAACGCCGTCAATCCAGGCCCCGGTGATGGTCTGCCGGAGATCAAAAATCGGGTTGCCGGCGTGACGTCCCATCTTGAATTCCACCGTGGCATCGCCGGTCGCTGAGGATGTGGCAGCATCAAAGGTCAGAAGAGCGGTGATGCGCTGCATGTCGACCGGCACAGCCCATAAGCCGTCAACCAACTTTGGCGCTGGTGCAAGTTTGAACTGAGCGCCGGCACTGCTGGAAATATCCGGAAGCAGATCCAGCAGACCGGAGAGACGTGTGACACATTCGCCGTCGGCCGGTTGACATGCCCCTGAATTGTTCTTGAGAATGGCTCGCCAACCATAGCCGCGTGCATGGGCAATGTGGTCTACCGCTTCAGTTATAAAGATGCTTTGCAGACCGGCAGTAGGATGTCCGGCCTTTTGCAGGGCCTTATCAAAGATCGGCTTATTGGGTTTGCCCGAATTGTTGGGGATTTCGGTAGATATGGTGATCAGTGCGTATTCGATGTACGTGGCAAGACCGACGCTTTGCAAAATGGTATTCATTTTGTCAACGGTCATATCGACATCCTGATTGGAAAGCAAACCAAGTCGATAGCCCCGCTCACGCAATATCTGGAGTGTATCCAAGGCATCATCAATTATTGACAACGGAAATCGACCGGTGGGCATATCGCCACAGCCATGCCTGGTCGATGAGCCAATCCTCACTGGGGCCATCGTCGAAGCCGCTCGGATTAAAGGCCCGGCTTACCGCATAAAGCCACAGGTCGGAACATCCGGGCTCGGTGGTTGCCGAAATTTCGAACTCATTGGTCTGCAGGACCGTATTATCGTCTTTATCAATATGCCAATGGCGGTATGCCTCGTCCTGCGGCGCGGCCGGTGTCAACCGATTTTCGAATCTTCTCTTGTCAGCCTGGGAAACCATGGACCCAGAGCGGCAATCGAGGTTCCTAACCTTTCTGCTCGCCGTCCGGACTAGGCATAATTTTTACAAACTGATTCTCACAATTTTCTTACAGCCGTTCATACCGCGACCGAAAAAACTTCATCCTCCTTCTTCTGGACAATCCGACCTAAGCGCCAGATAAAGTCGCGTATGCCGGCGAAAACCGGAGCAACAACCATTTCGGCGGCTGGTGGTATTTTCGGTGAAGACAACTGCAGATCATGATAAAGTAGAGCAAACGGTGCATCGACAACCAACTGATAATAGGGCGATACTCTTTCCTGCGCCAATGGGGGAGTTGTTGGTAGCCCGACACCAACAAGAAGCTGCCGTTATCTGATTGAACCAACTGATTTTTAGTCGAATATTCAAGGGCCGTGAGCAAATTTCCTAACATTTTTATTTTCATGTTCATTGTATCTTTGTTGCAACCGGCTGGTGCGCAGGAAGCTGTTTGCGGCACTGCAGGCAGGGAATCACAAGCATCCTCCGGGTTCGATAAGGCCGACCCACCATGCGAGCGATTCAATACCTTCAACAACCTTGTCCGCGACGGCAAGATCGGCAGGGAGGAAGGGAGTAGAAGTCTCCATACTCTGCTCCAGGAGTTGAAGGAGGATTATTGCCAAAGAGGCGGTAAGGATTTTCCCAGAGACAGCCGGATCTTCCCACTAGACGGCTATGATGCGAAATCTCTGTCCGGCGCGAGCGACAAAGGCTATAGAGCTTCGGGATATGACTATTTTAGCGGTAACCGCCACGGCGGACACCCGTCGTTTGATATCTTCATTCGCGACCGCAATCAGGACTGTCTTGATGATCTAACAGGAATGCCGGTCAAGGTGCTGTCGCTCGGCGGCGGCATGGTTGTTGCCGTGGAGAGCGAATGGCAGCAGGGGAGTACCTTGCGCGGCGGCAACTATATCTGGGTTTATGATCCCGGCAACGAACTGCTGTTGTACTACGCCCACAATGGCAATTTGGCAGTCAGACTTGGCGACATTGTCAAGCCCGGGGACCTGCTGGGCACCGTCGGACGGAGCGGACTTAATGCAGTAAAACCTCGGTCGCCAACACATCTTCATCTGACAGTATTGGCAATCAAGGATGGCAGACCGTCACCGCTCAATGTCTACCAAGATCTGGCGCGTGCCGGAAAGGTTTTGAGTGCCGGGAACATGGCCCGTAACTCCGACAAAACATTGCACCGGGTAAGCCGGTGATTCTCACCTGGGAGAAAGAATTGATATTTCCGCAATGCAACAGCTTGCTGCACCCGGTTCCAGCATGAATCACATTGGCGATGTTGTTTGTGCAATCATTGAAAAGGACGGATATTTTCTCATTGCCCAGCGTCCTGTCGGGCATCCGCTTGCACGAAAATGGGAGTTCCCCGGGGGTAAGGTTGCCGACGGAGAATCTCCCCACGAGGCCATAAAGCGGGAAATCCTCGAAGAACTTGATGTTGTCGTAGAAGTACACGCCGCTTTGACTCCCAACTTTCACGCGTATCAGCACCTCTCCTTAACACTTGTTCCGTTTCGCTGTTCGATCACCAAGGGGATAGCGCAGCCACTTGAGCATAGCAGCATTGTCTGGGTGAATGAACAAACGGTAAAAAAGTATCAATTGGCCGAAGCGGATATTCCCGTTCTTGAGGAGTACCTTGCAGTAAGAAGTCGTGGATGAAGAGCGACAATGCCAAGGAAGCCTGTTCGATAAAAACCGAGTCAGGCTTGGAAGCAATAGGGATCATCAACTGGATAAGAATATAAAGGAAAACATGCGAATTGCAAATGAGAGTGACCTGCCGGCAATTGTCTCTATATATAACGCCACGATTCCGACCCGACAAGCCACCGCCGACACTGTTGAAGTAACGGTCGAGTCAAGGCTTAAGTGGTTTAGGCAGCATACACCAGACAAGTTGCCACTCATGGTTTACGAACACGACAACAGGGTCGTTGCCTGGGTCAGTTTTCAGGCTTTTTATGGCAGAGCCGCTTACGACCATACCGCCGAGATCAGTATCTACATTGCACCGGCATGCCGAGGGAAAGGACTTGGGCAAATTTTACTGACTGAGGCATTGGACCTGACGCCACGGTTAGGCATCAAGACGGTTGTCGGCTTCGTATTTTCACATAATGAGCCAAGCCTCCGGCTATTCGCAGCCGTTGGTTTTAAGGAATGGGGGAGACTTCCGGACATTGCGCAAATGGATGGGAAGGAATTCAGTTTGTCAATCGTCGGAAAACGGGTAAACCCTTGACGAGAGACACTCAAGGGTGGGCCGGGTAGAAACAGCAGTTCGGCTCCGGGCATCAACAGCTTTGGCAATGGACATCGTTGTGGTCAGATTTTATCTCTGTATCGGCAAGTTAATCAAAGACCGGTCGCATAAAGCTTCTTTCAAAACTTAGCAGGTAACCATTTTTCTCCTTTTTCTGTCTAGAGATGTGGTTTGGCGCCATAATAGTACCGATAAAAGGCCTCCCCCTTGTCGCGCACCAGTCCAACGCTACGAAGTATCATGTAAACCGTGAAAAGGCCGATCACCTGTAGGGTGTTCCGGCTATAACCGACTTTTTCCCAACGGCGATGTGAAGCAAAGACCTGGGTACGGATGAAGGCCAGGGCTCCGGCGTGACGGGTCTTGATGGAAAGTTCAATGTCTTCCATCAGCCGATAATCGGGAAAGGCCTCGGGCGAGATAGCTGCACGGCGGAAAAATTGCACCTGGTCGCCGAAGGCAATGCCGCAGCAGAGGACGCGCAGGTCGTTGAGCATCTCAGTGACACGAAAGCGCAGGGCAGGGTGCAGGTAGCGGGCGGGACAGGCGCCGCCGGCGACATGGGCATTGTCGGTGCAATGCTGCCAGATGTGCTTGATGGTATTCGGCCCTAGGCGGGTGTCGGCATGGATAATGACCAGCAGGTCACCTCGTGCCTGGCGATATCCGGCGGCTATTTGGGTGCCTCGACCAGGAGGTGACTGCAGGCAACGAACCCTTCGGTCGCTTTGTGCAAGAGCCGGGGTGTTATCGGAGGAACCGCCATCTATAACCAGAATCTCCGCTGGAATTTCCGGGGGAATTACAATGGCGTCAAGGCACTCGTGGAGATTTTTTGCTTCATTGCAAACCGGCAGAAGAATTGAAAGTCGGGTGGGGGGTGCATAAAAGACCGGGGCAAGCGGCGAGGGCCGGCGGCAGGCAGCGATTGCCAGGGCCACAAAAAACGGCGTAAATTCGAGGGCAATGAGCCAGGAAGGCAGCTGCCAATGAGCAGTTATGGTGAAATACAGGGTCACGTAGAGCAGCAAGGTTGCCGTTGTGCTCAGGACCAGCCAGGGAAGGCTGCGGTAGAGTACGGCGAAGGGCAGTAGCATGGCATAATACCAGGGATGGATGACCGGGCTGCACAGTAAAAGGAGTCCCTGTATCAGCAGTGCGGCCCGCAAATGATGGGGATCGAGTACCCAGATATAACAGTAGCCCAGGGCCAGGCTTACTGCCGCGACAAGGCCGCCGGCTGTGGCAGGGAGGAGCCAGCTGCTCATTATCTGCGCCAGGGAATTGAAGGTTCCAGTGCTTACAAAAGCGGTCAATATCTTCAAGTGAGCAAAAAAACCCTCGCCAAAGGGCAGCCAGAGAACCATCGGCAGTAACACCAGCGGCCAGAATTTCTTTGGAACACGCCGGAGGGCAAAGGGCAGGAGCACTGCCATGGATATTTTGATAGTTGTCGCCAGGCCAACAAGCAGGAGACCTCGACGAACATAACCCCAATTGATGGCAAGAAAACCGGCAAAGAGCGGCAAAACCAGGAGCGACTCCAGATGGCCCTCGCCGATGAGGAGCAAGGGCGGCAGGGGATGAGCGGCATACAGCCAGCTATGCCGCGCCGCCATCCCGGATTTTTTCAAGGCGAGGATCAGCAGCCACAGCACCCCCAAGTCGCAGGCGAGAAACAGGAGCTTCAAGGCCAGGGCCGGATCATGGGTGGCAGCGGCAGCGCGAAAGATTACTTGGGCCGCGGGGCCATAGAGGGATGTATAGTCTTTGAAATTGACGCCTTCCCATATCCGGTTACGAAAGGGCTCGGTTTCTGTTGCAGAAGGAGCGATGAGATAGGGATTGAGGCCGGCGTTTTGAATTTGCCCTTCCCATACATAGCGGTTGAGGTCGGAGTTGTGGGGCCAAGAGAGAAAGGCAAGACGGAGAATCAGGGCAAAGAGGAAAATCGCCGGCAGACCGCTTTTCTCGGGATGAAAGTGCCAGAGAAGAACCATACCGGCGGTCATGGAGGCAATTCCGCCAAAAAACCAGGACCCAAAGCCGGCAGCCAAGGGCTGGCAGGCGTGAAGCAGGTATGCGCCGCCCAGAGAGAGCATCGCGCCGCCTGTGAAGAGAGCAGCCTTTTGTAAATTCTCGTTCACCCGGTTTCACCTCAGTCTCTTATGTATGGCCGGTACCCGCCCGTTGACGACGAGTAAGCCGAGCGTCACCAGGATGATAGCGGTGACGAGGTTTGCGGTCACCGGTTCGCCAAGCATGAGCACCCCTAGAAAAACCCCGGAAAACGGCATGATAAAGACAAAGGAGTGGAGGCTCGTGGTCCCGTATTTGGCAATCAGGGTATTCCAGGCGACAAAGCCATAGGAGGCGGTGACGAGGGCCTGGTATAGCAGGGCGGTACTGACCGGGGGCGAAAATGACTTGACCATCTCGCCATCGAAGAAATAGCCGCAGAGAAGAAACGCCGGCACCGCCATGGTCATGGGATAAAGGGTGATTTGCAGCGGATGAAATTCTCCGATGATCTTTTTCACATACACAGCGTTGCATGCCCAGACCATGACCGCCAGCAGAATCAGCATATCGCCCTGGAGGGCGTTGCCGGTCATGACGAGGCTATCAAAAAACAGCATTGCCACGCCGATGAAACCAAGAACCAGGCCCGTGACTTTCTGCAGGCTGACATTCTCACCGGGGATGAAAAAATGGGCAAGAATCATCACCACAAAGGGCAGCACATTGGAGATGAGGGTGCCGTGCGAGGCGGTGGTCATGCTTTGACCGAAGTTAAAGAGAGACAGTTGGCAAAAAAAGATTATCCCCAGCGGCGCAAGCTGCCGGGCCTGTCGGCGGGTAATTGCCAGCGGTTTTCCGGTGCAGGCAGCCCAGAGAGAGACAGCAATGGCGGCGATACCGAAGCGCAGACCGGCTGTGGTAAAGACCCCGAGCCCGGTCAAACTTATCTTGACGGCCACCGTATTGGCACCGAAGAGAATGCACAAGAACATGGTGTACAAAGATGCACCGAGGGGAAGCCCGCTGTTTGTCGGTGTCGGCTTCAATGTGCTGCTATCGGTTTTCAAAAGAAATACCTTTCACGCTCAGTTGCCGACTTTACCGTCGACACCGCCATATTTTCCTGACAACCATCTAGAGAACAATCTCCTCGCCATAGCCCATGACCACAGCCTTTTTGCCGATCGCCATGACCTGTTTTTTAAAATCTTGCGGATCGGCATTGATCACCGGAAAGGTATTGTAATGCATGGGGATGGCGATACCGGGTGCGGCGAGTTCGACGGCCTTCACCGCATCGCGTATGCCCATGGTGAAATTGTCGCCGATCGGCAGCAGCATATAATCGAGGGGCGTCATTTCGCCAATGAGTTTCATATCGTAAAAGAGGCCGGTATCACCGGTATGATACAGTGACTTGCCGTCAACGGTCAGTATTACCCCGGCGGGTTCTCCAGCATAGGTGTTGTCCGGGGTCATCGAGCCATGGTGGGCGATGGTGAATTTCACCCTACCGAAGGGGAAGTCGCGTGACCCACCAATGTGCATATTATGGGCGCGAAACCCCTTGCCGATAACGTAGTTGGCGAGCTCGTTGACGCAGATGAACAGCGGGTTGGTCCGCGCCGCGATCTTGAAGGCATCGCCGACATGATCGCCATGGGCATGGGTGAGGACAATGAAATCGGCGGTAACATCGGCTGAGCGCACCGGTGCAGTCGGATTGTCATCAAGAAAAGGATCAATGAGGATAACCTGACCGGCGTCGCTGGTAATCTGAAAGGACGAATGGGAAAAATATCTGAGCTTCATTTCTGCCTCCGGGGTGTTATTGGGTTGAGCTAAAGAATCATTATCTCCAGGTGTTTCCCAAGAAGGGCGTGGGGAAAAGAATTCTGGCCTTTAGAGTCAAGATAATTTTTGTCGGTCTACGGGCAACGAAAGCCCCCTTCTGTGGGCCGTAGGATGACGGGCATTCAACAGGGGCGTCCCAGGTGAACCTTCCTGGCTGAGGGTACACCACAACAGTCCAGCATGACATATGTTTTTGAGCTCCTGCAGTCGACCATGGATATTCGGCCGTTTCGGGAGGACCCGAACTTCCTCCTTCACCTCGGGCCTATCCTGCACCGGAAAACTGACCCAGGCCGGAAGCAATTGCCGGAAGGATGAGCGTATCGTACTCTTGGCAAGGCAACTATTTCAAAAGAAATCTGAAAAAAAACCTTGCCTCCCATCGGCATTGCAATATAGTTGCATCATGAAATTCACTGTTATCAACTTTTGCGGAGGGCCACGATGAAGCGTACTAATATTAGCATATATATTGGTTTATTATCTATTTTTTTCTGTTCGACATCGGTATTTTCTGCATCTTTGGAAACGGTCTTCGTTTCGGTTTTACCGCAAAAATATTTTATGCAACAAATTTGCAAAGACAGCATCAACATCGAGGTGATGGTTGCACCGGGGGCCAGTCCTCATACCTATGAACCAAAACCCTCACAAATGAAAAAGCTGGCGGTGAGCCGGGCCTATTTTGCCATCGGCATGCCTTTTGAGGTTGCCTGGCTCGATAAATTCATCGGTGTCAATCCGCAGTTGAAGATTGTCAACACCGATGCCGGAATAGAGAAAATTGCCATGGTGGAACATCATGACGAAGAGGAGCATCATCAACCCGTCGCCCCCCATGCGCAAGAACCTGGCCGGGACGGGCTTGACCCGCATATCTGGTTGTCACCCCTTCTCGTCAAGAAACAGGCGGTAATAATGAAGGAGGCCCTGGCTGAGCTTTTTCCGGACAAGGCCGCATTCTTTCAGGAAAATCTGGTGGCCTTCACCAAGGAAATCGACGCACTTGATGCCGATTTACGGTCACTCCTCAAAGGCAAAGAGGGCATGCGGTTCATGGTTTTCCATCCCTCATGGGGCTATTTTGCCAAGGATTACGGTCTCGAACAGGTGGCTGTTGAAATAGAGGGCAAAGAACCAAAACCCAATCAAATGGGAAAACTGATCCAGCAAGCCAAGGCACAAAATATTCACGTCATCTTTACCCAGCCCCAGTTTTCCACAAAAAGCGCAAAACTGCTGGCTGGAGAGATATCCGGCGAGGTGGTTTTGATCGACCCGCTGGCTGAAAATTGGTTTCAGAATATGCGACAAGTTGCCGAAAAGCTGCGTTTGACGGTGAAATAGGAAGGTACCCGCGTCTTCCACTCCCCTGCTTTTTGTCGCCGCTCTGGGCGCCCAGAGCGTATTTCCTCTTGTTGAGTCAGGCTTTTTTTGTTCATATGCAGAGAAGTGTTTTCCGAAAAGGTGAGAAACATATGAACAGGAAGTTTTCAATATCGGCGCAAACCATGGCGCTGCTCTGCATATTTTTATTTCTGCTGACGCGACTGCTGATCGGTTGTGATCGGGAGCGAGAAGTACCTTCGGCAAGGTTGCAGCTTGGGGATATAGCCCCGGATTTCGCCGCCAAGGATCTCGACGGCAATGTCACCGTTCTGTCAAATCTGCGAGGGAGTCCGGTAATTCTTCGCTTTTTTGAAACCAATTGCCGGTTTTGCAAGGCCGACACCCCGGTCTTCAGTGAATTCTATAAAAAGCATCAGGATAAAGGATTGAAAGTTCTCTACATCGGCAGTTTCTACGAAAACGAGAAATCGTTGCGAGCTTTCATCGGAGAATTGGGCACGGTCTTTCCGGTGATCCTCGATAATACGGCAAAACTTGCCGATCAATTTGGTATCCGCGCCTATCCGCAAACCCTGTTTCTCAGCCCCGAGGGCAAGATACTTGCCGCCCTTCTCGGCGGGGTCGGTGAGGCGGAAATGACGGAGATTCTCGGGAAATATCTTTAGGAGCTGTTGGGAAATGCGTACGTCGACCGGAGTTCTGTATATCCTCTGTATCTTTTTTTTCCTGGGGAGCCTGATGTTCACAACCATGGGCAAGCGTCGCAGCGCACAAAACGAGCGACTCAACCTTGGGCAACGGGTGGTCGCCGATCTGGCCCTCTCCGACTTGGCCCTGAGCACCGAGGCGCGATACACCCGCCATCCGGCGGTCACCGATGCGGTGGTGGTTGGCATGGATCACCCCGACGCGCTTGATCATTTCCCGTCGACCCTGTTTTTTGCCCCGGTGCGATAATTCATGGATGCCCACGCATTCGGCCGACTGCTCAATATCCTTGATTACGCACTGGCCTCTCTGCGGCGAAAACTCTTGAAAAACACTGTGGTGTTCGCCGTTTTCACCCTCGTCATCTTTCTCTTTTCCTCCTTTCAACTCACCAGCCGGGCACTCATGGAAATCGCCCGGCAGACACTTGGCACAGCTCCGGACATAACCGTGCAACAGATGTCGGCCGGGAGACAAACCAGCATTTCCCTGGCCGCAAGGGAGCAACTGATGGGGATCTCCGGCGTTAAGCGGGTCGAGGCAAGGGTCTGGGGCTACTATTTTGATGAACGAAACGGCGCCAATTATACGGTTATCGGTATGGCCCTGCCGCTGGAAACTGAACCGGGAAAAACCTGGCCGGGACTTGCCGAAGGGCGGCTGCCCAGCACCGGTGAAAGCGGCAAGGCGGTGATCAGCGCCGAGATGCACCGGCAACTGCAGCTCGGCGAGCGGAAATACTTCTCTCTGTTCAGGCCCGATCTCAGCCTCGCCGCCTTCGAGACGGTCGGTATCTTTGCCGAGGACTCGGACCTGGTGACCGCCGACCTGATTCTGATGACCCTTGGCGATGCCCGCAACCTCTTTGCCATCCCGGAGGATCTCGTCACCGATCTCCTCGTATACGCCGGCAATCCCCTGGAGATAAACACCATTGCCAAAAAGATCGGCGACAAGCTGGCCGGGGCGCGAGTCATTACCAAGACCCAGATCCTCAAAACCTACGAAGTGGTGTTCAGCTGGCGGTCAGGACTCGGCACCATCTGTCTGCTAACTTCCCTGGTCGCCTTTGTCATTCTCGCCTGGGACAAGGCCACCGGCCTGTCGCAAAGCGAACTGCGGGAGGTGGGTATCTTGAAGATTCTCGGCTGGCAGACCGGCGACATCATGCTGCTGCGCTTTTTCGAATCGGCGACTGTGGCCTTTTTCGCCTTTCTCAGCGGCTGGCTTTTGGCCTGGGTCCATGTCGGCTATTTTTCCGGAATCCTCTTTCGGCCGATTTTTCTCGGCTGGTCGGTCCTTCGCCCGAACTTTTCCCTGGTGCCGCCTGTGGTTGCATCCGACGTTCTGTTGATTCTCTCCATCTCCGTTTTGCCCTACCTCTGTGCCACGGCGGTTCCCGCCTGGCGGGCGGCGGTGGTGCGGGCCGATACGGTGCTCTGAGATGTTTATTGAACTGGAAGAGGTAGTAAAAATCTATAACCAGGGCGAGGTGGGCGAGGTGGGCGAGGTCGTTGCCCTGCGCGGTGTGTCGCTTGGGGTCGGCAAAGGGGAGATGGTTTGTATTCAGGGGCCGAGCGGGTCCGGCAAGACTACCCTGCTGTCGATAATCGGCTGTGTCCTGCCGCCTACCAGTGGTCGGGCGACAATCGGCGGCAAAAAAATCACCCGTCTCCCCGATCATTTTCTCACCCAGTATCGTCGCGAACTGATAGGTTTTGTCTTTCAAAACTTCAACATGTTGGGGGATCTCAGTGTCCTCGATAACGTCACCCTGCCGCTTCTGCCCTTAGGTATTTCGCCCAAGGTTCGGGCAAAACGTGGCGACCTGCTGTTGGAAAGATTCGCTATAAGCCACCGCCGCAACTTTCCGGTGCGGCAGCTGAGTGGTGGTGAACTGCAGCGGGCGGCTATTGCCCGGGCTCTGATCAATGATCCACCGATAATCATCGCCGACGAACCGACCGCCCATCTCGACAGTAAACTTTCCGGCGAAGTCATGGATATCCTTGCAAGTTTAAAGAAAGAGGGACGCACCTTGGTGCTCGCCTCGCACGATCCGATAGTCGCAGGTCATTGCGGTATGGATCGCATCGTCCTGGTCAGAGATGGAATGGTTGTCCCTGACCATCCAGACATGCGGTGAAGCGATGATCCTCAACCCGTGGGCGATCGCCTTGCTGGTCACTGCCACTGCCGCGTTCTTTCTTCTCGGTGGGGCAATACGAACCGCCATCAGGGTGTTACTTTTTTGGGCGCCGGAAAAAGATACGGCAAGCCAGATTGCCCTGGAAAACGAAACCTGGCTGGCGGCCTTATTGGTTCGCTACGGCATGGTTCTGCAGGTCGCTTCGCTCCTTCTCCTGGTGCTTGCCGCCGATGGTTTTTCACATATTCTGGTCGGGGCAATGTGCGCCACCGGCGCCTTTGTCGCCAATGGCTATGGAATGCCGGCCCTTCTAGTTAAACTTTTTGGCGTCTTTTTTTACGGCTTCTGGCTGGTTCTGCATCGCCTGGATATTCGTTCGGAATATCTGCCGCTGACAAGGATCAAGTTCGCCTATCTGCTGCTCCTCGCCCCGCTGCTCGGGGCCGACATCACCCTGCTTGTCCTGTACTTGATAAACCTCAAGCCCGATATTATCACCTCCTGCTGCGGGGTGGTGTTTGCTGCCGGGGGAGGCGAGGGTGGCAATCTGCTGGGGGTGCTGCCGACCCTGCATGTCATGCTGCTCTTTTACGGTCTTGCCGCCCTGCTTTTTTTCCTCGCCCTTTTTCTTCTCAGGCGTAACGGGGCAGTGCCGCATCAAGGTGGGGAGCCCCTTGCCAATTTCTTCTTCGGCACTGCTTGCCTGTTTTTTTTCATACTGTCGCTGGTAGTTATAACTGCCGTCATCTCTCCCTATATCTACGCCCTGCCTACCCATCGCTGCCCCTTTGATATCCTGCGCGGGGAATACAACGGCGTCGGCTATCCGATCTATTTCTGTCTCATGCTGGCAACCTTTGTCGGCATGAGCAGCGCCGTGACCTCTTTTACGCAAAAATTGCCGGGATTGGCCGAACCGGTGCACCTTTTTCGGCAAACCTGTCTCCGGCTTTTTGTCCTCTTTCTGGCGGTTTTTCTGGTGATTGTCTCATGGTTTCCGGCAATATATCTGTTACAGGGTGGTGAGTAATGATATAAACAAGAAAATCTCGGTAGCCTTCGGCCCGAAGGCCTTGTTCACCTTGTGGAAAGCTGTGGCAATACCTATTTTGAGCGAGAAGAAGCGAAAATCCGTGTAAATGAGTGATCAATCCCTTTGTCTGATTTCAAAAACGGAGTGCTCTATGAAGATACTATGGTTGTTTTTTGCTGCGATGGTTGGTTTGAGCGGCTGTGCTTCCATGACCAAAGAACAGTGTCTTGAGGCTGGCGCAACCTCCTGGGAACGCATTGGTTGGATTGATGGCAGCGACGGCTGGGATCCTGACCAGCGGCTGGCTATGCATAGCGAGGCCTGCCAGGAGGTGCGGGTTTTTCCCGACCGGAAAACCTATATGCGCGGCTGGAACAACGGCGTGATCGAGTATTGCACCCCGGATCGTGGCTATTCCGTGGGCCTGAGCGGTTCCAGCGGCAACTCCCACGTCTGTCCGCCGGAAACCCGAGGGCTTTTCGACGACAATGTTGATCTTGGCCTCCGCATCCATAATCTCAGAAACCAGATCCACAGTTTAGACAGCGAAATCGACAACTACGAGAGCAGATTAAGGGATCCCAAGCTCGTCGATCGTGAAACCAGACGCGATCTGCATGAAAGGATTCGTAATCGCGATAGGGAGTTGACGCATCTTCGGATGCTTTTAAACGAAGCGCAGTCGATACCGGTTATTCGCTATTAAGCACTGAGCGTCTCAATTGCAGGATCGTAGATAGAGCTTGTCTGTTTGCGCACCGGCTTTAAATGCAGTGCAATGTATTGTCGAACTGGGACAAAGAGAGATAAAGATATCGCCCGCGCCGGCCAGAATGATAGGCGCGGGGACGTCGAGAGGAAGGTGTTTACCGTCAGTGACGACCGCCACCGCCGCCGCCCGAACCGCCTCCTCCCGAACCGCCACTGCCACCGCTTCCTGCACCACCACTGCCACCGCCTGAACCTCCGCTGCCACCGCCTGAACCTCCGCTGCCGCCGGCAGCACCTTGTCCGATGCCGGACCGCTCGCCGCTTCCGTAGCCGCTATTGCCAAGACCTTGCAGATCTCCGGCTCGCGCCCCCTGACCAATTGCCGCGCCGAAGCGTTTGGCGGTGTTCTCCGGGTCGCCAAGGCTACTTGCAAGACTCTGACGCAGAGTGCGCATTTCTTTTTCATTGTAACCACGGTCGAGGGCACTTTCGAGAACTCCGGTGGCCGTTGCCGAGGCAATGTTCCGGCGTACCATGTCGCGGGCGGTGAGCAGGGTTTCCGATGTCAGGCTTTGATTGCCGATGCTTCGCTGAGTTTCGGCTCTAGCCTGGAGGGCATTGGTCAGCTGGTGGGCATGCTGCTCGGTGAGTCCTGCGGCGAGACAATCCGCATACGTGCCGACAATCGATTCATTATTGGCCGCATGCAAACCTGCGGCAAGTTTACCTGCAAACTCGACGCGGGCTCTGACCCTCTCGGTTGCAGACAGAATATTTTCCGGGGAAACTCCTTTGGCCACACCTTCATGGATTTTATCCCGGATGGCTTGTCCCGTTGTCCCCCAGCGGCCCTCTGAAACCAGCTGATTGCCGGCTCGAACCGCCTGTTCCATAGTAAAACGCGCGCGAAACATGGCGCGTACCGTCGCCTGGGCATCGGCTACCGGTACGCCGTTGCGCACAAGAGAATGCTCAACCTCTTGCAGCTGTTCATGCAGGGCAGGTGTTGTCGGGGGCTCCTCGGCGTGCACCGCAACCGCAAACAGTAACACAATCAACAGGGTAATTCTTTTCATGGTCATTCTCCTTCCACCGTTTGTCTTGGCGGTACAGCGTAAAACGCTGTATCAATCACGGTTGATAGATGCAATTGGTTGCCCCAAAATCGTCTTTTTCCCTATATCGGCAGTCCGGGACGTAGACTCTGCCGTCAACGACATAGAAGTAGTGGAATTCACGGTCAGTGAGGGTATTTGTCAGCCATAGGCCCGCCGGGTTCTTTCGGGTCGACTGCAGCTGAAAACTGTCTGCCGAGGAAGCAAAAAGCACCTCCTCGGCTTTCGGCACATCAAGGTAAAGAGTCACTCCGCCGGCCTCTTTGATAAGCAAATGGCGAGGAGTGCAACCCGGCAACAAGAGCAGCAGAAAAACACTAAGAAAGCTAAGAAAGCGGAACATCGCCACCTCCAACGACAATGACTGAATTCTCCCCGCCAAAGTCGTCGTGTTCCCGAGCGGCCACGGTAGGATCCACCATACGACTGCCTTCTTCAACAAGATAACTGTAGCGATGTTCACCCTGTGGCACTTTGAGGGTCAGAGACCAGTAACCGCTTGTGCCGACTTTGTGCATAGCCACCGGATTCCAGCCGGTGAAGGTGCCGACAATATTGGCCTGACTTGCCTGCGGCAGATACAGCACAAAACGTTGTTCAGCGGGTGGTGCCGGGGTCGGCTGGGTCGGCATCACTAAAAAGCCTAAACCCATGAGAACGACGGCAGTGGCAAAGCCGGCCATCGGTTGCCACCATGAGCGGAACGACAGCGACCAGGAAAAAGCCGGTTGCACCTGCAGTCCGGCCATAACAGTTGCCGGCATCCGGGCGGGGAGTTGGTGAAGGAGTTTTTCCTGTTCGAGCAGAGCCACCGCGTCGAGGGAAAACTGCCGGCTGCTATGGACAGTTTCGACAAAGACAATTTTATCGTCGAGGTCCATTTCATCGTCTATAAACAGGGAGATCAGAGAGTCATCCATGGTTGTTCTCCTGCAATATTTTTTTCAGTTTCTGGCGTGCCCGGTGCACCTTCACCTTAATGTTGGCAAGACTGCACTGCCGGATATCGGCAATTTCCTGGTAGCTCAACTCGCTGCTGACGACCAGGGCGAGGATGTCCCGCTCGTCATCGCCAAGTTGTTCCATGGCGGCAAGGATTTTGGCCGATTCTTCCTGGGCGATATAGTTTTCTTCCTGGCCTGGAACCGATTCCTGACTGATTTCCTCCCGGGGGACGAAGCGCTTAATGAATCGCATCTGATCATAGAAAAGATTCCGACCGATGGTGAAGAGTAGCGCCGGGCTCTGTTCGCGGTTGCGATACCGTTCCAGATAGCGGGTAAACGTCTCCTGGACAAGATCGGCAGCCAAATGGGTATTGCCGGACTTTCTGAGAAGATAACCAAAGAGTTTGTCCCCGTAATCGATATAGAACTGTCGAAATCTGTGCATTCTCTGTCCTTAACGGATTTTCACGTCCAAGGTTACACAATTTCTGTAAAGAAATGGTTTTAGAGTCGATTTATTTAAAAGTCGATTCCCTTCCATTCTTTTCACAAAATATTCTGTAACCATTCATCCCCGACAGCGTTGTAAGAGTAGTTATAACATTATCCGGATCAAGATACTTCATAACCGGGTGGGCCGGTTGCAGATCTGGACAAAATCTCAAGGAGTAGGAAAATGATTATCAATAAAAGAATAGGGCGAATCTTGGTTACCTGCAGCACGGTTGTTCTCCTGTCGACACCGGTACTGGCCGGAAACGGCAATGGTGGCAACCCGTCTGACGACGGCACGGCCTTGGTCTCTTCCAACAACGATCAAATCCTTGCCGGCAAAGGCAAAGGAAAAGGCTATGGCCCGGGCGACGGCACCGGCGGTTCCCGTCCTAAAGATGGTAGCGGTTATGGTCCGGGGAATTGCACGACCGGTGTTTCCTCGTTTGATGCAAATCTGTTATTCGCCCGCGGCGGCGGTAATGGCGGCGGTAATGGTGGCGGCAATGGTGGCGGCAATGGCGGCAACGGTCCAGGCGATGGCACCGGCAATGGAGGCAATGGCCCGGGTGATGGCACCGGCAATGGCCCGGGTACCGGCACCTGCACCACTTCCTGATCTTTTGTTGCATTAACAACAGGAAAAATAGTCGTTACTCAGCCCGATGTACATCAGTTTGCGTAGCGACTTCCAACCGCAGTAATTGTTAAAAGTCTCTTCAAATCGGCTGCTTTTCGAGCCGGTACTGCTCCAACCCCTCCTGAGAACCTCCACTCACCGCAAAAATATCGCTTTCGCTGATTTTTTAAGGATCTTGATAAAATCTTGATACTTCTCTCGTGTATCTTGACACCATCTTTATATCAAAAATGCTAGATATGACGGAAAGTCTTGAAAATCCTTATCCTATGATTTCACATGAGAAAAGCATATGCATTATTCTGTCACATCAGCTGTTGTCCTTGGGAATACTAAAGCCGTACAAAGTTCCCGGAAAGGCCTTCCTCTTTTAGCCATCGCAGCCTTAGGGGTAATTTATGGCGATATCGGCACCAGCCCTTTGTACACCATCAAGGAATGCTTCTCCGGCAAGCATGGAGTAGCTGCCACCCCTGCCAACGTGACCGGAATAATGTCGATGGTCTTCTGGTCGTTGATCATCGTGATAAGTTTAAAGTACGTTGTCTTCCTGCTCCGCGCAGACAACAAAGGCGAAGGTGGAACTTTTTCCCTCTTGGCCACCTTGCGCAGCAAACTGGAAAACAACACGAAGGTATGGACTTTGCTGACGCTCCTTGCTGCCGTAGGCGCAGCCCTTCTTTACGGCGATGGGGTGATCACCCCGGCCATCTCGGTACTGTCGGCGGTTGAAGGCCTCAACATGGCCACCGATGCCGCCGCCCCATATGTGGTGCCGATGACCTGTCTGATACTCATCGGCCTTTTTTCCATTCAAAAGCAAGGAACGGCCGTCATAGGTCAGGTTTTCGGACCGATAATGGTTGCTTGGTTTGCAACGATCGGATTCTTAGGATGCAGGGCGATTCTCCAGCAACCCGCGATTCTTGCGGCAATCAACCCTCTTTGTGCCGTCAATTTTTTTGTCGTCAATCAATTTCACGGCATCGTCGCCCTTGCTTCGGTGGTGCTCTGCATTACCGGAGGTGAGGCGCTCTATGCCGATATGGGTCATTTTGGCCGCTTGCCCATCCGCCTCGGCTGGTATGGCGTTGTCCTTCCCGGCCTGTTGCTCAACTATTTCGGCCAGTGTGCGCTGCTGCTCGACAATCCCGATATTGCCAACGTCAACCCGTTTTATGCCCTGGCTCCGAAATCCATGCTCTACCCTCTGGTCGGACTGGCCACCATATCAACGATCATTGCCTCGCAAGCTATGATTTCCGGTGTCTATTCGCTCACGCAACAGGCGATCCAGCTGGGTTTCACCCCGCGCATGCGCATCATCCACACCTCCAAGCAGGCCAAGGGCCAGATCTATATGCCGACGGTCAATTGGCTGCTGATGATTGCCTGCCTGACCCTTGTTCTGGTGTTCAAAGAATCCAGCAGGTTGGCTGCTGCCTATGGTATTGCCGTCACTGCCACCATGGCGATCACCTCCTTTTTGTATTTCCAGGTCACCCGCATCAGGTGGCATTGGCCACTGTGGAAAAGTGGATCACTCCTGGCGCTTTTCCTGTTTTTCGACTGCTCCTTCCTCGGGGCCAATCTCTTGAAGGTGGTGGATGGCGGCTGGATAACGCTCGGCATTGCCGCTGTGGTCGCAACCAGCATGATAACCTGGCGAGACGGCAGGGCATTGCTGGCAAAACACTACGGCCTGATGCACATGCCTGCGGAGGTTTTCCTGAAAGACCTTGCCGAACTTGATCTGCCACGGACATCCGGTACCGCTGTATTTATGTCCATCACTCCGAAAGGCATACCCCATACCCTAGTGAATCTCCTCAAGCACAACGAGGCCTTGCATGAACGGATACTGCTGCTTTCGGTAATATCGGCTGAAACACCAACAATTGCCGAGGAAGATCGACTCAGCGTCACCGATCTTGGCATGGGCTTTTACCGAATCCATGCCCATTATGGCTTTATGGAGACACCGAACATTTTAAAAAGTCTTGATCTTCTCGACAAAATAGGGCTACCTGTTGATATCTATACCACTTCTTTTTTCCTTGGCCGTGAAACCCTTCTGGCAACCGGAACGAATGCCATGGCCCAGTGGCGCAAGCATCTCTTTATTTTCATGTCACGGAACTCCTGGAATGCCTCTTCGTTTTTTGGCCTGCCGGCGGACCGGGTAATTGAGTTGGGAACCCAGGTGGAATTATGATTTGGCCATCTCGCATTTTTTAGAATGGAGGAAGCGGGTATGAAGTTTTCAGAAAATAAAGTCCTCATTGCAGTTTTGTGGGGTGTCGGTTTTTCCATGGGATTGTTGTTTTTTTTCATGATAACGAGATCCCATGACTCTTTTGAGCCAAGTAAAGACACGTACCTCAATGTCATAAAGAAGAGGGAAGTATTGTCGCAAATGCGAATTAATCTCCATAAATCGGTAGAAATGGAGAAAAACGCAGTCATGGCACTGACGGATGAGGAATCACAGGAGTATGCAGACCAGTCGCGCGCTTTCTCGGCGGCTGTAGAACAAGATTTGTTGCAACTTCAATCGCTCGTAGATACAACCTCTCTGCAAGATGAGGAAAAACTCGTCGGTGAATTCAAAAACTGCTGGATGGAATTTACCAAGCTCGATCAAGTCATTCTGGAGCTTGCGGTACAAAATACCAACCTCAAGGCTGCAATCCTTTCTCAAGAAAAGGGTGCTGAGATGATGCAGCGCTTTCAGTTTGTTCTGAAAGAGGTAATGCGGTCGAATCTCCAGACTCCGGAAGAAGACCGGGTAGCTGGATCTGCTTGGCATGCAATTGCTGCTTGTCTACAAATTCTCAATTTGCACAGTTCCCACATAGCCGAGATAAGCAATGAGAGAATGGACCACATAGAGATGCAAATGAACGTTGCCGAAAAAGAGGTTGTAAAGTCGTTTGAAGAGCTTGCCGGAATCGGGAATAGAGAAAATCAGGATGCCTTATTGCAGGCGAAAAGAGCTTTTTCCGAGTTTATGGCGGTGACTGCCAAGGTGCAGGAGCTTTCACGAAAAAACAGTAACAGCAAATCACTAGAGCTGTCTATTGGCAAAAAGCGTATGATTTCAGCTCAATGTGCAGAGGTACTTGCCGCCTTTCAGGATGCCGTTCGGAGCCGACCCTTCAAATCTGCCAAATAAGGTAATAATTTCTCCAATTACTCCCGCCCAATCAGACAATCAACACAGCAGATCCGGATCAATTTTTGATACCTTTTTGATATTTCGGCCTGGTATTTTGATCTTTTATTGATATCAGAAGTACTACAGTGAATGAAAGTGAAAAAGCATTCAACTGGAAGCAGAAGATCAGCCTGGTTGAATCCGCCGAGAGCCTCGATCTGATGCAACAATGGAGGGAGTATCGCAATGAACATGAATGAATGGGTGGAAACAATTCTTTTTTTTGTCGTCCTGCTGGCCCTGGTCAAGCCGCTCGGCATCTTTATGGCCAAGGTCTATCAGGGGGAACGGACCTTTCTTACACCTGTCTTTGCCCCCTGCGAGAATTTCCTCTATCGGCTCTGCGGGGTAAAGCAGGAAGAGGAGATGGACTGGAAGCGTTACGCCTGGGCCATGGTCCTCTTCAATCTACTGCTTTTCGTGGCGCTCTTCGCCATGCTGATGCTCCAGCAGCTGCTGCCTCTCAACCCGCAGCAGCTGCCGGCCTTCACCTGGCAATTGGCGCTGAACACGGCGGTCAGTTTCGTCACCAACACCAACTGGCAGGCCTACTCGGGCGAGACGGCCGCCAGCTACTTCACCCAGATGGTGGGGCTGGCGGTGCACAACTTCGTCTCCGCCGCCACCGGTATGGCCATTGTCATTGCCCTCATCCGCGGTTTTACGCGGCGTAAGACCTCGATGCTCGGAAACTTCTGGGTCGATATGACCCGCGGTATCCTCTACATCCTCCTGCCGATTTCCCTTATTGGTGCTCTCGCCCTGGTTTCCCAGGGTGTGATCCAGAACTTCAGTCCCTACAAGACGGTGCCGCTCGTGCAGGCGGTAAGTTTCGACAAACCGATGCTCGACGATAAGGGAGCCCCGCTTACGGATGCTAAAGGCAACCCGGTTACTGAAAGCGTGACGGTCAAAGAAGTCACCATTCCCATGGGGCCGGTCGCTTCCCAGGAGGCGATCAAGGAGTTGGGGACCAACGGCGGCGGCTTCTTTAACGCCAACTCGGCGCACCCCTACGAGAACCCGACACCCCTGTCTCATTATCTGGAGATATTCCTGATTCTCCTCATCCCCGGCGCCCTCACCTGTACCTTCGGGGTTATGGTGGGGAATCCCCGCCAAGGATGGGCGCTCCTCGGGGTCATGCTCCTTCTCCTGATCGTCTCGTTCAGTGTGCTGCAGGGAGTCGAGGCGAGCGGTAATCCGCTTGTAGCCAAACTCGGTGTCCATGGGGCCAATATGGAGGGGAAAGAACTCCGATTCAGTCTTGCCGGTACGAGCCTGTTTGCGGTGGCCACCACCGGCACCTCCTGCGGTGCGGTCGCTGCCATGCATGATTCCCTCACCCCCCTCGGCGGCATGATTCCCCTCTCCTTGATCCTGCTGGGGGAAGTGGTCTTCGGTGGGGTCGGCTCCGGTCTCTATACCATGCTCGCCTTCGCTATAATCGCCGTCTTTGTCTCCGGGCTGATGATCGGTCGGACCCCGGAATACCTGGGAAAGAAAATCGAAGTACGGGAGATGTGGCTGTCGATGGTAACGATTCTGACGGCTGGGATCACGGTCCTGATTCTCTCCGGGATCGCCATGATTACCCCGGCAGCAGTATCATCCATGGCCAACCCCGGAGCCCACGGCCTCTCCGAGGTGCTTTACGCCTTTGCCTCCATGGCCAACAACAACGGCAGCGCCTTTGCGGGACTGAATGCCAACGTCAACTTTTATAACATTCTCGGCTCGCTGGCGATGATCATCGGCCGTTACCTGCCGGCGCTGGCGGTGCTCGCCATGGCCGGGTCGCTGGCGGCGAAAAAGTACGTCCCTCCCAGCCTCGGGACCCTGCCGACCGACAAGGTGCCGTTCGCCCTCTGGTTGACGCTGGTCATCCTCATCGTCGGTGCACTGACCTTTTTTCCGGCCCTCTCGCTTGGGCCGATTGTCGAACACCTGACCATGTTGGGAGGTGGAATCTAATGTCGAAACATGCAGCTGCACCGATTTCTCTTTTCAACGCGCGGATCATGCGACCCGCACTGATCGATTCACTCAAGAAGCTCGACCCTCGCCAACTATGGCGTAATCCGGTCATGTTCTGCGTGGAGATTGCCAGTACCATTACCCTGGTGACCTTCGTCATGTCGCTCACCGGCGCAAACAAAGAGCCGGCCTGGTTTACCGGCACAGTCTCCGTCTGGCTCTGGCTGACGGTTATTTTCGCCACCTTTGCCGAGGCGTTGGCGGAAGGACGAGGCAAGGCGCGCGCTGCCAGTTTGCGGAAATCGCGTACCGACGTTACGGCCAAACGACTGACCAAACCGGAATTCGGCAGCGACTTCACCGTCGTCGGGGCAAGTAAGTTGCACAAGGATGACTATATCCTCGTCGAGGCGCATGAGATGATCGCCGGCGATGGGGACGTCATAGCCGGCGCGGCATTGGTGAACGAAGCGGCCGTAACCGGAGAATCGGCGCCGGTGGTCCGGGAGTCGGGAGGGGACAGGAGCGCCGTCACCGGCGGCACCGAGGTGATCGCCAGTTCCATCATCGTCAGGATCACCGCCAATCCGGGTGAAACCTTCCTCGATCGGATGATCTCGCTGATCGAAGGGGCGAAGCGGCGCAAAACCCCCAACGAGACCGCTCTGGAGGTCCTCTTGATCGCTCTGACCCTGGTCTTCCTGATGGTCTGCGCCAACCTGAGTCCGCTCTCCATCTACAGTGTACAGGCGGCGGGCCAGGGAACGCCTATTTCGCTGACGATCCTGGTGGCTCTCTTCGTCTGTCTGGCACCGACCACCATCGCTGCACTTCTGCCGGCCATCGGCATCGCCGGCATGGACCGCCTCTTTCAGAAAAACGTCATCGCCCTGTCGGGTCGGGCTATCGAAGCGGCCGGCGACGTTAATGTGCTGCTGCTTGATAAGACCGGCACCATTACCCTCGGCAACCGGGAGGCGGTGGAGTTCGTACCGGTGGGAAGACACACGGAACAGGAACTGGCCGAGGCAGCCCTGATGGCATCGCTCACCGATGAAACGCCGGAGGGAAGGAGCATCGTCGTGCTGGCGAAGGGGAAATACGGTCTGAAGCTTTCGACGCTTGCCGCCGATGCACAGACCATCGCCTTCAGCCCGGACACCCGTCTCTCCGGGGTCAATGTCGGCGGGAAGCAGTACCGCAAGGGGGCTTCCGACTCGACGGTCGCCTTCGTCAAGAGCCTTGGCAGCCAGGCCATCCCCAGCAATCTGAAGGACGTAGTGGACAAGATCGCCCGGGCCGGCGCCACGCCCTTGGTGGTCAGTTGCGACGCCGAGATTTACGGGGTCATCAACCTGAAAGACATCATCAAGAGCGGCATCCAGGAGCGCTTCCAGCAACTCAGGAGCATGGGGATTAAGACCATTATGATCACCGGCGACAACCCCATGACCGCGGCCGCCATCGCCGCCGAGGCCCAGGTGGACGATTTCCTCGCCCAGGCCAGGCCGGAGGAAAAGCTGCGCCTGATCCGGGAACACCAGGAGGCGGGCTACATGGTGGCGATGACCGGCGACGGCACCAACGACGCCCCGGCCCTGGCCCAGGCGGACGTGGCGGTGGCGATGAATACCGGCACCCAGGCGGCGAAAGAGGCGGCCAACATCATCGATTTGGACTCGAACCCGACCAAACTCCTCGACATCGTCGAGGTGGGGAAACAGATCCTCATGACCCGTGGCAATCTGACCACCTTCAGCATCGCAAACGACGTGGCCAAGTACTTTGCCATCATCCCGGCGATGATGCTCTCCATCTACCCCCAGTTGGGAGTGCTCAATATCATGCATCTGGCAACTCCGTTCAGTGCCATTCTGTCGGCAGTCATCTTTAATGCGGCCATTATCCCCCTGCTCATTCCGCTGGCCCTCAAGGGGACCAAGTACCGCCCCATGCCTGCCGAAAAGCTCTTGATCTACAACCTTCTCATCTATGGAGTCGGCGGGATCATCGCGCCTTTCGTGGGGATCAAGGCGATCGACCTGGTGATTGGGCTGTTTGTGTAATATTATGTAGGTGCTGGCGTAAGGCTGTGCCGGCACGGGAGGAAATATCAATGAAAGAGCTACGTCCGGCAATTCTGATGTTCATCATGTTCACCATCATCTGCGGCGGCATCTACCCGGCGGTTGTCACCGGCGTCGCCAACGCCGTCTTCCCGAAACAGGCAAAGGGGAGCTTCATCACCGACAAAAATAATCGCGAGATTGGTTCCAGCCTGATCGGCCAACCCTTCTCCGACTCGAAGTATTTCTGGCCCCGTCCTTCGGCCACTGCTCAATTCGGCTACAACCCGATGGCCTCCGGCGGCTCCAATTCCGGCCCAACCAACCCCGTCTTCCTCAAAACCGTCGAGGACCGAGTGAAAGCCTTCCACGATACGGGTATCACCGGCGCAATCCCGGCTGATCTGGTGCTCGCCTCCGCCAGCGGGCTTGATCCGCATATTTCACCTGAGGCTGCTCAGGCGCAAATTCCTCGTGTCGCTAGGGCCAGGAACATGACTGCCGAAAAAGTGCAACAGATTGTCACGACGAGCACGGAAGGACCCCAGGCAGGTATACTGGGCGCACCGAGAGTCAACGTGCTGGGTCTCAATCTCGCCTTGGACAGTGTATCACCATGAGCATGCCACAGGATGAGATGCGTCCCTCGCCGGAAACCATGCTGAAAGTTGCACAGGCTGAGGAAATGGGGGAGAGTCGAGGGAGGTTGAAAATTTTCTTGGGGTATGCCGCCGGAGTCGGCAAGACCTATGCCATGCTAAAGGCTGCTCGGCAACAGAAACTTGAAGGGCGGGATGTAGTGGCGGCCTATGTTGAGTCGCACGGCAGGGCGGAAACCGATGCCCTTCTCGAAGGTTTGGAAATTACAGCAAAGGTCCAGATCGAATACCAGGGAGTGCTGCTTCCTGAGTTGGACATTGATGCAACGCTTGCAAGAAAAGCGCAGATCGTACTAGTCGATGAGTTAGCCCATACCAACGTTCCCGGCTCTCGGCATGAAAAGCGCTGGCAGGACATTGAGGAGCTTCTGGCTGCAGGCATACATGTTTACACAACCGTTAATGTTCAGCATTTTGAAAGCCTCAAGGATATTGTTACCCAAATCACCGGCATTGCCGTGCGGGAGACCGTGCCCGACAGCATGCTCGATCAGGCTGCGGAAATCATGTTGGTCGATATTCCACCGGAAGAATTGCAGGAACGTCTGCGTCAGGGAAAAGTGTATATCCCCGAGCAGGCCGCCTTGGCGGCCCAGAAATTTTTCCGGCCCGGCAATCTCATCGCCCTGCGTGAATTAGCGTTGCGGCGTACCGCGGCCAAGGTGGACGACGAGATGCGGGCCTATATGGAAACGCGCGCCATCCCGGGACCCTGGCCTGCGACCGAACGCCTGCTGGTCTGCGCCAGCGGCAGCCCGTTCAGCGAAAAGCTGATCCGCACCACCCGTCGCCTCGCCGAGGAATTGAAGGCCGGGTGGTTCACCGTGTATATCGAGACCCCAAGCCATGCCAGACAGCAGCAGGAGAATCGGGAAAGGATCTGGCGCGACCTGCGTCTCGCTGAAAGCCTTGGGGCTGAGGTGGCAACCATTACCGCCTCTTCGGTTGCCGAGGCAATTATCGACTATGCCCAGCGGCACAACGTCACCAGAATAGTCGTCGGTAAACCTGCCAAATCTCGCTGGCGCGAACTCTTTCGTCCGCCTATCGTTGATCAGATTATCCGCCTCAGCGGGGCGATTCACGTCCATGTCGTCAGTATCAATGGGGCCTCTGTCAAGCCGGTAAACCGGATATTTATTCGAAAACCGGTAGTCCCCTGGATGGACTACCTGGTAAGTCTGGTCCTGGTGGCAGGGGCTACATTGCTGTTGACCCTAGTCCAGTCGTTGCTGTCGCCGACCAATATGGTCATGATTTATCTGCTGGCGGTAGTGGTGGCGGCATTCAGCCTCGGTTTACGACCGGCAGTGTTAACCGCCGCCCTCGGGGTGTTGGCCTTTGATTTTTTCTTCATACCGCCTCGCTGGAGCTTCAAGGTGGAGGACGCTGAATATCTGTTTACCTTTTTCGGACTCTTTATTGTCGGAGTAGTCATCAGCACCTTGGTGGCAAAGGCCAGGGAGCGGTCGGAGGTCATGCGGGAACGGGAACTGCAGACCGAGAGCCTGTACTATCTGACCCGCGATCTGGCGACCGCCGCCGACATGGATTCCATCATGGCGGCCGTGCTGAAAAATATCAGTGAAACGCTGGATGCTAAATTAGTTGTCTTTGTGCCACAGGGAGAACAATTGGAAATAACGGCTATCAGCAAGGATCTGGTACTGGGTGACAAAGAACTGGCGGTCGCCGACTGGTCATTTCGCAATCGGAGGGAAGCCGGGATTGGTTCGGAAACACTCAGTTCTGCTGAACTGCTGTATCTGCCGCTGCATACATCCGGGAGCTTCCTTGGGGTGTTGGGGGTCAAACTTGGGTATATGTCCGCATATCATTCCCCCCATAACCGCCGTCTCCTTGATGCCTTTGTTACCCAAATTTCTCTCGCCATGGAACGGGTTCATCTCGCTCGGCAGGCGGAGCAGGCCATGGTGCTGCAGGCAAGAGAATCTTTGGAGAGGGCACTGCTCAACTCCATTTCCCATGATCTGCGGACGCCGCTGGTGTCGATCATCGGCGCACTCAGTAGTCTCCGGGATGAAAAGTTACAGATCAATGACACAACAAAGCGGGATCTCTTGGCCGGTGCCTGGGATGAGGCGGAGAGACTCAACCGCTTCGTCGGCAACCTTCTCGATATGACCCGCCTGGAGGCCGGCGAACTGCGAATGCAGAAAGTAGCCGGCGACGTGCAGGATCTGATCGGCTGCGCACTTGCGGCTCTTGATACGAGGCTTGAGGGTCGCGAGGTAAAGGTGACACTTGCGGAAGAAATACCTTTTGTACCTATGGATGCGGTTCTCATGAATCAGGTATTGATTAACCTGCTCGATAATGCCTTGAAATATACCCCGCCGGGGAGTTCAATAGAGATCTCCGCCCACCTGCACTCCAGCTATCTGCTGATCGAGGTTCTTGATCATGGTCCGGGAATTCCCGAGCGAGATCTGGCCAGGATCTTCGACAAGTTCTACCGGCTCCCCGTTCCGGAGGGCGTGCGCGGCACGGGACTCGGATTGTCGATCTGTAAAGGGATAGTTGAGGCGCATGGTGGCAGTATCCGGGCGGAAAATCGTTTAGGCGGCGGCTTGCGAATTGTGATCAAACTTCCTGTATGAATTGAATAAATGACAACCGATACCCATCTCCCGCGCATCCTTATCGTTGATGATGAACCGGCGATTCAGAGGTTTTTGCAAACAGCACTTTCCAATGGCGAATTTACTCTTCATAAGGCGGAAAACGGACACGCCGCTCTTTTGGCGGCAGTTACCGCAAAACCGGATGTCATCCTTCTCGATCTGGGCCTCCCGGACATGGATGGGGTCGAAGTTATCGAAAGAATACGCCAATGGTCGCAGGTGCCGATCCTTGTCCTTTCTGTTCGCGACCGCGAGACCGATAAGGTGCGAGCCCTTGATGCCGGTGCCGACGACTATCTGACCAAGCCGTTTGGGGTCGGAGAACTGTTGGCGCGCATACGAGTCATGCTGCGGCGATCTCTGCAACAAGTACCGGAGCCGATATACCGGATTGACGACCTGGAGGTTGATCTTGCTCGGCGCCTGGTGCTCTTACAGGGCAAAGAAATTGCGCTTACCCCTACGGAATATGATCTATTGCGGCTCCTCGTCGTTAACGCTGGAAAGGTGCTGACGCACCGCCAGATCCTTAAACAGATTTGGGGCGCCGCCTATCTTGAGCAACCCCATATCCTGCGAGTCAATGTCAGTAATCTTCGGCATAAACTGGAGAAAGATGCTTCGCGACCTCGCTATATACTCACCGAGTCCGGGGTTGGATATCGCTTTAGAGGTGATTCGTAGAACGTCTTCGCACACCTTCAGATCATGAAAGGACCTTCATTTTCTTCAGGTCAGCCGCTTTGCCGAGGAGTATCGGGGTTTATCCGGTCGCCCGGATCTCATACTCGGCCGGAGGGAAGGAGAGAGCCGTTGGGTGCCGGTTTCTTGATTGCAATGATATGCACATTGTGCTTGGCCCGAAGGTTGAGGTCCTTGAGGCTCCGGTTGACAAATTCCTTCGTCGCCTCGATCTGCACCATGCACAAAATAGAGTATTTTCTAACCGATTTTAGCGGTAGATCTTGATTGATGCAGCGATGCGAACATATCAGGAATAATCTTAATTCTCTGATAGTTATCAAAGATGTAGGCTTGCCAATGGACAACTCTTGCCCTTAAAGTCGGGCACCACTCAAGAATTATCTCCTGTCAAAGAGCGTTTTGTATATTGACTTGGTTGTGATCCTTGCTATAGAGGCAAAACGTTGCTTTTGCTGTATGAGGTCATTTCATTCTCCCAAAATCATTTCAATCTTCGATAGATTTTATGCGTGTTGATGCATCGATGAGTTGCCCCCCACATGCATCTCGAACGCACTCGCGCAGCCAGCGATGTGCTAGATCGGTATCCAACCTCGGGTGCCAGAGCATTGAAACCGTGAACTCCGGCATGGAGATCGGAAGGGTAAAACTATGCATCCCAACGCGCAGGTTTCCAGTGTGGCGTTCAGGAACACTGGCTATAAGATCTGAGGCCCGAGCTAGAGTCAGCGCGGTCGAGAAGCCACCAATGATCGCAACGACAATATCCCGTTCCACCCCGAACGGTTCAAGGGCTTCATCAATCGGTTCTTTGTCTAGATCGCGTCGTGAGACGCTGATGTGCCTGCCGGCCGCATAACGGGAGGGAGTGATTTCGCCCCGTGTCAGCGGGTGATCGATTCGCACGACGCCAATGTATCGATCTCGGAACAATGCCTGCGCACGCACTTCCGGACTTGTTGTCTTCTCCACAACGCCAGTTTCCAGATCGACGGTCCCGTCGCGAAGTGGCGTGCTGTCTTAGTTTGGTTTCTGCACGAAGCGCAGTCGTACGCTGGGGGCTTCCTTGCCGATGCGATCGATAAGGTCCACTCCAAAGTTCTCCACAAAACCTTCACTGGTTCGCAAAGTAAACGTTCGGACTAATTCTTTGAGATTTAGCCTCTCGGCAGGGCGTAGAACCGATTTTCCGTCCTGCACGAGCTGACTGACTCGCTCGCGAAGCTCAAGCGCTCGTGGTGTGGGAACGAGACCACGCCCGGCCCTGACCAATAGCGGATCACCCGTCGTCTCCCGCAATCGTGCCAGCGTCCGGCTCATAGCTGAAGGACTCAGTTGCAACCGTTGGGCTGCGCGCACAACACTGCCTTCCACGAGCAGCACATCGAGAGTCACAAGCAAGTTGAAATCGGGTGTCGACATGCATCAACTATAGCACAGTTTGGCAGGTGGCGTCAAACGCACGAATAAAGTGCAACCTGTGCTTATTCCGCCGTGTCAAGTGAGGGACTATACTCTGTTTCAGACAGCTCGGTTTCGGGCGTCGCAAGAATTCGAAGTTCACCAGAAAACGGAGTTCATGATGAAACCAATTATTACACAACAATATGGGGCAGTGGCTGGAAGTGCGGAATGGACATCTTCTAGCCGGTGGGCACTTGTCAGTCTTTCGTTATCCATGTTGCTGTCCTCTCTTGACACCAGCATCGCCAATGTGGCCCTGCCGACACTGGCACAGGCGTTCACTGCCTCCTTTCAAGAAGTCCAGTGGGTCGTACTTGCTTATCTCCTCATTATCACCACCCTGATCGTCAGCGTCGGACGGCTCGGTGACATCGTTGGCCGTCGCCGGCTGCTGCTGGCTGGAATTTTTCTGTTTACCGTGGCCTCGGTACTGAGCGGTGTTGCCCCCACGCTTGGCCTACTGATTGCCGCCCGGGCGGCGCAGGGTCTCGGAGGGGCCATTATGATGGCCCTCACCATGGCGATCGTTGGCGAGACGGTTCCTAAGGAAAAAACTGGTAGCGCCATGGGGTTACTCGGAACGATGTCGGCTATTGGCACCGCTCTCGGTCCATCGCTCGGCGGCGTTTTGATCGCAGGATTCGGTTGGCGGGCAATCTTCCTTGTCAACCTACCAATGGGCATTCTGACTTTCCTTATCGCACATCACTACCTGCCTGTTGATCGCAAGGTGCCGAAGACTGATTGGGACGGGTTCGACAACCTGGGCACGTTGCTGCTTGCTCTGACGCTCGCGGCTTATGCCCTCGCCGTGACGATTGGGCGCGGCAGTTTCGGATCGCTCAACATTGCGCTGCTGGTGGCTGCAGCCTTCGGAACCGGCTTCTTCATATTTTCCGAGACGAGAGTAGCATCTCCGTTGATCCGATTGGCGATGTTTCGGGATCCAGCGCTGAGTGCGAGTCTTACCATGAGCGCGCTCGTCGCGACGGTGGTGACAACAACGCTGGTGGTCGGGCCGTTCTATCTCACTGGTGCACTCGGGCTAAATGCCATTAAGGTTGGGCTCGTTTTGTCTGTCGGTCCGCTTGTCGCCGCCCTGACTGCTGCGCCAGCCGGTTATTTTTCGGACCGTTTTGGTGCACAGCGCATGACAATCATTGGGCTCATCGGAATGGCGGCCGGTTCCTCGATTCTATCCATGATACCGACAAGCCTCGGTGTTTTTGGCTACATAGCCCCCATCGTCGTCATCACCGGCGGCTATTCGCTGTTCCAGACGGCCAATAACACCGCAGTCATGACAGATATCCGCTCGGACCAGCGGGGGGTAATTTCTGGGATTCTCAATCTATCGCGGAATCTCGGGCGAATTACCGGCGCATCCGTTATGGGTGCTGTTTTCGCGATTGCTTCAGGGACAAGCACCTTTACAACAGCACATCCCGAGGCGGTTGCCACTGGTATGCGGATCACGTTTGCAGTTACGGCAATTCTGATTATTGTCGCGCTCGTAATCGCAATTGGAAGTCGTGCCTTAACAACACGCCCTTCGTCTCCTAGAGATTTGTCGTGACCCTACCCGACATTGCGCGCTTGATGTCTTTACAACCAATTTAGACGCTCTACTCCAACGGTCTGAGGCGCCTTGTTCCTTATCATGCTCGGCACAGGATTCCCCTTGGTCGGGGTGTTCAGGAAACACCTTAAATCAGCGACTCAGTCTGTCCTTTGACATTGGCAACATGAATCATAAATATCCGGCTACATAAATATGTTTGGTAACGCTGTGATTAGGTTAGTTTTTTACTTTCTCTATCATGTGATTGATGACTTGGCTGTGCTGTTGCTGAGGGCTGAACATTACAATCTCTGCGTCTTCGTTGACCTTTACATTGTGCCCGGGTGGCCAGTAAAAGAGATCATTCGCTTTGACTGTTTCCTGTGTGCCGTTCGCGTCCGTTGTCGTGAGTTGCCCGCACAAGACGAAGCCCCAGTGTGGGCACTGGCACAAGTCACCTTCCAGTCCCTGGAATAACTGAGTGGTGTCAACGCCTGCCGAGAGACTGAAGTACTCGCCACTGATTTTGCCTAATCCAGTAGCGTCACCGAACTCCGTTTGCTGACGAATCACGGCGCCTGGAATATCCATTTTAACGTCTATGTCTTCTTTGGCTATACGCATGTTTGTCTTTCCGATGCTTTAATTTTGGTGGTCTGCATGTCGCAGCATCCATTTCAAGCGATAGACGAACAACGCCACGGTTTAGCAACGGCACGAAAACGGCGTCCGCTCATCCGGTTGTTGGCATTGCCCTCGCCAATTGGACCCTAGCTCTTGAGGAAGTAGATGTCCGGCTTATCGGCCACTCCCAGTTCTTGCATCCTCTCGCGTAGTTCTGAGGATGCTGCAAACGCCTTTGCTCGATTGATATCCTGTACTTCAAATAGTAATACCACTTCGTTGGGATAGTCTGCACTCTGGAGTAGGTATTTCTCCGTGAGACCTGCTTCAACGCGCTTGGGATAGTGTGTATCGTACCCAGCTTTCCAGGTTTTGAAGTCCCTGACTTTGTGTCTTATCAACATGAAACTAGCCATGATTTTCTCCTTTAAAGTGTGTCAGATTCAGTCAAACCTATTGCGTCTGAATTACCCGATAGAACTGATCAACGGGTAGACCTCCGGTATTTCCCATGATGGACATGAGTAATTTTGAATACTCCTCATCTCTGTCCATTGCGGCATCGATTCTCTCGTAGTCCGCCAACGATGGGTACCGAGTTTGAATCGTCGCCTGGCCTCTCTGGCCGGCTAAGTTGTACATGAGATCTACCGAGACTTCAGGATGTTTTTGTTCCAGATATGCCTTGGCCTTAACAAGTGCCTCAAAAAATGTCGAATAATCTTTACTATATTCAATTTTTCTCTGATGAATGACCATTTTGTCCTCCAGAGACTATTTCACCTAAAAAACGATAAACATATAGATGTATGTTATTATATATCTCGGGCTACCTAGAAAAGAGTACCACATTGTGGTGTACTAAATCTAAGGGATGGCTATGCATTGTCAAGAGAACTAAGGAGGAATGTCAACGCGGCCAGAAGACGCGAAATCAGCACATAATTTGATTAATGGTCAGGAAAGCACTTGGATTCAACAATGCTCCACGCAGCATCATTTTTGTGGGACTATTTTTAAATTACAAACCTCCACAATACTCCGTTTCGGGTGTGATTTTTTGCCATAATGGAGATCAAAATGATCAGGAATAGTGTTAACTTGCAGGTTTGCTTAAACGGTTAAGATTGCCAAGGCGTATATATTTCTGCTGAAACCCGGACCACCAGCACATCCAAAAGAAATGTTCGGAAATAATTGTTCAACCTTACGATGATGGCTGGCCAGACGGAGGAGACTTTCATCGATGTGCAGGGATAAAATTACCTGTGACGGACTGCTGTTGTCAAAAAATGATGATAAATGCGCTGTTTTCGATGGAGAATGTCCTGTTTTGCTGTGTCTATTGCCTATTTCTCGGTTGAAGTCAAAATTATTGAAAAACTTGTCTTGAAAGGTTAGCATTAAAGCATCGGATCGGATGGCCCTGCGTTTGAAAGGGCTTTTTTGGGGAAGCCCGAAGAAAGCAACTACTTATCACCTCACCATCACCCTCACCATCACCTCACCGACATGAAATCCTCCGCCCCGTTCGGATACCCTGCCGCTGGAAATCAAGTATTTCGGCAAGCGGACGGCCCTGTTGCGCAATCTTCTCGCCAATATATTTTCTCTCATCGCCGCCGTCTGGGTTGGCTGGGTGGTGCAGTTATGAAACCGCTGCTGCGCCGTTACACCGTTGTTTTAGTGGCCATGGCTGTGTTTCTTGTCCTTTTGCCGGTGTATCAAGGCAAGGCCTTGGAAATCCTATCCTTTCAGACCAAGACCCTGCTGCTGGTCATCCCGCCGCGATCTTTGTCCTCCTCGGTCTCCTTGATGTCTGGGTGCCGCGGGAACGGATGATACGTTTCATGGGCGAGGGTTTGGGGGCAAAAGGGGTGATGCTGGCTTTTCTTCTCGGTTCCTTTGCCGCCGGGCCGTTATACGGGGCCTTTCCCGTGGCCGCCGTGCTGATGAAAAAGGGCGCGAGTTTTACCAACATTCTTATCTTTATCGGCGCCTGGTCAACAACGAAGATTCCCATGCTGCTCTTTGAAAACTCGGCCCTTGGGACGCGGTTTACCCTTGCCCGCCTGGCCATCGAAATCGTCGGGATTGCTGTTATCGCCATGGCCATCAAGGCGCTTTTGCCGAAGGCGGAGGTCGAGGGCATCTACCGCAATGCGGAGAAAATTTGCTGAGGAATTTTTTATTTTGTCCAATGTTCGGCTGTTTTCATGACGGTAAGTCTTTGATATTTCGTTGCGGACTTCGAAGCAATAGACAAAATAATCTATTTTGTCTATTGGCAGTTGTCGTGTTGGAAAGAGGTCAACCGAAATAAAAAACCGTGCTTCTAGCTATTCGGAGAGATGGCGAGAAAAAATTCCCTGCCGTCACTACTTTTTTCGGTTATGATAAATTGGAAGTTATGTGTTTCTGAAAGTTTGTGTTCGATCCAAAGCGGACATATTGACTATGGGTTTAATCGGATTATCCCACTATGGTAAAGCAAAAAGTTACGATCGTAAAAGACTTGGAAGTTGTACTTGGTGACATGGAGCCTTGGGTTAAAAATCCTAACTTTCTTTACTCTGGCAGATCAGGAAATATTAAGCTTTTACCTAGAGAAATATTGGCAAATTGGCTATTGTGCGCCGTAGGAAACTCAAATGCTAACAATGATCCATTTACCTTCTGTAATGATCCTTTTGGTGGAGGTGACGGGATTGTTATTAATAGAGATAGCGGAGAACAAATGGTAACAGAGCACATTTTTGTCCCTAAACATCAAAAGAAAGACAAAAAGAATGCAGAAGAGTTAATAGTTGAAGCTGTTCAAAAGAAGCAAAACAAGGGAGGTAAAGCTTACGCTGAAGGTAAGCATCTTATCATTTTTTGTGATGGCATAGGCAATTGGTTTCCAAATAAAGTAGGAAGAAAAATTCAAAAAATACATAATTTTTCGTCAGTTTGGGCTATCGGCTTAGAACGAGTTGAAAATGAAAATGATTACTTTTATTGGGTGACGTTGTTTAACGAAAATCACTCCCCTGCATCTCAAGTAAAAATAGACTTTCAACAGAAAAAATGGTCAGTCAAAAAAGTTCAGTAGCTAGTGCGTGTGTCCGCTTTTGGACGAAGGCAGAAATTGAGCATTAAAATGGAAAAAACTTGGTAAGTATGGTGCAATCAACACATAACATTTTTCTGCACCTGACCGGTGATCCGCTGCCGCTTCTCACCGGCAGGTGAGAAATACGTTAGCGGTGCCAAATTTAAACCAAATGAGCTACAAAAATGCTAAAAGAAATCGAAAAAATTGTTTCTGATTTAATCACCAAAATTGCGGCTCCCGACAAACTGATTAAGTTGAACGAAGAATACCTATCTTATCGGTTTTACTGGTATCTCAAGAAAGACAAAGCGAGGGAACATAAACAGTCAAAAAACATTATTTTTATAATCCCCGATGAATATGCGGAAGACAGTTTATCCGGCACTGAAATACCTATTGATTTTGCTCCAAAGCTGACATCTTTCCTGGAGAGAAAAATTTCTAATATGGATAAAGAGTCGAGCCACACAGTTGGTCAAACGCCACCTGAAGAGAAGTGGGTGTTTTTCTAACAAATTATGGAACTCACAAACAGAGAGCGCATTACTCAAAACCCCTTCCAAGAAAAAAGTTCACCGTGCTTTGGAAATCTGGGGACACGATACTAAATACCAATAATAACATTCTGCGGTCAAGCCGCAGATGTCCACGTTATTCTCTGTCTTGATTCCAACACTAGACAAAATAATTCATTCTGTCTAATGTTATGGAAGGGAAAAGGGGCATATCAATAACCCCGTTTTTTTAGATATATCCCCAAGATCAGACGGCACACTTACCATCGTTCTCCTTCGACAAGTGGACCACCCCGCGCAACCCAGTGGCAATTATTCGAACTTGAACCGTGAGAGATAGGCCGCCAGGGCTTCCTTTTTCTCTTGTGGCAGCGGTGGGCAATTGCTGTGATCCTTCGCCCCTTCAATCACCCGGACGGCAAAGACCATGCAGGTCGGTTCGCCGCACTCTCGGCAATTGGTTTTCGGCAGCAGTTTCAGGACTTCCATCAGGGCCGGCGGCTTCGCGCCCTCCACGCTTGGTTGTATGTTTTCGCGGTTTTCCCAGGCGCTGTTGATCTCGCGTTGCAGCCAGGCGACGATCTTTTCCGCCTGTTCTTCATCCTGCAGGGCATTGACGGCGATTTTGCGGGGATGAATGGTGATGAGTTTGCCGGAGCTCTTCAAGGTCAGGGACGGCGGCTCTTTGGTATAGCCGAAGCCGCCGAGCACCGTGTTTAGATACGGCAGAACCGCCCCGACATCATCGCTCAGATGGGCGAAGCAGTGCAGGGTCTGGGCACCTGGGTGACACTTTGAGCGAAATATTTCCAGTGAATAGCCGCTAAGCAGCATCACAACTCCTTCGTCTGTACGTGGCAGACCCCGGAAAGGGTCCGTTTCTCATATGGAAAGAATTTTGTTTTCAAGCGCAGGGCGACAGTGACCAAGGCGATGAGAACCGGTACCTCGACCAAGGGGCCGATGACCGCAGCAAAGGCCTCTCCGGAATTGATGCCGAACACGGCGATGGCAACGGCGATAGCCAGTTCGAAATTGTTCGAGGCGGCGGTGAAACTGAGTGTTACCGTCTGCTCGTAGGTCGCCCCGGCCTTCATGGACAGGAAGAAGGAGACGGCGAACATCACGAGAAAATAGATGGTCAAGGGGAGGGCGATGCGGAGCACATCAAAGGGCAACTGAACGATATACTCTCCTTTTAACGAGAACATCACAAGAATGGTAAAGAGAAGAAAAATTAGGGTCAATGGGCTGATCTTCGGTACAAATGTTGCTTCATACCATTGTTTGCCGCGGCTTTTGATACCGATAAAGCGGGTCAACATTCCGGCCAAGAAGGGGATGCCGAGGTAGATAAAGACCGATTGGGCAATTTCGCTGATCGATATATCGACTACCGCTCCTTCAAGACCAAACCACCGCGGCACGACGGTGATAAAGATCCAGGCATAGAGCGAGAAAAACAACACCTGGAAAATTGAATTGAAGGCCACAAGGCCGGCACAATACTCGGTGTCGCCGTCGGCCAAGTCATTCCAGACAATGACCATAGCAATACAGCGAGCCAGGCCGATGAGGATCAAACCGACCATATATTCATGCTGCCCGGAAAGAAAGGTGATGGCGAGAAGAAACATCAGGATCGGACCGATAATCCAATTCTGCACCAGAGAGAGGGCAAGAACCTTGCCGTTTTTAAACACTTGCCCGAGTTCTTCATATTTAACCTTGGCCAGCGGCGGGTACATCATCATGATCAGGCCGATGGCGATGGGGATATTGGTTGTGCCAACCTGAAAGGCATTGATTATTTTGTTGATTCCCGGGAAGAAATAACCACCAAAGACCCCCAGCAGCATCGCCGAGAAGATCCACAGGGTCAGAAATCTATCAATAAACGAGAGCTTTTTTGTTGAAGTAGCCATAGGAGTCCTTGAGAAAAATATGAATCTTATTAATCCTTCATTGCCTTTGCCAGTCTATGCCGTCTGCAGAATTCCGTCGTATCGCAGGAAAGAATCTCCACAAGTTTTTGCCGGTCGGCGGTGATTTCCACCGTGTCTCGAAGTGCCTCTTTAAGCCATTGGTAAACCGGTGCGGGGAAGGCTTGGCTCAAGCGGTAGTAGACCCAGCGCCCTTCCTTGCGGCTTTGCACGAGGCGAGCCTTGTGCAGGATGCTCATGTGTCGGGAGACGGTCGCCATAGTGATCTGCAGTATCTCGGTAATCTGGCAGACGCAGAGCTCGTCATGTTCGAGCAAGGCGGCGACGACGCGCATTCGGTTACCGTCAGCTAGGGCCTTTGCTGTGTCGAGTGCAGTTTGCATTGTGAACCTCATGGTTGCATAATTATCTAATTGACGAATTAATGGTAGCGAGCGACCTTGCTCTTGTCAAGCACTGTTGTGTAGGATACTGGAGGTCTAGAAAGGTTTTCTCCAGCCTGAATTGCAACAGGAGGCACATTGCCGGAGTTTCGGCAATGTGCCTGAGAACTTCTGCTCGTTAAGTGTTACGCCGGCGAAACATTGCCGTGGGGAACTCGCGGTTTTTTCTGTATACTGGCCGGATCTACAGGCATGGATCGATACTTGCAAAACTGGAGTGTCCACCATTTCATATCACTTAATCTGGAGGTCCGCATGGCAAAGAGCAGGTTTGCTGCTTGGATTCTACTGTTGCTGCTTACCGCCAGCGGACCGGCCAGCGCCGGGCAAACCCTTCGAGCCGGAGTTGCCAGCATGATTACCCCGGTCAGTGCCGTCAAATATTACCAGCAAGTTGTTGACTATCTTGGGCAAAAACTCGGGATGCCGGCCGAAATGGTGCATCGCACCACCTATGACGAAATCGACGTCATGCTCGAAGAGGGGAAGCTTGACGTCGCCTTCATCTGCTCCTCGCCTTATGTCCTCGACCAGAAAAAGTTTGGCGTCGAACTGCTGGTGGCTCCCCAGGTAGGTGGAGCTGTGCACTATCAATCGAATATTATCGTTCATAAGGACAGCCGGGCGGAAACCGTTGAACAGCTGCGCGGTAAATCCTTTGTCTTTGTCGATCCGAAATCCAACACCGGAAAGTTGTATCCCGCCTATCTGCTGGCCAAACGGCAGGAGTCACCGGAGAGTTTTTTCAGCTCTTTTCTGTACAGCTACAGCCATAATAAATCCGTCGAGCTCGTGGCGAAAAACCGCGTCGATGCGGCTGCCGTCGATTCCATTGTCTACGACTTCATGGTGGCGACCGGTTCGCCGTATGCCGCCCAGACCAAGGTCATCCATCGCTCGCAGCAATTCGGCATTCCACCGGTGGTCGTGCCGCTGGGTATTGCCCCGCAGTTGAAACTGGCCATGCGCGAGATCTTCTTGCATATGCACGCCGATCCCCTCGGTCGGGAAATCCTTGAAGAAATGCGCATTGACCGCTTTGTCGAGGTCCCGGACAGCAATTATGACTCGATCCGGGCCATGCGCACCTTTATCGACAACAACCAAATTGCTATGGAGGCAGGAGGTACACAGGCAAGCGGTTCTCATAGCGCAGGTGACGGGACCGTCTATTTCGGGGTTTTGCCCAGAGATAATCCGGTGACAACTTACGGGCAGTACCAGCCCCTGGTCGATTATCTCACCAAGAGTACCGGACAAAAAATCGAGCTGCGCCTGGAAAAGAGCTATCAGGATGTGGTGGCCAGTCTCGGCGAAGGCCGGACCTTTTTTGCGCTTCTTGGTCCGCTCACCTATCTCGATGCCTATAAAAGGTTTGCCGCCTCGCCCATTGCCAGGGCCAAAACTTCCAGGGGTGAGACCTTTTTCCGCACGGTCATTGTCACAGGTGTCGACGGCGGGATTAAGGAAATCTCGCAACTGGTGGACAAGAAGTTTGCCTTCGGCGCCCTCTGGTCGACCTCGGGTAATCTCATTCCCCGCTATATGCTGGCTTGGGCCGGGATTCATCTTGAGAATCTCAATGAATACCGCAATTACGGCTATAACGATACGGTGGCCAAGAAGATTATCAGTAAGGAATTTGATGCCGGAGCTATCAGCCTTTCCACCGCCGAACGCTATCTGCCCTATGGTCTCAGGATCATCGCCACCTCCGACCCGATTCCGACCGGCCCGGTGGTTGTTTCTCCTAAGGCTCCGTATCCGCTCGTTAAAAAAGTCCAGCAGGCCCTCCTGGCGCTCGCAGGCGATGACGAAGGCCGGACGGTCTTGGAAAAGCTCGATGCCGATCTGCAGGGCGGTTTTGTCGCCGCCTCGGATGCCGATTATGCCGGGATCCGGCGGATGATCAATGATGTGCCGTTGACCTGTGGCAAGGCCTGCCATCCCAAGGTTTTGTTTTAAGCCGGAGTACCGAATGAAGCTGTCGCTGCAGAAAAAATTCATTCTTGTTGCCTTTCTTGCGGTTTTTCTGCTTACCGCCGTTATCAGTTTTCTGGCGGCCGTAAAGACCCGGGCGGCGCTTCTGCATGCCAGCAAAAAGCAAGGGCTCATGCTGGCGCAGACGGTCAGTGCGCTAATCATCAATGAGCTCATTTATGAAAAGCTCGGCCTGGTCGAGGAAGGCGGCCTCATCGACAATTATGTCCGGGAATTGTACCAGCGGCGGGAGCTGGACCTGAAATACGTGGCCGTACTTGATACCTCGCTGCAGGTGATATCGCACAGTGATTTCAGCCAATTCGGCAAGCGCTACAGCAGTCCGCTCATCGACGAAGCCAGGCGCTCCGGCACCATTATGGTAAGGAAAACCTTGGTCGGCTCAAGCGGCATTGAGGAAATGGAATTCGCCGCACCCCTCGCCATCGAAGGTAAACACTGGGGCGTGTTGCTTTTTGCCCTTTCTCTTGAAGGCGTTGAGCGGGAAATAAGGGCGATGATTTTGCAGATTATCGCCCTATCCCTCATGTCCCTCGGTTTTCTCTTTATTGTCATCTATTTCCTCAGCCGCCGTTTTATCAAGCCGATTATCGATCTGGCCGCGGCCATGGGCGAGGTTGAGGTGGAGATGCGCGAAAAGACCATGCCGGTTGCCGGCAGTGATGAATTGTCCCGCCTGGTCGAGAGTTATAACGATATGGTCCTGCGAATCCGCCGGGCGAGCGAGGAGATGAAACTGGCGCACGAAAAACTCCTGCAATCGGAAAAACTCGCCACCCTCGGCGTCCTTGCTTCAAGCGTTGCCCATCGGATCAACAATCCGCTGGGCGGTCTATTTAACTGCGTTCGCCTCCTGCAGAGGCAGGGTGATGATCCGCTCTTTCGTAAAAATTATCTCGAATTGATTTTGGAGGGACTGGAAAGTATCGGAAAAACTGTCGGCCAACTGCTCTATACCGCCGGCCGGCGCGATGGCGAGGAAAAGCGCTCCGAGGTGGCGGAAGTTCTCGCCAGAGTGTTGAGGTTTCTCGATTATCGCCTGAAAAAACAGGAGATTGCCTATATCCAAGAGGTCGATGCAGGACTTGTCATTCCGGTAGCCCCACACGATCTGGAGGAGATGTTTTTGAATACCATGATCAACTCCATCCAGGCTATGGAATGTGGGGGAAGGCTGCAGGTAAGTGCCGGGCGGAGCCAGGATCAGGTGGAAATAAACATAGAGGATAGCGGCGTTGGAATCCCTGCCGACAGGCTGAACCAGGTCTTCGACCTTTTTTATTCCACCAAAAAGGCCGGCGAAGGCACCGGCCTCGGCATGTGGATGACCTATGAACTGGTGAAAAAATACCGTGGCCATATCGCTCTCGAAAGTCTTGAAGGTGTGGGCACCAAGGTGTCAATAGTTATACCGGAGGGAACATGAGCAAAAGTATTCTGATTGTCGAGGACGAAAAGATCCTGCGGATTTCCCTGACCGATGCCCTGAAGGCCGAGGGCTATACGGTTTTCCCGGTGGTTGACGGCAACGAAGCCCTGGCCGCCCTCGGCGAAGGTGAATTTTCCCTGGTAATAACCGATATCCGCCTGCCGGGGGCAAGCGGGGTGGATATTCTGCGCAAAAGCCTGGCCGAAGCGCCGCTGGTTCCGGTGATCATGATGACCGCTTACGGCACGATTAAAGACGCAGTTTCGGCCATTCAGTCCGGCGCCTTTGATTATATCACCAAACCGTTCGACCTCGATGAGATGCTGGTAACGGTGGCCAAGGCCTTGGAAATTCAATCGATTACCGAGGAGAACATCCGCCTGAAAAAAGAACTGGGCAGCTATTACGGCGCCCCGAATATCATCGGTGAAAGCAAGGCCATGCAGGCGGTTTTTGCCCTCCTTGCCAAAGTCAGCCGCACCGACTCAACGGTACTCATTCTCGGGGAATCGGGGACGGGCAAGGAGTTGATTGCTTCAACCATCCATTACCACAGCGCCAGGAAGGACAAGCCGATCATCCGCGTCAACTGCGCGGCGCTGCCCGCCGAGTTGATCGAAAGCGAGCTGTTCGGCTATGAAAAGGGCGCGTTTACCGGGGCTGGTGCCAGGAAACCCGGGCGTTTTGACCTCGCCGACGGCGGCACGCTCTTTCTCGATGAGATTGGCGATCTGCCGCCCCTGACCCAGACGAAAATTCTCCGTGTCCTGGAAGATCGGACGTTTGAGCGACTCGGCGGCACCGGGACGGTAAAGGTTGACGTACGCATCATCGCCGCCACCAATAAGGATCTGGTCGAGGAGATTCGGGCAGGGAGGTTCCGCGAAGACCTGTACTATCGTCTCAACGTCATTCCGGTTGTTTTGCCGCCTCTCAGGAGCCGGAAAGAAGATATTCCACTGCTCCTTTATGCCTTTACCAGGCGCTTCAATGACCAATTGGGGACCGGTGTCTCGTTTGCCCCGGAGGCGGTTGGCCTCCTTATGCACTATGCCTTTCCCGGCAATGTTCGGGAGTTGCTGAATATCGTTGAGCGTTCTATCGCCCTGGCCAACGATAAATTCATCAGGCCCGACGACCTGCCTGGCCACATCGCAGGGCCTCGCCCGAAAAAAACGTCTTTGACTTCACTGCAGGAAATCATTGCCGAAGCCGAAAAAGACCATATCATCAAAGTGTTGCAGCTCACCAAGGGTAATCGCTCAAGGGCTGCCGAGATCCTTGGGGTCAGCAGAAAGACCCTGTGGGAGAAAATAAACGCCCATCGCCTTGACCTCTAATGCCGTTTTCGCCTATCCTTACCCAAGAGCCAATCGGCCAAGTGTTACCTTCATGTAACATTGATTTTTCCAGAATGGCCGGTAATGGCCACCATGTACAAGATTTCATGGATAATTTTTGCCGCACATCATTTTGGTTCTCGCTCGTGCCAGTAGAATATATCCAACATGTTGATATAAAATAGAATTTCCTAGTTATCCGGCAAAATTGTTTCATTCTCGTAACAGTTCAAACCCAAATGAGCATGGCACAGAAAATGCTACTCTGGGGGAGTGAGGGCGAACAAGGGTGGCGGTTGGGATACCATTCTTGGAACCATTTTTCAGCTATGCGTCTGCAAACAGGGCAGCACTGCAAAAGAAAATCCCGCAAACGAACGTGTCAGGATGTATCAACCAGCGAGTCAGGAGGGAAATCAATGAGCCAGGAAGATATTCTCGTGGTCATGCAGAATGACCTTGAACGGGCGATGAAAAAATCAGCCAAGGATCGGCGCTGGGCCATGCTCATCGATCTGCGCAAATGCGTCGGCTGCCATGCCTGCACCGTCGGTTGTGTCTCGGAAAACAAGCTGCCGCCGAAGCTCTTCTATCGGCCGGTACATGAATATGAGCGTGGCACCTTTCCCAAGGTTTCCCTGACCTTTCTCCCCCGGCCTTGCATGCAATGCGATGCACCACCCTGTGTCGATGCCTGCCCGGAACCTGGCAAGGATGGGGCCACCTGGAAAGAGACTGAGGGGCCTGGGGCAGGGATCGTCAACATCAATTACGACAAGTGCATCGGCTGTGGCGCCTGTGTCGAGGCCTGTCCCTATCATGCCCGTACCATGGATGACGGCGGTTTCCATTCTACAGGGACACCGGCGCTGCAGCGATATGAGGTCATGCCGTCGTTTGAATACGGCAAGAAACGAACGCGCAGCAAAAAAGGTCTGCCCGTCGGCAAGGCCCGCAAATGCCACTTCTGCCTGCATCGTCTGGTGGCCGGGCAACTGCCGGTGTGCATCACCACATGCGTCGGCCGGGCTGGCTATTTCGGCGATGAAAGCGATCCCGAGAGCCTGATCGCCAAAGTTAAAAAAGCCAATCCCGTACAAATCCTCAAAACTGAAGAGCGGACAGCGCCGCGAGTTGCCTATGTCGCCAACGAAAAGCTGGAGGTGCTTTATGACAAATAATACTGCCAAAGGCGTAACCCGCCGCGATTTCTTGAAAACCACGGCCATAGCCGGCTGTACCGCCTTAGTCGCTTCGCAGTTTGATTTCGCCACTGGGCTTATCGCCCGCGTCGAGGCGGGAGAGCTGACTGAGTTTGAAGCCTATGAGCTGATGAAGGCGGAGAATACCCTTTATTCTGTCTGCCTCAACTGCAATACCGGCTGCGGTATCAAGGTGAAAATCCTCGACGGGGTGGCAGTGAAAATCGACGGCAACCCGTATAACCCCTTTAACCTGCATCCGCATCTGGAGATGAAGGATGACCCGCAAACAGCGGTTAAGGTCGATGCTGGTCTCTGCCCCAAAGGTCAGGCCGGTCATCAGGGCGCCTATGATCCTTACCGCATTACCAGGGTCTTGAAACGGGCCGGCAAGAGAGGCGATAATAATTGGCAGAGCATTCCTTTTGCCCAGGCCATCGACGAGATCGTCGGCGGCGGCATGTTGTTTAAGAGTGTCCCCGGCGAGGAAAATCGCAAGATCGCCGGGCTGAAAGAGCTCTATGCTCTAAAGGACAAAAAAGTCTTCGAGGAGATGGAAAAGGATACCGCCGCCCTGCGCAAGAAAAAACCGGAGGAGCGCGGTCAGGCAATTGGGGAGTTCAAGAAGAAACATGCCGCCAATCTTGAGGCTCTTATCGATCCGGATCATCCTGATTTTGGGCCGAAGAATAATCAATTCGTTTATTTCTGGGGCCGCAAGAAAGGCGGCAGATCAAACTTCGCCGCCGCCTTTACCGGCGCCTACGGCACTGCCAACACCCATGGCCATACTACAGTCTGCCAGGGGTCATTGTACTTCGCCTGCAAGGCGATGAGCGAGCAGTATGTCGGCAACACCTTTACGGATGGCCAAAAGTTCTACTGGCAGGCCGATCAGGAAAACAGCGACTATATCCTCTTTGTCGGTGCCAATCTCTTTGACGGTAATTACGGTCCGACCAACCGCACCATGAGGATGACCCAACGGATTGCCGACGGCAAATTAAAGATGACCGTTGTCGATCCCCGTTTTACTAAGGTGGCTGCAAAGGCGCATCGTTGGGTGCCGATCAGTCCGGGCACCGATGCCGCCTTTGCCATGGGTATGACCCGGTGGATACTTGAAAACAAGAAATTCGACGCCAAGTTTCTTTCATGCTGCAATAAAGCGGCGGCCAAAGCGGCCAAAGAGCAGAGTCTCAGCAATGGTCCCTGGCTGATCAAGATCGACAAAGAGGGCAAACCGGGAAAATTCCTCAGAGCCAGTGAAATCGGTCTGAAGGCCGCGGAAAAAAGAAAGGATGATAAAGGCAAGGAATTCGATTTCGAATATCTGGTAGCCATGAAGGACGGCAAACCGGTGGCCTTTGATCCTAACGACGACAAGGAAGCGGTAGTCGGCGATCTGTTTGTTGATGCCGCCCTGGCCGATAGCGGTGGTAAAGAGCTCAAGGTCAAGAGCAGCCTGCAGCTGATGCTTGAAACCAGCCGGGAAAAAACCATCGCCGAATATACCGAGCTTTGTGGCATAGAAGCCGGAACCATCGAGGCGGTGGCCGGGGAATTCACCAGCTACGGCAAGAAGGCCTGTGTTGATGTCCATCGGGGTCCGGCGCAGCATACCAACGGTTTTTACAATATTGCCGCCTGCATGAACCTCAACCTGTTAATCGGCAACTTCGATTGGAAGGGCGGGATGATCGCCGCCTCCACCTATAATATCGACGGCACCAGCAAGAGCACCGATAAACAGCCCTTTAATTTTAAGGACATCGGTCCGAAGGGCGTGAAGATTTTCGGCACCTCGATCATCCGTCATGGCATGAAGTACGAAGAATCCACCCTGTTCCAGGGCAAGGACAGCTATCCGGCCAAGCGTAACTGGTGGCCGCTTTCCTCCGATGTCTATGAGGAGATCCTGCCGTCCATCGCCGATGGCTATCCCTACCAGGCCAAGATTGCCTTCTCCTACATGGGTGCACCGACTTATTCTTTGCCGGCCGGTCAGACCCAGATTGCTGCGCTTCTTGATCTGGACAAGCTGCCGCTATATATCGCCAGCGATATTCTCATCGGTCCCACCTCGATGTACGCCGATTATATTATCCCCGATCTCCATTTTCTGGAGCGCTGGGAATTCCAGGGATCGCATCCGAATATGCCGGTGAAAGTGCAGCCGATCAGGCAGCCGGTCATCGCTTCGCCGAACGAGATCGTCAAGGTCTTTGGCGAAGAGCAGCCGATCAGCTATGAAACCTTCTGGCTGGCCCTGGCCGAAAAACTGGGGTTGAAGGGTTTCGGTAAGGATGGGTTTGGGGCAGGTCAGGATTTCACCCGGCCGGATGATTTTTACATCCGCATGGTCGCCAACACCGCCTTGGACGGTAAAGACCCGGTGGCCGATGCAACACCTGCGGAAATTGAGTTGTTCAAGCTATCGAGACGTCACCTGCCGAAAAACGTTTGCGATATCGAGCGCTGGCAGGCGATTTGCGGTCCGGTCTGGCCGAAGGTGGTTACCGTGCTCAATCGCGGCGGACGCTTTGGCAGTCAGGCATCAACTTATAAGGACGATCAGGTTGCCAACAAATATGGCAAGCTGATCAATCTCTACCAGGAAAAGACCGCTGGCTGCAAGGACGCCTTCACCGGCAAATCCTTTTATGGTATGGCCCGCTTTGTGCCGATCGCCGATACCATGGGCAAGGACACCAAGGAGCTTGCCAAAGGCTATCCCCTGCATCTCATTACCCAGCGGGATGTTCGACATACCAAGTCGCGGACCATCACCATGCCGTATTTAACGGATCTCATGCCGGAAAACGGTATCATTATGCACACCAGCGACGCCAAGAAAATCGGCGTTAAGACCGGCGACCGGGTCAAGGTGATTTCGGCCACCAATCCTGACGGGGTCTGGGATTTGAAAAAAGGCCGAAAGAAGCCGATGGTCGGCAAGGTGCAGGTCACCGAAACCATCAAGCCGGGGGTCATTACCTTTACCCTTGGTCATGGCCACTGGAGCGCCGGAGCCGAAGATGTCGTCATCGACGGCAAGGTTGTACCCGCAGATATCCGCAGAGCAGCAGGGATACATGCCAACGCGGCGATGTGGATCGACCCCAACCTGAAGAACACCTGTATGATTGACAAAGTGGGCGGTAGCGTGTCGTTCTATGACACTATGGTGCAATTGATTAAGGTGTGATGCATTGAAGAAGATTTTCAAAGAAACAATAGAGGGGCTGCCCGTGGTGGTCTCTTTATTGTTTGGCCTTAATTCCTAAAAAGGAGGACTATGCCGACTGGCCAAGAACTGGACGTCAATAGGGACTCTATTTCCCAATGAATTTGCCAATCGTTTATTGTGATATAATAAAAATTCCTTGATATTTCCGCACAGATAAGCACAGAACCTGCATCATTTCCAAAACTGCAATGCTAATTAAGGTTGCCAGATCAAACCTCTACCAATTTGGTATTTTCCTCAGTATGATATTTCTATTGTTGCCTGTAAGAGGTCTTCGAACATCTCGACAATAGGGGGAACATCCAGCTGCTTTATGCAGCGAAGACAAAAGGATATGTTAAAAAAATACAAGTCGCGGGCTATAGGTTGGAGGATTTGGGTGCCGGTAGTCAGTTCGCACTATCTCAAAAATTATCCTTCGTCCCGCGAAAAAGGGAGGTCGAGGCGATTCTTATTGACATGTTTACTGGCGGACAAATCGATACAATAATAGTATCCTATCTCAATTGACAACGTTTTCGCATCGGGCACGAGGACAACAAAACCCTGTATCGAGCATCAGGTTGCCGATCTTCATTCCCACAAGACCCGATGTTCTTTTCAAGGATTCATTTGCCCGAAAACTCCCTCCAAAGCAAGTAGCAGATACCAGAGATTGCCATCAAAAATATAATCCCGCGGATTATCAATCCCCGGG
>JANNQF010000060.1:0-2599 GCA_031441605.1 Deltaproteobacteria bacterium
CACCTTGTAGCGATATTTTGTAACCCAAACAAAGTGATACTCAATATTGTAAACTGTGTGACTTCCATAACGATATTCCATAGCCCCTCCTTCTCACAGGGCTAATAGGCTACCATAATGTGAACGATAAATCTATCCGCCTAAAAGCGGAGGTTTTAACCTTTTTTGAGACTAATAAATCCTCACTGCAATCGCAAAATGGGTGAGGAAAATGAGTTCTCGACTGCCTCACTCAATGCCTTCAGTGCATTATGGCAGCTGCGAGCTGGACGGAATCCGTACGAATCATTTATGAAATCCTGTTCGTACACTGATTCCATGATCCGCACGAGTCCTGCCTGAACAAATTTGTCTTCAAAGCACGGTATTCCCAAGGGACGTTGCTTGGTACTGCCCGGCTTTGGTATGTATTTACGCCGAACAGGTTGCGGTTTGTACGCCATCCGGTGTAACCGATCTATCAAGCTCGACAGATTGGCATCCAGATTCTCGGCATACATATCCTTGGTCATTTTATGGATGCCCGCGGCTGCATCCTTCCTCAGCCGCATAAAACATCCCCGTAACAGTTCCTCATTCATCAGGTGATACAAACTGGTGAACTTGAATCCCGGCTCTTTACGGGCCTTCTCTGCTATGCGGTGCAGTTTCGTTGCCACCGGTTCTCCGCTGCTGTGAACGGCCGATGTTTCCTCACTCCGCGCTCCCATGTGTAGCCTCCTTTCCTCAAGCAGCATTACCCGCCTTCATCGGTACTACGAGGCTATCCGACTCCCTGTGCCTCATTTGCCTTCCTCCCTCTTCAGTTGTCCGGCATACTCTCTGTTCGAGAGAGGCGCAGGGTCTCCCGGGTTGCCGTGTAATCATAATATCTGACATGCCATGCTCTTCGATCCCGAGGAAGCAAGCACCCCCTTGCCTTCAGCGGTGGTGCCTGTGTTGACTTCCATTTCTCAAACAATGTCGTCCTTCCCAACGCGTCAATTACGGGGCTCATTCCCTTCAACCTTTCGGCTTACGGCCTGCCTACTCGCTGTCCTACGCTTAAAGCTGCACGTTACCATGCAACCTCCAAGGACTCGCTACCCGGTGGTTGGCCAACCTTCCGGGGCGGGCTTCACACCCGCTGGATTACACGACCTTGCCCGGCCGCACTTGAGTAATGACCCCTTATGTAAACCTTTTTCGGCGGACGACAAGAAGTATTTCTTGACAAACTGTAGTCTATGCGCTACAAACAAAGGATGAGATACGAAATTGAGAAGACGGTTGTTTTTGATAATTGGCTGAAAAACCTTAAAGACCGTCAGGCCGTCTTGATGATTTCGATGCGTCTGACCCGCGTTGCGCTCGGAAATTTCGGTGATACCAAGCCGGTCGGCAGCGGTGTTTATGAGCTGCGATTCTACACCGGGCCTGGTTATCGGATATACTACACCATCAAGAGTGGTGCTATTGTGCTCTTGCTTGTCGGCGGTAACAAATCCAGTCAGGAAAGCGATATCAGCAAGGCCAAAAGACTTGCCAAAACACTGAGGTGAAATGTTATGGAAACGGAAAACACCCCTTATAATCCTTTTGACTATCTGGACAACCAAAGCGAAATTGACGCCTACCTTGCCGCAGCGTTCGAGGATGAAGACCCTCGTGTCTTTCTGGTCGCTCTTGGCTTCCTTGCCAAGAAAAAAGGGATGGCGGAAGTAGCTAAACTCACCGGTGTCAATAGAGAAAGCCTGTATAAATCTCTTTCCGGCGATGGCAATCCGGCATATATTACCGTGGCTAAAGTGGCCAAAGCCCTTGGTGTCCGATTGGCTGCTCATGTTATCCCCCTGGCCGCTTGACGCAAAGGGAAGAGGGGTCAGGTCTCAACTCTTGACAAAAACCAGTGTGTTCTCCAGTGGTTTTATGAGTTTCTTTAAAAGCGGATCTGTATCCGCTTTTAACACCAGCCTCCTGCTTGTCTGAGATACCGCAGCGCCACTTATCCCGAAATAATCCCCGAGTTCCTTCAATTTTGCCCCGCTGTACCTATGGCAACAATAGATGCCTATATTTTTCAGGTGCTTTTCTCCAGAGAGTTCCGCCTGTACTTTTTGGAGGATTGCATCAATTGAAGGCCGCTGCAGCAATTCTCTCGCAGCCGGGACGTTACGGTTATCTTGTTTTTCATCAAGATATCTCACAGTTACATCCATGACAAATTCCGGGCTTCCCAAGAGGGTAGAGGCTAAGGTTGCCAGCAATGGACTGCCGTATTCGCTCTTGAGTCTCTCTTCAACAAATTCCCTATAGCCGTTTTTCGCGTTCGCCGTCTTGCCATCAAAAGAGCCGAGTATGAATTCTGTTTTTAGCCAAGCCGGCGGAGTGTTTTGGCCTATGTAACTCCGATAGCTGGACCAGAGGAATCCTTCCGGCGTATCGACAATTCCCGCTCTTACCGGATTGAGATGAATGACTGTCACCACCGACCTAAAATGAACCCACCCGCCAACTAGAAACGAACCCAGCAAGCTGGTATTTCAAGCTAACGCATCACCGATTTCGAGACCCCACACCTTTTCTCAATTCCCCAAGCCCATTTTTGTACTCATTCTTT
>JANNQF010000061.1:0-34319 GCA_031441605.1 Deltaproteobacteria bacterium
AAGCCTTTACCAAATCCTTGCTCACTCCTTCACCGCGGTAATACATCGCCGCCAGGCTATACTGCGCATTAGCATACCCTTGCTCAGCAGCCTTCTGATACCACTCAAAAGCCTTTACCAAATCCTTGCTCACTCCTTCACCGCGGTAATACATCGCCGCCAGGCTATACTGCGCATTAGCATACCCTTGCTCAGCAGCCTTTTGAAACCACTCGAAAGCCTTGGCCAGATCTTTTTCGACTCCTTCGCCTTCGTCATACATGAACGCCAAGCCGTACTGCGCGTTAGCATATCCTTGCTCTGCAGCCTTTTGATACCATTCAAAAGCTTTTACATGATCCTTGCTCACTCCTTGTCCAAGGAGATACATCACCGCCAGGTTGGTTTGCGCCTTAGCCAATCCTTGCTCAGCAGCCTTTTGGTACCACTCAACAGCCTTGGCTTGATCCTTGCTCACTCCTTCGCCGCTGTCATACATGAACGCCAGGCTGTGCTGCGCACTAGCATTACCCTGCTCAGCAGCCTTCTGATACCACTCAAAAGCTTTGCTTAAATCCTTAACAATTCCCTCACCGCCATCTGTGTATAAATCTCCGAGAAATACCTGTGCCTCAACGTCACCAGCCTTTGCTTTTTTGATAATTTTGTTACTACCTTGCTCTGAACACGAAAATAAAAAAAACACCAAGCTCAAAATTATAAAAGAGTTTTTGCTATAAAGCATGGTAGGCCCCAAATAGCTAATGGCAGAAAGAAGTGAATAAATGGCTAGGATATAGCGTTTTATAGCTCTCTCCTCACTTGATGTAAAGATATTATTTTTTAGCCAGATTGGACAATTTTATAGCCACATGAGACAAGAGGAGAGACTCGCAAACAGAAACAAAACTTTTCGAAATCATTGATAAACTGTTCCCCAATGTGCATACGCCAAGCGGATCTACTCACCAGGTCAGTGTTATTTTGTCAAATAACGAACGTACCACATTGAGAATTTCGCTGTCACTCTGCTCCACCTTCTCTTTTGGCAATGGGGAAAAACAGTCCGGCCCCGAAAAAAAATCAGTGGGAATCTCATATTTTTTGCACCATTCCCATGCAGCCTGCCGAATAGCTTTAACCTCCCCTGACACCTCTTCCATCAATGGCAATAACTTTTCAACCATAGTAACTCTAGCACTATACATAGAATTATCTATCGATCCACCAGCAGCAACCCACGCTTCACAAAATGATAGCATTTCCTTCAATTGACCAGACACAACAAGGAAGTCTCTGATTGCTCTTGCTATAAAGAAATTATAGGCATCCAGAGCTTGGCCTAACGCAAACATCTCTTGCTTGTAAATTTTGCATCTTGGTGCGTGTCTAAAGAGTCGGTCGGCCTCGCCATCGTCATCCCGTTTGAGCGCCAAATAACATGCAACTGCCCGCTGTTTTGGCGTCAAATCTTGATATACCTTTTTTCCGATATCCATTACCTTCCTCCTATTTCCCGCTAACTGCAGACTCCAAAGCCGCCAGCCGCTCTTTAAGTTCATCAATCTCCACCACCCGTGCCAGTGTACCAACCGCTGACACGAGTTGCGCCGCCACATCAGGTGGCAATCTTCCATCAGCCGCCGCCTTGATGAAGGCACTGGCGATGTCGCTCATGCTATCGGTCTCGGGGATCTCAACTTGTACCGGTGCCGACTGTGCCTTCATGGGAGGGCAGAGACGATCAATGCAAACCTTCAATGCTTGCATATCTCCTGCCTTGGCAAGCTCGATGATTTTTCGTGTCAGTGCTTCTGCTTCACCATCGAACAAGGATTGTGCCAGCACGGTTGTCCTGTTTTTTGCCCCTGGCGGCTTTCCTGCAGGATTCCCCGACTGACCGGGCTTAAACGGTTTGCCTCGCTGTTTCCCTGTTGTATTTTCAGCCATTTTTTTCCTCATGCAATTCTGGATCTATTATTTTTTAACAGCGGGGCTATCAGCGATTTTTGCGGCCGATTCATCACCGGCAACCGGCCACTTGGGCGTCCAGGATTTCGACGTGTTCGAGCCTCTTGCAGTTCCGACAAATCGCCGGGGAATTCGGTTCCTCGGTATTGCTGATTGCAGGCCATGGCGCTCGGGTTCGTTCGTTTCTCCTTCACAAATTGCAGTTTCGATCATCGGGGTCGGTTCAATCAACAATGACTCCCCGAAGGGTCCGAAGGGTTTGATCATTTTTCCATTCTTTCCCATGAGAGAATATATAGAAAAAGTTTCCGAAAAACCCTTCAACCCTTCAGAACTATTCAATCCATCTGTTATCATAATCTTTTTTCTCCGAATAGTTCCGAATAGTCCGAAGGGTTGGTAAGCCCTATGCCCCGATAAATAGTCCTTCCGGCTGTGGACCGTGTTTTTTCAAAGCCGAGTGGTGATAACATCTTGCCGAATTTCGTCTGAGTAATCTTTCGCTGCCCCTCATTTGTCCGCCATCTGTCGAACGCCTGGAACAGTTGTCCACCCTCTACTTGAGCATCGATCTGTACGACGCAACATGACTCAAGAAAATTATTAATAACGCTTTGTTCGGATTTGTAGTCCGCTGTGGCCTCCTGAACTTCCGTAGGATTGCCCAGGCCAGAAGTCAGCCACTCCGCAGCGCCGGTGATTATCCATGTCAAAATACCCGGTAATTCGGTCCTTAGTTTGTCGGGTAAATCTTTGTCACGGTCTTGCTCTGGGATAGTAACAGTGAATGGCACCAATCTAATGCGCCGCCATATTGCAAAATCTTCCCCACGGATAACCGGCTTATGATTGGTGCAGAGGACTATTTTAAATTCCGGGGTGTATTCGAACCAATCCTGATAAAGAGCCCGTGCTTGTATTTTCTCGCCGCCGGTCATTTGTTTGATCTGTGATTCAGCCAGGCGATGACCATCCTCGGCTTCGGCCGCTGTAACTAATCTCGCGCCTTTGAGCTTTGCCAAGTCGGAGGGAATGCCGTCTCTGTGTTTGACCATAAGTGTCTCGGGCCGGGTCGTTTGGGCATAATCGCCCAGGGCCTCTGCAATGGCGTTGAGTATGGTACTTTTCCCATTTGCACCACCGCCCCACCATATGATCAAACATTGCTCTTTAGTCGAGCCACTCAGGCAGTACCCGGCGAACCGCTGAACAAAATCGATCAATTCTCGTTTTCCGGAGAAGCACACCTGCAGCACTTTTTCAAAAGTTGGAGCCTTGGCCTCTGGATCAAAAATCACTGGAGAAATCTTGGTTATCCAGTCATGCCTTTGGTGGGGTCGAAAATTGCCTGTTTTAAGGTCAATGGTGCAATTCTGGCAGTTGAACAGCCACGGATTAGCATCAAGCACAGACGAATCGATGCTGAGCAAAGCGGAGGCTTCCTTTAGCATTGCAGAAATTGAATTTGATTTGCATGACTGCGCCGCCCATCTCGCAATTTTTTGTGCCATGTCGTTGTCAGAATTTTGCGCCGCCTCAATGTAGAGATTTTTTACCGTAGCATGCGCCATGATTCGAATTTTGTCATCTGCGCCGACCTGCCAGCGCCTGCCGTCGTAAAAAATCCATTTCCCCCAGGCAGAGACATAGCGAACCGAATCTTCATACTGATCCCGAAAACGTTCAGCATTCCCGAGTTCGGTCAACCTGTAGGTCTTTTCCTCTCCCCCTAGTGCAGGTTTTTGTAGGGTCGAGTGCTTTCCGGTATCAGAAGGTGCCTGCCGCGGGTATTGTGCCCCGCCTTCTATGCCCGACCGGATAGTTCTTTCAATCTCAGTGGGTGATAATCCTGCCGCTTCAGCTGCCGGGGTTAATACGTTTACTGCATCGCTTTTCGTAAGTTCTCCGCCGGCAACCAAGGTTCCGATTGAAAATGCCGATTCGTTCAAGGTAGCGTTTCGCGTTCCTTCCGGCGCCGTCCTGACTTTTTTAGCCTCTTGCTCAAGCGCTGCTAAGGCGTACCGCTTTTTAACGGTGTAAGTGGTTTTCTGGATGTCAGGCTTAACGGTTTCCTTTTTGGGCCGTTTGGCATAGCCCGATTTGCAAGAATTGGCCATTTGCACTAAACTCTTGGGGGCTTCTGCTGGTGGCAAATCAACGATGGCTTCGTAGGCTTTCCCTTCAACGTTCACCGATCCGGCAAGAATGATATAACCACCATCGCCGCGGATATCTAAATCGACGCCGATACCGCTTGTTGAATTTTTGACAGCTTCCGTGGACTTCAAAATATAATGTGTTCCGCCGCTGGGGGTCCTGGTGGTCATTGTCTTTGGCAGGGGTCCGTGCTCAACTTCAAGCGCCTGTAAACTGTTGGGTCCTTGTGGCTGATCAACGTCAAGAACCAGAAAACCTTTTGTGGGCCATCCTATCATTGCATCAGGATTATTTTTCCACCATCGCCGGATCATCGCTTCGTCTGTGGTAGCGTCATGAAAACCGTGAGGTGAAAAAGGTTTTTTGGTTGCTGGACAACAAGGGAAAACTGGGAATCCATCGGCAGCGTAGCTTATGGCGAGTTCAAGCATAGACGGCCGTCTGTCATCAAAAAACTCGACTGACGGCCCACAGCATGGCTCGACTGGTGTCAGACTAGGCATTGGTGTATTCATGCAGCCACCCAAGCAAGCAAAACAACTATCGCGGCAGGCAACATTTCCAAAGATGTCTGTTTAATAATGAGGATCTCAAGCCATCTCCATCTAGGCGTAATGGCTGTTTGAAATCCTTCTTGACGCTTCGGGATGTTGTTGGTACATTTGGTTTGATTATTTTGTTTTCCCCTATCCCCGGAATGGTTGGCGCCGTTCACGGGGTTTTTTGTTTTATCGGTTTTCATGATTTTTCTCCTTCTTTCCCGGAAGAAAATCATCAAGGGTTAATTGTTTGCGAGGCAGCAGAATATATTTGCCGACTCTGTGGGAATATCCTTCCGGGGTAACGTCATTGGTCCAGATGCATACAATCCGATGGCCTGCTTTCTTTAGCTCTAGACATCTTTGAGCGGGATGCATTATATCCAACAGGTGCCGAGCTTGAAGGGTTGTAATCGGCCCAATTCCCTGCAGGTGCCTTAGAATCCGAGACCTTTGACTGGCTGTTGAGTTGTCGTTGAAGTTGGTGCCCATATTCACACCTCGACGCGTTGAATCGCCCATAGGATTGCTGGCTGTTTCAAATACATCTTCTTCCGGCCAGAATGATATCCACCCTCCGGCCCTTCGCCCTTGCTGTCAAGGTTTGCCAAATATCCGGCCGAATTTCCCGTGAAACGCGCAAAATCTTCTCGTGAGAAGCCCGGACCAGGGTACTTTTCCGCCTCTTCCATGAAAGCCTTTAAAATTGCCTGTCTTTTTTCATCTGACTGTGCATTCGTATTCATTGATTGCTCCGTGTACTGCATCTTGGCCTAGTTCTCGAGTACCAAGCCATTTTGAATCACGTGACTCCTTCATTTGTGAGAATAGTAACCAATGAATTGTCACAAATCAAGGAGGAAAATTCGATTATAATTAATGATACCAGTATCTTAAGTGTCAATGCGTGGTGTCAATCGGTGTCAAAACAGAAACACCCCGCGAGGCTCGAGAGTCAAGCGGGGTGTGAACAAGAAGGATTTTGACACCACTATCAAAATTTGGTGTCAATTGGTGTCAGAAATTATTTTTGCTTTCGTGATCTTTTTTTCTTTTTATAATATTTATCGTGCATTGCCTTCATATCAATTGCATCCTTTTGGGTAATTGGCCAAGGATCGCCGACATCAGGTTTTTTAATACCGAATTTTTGCGCCCAATCTTTTATGGTGTTCCAAGCTGGATATTCAAAAAAAGCTTCAAGTTTTTTCTGACTCAAGAACTCTTCTTCTGGTAAGGCTGCCACTCTTGCTGGCTGACCATGGGAGATGCTTTGGGGTTCGAGGATTTTCCATAAATCGTCCAGATGCCTTGACGGGAACTCTTCAAGTATCTCACCGTCCCATATGGATGGGTGTTTGCTTTTACCGTTTAACCAATTGGTTATCGCGTTGATTTCGGCAAGAATTTTCTCTTTGCTCGTTATCGGACACCCTTCAGACCCAGGCTGCTTTCTGTATTTATATTTTAGTAAGTGGCGTCGTGCTGAGTGTGCGAATCTTACAGGATCAATGTTTCTACCAGGAGGTAAAGTTACCCCTTCTGCATCCAGTTCTAATGGTGTTTTTTGTCTGCCAGGGTACTTGCGTGAAAATGCCATATCATTTACAGTTTGACTTCTGTATATGTTTAAAGATCTTTCTGATATTTTTGGTATCACTTCACGCTCTTTTCGCCCTTTTTCTTTGAGGCGACTCAGGTCATCTGTTACATCCTGCAAGGTCATCTTTTTGTCGACGTAATTCTGCAACATCTCATCCGGCGCATCGGGAAATTTTTCCTGCAGGGATTTCAGGTCAATTGGTGCTTTTTCTTCCATTTTTGCTCCTTGCAAAGATCCCTGAAAGAGTCCACCGGCCAGGCGCTAGGGTTGCGCTCTTCGATCCGTCGATCTATGCCGGTGAAAATTGTTACACTGTAACAGTTCTTCTCAGTATCAGAAAAATCTACCTTGTTGCTCCTTCAAGTATCTTATCTTGAAGTGCCTGCTCCAGTTCATTTTTCACTTCTTCATTGAAGCAGGCAAATATGACTTTTAGGGTAAGGTTATTCGGGAGAAATGAAAAAACTGTGCTGATGGCTATACTTGCCGCTGCAGATATCGGGAACCCATAAGCGCCACAGCTGATGGCAGGAAAGGCAATGGTAGAGAGTTTTCTCTCTTCGGCGATTTTCAGGCATTCGTAGTAGCATGATGCCAGCAATACACTCTCTTTCTTGTTCCCACCTCGCCAGACTGGCCCGACAGTATGGATCACAAATTTGGCAGGAAGATTGTACCCGTTCGTTATTTTGGCGCTCCCGGTCTCACATCCCTTGAGCGTTATACACTCCTCCAACAATTGCCTGCCAGCTGCCCGGTGAATCGCTCCGTCAACTCCGCCGCCACCTCTTAATGAATTGTTCGCGGCATTAACAATTGCATCGACAGAGAGCTTGGTGATATCGGCGATCTTAATTTCAATTCGCTGTTCAACACTGAGGGTGTTTTCTCCTGAGGTCTTTTCCATTCTTCCTTTCCTGCAATGTTCGATAAAAGTCGTTACACTGTAACGATTCTTTCCATCTCAAGTAGCGCCTCTTCGATTACATCCCGCTTGGACTTGCCGGTTGCGGCAACAATGCGCTGCAGTGCACAATCAGCTCTTGGAGAAAGCATTACTTGCAGCCTGGTTAATAACAGGCCGTCCGGATCTTTCAAGGCACGTGCACGGTATTGTCGTTGCCGTTCTGTGTTTGTCGATGGCATGTAGTCGGCCCCTTGTTGTTACACTGTAACGGTCATGAGGTCTTGACGGCGGTCAATCTGCTTTCGGTTCAGATACAATTGCCCCTCGGTGAAAAACTCGTTCGACGGTTCGGGAATATCCTCGTAACCGGAGTTTCCGACTTGATGAGCATCAACGCCCTTGCTTTAATTGTTACAGCGTCCCTGCATGTAGGCGTAACCCAAGCCCCTTGATCACTTTCATAATGGTGGTGAACTCTGGGTTGCCGTCTACGCTCAAAGCTCGGTACAAGCCTTCACGGGACAATCCAATATCTTTGGCAAGCCTCGACATATTGCGAGCCTTGGCGATATCTCCCAGAGCGGCACGGACAAGACTACCGTCACCGGGATCGTCATCAAGACAGGCTTCGAAGTATGCAGCGATATCTTCTTCTGTTTTGAGATGGTCTGAAGCATCCCATCGGGTAAATTTTTCAGCCATGATTAATCCCTCCATTCTTTTGCCAAAGCGATAGCCTTTTCAATATCGGCACTCTGACTGCTTTTATCGCCACCGGATAAGAGCACGACTATTATTTGCCCTTTCCTTATGCAGTACAGCCGATAGCCGGGACCGTAGTCAATCCGCATTTCAAGGAGCCCTTCCCGTAGCGGTTTCATATCTCCTAGATTGCCCAATGAGGCCCGGCGGATTCGCGCCGAGATTCGAGCCTTCGCCTGACGGTCCCTCAAGCGGTTAAACCAGTTTTCGAATGTTTCGCTTTGGATAATCTCCATATCAGAAATGTAATCTATGGTTCACATAATTACAAGAGTGGGGGGAATTTTTTCCGTGTCGAAGAAGAGCCGGAAAGACGTCCGCAAGGGTGCAGGTGTGGTCTTCGCCGGTCTCAGCAGGTCTGAATTTTCAACGCGGCCTGCTTTAACGAGCTCTCCGACAAGTGGGAATACCTTTCTGTAAGCGCAATGCTGGAGTGTCCTAGGAGTTCCTTCACATGATAGATATCGACTCCGGCCTGCACCAACATGCTGGCATAGGTATGACGGAGAGTATGGAAAGTCACCCTATTGCGCCGGTCAGTCACATCTTCATTGAATTTAAGTTCATCGACTACCCGGTTAAAAGTATCACTGATCTGCACAACTTTGTTGCCATTCCGGTCGGGGAAAACGAGATCGGTTTTCCTTAGGCCAGCCATTTTTTTCCTGATAAGCATCTTTCTGACTTCATCGGTGAAGTAAAGATGCCGGTTCTTATTGCTTTTTGTGTCGCGCAATAAGGCGGTGCCTGTAAAGGGGTCAGTATCGCCCCAGGTAAGAGAGAATACTTCCCCCGCTCTTGCGCCCGTGTGAAGAGAGAAGAGTGCCATGTCGTGGATATCTAGAGAACGTTTGGCTAATTCGGATAACAGCGCAACAGTTTCTTCCTTGGTTAGAAAACGGGTCCTCCTGTTATCTGTGGTGGGTCGCTTAACACTCCTGCCTGCGGCCGGATTCGACCCGTAAAATAAACCATTGTTGATCGCATAATTGAAAACTATGCGGATTGTAGCAAGCATGTATTGGATGGACCTTGGCGACCGACCGGCCTTGTCCATAATCTTTTTGATTTTCTCAAGATGGATAGGTGCTATTTCACGCATAGGCTTGTCACCGATATGCGGATTAATCCAGATCCGGAATAGTTGGTCCTCGCGCTTCCACGATCGGTCATTGCGCTTATTCGCTTTTGAGAATGATAGGTAGTGGCCTGTGAAAATTTCCGCGAATGAGATGTTTGCCTTTCGCTCTTCTTCTTTCTGTCTGGAGTCCTCAGCGCGTCGGGTATGTTCTGTCTGGCGTTTTTCCTCAAGTGATAATGGACCGGCTCCTGTGGTTTTGTTCGCCTTCAGTTCGGACAGTGCGGCAGCAGCCTTCTTCTCAGACCATCCTTCTGATGCCCAGCCAAGACCTTCTTCCTTTTGCCTTCCGTCCACCCTAAGTCGAATAGAGAAGTATTGGTCAAACTTAACACCATGCTTTCGTGTGCTGTGCAGCCGGTACCGAACCCCTGGAGTGCCTGATTTTATCCATGTTGCCATTTGATCACCTTGGTAGTATATTTGCTCGCTCAGCTGTCCCTTTTCTGTCCCTCACCTGTCCCTCGTTTTATTGATTAAGTAAGGGGAAATGGTGTTATGCAATATGAAGGATAATGTATGATAACATATTCGAATTTAAAAATAAAATTAAATTATTATGATGTGTTGTGAAGATAGATGAAGGTAGAAAAAACGGCCTTCTAAGCCGTAGGTCACAGGTTCGAATCCTGTCGGGCGTACCAATAAAAACAGGGGGGATTATAGCTTCTATTTGTGCTGTAGATCCTTGTTTGTTCCACCTTAGCGTCGGTCAAGACAAGATGCTGCGCCAAGCCGCAAAGTTTGAGCTTTCAGATGTGGCATGCCAAGTGTCTCAGCAAAAACTACCGCAAATGATCTTTGCAATCTTGCCTGTTTGCCATACGAATTGACCCTCAGGTGGATCAGATATAGGCGGGATCCTGTTGTTGAAAAGTGGTTGCTCGGCGACCAAATGTTTTGCGAAGATTGTTTGAACCCGATGGGGTCATGCATTGTTAATTATTCATTTTAGCAGGTGCTCAAAGTGATTGGTAGAGGACTTTTTCGACTTACGAAGGATTTGGTGCAGTATAACCAAATGCTACGGGCACTTGCGCACCGTGAAGTTGCGAGCATGTATGTAGGGTCGTTTCTTGGTTTTATATGGACCTTTATTCAACCGGGTGTGATGATTCTGGTATTCTGGTTCGTCTTTAGTGTTGGTTTTAAAGCTAAACCGCTCAACAATGTGCCATTTGTTGTCTGGCTGACAGCGGCGATGGCTCCTTGGTTTGTTTTTTCCGCTATTGTTACCTCTAGCTCAACTGTAATTTTGCAATATGCTCATTTAATCAAGAAAACCGTTTTTCCTTCGCAGATCCTGGTAGCTGTCAAGATTTTGTCGAATTTGGTTGGACACGGGGCTTTTGTATTACTTCTGATTATCTTGATTTTGTGTAATGGCATGCCTTTTAGTTGGTACTATTTACAAGCTTTTTATTATCTTATCTGTCTTCTTGTCCTGGCAAGCGGTATCGGCTGGTTGATATCATCACTCAATGTTTATGCCCGAGATGTCGGTCAACTTGTGCCGGTGATTATCCAGGTGGGGTTCTGGGCGACACCGATTTTCTGGGACCTCAGTATTATGCCGGAAAATGTGCAGTTCTGGTTGAAAATCAACCCCTTCTGCTACATTGTCCAGGGCTATAGAGACTCATTTATATATTTTGTGCCGTTCTGGGAGCACGCTGTCTACACATTGTACTTCTGGACTGTTGCATTGTTGTCATTATTGACGGGAGGGTGGGTTTTCGTAAGACTCAAACCTCAGTTCGCCGATGTTCTGTGAGGGTGGAAGAGATGTCTCAGGAGATTGCTATTACGGTTCAAGAGCTTTCCAAATTCTATCGACTCTATAAAAGAAACTCCGACAGAATTAGAGAAACCTTTCACCCGGCGAGAAAACAGTACCATAAACCGTTTCCGGCCTTACAGGATGTATCTTTTACAGTCAGACAACGGGAGTCGGTTGGCATTATCGGCAGGAATGGCAGCGGAAAATCGACCCTCCTGCAAATACTCTGTGGAGTTTTGCAACCGTCTTTGGGGCGTATTCATGTGGCCGGGCGAATATCCGCCCTTCTTGAACTCGGTGCCGGTTTCAATCCGGATTTTACCGGGAGAGAGAACGTGTACCTCAGTGCCACCATCATGGGGTTGTCCACTGACTTTATAGAAAACAATATTGAAAAGATATTTGCCTTTGCCGACATTGGCGAATATGTTGATCAGCCGGTAAAACTTTATTCGAGTGGCATGTTCGTTCGATTGGCCTTTGCCACTGCCATCAGTGTCAATCCTGACATACTGATTGTTGACGAAGCACTTGCGGTCGGTGATATTTTTTTCCAACAAAAATGCATGCAGCATATGAAAGAGATGATGGCGACTAAAACCATTGTTCTCGTATCCCATGACATGCACGCAGTCTCAAATCTTTGTGACCGGGTCCTGGTAATGGAGACGGGAAAAGTGATTTTTGACGGGGAAACCTCGGAAGGTATTGCTCTTTATACCCGACTTGTGCATAACGAAATGTTCGCACAGGAAAATTTCTTGGCCACTGATGCATTGCAGGTTCCTCAGCACATTATCGACCGTATGCAGGAGCTGGTAACCGATTTTCGCGACTGGATGCCAATCAAAAATGAGAGTAAAGGCGGTGCCGGCGAGGTTACTATCCATTTTGTGTCGATAAAAAAGGGGGGCGAATTATTCAAAACCATCGAACAGGGAGAAAAGGTCACTGTTCGCATGTTGATTTTTTCGGCAAGAAACCTCTCGGAAGTTATTTTCGGTTATACAGTAAAAGACCGAGTCGGAGTCGCCTTATTTGGCGAAAACAGTGTCTCCCTGCTTGCCGAGCCACCCTCCCTCAGCGAGGGTTTTTCCTTTATCACCTTTGAATTCGTCTGGCCCGAAGTCATGGCCCAGGAATATACCTTGACCCTCGGGATCGGGGAAGGTAGGCACCCTTTTGATCATACGATTCAATGCTGGGCTCATAATATTGCCTCCTTTACGGCGTTAACACCTGGGAAGTATCTTCATGGCATGTTCAATAATAGAATACAACGGTTGGAGATGGCACAGGTTTTTTAGTTTAAGAGCGGTCTATGGAGAAATGGATAATTGGCCATAACAAGCCGGAAGCAGTATTGCAACATATCTGTACACTGGCCGCCTCAGCACAACGGCCACTTATAATCTGTTTTGATTATTTCGACACTTTGGTAACTCGCTGTGTAGAACCTGAGCATACCAAACGGCTGGCATCGCAATTGATGTCACGGCTCTTGCGGGGGCATTTTTCAGGGGAGTTGCTCTACTCCCGTCGTAAGGAGATTGAATCTCATCTTTGTCTTTCCTCCTCAAAACTATGCGGTGAACTCGAATTCAGTTTCGAAGATCTAGGAACAGAATTGTGGACCGAATTAAAAAAGCAGGATGTGCATAACGCTTTACCGGCAAGAGCTGTTTTTATCAAAGACTTGTTGGCGTTAGAGGTTGCCGTTGAAAAGGCGGTTCAACATGTTTGTCCTGAAGTGCTGCAGGTCCTTCTAGCCCTACACCGTCTGAAAATGACGATCCTCCTCATATCTGATTTTTACCTGCCGGAAAAAGAGTTCCAGGAACTGATCACATGGCATAACCTGGCCAACGTTTTTGCTAAGGTCTATGTCTCATCTGAATGTGGCAGGAGTAAGGGCTCGGGACGTATTTATCCGCTGGTTTGTGCGGATCTTGGGGCGGAGCCTGGACAGTTACTGATGATTGGTGATAATCCGCATGCCGATGTGCTGATGGCTGGGCAGCAAGGTTTAAAAACACTCTGCTTGCAGCGTCGAGGTGAGGGTAACAAAGGCCCTGTGTTGAGAAAAAGAACAAAAAATGCAGCATCGAACCCTATACATATGTTTAACCAAATAGAACCTCCAAGCGGCGTACCCTTTGCTGAAATTGGTTTTAGTCTCTGGAGATTTACCCATCGGTTGTTTGAAGAACTGCATAGGAAAAATGTCGGAAATGTTTTTTTTCTTTCAAAGGAGGGGGAGTTTCTCAAAAGGATTTTTGATCAGTATCAACTTGCCGTGTTTGGCCAGGAAAAAATCAAATCCCATTATTTTTTGGCATCACGCAAAGCCACTTTCATTGCCTCGCTTCGATCAATTGATGAGGAAGATTTTTCTAGGCTTTTAAACCACTATCGTGATATTTCGATTCGTGATTTCTTACAAAGCCTCAACCTTGAAAGTGGCATAATTAGCTGTATATGTGCAGAAATATCGGAGGATTGTGATCAGCGGCTTACCAACTTATGCAATCATCCAACCTTTCGAGAACTACTGCGATTGAATTCGTTCCATAACGCTTTTGAAACGAGAAAAAATGAGCAAAGACATTGCTTCATCAGTTATTTAGACTCATTTTCCGTAGACTACCAGAGGGAAGGTCTTCATTTGGTCGATGTAGGCTGGAAGGGATCTATTCAGGACAACATATATTATGCATTAGCCACAGACGTAATGGTTCAGGGCTATTATATTGGTTCCCTTAATGCAACCGAGAGAGTCGGGGGCAATTGTAAGCAAGGTCTCCTTTTCGATAATTATCCTCAACTGAGCCCCTTCTATAACGTATTTAACTGTAATCGTTCGCTTTTCGAGATGGTACTCGGCGCGAGCCATGGAAGCGCCATTTCATATCAACAGGGAGAAATTGAGCAAGCAAAAGAAGGTTCAACGGACAGCCACTCCCTTGTGGTGACCCACGATATAGAGGAAGAGCGGCAGTTATTTGAGCATCAAATCAAACCACTGCAGAGTAAATTATTTGAACTGACTGCGGCAATGAATCGGGCGTATATTATCCAGCAAACCATTCCAACTGAAGAGTGGTTTGCCCGGCATCATGCGCGAATGAGTTATTTCCCAAAACCAGCAGAAATTGAGTGGTTTGAATCGCTTTATCACTATGAAAATTTTGGAATTTTCGAGTTCACCACCTTCAATACTTTGCATAATTTTTCACTGCTTGAGCGGTTGGGCCACTTGAAAAACATAGTCAAAGATCCGGCTGTACTTGAAAGTGGTGTCTGGCCTCCGATCATATTGCGGCGGTTCGGGGTGGGATTTTGGCAAATCGTCGATGGTTGGCGGCGATATCGCCGAGAATTTGGCCGGATGGCTCGATAATTCTTGAGTTATTGAGCTTTGCCTAGGGCAGCACTGAGCATCAGCTCGTCAATGATACCGGCAAGATCTTTGGTTTTCGAATTGGAAAGCACATAGCGATGATTGCCCTGCTGAATTGGTTCCCATGTGTTGTTGCCATTCTGGTCGATTTGCACCCTGCCTGGTCCAGATAAATCCAGGTATGTGCCTTGAGCCACGCCATCGAGATCAGCAGCCAGGAGAACCGTGGTCTGATCCCAGCTTTGTCGGTTTGTGAGATTATTGTAAAGTTGGTAGGCCTCTCGGAGGGGATGTTTTGCTGGCACCTGTTGCAGGATTTTCCCTGTCATTATTGTATTACCGATCTCAAAGCCGCAAAAAATAATAGGGGTTGGCCAATGCGATGCGACATTGGCCGCAGACCTTGCATCCTGATAAATATTCCATTCTCTTCCTTTGGGGAATCCCCCGCCCATAGAAATTAATCTTTTCACCTTTTCGTTCACTAAAGTTTTGCCATCCAGGGAACTGAACTCATCGGGGCGAGACTCAAGCAGCGCCGAGAGATTGCTGAAGTATCCAACACTGACAACAGTTACCGTTCCAGCCGATTGACCGGCAAGGATCTTTCTGTAGAGTTGGGTAGCCCGTGGTGCGCTGAGATCATGAGGATAATGTTCGGATAATGGCCTTGTATATTTCGAAACATGGGTAACTGCATTCTCTCCAATTATGCCAATGGGGATGTCTGGACGGCCAAAGCTTGTATTTAATACATCTAGGCAGGGTCCACTCCAAGGGTCTCCTGAGGATACCATCATGGCTAAAATTTGTATCTTCCCTTGATTGGCGAGCGCATGAAGAACAGCTACAGCCCCAGCATCATCAACGTCGGATGAGAGGTCAGTGTCGAAGATGACCGGATTGTTCGCATGCTCGGCCCTTACAGGTGTTGCCAAGGGCGTCACTAGTAATAGGCCCAGCAACAATAAGGAAACAGAGATTATTTTTCCTGATGATAAAAAACAGTAAAAAGAGCTATTGGGTAAATTCATTTCTTTTTGTCCTAGCGATACAATCAGTGATAATTAATGGTATGAGAAAATAGGACGCCAAATGCGCATAATAATAATAACGCCAATTAAAAATATTGAGAAAAACCAGGATAGCCGTGGGAATAAAAATATACAGGCTGAATAACGACGTCATAGGAAGCCTTCTATACATAAGGGGTAATATCGGAAATAGCACCAACATATATATAGGATTCCAGGAGAAGTATACCCAAGGTACCTCGTAACTTTTCCAATAGAGGGTCCAAGCTGTCTTTTCAGATTCTTTTTTCAGTTTATTCGATGGAACCGGAAGGTATTGATAAACATCATTCCACCGAAGATTTCTGAGAAAATCATTAGTATATCGACCATAGACACACAGATGGATCAAGTCCCATTGCATGTCTTTTTGGTTAACATCAAAAATGCCAAGGTATTTATCTCCGCACTTTTTAAGATAAGCAAAAGAGACTTTATCCATTGCTTGATTCAGATAAACCTTTGTTTGGCTGGCAAGGAAATTGGAAGTGTTAGAACTGCTTGGAAAAAAGAAAAGTAATGCACCAAGAGAAATGACTGCCGAGAACGATGCTGCCAGCACAATTGGACGAATACGAACAATACCGAAAAGCAAGATAATGAGCGGCACAATGACAAGATAGAGGACGCCATTATGCCTGAATCCAGCCAGGGCAAGAGTTAAACAAAACAAGCTGAACCATTCTTTTCCTGAAATATGTAAAGTTTTGTTTCGTTTCTCTACATAATAGCGGGCGAGTTTAAAGCCCACAAAAACCACAATTAAGGCAAAAGGAACATCCTTCCACAAAACAATGGTATATAAACCTACGGGGAGAGAAAGTGTGATCAGCACATAGAATGAAATAAGACAAGAAAGCGGCAGTCCCTTTCGAAAAAGCGTAAAAAATATATAGGCAATGAGCAAAGAGGTTAAAAAATTCTGGGCAAAAGGAACAACTGCAACATCATTCCAGAACTGGCTTAAATACAGATAAAAAATCACGTTTAACGGGGGGTGATCCCCAAGGTAAAGTCCCGGTATCTGTGCGGCGCGCCATATTTCAAGAGAATCATTGGAGGTGACTCCGGGCCAGAACGAGATATGCCAGAAGGAGAAAAAAGTGCAGCTAAAGAGCAGCATCAGCCAAAAAATGTACCGTTGGTCATAAATCAGAATGTCCTTAAACCCACGAAAGCGGTAAGCAAACGTCAATATATTTGCTACCAGCAAAGCTGACAGCAGTGCAAAAAGGAATTGAAAGAAAAATCGATGTGGATGGTACGAGCGTCCCAGCTGCTTGCTGATTTCAGTCATGGGGAAGTTAAAACCTTTGCCATAGGCAAAGCCTTCCAAATTGCGCGTCTCGCCGTCGTCTGTGGAGATCTTGGTTGAGAGTGCAGAAAGAGCGGCGTTTGATTCTACCCGTAAAGTGCGGATACCGTATCGGGGCATGGCCATACTCACAGTAAAACGGCCATTTTCATCGGCAAACCAGTGCTGGACATATTTGGCGTTTCTACCGGACCATTGTCGCTCATCATTGCCGGCATACAGGTCAGTACGTGTTGTTTTCTCCCCTATCTGTACATCGACCGTTCCCATGGCATTGGCAACTGGAAATTCAAGCTGTACCGAGCTCTTCGGATTGACTGTAAAACGAAGTTCGGCACCATCTTTGGTAAATTCAAGAGCACCATTGTGCACTTCCACGCCGGATGGTAATTGTTCGCTGGCGGGCAATATTTTTTTCTGATCGATAAAAATATTACGAAGAATAACTTTTGCACCCAAAGAAGCTGAGCTGTGAATACCGGTGCGGGTGACGGTAAGGGTAATTCCGTCAGAATCACGATGATCTGGAAAGGGTTGGAGTTGGAATCTTTCCCATTCATAGCCGTTGAGCCCATGGCCGGAATCCCAACGAATGCCGATCAACGACTTGATATCGGCAATAGTGCCGCTGACCGTGAGTGTTGAGGGCGGATACCAGTGGTTCCCGAAATAAAACCACGAAAGAAATACACAAAAAAGAATCGGAAAGGAGAGCCCGATACTGCGTATTTTTGTTAAAGATGATTTCATTGGAATTTGGTCTAAAGTGGTCTTGCAAATAATTCGAAAAGGCGTTCTCGAAAGATATTGAACATTTTTTTTATTTTACCATATCGTTATCTGTCCATGAAATTGTGATGGGAATACAATTTAAATCCCTTTCATACATCAAAAATGGACCTCAACCTAGCGGTTTTATCAACTGACCTCAATAAAATTCAGGTCCTTTAGAGCCCCAGCATACCTCGATTCGCGTGTGTCGAATAGAAGGTATTACTTCATGGCAAGGTCAAAAACAGGTGGTGAGATTCCTGGGGTTGTTGCGTAAATGTAGCAATCAATGTAAAAGAACTTTGTAAATAATTTCCTCCTCTTTCTGATAATTTTTTAAAATTGAAAAAATGCGTTTTAGTGTAATTACCCCAAATTTCAATGGATCGTCATTTCTTGAGAAGACGATTTGCAGTGTATTGCAACAGCGGCAGAAGGGTATCGATGTCGAGTACATCGTGGTTGATGGAGGGAGCACTGACGGTTCACATGATATCATCAAAAAATACCAAAATGATATTGATGTGCTGATAATTGAAAAAGACTCCGGTCCTGCAAATGCAATCAATAAAGGTTTTGCACGAGCATCTGGAGATATCGTTTCCTGGCTGAATGCTGATGATATCTACTATCCAAATATCTTCAGGAGGGTAGAAGAGATTTTTGCCAACAACCCAAAAGCCTCCTTGTGCTTTGGCCACTGCCCGATTATTGATGAAAACAGCCTGGAGATACGGCCTTTCATCACTCGATTTAAAGAATTGTTTTTTCCGTTTTCGTCCCAGTTTACCTTTCAATGCATCAACTACATTTCTCAGCCGGCGCTTTTCTTCCGTCGGGAAGCAATGCTCGGCGCCGCGCCTCTTCGTGAGGATATGGTCGCCGCCTGGGATTATGATTTTATGCTGCGGCTTTGGTATTCCGGCCATGGCGCAGTAGTTCCAGGTGGTCCACTTGCAGCCTTTCGCTGGCACGAACAGTCGATTAGCGGGCAAAATTATAACATGCAGTTCAAGGAAGAACTTGAAGCAGTTATTACTGAACTTGGCAGATGGAAACTACAAGTTCTCATTCATCGTTTTGTGCGTTGGAGCATTGTTGGCGCCTACAATGGTATGGCAAATGTTCGCAACTGGCAGCATAAATTTGGTGGATCTCTATGAGACTAGGCGTGAATACATTGTTTCTTGTACCGGGAGATGTTGGCGGGACAGAAACCTATCTTAGAGAAACGCTCGTTGCGGCAGTAAATGAATATCTTGAAGTACAATTTATTTTATTTACTAATAGAGAGAACGACTCATTGTTCAGAGGGCTTTTTGCCGGCAAGAACAATGTTCAATATGTTTGTTTGCAGTTCAGGGCGGCTATACGACCTCTCCGCATACTGCTGGAGCAGTTTTTATTGCCATTTGCGGTAAAAAAATATCATACTGATATTTTGTGGTCACCTGGATATACAGCACCGTTTTTTTCTTTTTGTCCGCAGGTGGTGACGGTACACGATCTTCAGTATAAAAGTTTTCCTGAAGACATGAGCCGGCTCGAACGAGTAACTCTTGATTTTCTGGTCCGTGGTGCGTGTCGACAATGTGATGCTGTTCTAGCTATTTCTGAGTTTTCGCGGCAGGAATTAATACGATATAACTTTGCCGACGTAAAAAAAACATACACAATTTTAAATGGAGTGGACGCTTCTTTTGGCGTTGTAATTTCAGAAAGCGAAAAATTCCGATGTCTTCAGTCATTATCTGTAGATAAGCCATTTATATTATGTGTAGCGCACAGCTATCCTCATAAAAATGTAGATGTGCTGATTGAAGCTTACGCCGAGATTCAAAATGACATTCCTCATGACCTTGTAGTTGTTGGCAGCTCTCGTCGTGGTGAACATCTCATTAACCAGGCTCTGAACTCATTAGGTCAAAGAGATCGATACCTGAGATTTAAAGATGGTTTGCCCTATAGAACACTCCAAATTCTTTACCAAAGTGCTGATATGTTTGTATTGCCGTCAGCTTATGAAGGGTTCGGATTGCCGGTTATAGAGGCGATGTTGGCTGGTGTGCCGGTAATTACCACTCAGGAAGGTGCCTTGAAAGAAGTAGCGAGGGATTATGCTTTCTCGGTCGATCGAATCACCAGCCGAAATATTGCTGAACAGATAATGAGAGTTTCTTTGTTATCCGCAACAGAGAGAACGGCGAAGATTCTGGCTGCAAAGCAATGGGCCAAGACGTTTACCTGGAAGGAATCAGCAAGAAAGATGTTTGATGTTTTTAGAAATTGTTGCGATGATGGTCGAGCTGAACAGCAAACTCTCCAAAATAGAGTAAGTGAATGATATATCTCTTTGAATTTATTCAAAGATGGCTTGGGAGTCTCTCCGGGGTCATAATCACCTTTGCAGGATTTCTTTTTTGTGCTCTTGCAGTAGCCGGGTACTGGCATCGCCGGGTGAGCTTGCCTGCCCTTCTCTGGTGGTTGTGTTGCGGCCTGGTGGTGGCTTTGTATCCTGTTTTCGGCAATTACTATACCCGCATTCTCCCGGCCAACATGTTTATTCCAAGCACTATTTTTATTGGTTTATTCTTTGTGGCGGTTTCATTGATCGTTCTCAGTAAAGGAAACAATAGAATTCAAGACGATTTGGTCTCAACTGCGGTTGCAAGGGGTTCGTTGTTGGTAAACGAAACACCGCGAAATATCAGAGGGACAAGTCTTGGCGCGCCATTAGTCATTTTTTTAGGCGTGTTAGCCGTTTTTCTGACAGGCATTTCTGCCCCGCAGGTTATGGTAGGTGATGAGGTGACCCACTATTACATGCTCACCCATCAGGCCGATGACCTGACAAAACCAAATTTTTTTGCAGAGATACCGGTAGTAAACGGCGACACCGAGACTCGACGTTATCCGCACTCCTTCGTTTGGCATTATATCGGCGCGTTACTGTACCATTTCACGGGTGGATCGTTTCTGGCTATTCAAGCATATCAGGCCTTTTTCTTCTTCCAGTTACTTACCGCAGCCTTTCTTCTTGCCCGGGACCGACAGGGTGTTGAATCGCGTTCCGCCCTTGCCTATGTGTTGGTTCTCGCATCGCTGCCGCTTTGTCTGATCTTTTCGGTGACCTTTTATCAGGATGTGCCTCTGACGGCTCAGGTCGTGACTGGTTTCTTTCTGCTCCGTCGAGGGAGATGGTTGCTGGCCTCCCTGTTTATGAGTCTTGCCATCGGTCTGAAAGTAACAGCGGTGCTCTTTTTCCCCTCGTTTTTTTTCATGGTATTGTATTGGCAGAGCAGGAGATCTGGATTGCAGAAGGGATTAGGTGCTTGTCTCTGCACGATGCTGGTTGTTCTCGGATGTACCTGGGGAATAGGGCGTGTCATCGTGTTTTACGGTCATTCTGAATTTTATCCGCAGGCGCAGATGGAACGACTGCTCAAAAAGACACAGGAAATATTGATGAGCCACATTCCTGTCGTCAGTGAAAAAATCGGTATTGCTGCACTGAACACCAATCTCTCCGCTCGCCCCACTATTTCTCAAAAAATCCAGGAAACAATGCCGGAAATAATTGCCAACCATCCCGGTGACCTGCGTGTTAAGGAGAATTATCTGGTATATGGCGGCATCATCATCTGGCTCATTGTCCTCTTTGGCCTGATGGGGAAGATCTTTTATCGACTCTCACCGACCTGTATGATTGCTTATAGGGAAAAGAGTTATTGGCTTTATCTGGTGGGAGGATCGTTTACTCTTTTAACTGCCTGGTATATTAGAACTTCACCGGATGCCCGTTTCTTTCTGCCGGGCTTGCCGTTTCTCCTGTTGCCGCTGATTGAGAAGGTTGTTTGTTTGCCAAAACCGAAGGTTTTCATTGCCCTCCTCGCAGCACTTGCTTTCCTTCAAGGAAGCTATGTACTCCAGGAAACATACAAATTAAGGGGGTTGTCTCCGGAGTTACAGGAGGGCATCCGCTATCTGCAGGTACACCCGCCAAAAGGGAATAATATATTTATGTATCCCGAGGGGAACTACCGATTCTTTCCGGCCCGGCACGAATGGTATCTGGGGTATCGTCTTCGAGATTTCTGGCGAGCGGAGAACGACAAACGAATAGAGATCCTACATCGATTTGGTATCGGTGCGGTGGTGGTGAAAAAGCATCTGATCGCGTCGGTTGACGAGGAAATTACTAACTTGGGTGTGTATCCGGTGAAGTTCGTCGATGACCTTCGCCACGATTCCCGTTTCATCAACAGCTTTGAGAACGACGATCTTATCATTTTTACTGTTCCCGGAGCGCCGGATGCTGAAAAATGATCATTTGCCTGCAGAAATCACTTGCTCAGGCTTCCCATATTTAGTAACTTTTAGAAAATTATAAAAGTTACTAAATATGGAAGAGGCAAAAATTATCCAAGAAGCGCGATCCAGATTGATCGAGACTGGCGGCAGTGTTGCCCAGGACCTCGGTTTCGGGAGAATAGTCGGGCAGATTCTTGTTCATCTTTATTTGCAACGGGACGAATGCTCACTCGATGCCATTGCCGAAGATCTCCGGCTCAGCAAAGCGTCGGTGAGTATCGCTGTACGTCAGCTAGAACAACTCGGTCTTGCCCGAAGGGTATGGAAAAGCGGGGATAAGCGGAATTTCTACAAGAGTGCGGACAATATCGGCAAGGCACTGCAGCAGGGATTGCTGGCTCTTGTCCGTCAGAAAGTGAAGATTTTTGGAGATGCATTGGAGGCGAGTTTAGATCTCATCCAAACTCTTTCCGAAGATACTTCTGCTAGAGATGATCTAACATTTTTGCAGCAAAGAATCAAAAGGGCTCAGAAATTACAAAACGGTTTAGAAAAGGTTTTAGAGAATCCAGTAATGAGATTTATATCTGGAGCAAGGAAACAGTAATAACAAGGTATTTGTAATAAAATTTCATTAATATCGGTGTATTATGTTAATAAAAGAAGATAAAGATGAGGCCTTTATTATTGCTGAGGTTGGGCAGAATCACCAAGGCAATCTTGATAACGCGCGGGATTTTATCCGTATTTTTGCAATGGCGGGTGCGGATTGCATAAAATTCCAAACACGTAACAATAAATATCTCTTTTCCCAGGATGCTTACGAGGCGGAATATGCCAGCGAGAATGCTTTTGCGCAAACGTATGGCGAGCACAGGGAAAAACTTGAATTATTGCCGGAATGGCTTCCGATATTAAAAGAAGATTGTGTCAAATATGGTTTGAAGTTTATGTCCACGCCGTTTGACGAACCCAGTTTAGACTTATTGTGCGAGGTAGGGGTTGATTTGCTGAAAATCGCTTCATTTGACCTGGGTAACCTGCCATTTATCAACAAAATTGCCAAGACGGGTAAGCCGGTCGTGATGAGTGTTGGCGGAGGCAATATTGAACAGATCCGCTCCAGCGTTGGAATTCTTCTTGACCACCACGACGAGGTGGCAATATTACACTGCGTTTCCGAGTACCCCTGTGAATACGACCGGCTCGGGTTGGATAACATTAAACTCTTGATACGTGAATTCCCTGAATGCGTTATCGGCTCTTCGGATCATTTCAATGGCACCCTGTCTGGGCCGATCGCCTATCTCAATGGGGCGAGAGTGTTCGAAAAGCATGTCACCCTCAACCGTGCCTGGAAAGGAACGGATCACAGCTTTGCCTTGGAACCCGAAGGTTTTCGTAAATTTGTTCGTGATATTAAAAGGGTTCGGCACATGATGCCACCTAAGCCGGCAGAAGAACTAGGTAATGAATTTGTTTTCCAAAAACTTGGAAAATCGCTCATAGCTGCCTGTGATATCCAGGCTGGCGAGGTGATCACCCTTGAGTCCTTGTCCGGCAGGATCTTTAGAAAACAGTACCTCCCTGTGCGGGAATCGTTCCAGGTGCTTGGACGCAAAGCCAGGAGAGATATTGCCCAAGGAGAACCGATTCAATATGCAGATCTTGAGGTGCTGTAATGGGGATTCCACCTTCCGCAGGCGTAAGCCCGGATCAACTGTTTGATGTCAGCTCAGAGGTCGTTTTGGTCACCGGTGTGTCGGGTCAGCTGGGTGGCGAATATGCCCGAGCATTCTTGCAGCGGGGTGCCCGGGTGGTTGGGTTGGATATCAGGCCATCAGCCGGGAGTGAGCTGCTTGCCAAAGACTTTTCCGGAAGGTACCTTTTCTGTGCTGCCGATGTCACTGACAAGGCATCAGTGCAGATCGCATTCAGCACCATCACCAGCCATTTCGGCACGCCAAGTGTGTTGATCAACAATGCCGCTATCGATTCTCCGCCTTCAGCTCCGCCTGAAGAAAACGGCCCTTTTGAAGAGTATCCGGAAAGCTCCTGGGACAAGGTGTTGGATGTAAACCTCAAGGGCATGTTTCTGTGTTGCCAGGTTATTGGCGCGGCCATGGCCCGGGAAGGTCGAGGCTCGATCATCAATATCGCCTCGACCTATGGCATGGTATCGCCCGACCAGAATCTCTATGAGTACCGGCGTAAACGCGGCGAGGTGTTTTATAAACCTGTGGCGTATGCGGTTTCAAAGTCGGGGGCTCTTAATCTGACCCGATACCTGGCGGTGTACTGGGCAAAACAGGGTGTGCGTGTCAATTCACTTTCCATCGCCGGTGTTTTCAATCATCAAGAACAGGCCTTTCTCGATGCGTATTGCGGGCGAATTCCGGTGGGCCGTATGGCGCAGAAGAATGAGTATAATGGTGCGGTGATTTTCCTTGCCAGTGCCGCATCGCAGTATATGACAGGGGCCAATCTCGTTATTGATGGAGGTTGGACTGCAATATGAGCTTGAAGCAAGAACCAATGCGGATTGGCAACTGGATCAACGGGCAGGAATGTCCGCCTGAATCTGTCAACTGGCTGGACAAATACAATCCCCACGATGGTATGTTGCTGTGTAAAGTAGCTGCCTCGTCGGCAAAGGACACGGACAATGCGGTGACGGCTGCGGAACAGGCCTTTGCACCATGGTCCGAGTTGACTCCGGTACGGCGTGGTCAGATCCTGACCGATATCGTTGCCGCCATGAAGCAGCATGCCGAGGAACTGGCTGAGTGTGTCGCGGTCGAAACCGGCAAGCCGCCCCAGGACGCACGCGGGGAAACGGCGGGTGCCATTCAGTTGGCGGAATATTTTGCCGGTGAAGGAATGCGGCTCTATGGACGTTCGCTTACCTCCGGCACGCCTGGGAAATATAGCCATACCGTTCGCCAGCCCCGAGGTGTCGCAGGTTTGATCGTACCCGCAAACACACCGATTGCAAATATTGCCTGGAAAACCTTTCCCGCCTTGATCTGCGGCAATACCGTGGTACTCAAGGCTGCCGAGGATGCGCCACGTATTGCTCTGCGCGTTGCGCAACTGATGAGGGAGGCAGGGTTGCCCGACGGCGTATTCAATGTGATCCAAGGACTGGGAAAAACTGCCGGTGCGGCTCTGGTGACCGATAAAAGGGTAGCTGTTATCTCCTTCACCGGTTCCACCTCGGTCGGACGTTGGATCGCTGAGGTGGCCGGCCGGCGCCTGGCCCGTGTCTCTCTGGAACTCGGCGGCAAGAATCCGCTGGTTGTCTGTGATGACGCCGATCTTGAGCAGGCGGTTCATTGGGCAGCTCTCTCCGCCTTCAGCAATGCCGGTCAGCGCTGCGCCTCAGGGAGCAGGCTCATCATATTCAAGAAGGTGTACGACGAGTTCCGCGACCGACTGGTAGCTCGGGCGAATGCGCTGAAACTTGGAGTAGAGCCGGGCTGTGATCTCGGGCCGGTCATTAACCGGCGCCAGCAGGAAAACATTTTGGCTGCCATCGCCACAGCACGGGCGCAAAGCGGACGCGTTCTCTGCGGTGGAGGTGTTCCTGCGGACCAGGAATTATCCCGAGGATATTATATTCAGCCGACCGTCATCGAGGGATTGCCGCCTGTTGCCGAATTGTGCTGTCGTGAGGTTTTTGGCCCGGTCACCACCCTGCATGCGGTTGAAACCTTGGGCGAGGCTCTAGCGATGGCCAACGCCACCGAATATGGGCTTACCGCCTCGATTCATACCCGTAGTGTCGACCGTGCCATGTGGTTTGCCCAGCGGGTAAAGGCGGGCGTCGCCAATATCAATATGGGCACCTACGGCAGTGAGCCGCACATGCCCTTCGGCGGCTTCGGTGCTTCCGGTAACGGCACCCGTGAACCGGGCGTTGAGGCACTGGATGTCTATTCCGAACTCAAGAACATCTCCTTTCTGGTCCGTCCGGAAAAACTCTGATTGAACATGCAAGCTCGTGCCGTAGCATTCATCCCCGCCCGATCCGGTTCCAAGCGGGTGCCGAACAAAAACATCCGGCCACTGGCCGGGCACCCGCTTTTGGCCTATACCGTCCGCGCGGCCATCGACAGCGGAGTCTTCGATGCTGTTATCTGCGCCACCGACAGTGAACTCTATGCCGAGGTAGGCCGCTATTACGGTGCCGAAGTTCCTTTCCTGCGTTCTGCCGAGATCTCCGGTGACAAATCTCCGGATATCGAGTGGGTTGTGTGGATGCTGCGTATGTTGCAAACGGCCGGGCGGGAATATGAGATATTCAGTATTCTACGTCCGACCAGTCCCTTTCGGCAACCTGAAACCATCCGTCGGGCTTGGACAGCGTTCCGGAGCGATCCACATGCCGATTCCCTGCGCGCCATTGAAAAGTGCAAGCAACATCCAGGTAAGATGTGGGTCATGCGTGGGCAACGGATGCTGCCGTTGTTGCCTTTCAGTAACGGAACCACGCCATGGCATAGTAGTCAATATGCGGCCTTGCCGGAAATTTATGTTCAGGATGCCAGCCTGGAGATTGGCTGGACGCGGATTCCTTTGGAGCAGAACAGTATTGCCGGCGAGGCCATCATACCCTTTGTCAGTCAAGGATTTGAAGGTTTTGATATCAACGAGCCCGAAGACTGGTGGCTGGCGGAACGGTTGCTTGGTACACAGGAGGTCTGTTTGCCGAAGATAAACTTGTCCCCTATTACCCTGAATGAGGCAGTATGAAAGATTCCTTGCCCTCCAATCGTTCTTTCGCCTTGGTGTTTGTTGTCTTTTTTTTGCTGCTGGGTTCTGTGAACTGGTGGAAAGGTGGCACGCTTTATCCTGTCTTTTTGGCCCTGTCCGCTGGAGTCGGGATCATCGGCATTTTCCGTCCGGTTTGGTTGACGCCTTTCAATCGGGTCTGGATGCGATTTGCGGAGCTGTTACACCGGGTAGTGAACCCGGTGGTACTGGCCACACTTTTTTTTGGAGTGATTACGCCTTTTGCCCTGGCAATGCGCATATTTCGCAAGGATCCGCTGCACAGGTTGTATGATCCTGCACTCAAAAGCTACTGGATAAAACGGGATCCGTCAGGACCGGACAGCAGTTCTATGACCAATCAGTTCTAAAGCGGGCTGACGCCCTTAACCCAAGGGCTATGATCCCCTCCTACAACAGAGGGACTCTTTTTAGTACCCCCTTGAAGGGTATAAGTACCTTGAGACAGATTGATTTCTTTTAAAAAACAAGAAACCAATCTGTAAGGTACTAACACAAACACAGGAGGATGGTTCGTGTCTTTTTTGTCTGAATTATGGAAGTTCTTGAGGGTCAGAAAAAAACTCTGGCTGCTGCCGCTGCTGCTTGTCCTGCTAGCGTTTGGCGGATTGATGATTTTGGCTCAAGGAAGTGCCTTGGCGCCGTTCATATACACACTGTTTTAAACGAGACTCGGCATGCGTATTATCGGTATTTCCGCGTATTATCACGACAGCGCCGCAGCGCTTGTCGAGGACGGCCGGATCGTGGCGGCTGCACAGGAAGAACGTTTTACCCGGAAGAAACATGACAACGGATTTCCTCATCACGCCCTCGGCTATTGCATGGAAACCGCTCAGGGAAAGCCAATTGATTTTGTTGTGTTCTACGATAAACCTTTTCTAAAATTTGAGCGACTGATCGAGACGTATCTTGCATTTGCACCAAGAGGTTTTTCTTCGTTCAAAGCGGCGTTGCCGGTATGGATCAAAGAAAAACTTTTTCAGAAGGATCTGTTGCATAAAGAGTTGAGAAAAAATTTTGTCGGATTGCCGATACCGCAACTGCTTTTCTCCGAGCATCACTTAAGTCATGCTGCCAGTGCATTTTTCCCTTCTCCATTTGAACGTGCCGCTGTCCTGTCAATGGATGGCGTAGGAGAGTGGGCGACCACGTCGCTTGCTTTGGGCAACGGTTCGGACTTGAAGATTGTCCGGGAAATCCACTTTCCCCATTCCCTTGGGCTGTTGTACTCTGCTTTTACATACTATACCGGTTTCAAGGTCAACTCCGGAGAGTACAAGGTGATGGGGCTTGCTCCTTATGGCAAGCCTCGGTTCGTGCAGACTATCCGCGATCATCTCATCGATATCAAGGACGACGGCAGCTTCCGTCTCAATCTTGAGTATTTCAATTATTGTACCGGACTGACCATGACCAATCACCGATTCGATGATTTGTTCGATGGTCCACCACGCAAGAGCGAGGCGACATTGACCCAGAAGGAAATGGACCTTGCCGCCAGTATCCAGGTGGTGACTGAAGAGGTTGTTGTGAAACTCGCCCGCGGAATTGCCAAGGAAACCGGAGAAAGTAACTTGTGTTTAGCCGGAGGTGTGGCGCTGAATTGTGTTGCCAATGGACGGTTATTGCGAGACCAGTGTTTTGAAAATATCTGGGTCCAGCCAGCTGCTGGTGACGCTGGTGGCGCCTTGGGAGCAGCCCTGGCAGCTTATCATCTGCACGGGCAGCAGCCCAGAGCCGTTACATCTGGACGCGACAGTATGCAAGGCAGTTATCTCGGTCCGGAATACAACCAGGTTGACATTGAATCCAGGTTGCTGGCTGTCGGTGCAGTTTTCGAAGTGCTTGACGATACGGCATTACTGGATGCCTCTGCCGGAGCATTGGCCGAAGGCAAGGCCTTGGGCTGGCATCAGGGACGGATGGAGTTCGGACCTCGTGCCCTGGGCGATCGCTCCATCCTTGGTGACCCGCGTAGCTCGAGCATGCAGCGGTTGCTGAATCTCAAGGTGAAGTACCGTGAATCCTTCCGCCCCTTTGCTCCTTCAATATTGCGCGAAGAGGTGGGGCAGTGGTTCGATCTGGAGAATGATAGCCCTTATATGCTTCTGGTCGCTGATGTGCTAGCAAAGCATCGCATTTCGATGACGATGGAGGAAGAGCAGCTCTTTGGTATAGAAAAACTTAATATACCCCGTTCCTCGATTCCCGCCGTCACCCATGTGGATTACTCGGCGCGAATCCAGACCGTCCACAAGGAGACCAACCCCCGTTATCATGCTTTGATAACCCGATTCCAACAATTGACCGGTTGTCCGATTGTCGTCAACACAAGTTTCAATGTGCGGGGAGAGCCAATTGTTTGCACCCCGGAGGATGCCTTTCGATGCTTTATGGGGACGGAGATGGAAACTCTGGCGGTGGGCAACTGCTTTCTCTACAAAGAGAGACAAAAGCAGTCGCTGCGTCAAAATTATGAACATCGCTTTGAGATGGATTGAAGTATCATGTTGAACCAGAAGCAAGAAAAACGAGTTGGTATCGGCCTTTTTGGAAAGGGTTCTACAAATCATCTGCATCGTGCTGATATCGTCGAGGCGTTTCGAGAACAAGGTTTTCGGATCAGCTTTATTGTACGGGAAGATTATTTTGATTTGTTAACCAAGATTGATGGATGCGATTATCTTCCTTGTCGAGTGCTTGAGGAAACTGGTTGGAGGGGGCCAATTCTCCGCGCATGTCAGAATATCAGGAGATTGTATCCTGCAAAAGATCTAGGACAACTCAGGGTTCATGAAGCGAGGAATGCTCCTCAACAATTACGCCTGTGGAGCCCAGCATATCTCTGGCTTAACCGCATAGCGGCAAAATATAGGCTTTGTGCTGCGATTGCCGCGTGGATTGAAAACTGTTTATCCCGTCCTGAGTTGGTCCATGGGATTGATGCAACTCAGTTTGATTTATTAATATTATTGGGAATCGGCACTGTTCATTCGGAATTAGAAGGGACTGTTACGCGTTGGGCTGAACACCACCAACTCCCCTGCCTGCATGTGATTGGCAATTACGACCATGTCTCTTCCAAGGGATTTCGTGGCACATCACCAAAACGATTGTTGGTATGGGGTCCTCAGATGATGGCAGATGCCGTAGCTTATCAGGGCATAGCATTCCACAAGATTCAGGTCATCGGATCGTTGCGATACAATACAATTAATAAAGATAAGTTACAAGAGCCCCTAGAATTCTTAAAATCTATTGGGCTGGAAGCCGACAGAAAAACAATAGTTTTTGCTGGCTATGCATACGCTTCGCAATACTACGAAGTCCTCGCTATGTATCGTGAGTTGTTGGCGGCAGGAGAACGGTGCCAGTTAATTTTACGTTTGTATCCAAACAAGACATTCATGAATTCTGTTTATATCGAACCATTGATACATTATACCCAATCGCTACCTCATACCTATATAAGCTTTGCTGATCCGCATTTCCGGTATGGCTATCGCGACAAGGAAGTTCTTCAGGTCGAAGAAGATGAACTCTGGAATATTCTAAATTCCTGTGATGTGCTTGTTGACTACTATTCTACGATAACTTTGGAAGGAGCAATTTTTGACAAGCCGATCATTCATATGCATTACCTTCCTCAGACAGCGCAGCCGTATGTCAATAAGCCGATTCAGCTTCCAACTTGGGACCAAATCCACAGCCGGAGGATACTGGCAAGTGGTGCCGTGCACGTTGCTCATAACCGGCAGGAGCTGATGACAAGAGTACAGGAAGCGATCAGGCAACCGGCGATGCTTGCCGACGCAAGGAAAAATTTAGTCACTCGTGAGTGTGGTCCGTTGGACAGCTTGGCGAGTGAACGCCTGTTGAGAGTTTGTCGATCGATACTGCATGCTGTTCAACAGAATAATGTAAACTAAAATGAAATCACAGCATTCGTTTGTTAATGATATATCCGCAGTGTACTATCTCTTTAGGAGATTTTTCCAGCCATATTCACTCGCAATTAGTGTACTGGTTGTACTGAATGTTGTCACTGGCATTCTACAGGCAGTCCTGCCACTTTCCATAGCTCCGGCTGTGAATATCATTCTTGGTGAACAGCACCCACCCGCTGCGGTCTGGAACAATATCACCCTTGATAATCTTGGCCCTTCGATTATGGCATGGTTGGGGTACAGTTCCGATAATTTTTTTATGGTCATGGTAGTTGTGGCCACCCTTTATGTCGGTGTCACCTTTTTGGTAGCTGCTTTGAGAACGGCTGCCCATGTGTTATCCTCTTGGGTGACGGGGACGGCTTTGGCAGATCTTATCATCGCGCTACACGCCCATATTTTGCGCCTCCCGCTTTCATTTTTTTATTCGAAACGGGAAGGAGATGTGCTCAGTCGGTTTACTTCGGATACCGCCACCACTGTCAACCTGTTGGATGGACTTATACGAGGTGTTCTGCAATCGATGATTCAGGCGATTTTCCTCTTCATTATATTGTTTCGCACGGATCCATATTTATCCCTAGCAACGATAGGCATTGGAGGAGGTCATTTTCTTATCACCAAGGTTCTTGGTGGTTGGGTCCGCAAGCGAGTAAAAAATGTCAATGTAATTTATGGACGTATTACCGGAGTCTTACAAGAATCGTTGCAAAATATTCGGGTAACGAAGTGTTTTGCTGCGGAACCGTTTGATCATGACCGCCTCGTCCGAGAGGCGCAGTCTGTTAAAAAAAGTTTGTTTCATGCCAGAATCGCTCGATTTGCTGAAGATCCGTTGCGGATGATTGCAGACGCTTTATCGGTAAGCGCTATGCTCTTTCTTGCCTATTATGCTATGAATTCTGGGGATCTCAGTAAAAGCGGTTTTGGACTTTTCATTTTTCTTACCAGTAGGGTTGTTGTGCCGATCTCTGAATTTTCCAAGCATTTACTTTCGATATTTGCTGTAGCTGGGAGTTCTGACAGGATACTCGAGTTTTTTGGTATCAAAACGAGTTTATTAGATGGAGAAAAGAATGCTCAGAAACTGCAACTTGCCATTCGGTTTGAAAAGGTTTTCTTTTCGCATAGTCAAAATGCACCTATATTGCAGGCTATTGATCTAGAGATAAAAAAAGGAGAAAAGGTCGCAATTGTTGGGCCAAGTGGTGGAGGAAAATCCACGCTGTGCGATTTGCTGCTTCGTCTTCACGACCCGGACAGTGGCAGGATTCTATTTGATAACGAAGATATTCGTCATTTTAAACGCTCCAGTTATATTCAGCATTTTGGGGTTGTTCCACAAGAGAACTTGCTCTTGAGCAGCAGTGTACGAGAAAATGTACTCTATGGTAGGCCATATGATTCCAAGCGTTTCGAACATGCTATTGTCACAGCTAATGCCGCTGAGTTCATAGAAAATCTACCCAGAAAGGAAGAAACGCTGATAGGTGATCGGGGCGTTCGCCTTTCAGGTGGCCAACGCCAACGCCTGGCAATAGCGCGTGCAGTATATGGGCAACCGGAAATTTTAATCCTTGATGAAGCAACCAGTGCATTGGATAGTGTGTCGGAACGATTGGTTCAAGAAGCAATTGAAAAAGCAACTAAAGGAATGACAACAATAGTTGTGGCGCATCGTTTGTCGACAGTTAAAAATGCTGACAAAATTGTGCTGATTGAAGACGGGCAAATTGCGGCTAGTGGAACACATGAAGAATTACTATCAGCATCTAAGGAATATCACAACCTTTGTCAGTTGCAGTTCGGAGAGATGGGATAATCCCTGATATTTTAGAAACCGTTAAATCGAACGTATGTCGCCGCTATCTTTGATAGAACAATTGCCATATTAGAAATATCATCGTTTACAATGAAATTATTGTCAAAAATTCTATTAAAGATTTCCCCTTCTCGGAAGGAAAAGATCAATATCCCTTATGGAAAGAACCCAACCGTTCCTATAGAGGATCGTCTTCAGGGATTTATCAAAATATCTGATTCGGCAAGTTTGCTTTATCTTGGTGACTCGACTCTGATTCGTTATTCAAGTGATGATGAATCTTCGATGGGGATAGATTACTTTCTTCAGGAGATTTCGAGAAAATCAATTTATCCCATTGCAGGAACAGGTTACAATTCTGAGCTATTTTATGGGATAGTAAAATACTTGATTCTGAAAAAACACATCCCAAATACATGTATTTTGCCAATCAACCTGCGTAGTTTTTCACCACTTTGGATGCTAAATCCATCATTTAATCAGGTTAGAGTCTTCGAGGAACTGACAGAAGAAAAAAGCATAATGAATCTTTTAACAAAAGAAGCTTTTCTCGATGAACAATTGAATGTTGGGGGAATAGGGTTAAGAAGTGTAGGTGAATATAGGCTTCTGGCAGCAAGCAACCCCGAGATATCTGAATTGATAAGGCTTCGTGCGGAGTTGATATTTCGATTTCATTATCTATTCGACATGGACATTGGTAATAGAATGATAATCCGACTGAATGAAGCACTGACCCTCCTTTCGCAAGCGAAAGTAAAAACCTTGGTTTATTTTACTCCTTTGAATACAGAAGCAGGGGGCAATCTCGTCGGTACCGATTTTTTGGATTCTGTAAATGAACGCGTTAGCTGGATCTGTGACGGAATCAAACACCTTGATTCCGAATTAGACATAAATGATTGGACTTCCAAGTGTGGGAGTGATTGTTTTTTCTCTCCGTTTATTGCAAATGAACATCTGAATGAAAAAGGAAGAAGGCAACTCGCTTCACTGATAAGTGATCGGTTATTAATTATGAACAGGAAATGTTGAATGCCTAAGTCGCGAACCAGTTTCTCTTGTCCAGTATGTCAATCAGGCAATTATTCAATTTTAGGTCCTTATGTTGCAAAAACAGAGTCTTTCAAAGATCGTGAACTTGTAAAATGTTTGAAGTGCAGTGCGGTTAGAATGCACCCGTGTTTCTTGGAATGTGCATCTGAGGACTATTATTCAGAGCAATACTGGACTGATGAAAAAGTAGTACGTCGTTCACCCTCTCTGCGCGTGCAGGCAAAAGCACGATGTAATTTCATGAAGCCTGGTATCTCTTGTGACGGTCGACTTAGGGTATTGGATGTTGGTGCCGGGATTGGATACATGAACTGGGGTTTTCGGGAGGTCTGGCCAAATTCACAAATCGAATACACTGCAATTGAGGTGAATCCGGCTGCTGAGAAATATCTGAGCACCGACCCCGGGGTAAATTACTTCGCCTCAGACATAAATGAAATACATGGTTTATTTGATGTTATTGTTCTTTCGCATATACTAGAACACATTACAGAGCCTGTTGAATTTCTACTTAAAATTAAGAACTATTTGAAAAAGCCAGGGGGTTGTCTGTTCGTGGAAACACCGAATCTTGATTTCAGGTTTAAAACACGCAACGAACCACATGTGCTTTTTTATTCACCTGAGTCATTGTCTGCAGTTCTTATTGGACAGGGATTTAAGATAATTCGAGTGGCCACATGCGGCCGTCCGATTTGGAAAAAACGTGCGGACGGTGGTATGGATAGCCCAAGTATGTTGCTCAACTTGAGAAGAATATTATACAAAATATTGGTACGTTCAAAAGCTGAGTTTGACAGGTACGGAGTAGATCGCCAGTGGTTACGAGTATTATGTGAAATTGGTGATAATTAAGGTTCATCCGACTAAAGCGTACTTTGTCTCATGAAGCCCAAGGATTTTCAGTTTAAAGAAACCCATATCTCGAAATCCATACGCTTGTTTTTGCAACGTCTTTATTTTGTTATTTGTACCCTCAAGAGGCCCGGTT
>JANNQF010000062.1:0-243176 GCA_031441605.1 Deltaproteobacteria bacterium
GGCCTGCATATGTTTGCTTTGAAAGTCTATCCTCTTGCCCTTGAAGGTCAGTTCATTTTTCTTGATTTCTTCTTCCTGGAGGTAATACCGCTGACTGAGGGGCAGGCAGGCCCAGCGTCCCTTGATCATTTTGAGAAGGCCGATGGCGACAATATTCTGAGCCCAGGGATATTTCGACTGATTCTGCTTGGCTGCATGGTCAAACACTTTGGCACAAGCAAAAATCTTCTCCCCTATCTTGGAATTGATATAATCGTCGAGGGCGACGATTAATCTTCCTCCTGTTTCCGGTTCAGGGATCATTTTCCAAAGCCTCGGCCAGAGCCTGTCCCAAGGAATCTTCGGAGAGGCCATAAAGGTGTAGTACCGTTTCTTGCCGATCTCGGCAAAGCCGAAGAGGGTCCGAAGCACTCGCAGCAGATTAGAGGTTCTCGATGAGGTAAATGGTATGATGATCGCGAGCAGGGTATGAAGAAACCAGCCGCTACGTTCCTTACCATTTTCGGATGAGGCAAATTCGTCTTTGAGTTCACTGAGCAGGGAGTGTAGTATGAGCATGCGAGGTTCCTCTGGTAATTTGTTTTTTGAGAATTACATTCTACCATAATTGGGCCTCGCATTCACTATTAAAGTATTGTTATTATTAATATTATAGAAATTTCTGGAAAAAGTTGGCTCGAATTTGTTGAACAATATCAGATAGTTAGGTTTACCGATTTTTTACCGGCATCTAGCTTGAATTATTCAACATTTTTCGGCTCCTGCTGAAGTGCTCTCGCTTACCTTTCGGTCTGGTATGCTTTAAAAATGGGAAACTTCAGATTCTTACTTCCCACCTAACCAAACAACATTGTTATCCGATCCGGAAAAATAAGGAGCAATGGAAAACATGGGAAAACATGGGAAAACATGGGGAAACATGGGGAAAACATGGGACACTTCCCTTATTTAACCAATTTTTTATTCGGAGAAAAATAAAAGAGGGGCGGGGCAGGCTTCGAAAATTAGAAGATCTTTCGGCTTTGCCGCTTAACCGGGCTGGCTGCCATGCACTCTATTATTGCTTATATTTTGGAATGTACGAGAAGAAAATGGGTGAGAGGGAAAACCATGAAAGGGGAGAAAGCGCCGGCTTTCTCCCCTTGTGTGGTTCATCTTCTACTCAGAAGCGTCTATTTATCAGCATGGGCAGTGAGATATGCGGCCACACCTTCGGCCGTCGGTTTCATGGCTTCCTCGCCCTTTTTCCAGTTGGCGGGGCAGACATCACCATGCTTTTCGGTAAATTGCAGGGCATGGAGAACCCGTAGCGCCTCGTCGACACTTCTTCCTAGGGGCAGATCGTTTACCACCATATGGCGGACAATGCCTTCGCGGTCGATGAGAAAAAGCCCGCGTAGAGCGATACCGACGTCGAGCAAGACTTCATAGGATTTGGAAATCGATTTATCGAGATCGGCAACCAGGGGATACTGGATATCGCCGATACCGCCGTCATTGATCTTAGTTTTTTTCCAAGCAAGGTGCGAATAGGCGGAATCAATTGAGACCCCGATCAGCTGGCAATGGTTCTCCTGAAATTCGTTGACAGCCCGGTTGAAGGCAAGGATTTCCGAGGGACAGACAAAAGTAAAATTGAGGGGATAAAAGAACAGCAGAACGTATTTGCCGCGATAATCGGCAAGACGAAAGTCTTCTTTGAAGGAATTGTCGGGCATAACTGCCGTAGCAGTAAAATCAGGGGCCGGTCGGGTAACGATAAGGCTCATAGGATATCTCCAGAGGTTGTATAAGAAGTGTTGATTTACTGCTGCGGGGGGAGGAACTGCTAGAGAGTGTCACCAGCATGGGGTAAAGAGCTGCAGGAACATCCGTAACCGGTATGTTCGCTGCAGCTCTTCAGGTGAGCCGTACTTAAAGAATTAGTCGGCCTTCCAGAAAGATTCTTTTTCCGCACCGCAGAGCGGGCAGACCCAATCTTCCGGAACATTTTCCCACGTGGTTCCTGGGGCTACGCCGTGATCATCATCACCAACAGCCGGATCATAGATATAGCCGCAAGGACATTCCCATTTTTGCATTTCCATCTCCTTTTTGAATTTTTAAACAATAGTAATTATTCTTACTTCGCCCTCAATATATTCGTTGTTCAATAAGAGTCAACGGATAAACCAAAAATAAATTGCCGGATCAGGAAATATTTATGCGTTTCTTTTGATGATGGTTTTAGCTGGTATCAAGGCGGTGGCCGTCGCCGACACAATATTTCCGGCAACTCCGGGGCCGTCGCCGGCAACGAACAGGCCTTTGATGGCCGTTTCCAGATTGTTGTCGGTTGTCACCTGCGTTGCGAAAAATTTAATCTCCGGCGCGTACAGTAAGGTCTCGTCATTGGCAACGCCGGGAATCACCTGGTTGAGCTGGTCCAGGCCATCGATGAGGTTGGTGAGAATGCGTTCCGGCAGGGCCATGGCGATATCGCCGCAGGTGACGCTTTTCAGGGTCGGTTCGATATAGCTGTTTTTCACCCGGTTCCAGGTTGACCGGCGGCCGCGTTTCAGGTCGCCGTAGCGCTGCAGTATCGGTTTCCCCCCGCCGATAAGGGTCGCCAGTTTGCCGATCGCTTCGCCGTAAGCCTGATTATCTTCAACCGGATCGGTGAGAACGACCTTGGACAAGAAGGCAAAATTGGTATTGTCGGACTTTTTGTCCATGTAAGCATGGCCGTTGACACAGACGAAGTTCTGATAGTTCTCCAGGGCGACATAGCCGCCGAGGTTGGTGCAGAAGGTTCTGGTCTGGTCGTCGTATTTCGAGGTCCGTATAAAAAATGTGGGGTCGTAGATGATGGAGCAGAGATCCTGCATAATCTCATTGTGTACTTCCACCCGAACACCCACCTCGATGCCGCGCTGCGACACCTCAATGCCGTGGTCCCTGGCAACACCTGCAACCCATTCGGCACCGACTCGGCCGGGGGCGAGGATGACGTTTGCCGCCCGGTACGTTCCCCGATTGGTTTTTACTCCCTCGACCGCGCCATTGTTGACGATCAGTTCTTTGGCCTCCTCCGAGTGGTGAAACGATACGCCTTTGTCGGCGATATAGTCGGCCATTTTGGTGATATGACCGGGGAGGTTGTCGCTGCCGAGATGTTTCTGTTTGATGATGAGGAGATCAATGCCCTGCTTTCGCGCTTCTTTGCGGATAGTCAGGGCTTTTTCCATGTCGGTCGGGAAGACCTTGCCATCCATGTTGAAGAGATTGAATATGGCTTCCGTCTCGTTTATCAGGGCCATGGCCGCCGAGGTATCGAGAAACTGGGTGAGATCGGTTTTCCCCAGTTTATGGATGAAATTCAGTTTGCCGTCGGAAAATAGCCCAGCTCCACCGATGCCGCAAAGGATATTACAGGGCCGGCATTTTATGCAGCCGCTGTCCTTGATCGGGCATTTGCGTTTCAGTGAGGCCTTGCCTTTTTCAATCACCAGAACTTTTAGCTTGGAGTGCTCACACAGGTAATAGGCGGCAAATAGACCGGCAGGTCCGCCCCCGACAATTATCACATCGAAGGTTGTTTCAGTTTTTTTGGCAATCACGGCAGTCGGGTTCACAAAGGGGCTTATGGGGTTCATGATCTTTGCACCATGAACCCCAAGGAGTTGTTGGTTCTGCTTAGGGGCCGTTAAGAAATAACTCATGCTATTTTCACCATTTCATTACGGCCCCTTATCCCCCTCAAGGGGGGACTGAAAAGAGTGCCACGACACTGAAATGGATTACTTATTGTTGAACGACGGCTTATTCAACGGGCGATTCGGGTTTGGCGGCAGGGGCGGCCGCAGTATCCGAAGGTGTCGTCAGGTACGCTGCGGCCGGGGCAAGACCGTAGGCGAGTCGTACCTTGGTGTCGATCTCGGTGCACATCGCCGGATTGTCGGTGAGAAAACGTTTGGCGTTTTCCCGGCCCTGGCCGATTCTCTCTTCCTTGTAGGAGTACCAGGAACCGCTCTTTTCTACGATTTCCAGGGTGGCGGCCAGATCGAGCATATCGCCGACCTTGGAGATACCCTCGCCGTAGATAATATCGAATTCGGCCTCCTTGAAAGGTGGCGCAACCTTATTCTTAACAACCTTGATTTTCGTTCTGTTGCCGATGATATCGTTGCCCTCTTTAATCTGGCCAATCTTCCTGATATCGAGGCGTAGCGATGAATAGAACTTGAGGGCGTTGCCGCCGGTGGTGGTTTCGGGGTTGCCGAACATGACGCCGATCTTCATGCGTATCTGGTTGATGAAAATAAGGACGGTATTGCTGCGGTTGAGAACGCCGGTGAATTTTCGCATGGCCTGCGACATCAGTCGGGCCTGGAGGCCGACATGGTGATCGCCGACGTTGCCGTCTATTTCCGCCTTGGGTACCAGGGCGGCGACCGAGTCGATGACGATAACATCAACGCCGTTTGAGCGGATGAGAATTTCGGCGATCTCCAGGGCCTGCTCGCCGAAGTCCGGCTGGGAGATGAGCAGGTTGTCGATATCGACACCGAGCCGTTTGGCATAACTGACGTCAAGGGCGTGTTCCGCGTCGATAAAGGCAGCGGAGCCACCGATCTTCTGGGCCTCGGCGACAACCTGCAGGGCCAGGGTGGTTTTACCGGAGGATTCCGGGCCATAGATCTCGGTGATCCGTCCTTTCGGCAAACCGCCGACTCCAAGAGCAATATCAAGACTTAGGGCGCCGGTGGAAATTACCGGGATGTTTTCGATCTCTTTTGAACCGAGTCGCATGATGGAGCCCTTGCCGAATTGTCGTTGGATTTGGCTGATTGCATTGTCGACACTGCTGACTCTATCCTTGCTCTCCTTGTTAACGCTTACGACCATAATGTTCTCCAATATAAAGAGTGATTGTAAAGGGTGATTGTGATTTTTTATAACCGGATACTCGATGTACCATACACCACAAATGAAATAAATATCTTAACGCCGCGGAAGAAGCGCCGATATTCTTTCCTGGTGCTCGGAGTCTGTAAGATTATGCTCTTTTACCCCATCTCTGCGTTGGTTTCGAAAATTAATGCTGGCAATATCAAATATATGGCTGTGCTTAATTTCCGAAAATGCCTTGATCTGAGAAAAAATTGCTATAATCCGACAGACCCCTAATCGACTTTTTGTAATAAATATTTTCTGATCAGATCGAGTCCGCTCTCAGCGGTAATCTCCCGAATATGCTCCCGATCACCGCGAAAATGAAACTTGGTAACCCAATTTTCCTCCGCTGTGGCGATGGCAATATACACCGTGCCGACAGGTTTGTCTTTGGTGCCTCCGCTTGGCCCGGCAACGCCGGTCACCGCCAGGGCAATATCAGCACCGCTTCCGGCCCGAATTCCCACCGCCATCGCCTCAGCAGTTTCTCTGCTGACCGCCCCGCGCGTCTCAAGCAGCTTTGGAGAAATGCCGAGATAATGCGCCTTCATGCTGTTGGCATAAGAAACAATTCCCCCGAGAAAATAGGCTGAACTGCCGGGGGTGTCGGTAATTTTTCGACAGATAAGCCCGCCGGTGCAGGATTCGGCAACGGCAAGTTTGAGATGGCGATCAGCCAGTAATTTGCCGACAACCATTTGCATGTTGTCGCGGTCGTAGCCGTAGATTGAATCGCCGAGAACGGTGCATATGGCCTGGCATGAGGAATTAAACAAGCGTTTGGCGTTATTATTTTTTTTATCACGGACGATAAGGCTGAGATGCACTTCGGGAAAGACCGGGTAATAGCCGATATGCACATCGGGGCTGAGATCAAGGGTGTTTATGCGGCGATTCACCTCCATCTCCGGCAGATTGAAGATGCGAAAGATCCGTTGGTAGGTTGTCAGCCGGTGGTCTTTTTGCCAGGTAGACAGTTTCGGCAGCACCTGTTCCACCAGGAGGTGTTTCATCTGACTGGGGATGCCGGGCAGAAAGAAAATCGGTTTGTCGTCATGGATGAGCTGGTAGCCGGCCATCTGCGATTTCGGGCTGAGGGCTTCGGCCCCTGAGGGCAGCCAGGCAAGTTTTTCCAGCTGACTGACCGGTGTGCTGGTGATCTCGTCGAGGTGGGTGCGGATGTTGGAGAGGATCTCAAAATTCGGCATGGTCGGCCGATTGAGGGCCTTCGACACCGCTTCATTGGTCAGGTCGTCGTCGGTACTGCCGAGGCCACCGGTTACCAGTACCGCATCAGCGCGGCTGAGGGCCTGCTTCAGTGCTTCGCCGATGAGACTGGGCGTGTCACCGATGGTGTTCATGCCATAAATCTCATAGCCGGCCTCAAAAAGATTTCTCGCGGCAAAACCGCTGGTGGTATTGAGGATTCTCCCGGAGGTCAGTTCGTCGCCGATGGCGATGATTTCTATCTTCATATTTGGTGTATCTCTCCCAGGATGGAGTTTTCCCGTAATTCGAGAAGCTTGACCGGCACAACAGTGTGGAGCAGATCGTCCGGTCCGGCAAAGGTGACGGCAATATAATTTGTGGTGAATCCCTTGAGCATGCCGCTCTGGTCCCGACGCCCTTCGACCAGCACCGGCCAGGTACGGCCCAACTGGTTTTGGCAAAAGGCCGTTTTTTTCGCATCGCTCAGTTGCCTGAGAATGGCAACTCGTTCCTCCTTGATCTTTTTTGCCACCTGCTTGTCAAAGCCGGCAGCCTTGGTGCCGGGTCGGATGGAGTAGGGGAAGACATGCAGATAGGTGAAGTCAAGCGACTGTAGAAATGCCTTGCCGGCGGAAAAATGGCTGTCGGTTTCGCCGGGAAAGCCGACAAGGATATCAATGCCGATGGCCGCATCGGGCAGATACTTTCTGCAAAGAGCCACGACCTTACGAAACTGGTCGGTGCTGTAGCGCCGGTTCATCCGGGTGAGAATCTCGTCATGGCCGCTTTGCAGCGGAATATGCAGATGCGGCTGGATGTTCTTTTGATTCTGCATAAGGGTAAGAAGAGTCGTGTCGATCTCCAGAGGCTCAAGAGAACTTATGCGGTAGGCGACCTCCGGCGTCGACAGTGTAAGCGTGTCGAGGAGCGCGACCAGCGTCGGTTTTCCAGGGAGATCTTTGCCGTAATTGCCAATATGAATGCCGGTGAGGACAATCTCTTTGTGGCCTTCGCCTGCGAAGATTTTTGCCTGGTGGAGGACTTCTGCAACCGGCAGACTGCGGTTCGGGCCCCTGGTGTAGGGGACAATGCAGTAGGTGCAAAAACTCTCGCAACCGTCCTGGATGCGCAGATAGGCACGAGTCCGGTCACCGAAGCGGCGGATCGGCAAATGGCAGATTTCTTTGGCGCCGGCGATATCGCCGAGGAACAACCTTTGGGGGTTGGTTGAACCTGCCAGAGCCTGGCTGACGAGTTGATCTTTTTTGCTGTTGCCGATCAGGGTATAGGCTCTGTCCTGCAGCTCTTTATCTAAAGCGAGCCCATCAGCGGCGATCTCGGCATAGCAGCCGGTGATGATAAACTCGGCGCCCGGGTTTTTCCGCAGTGCCTGATGAATAGCCTGGCGCGACTGGGCTCCGGCGCTGCCGGTTACGGCGCAGGTATTGATGACGACGATATCCGCCTGGCCGTTTCGGGCAACCACGGTTAGACCGGCGTCTTCAAAACCTGTCTTGAAGGCCGCTGACTCGTATTGATTGACCTTGCAGCCAAGGGTAGTGATCAGCACCTTCTTCATCGTGGCGATTTATCTCCAATAATGATGCCCGAGCCGAGGAGTTCGTTGTCGTCATACACTACGGCAAACTGACCCGGAGTGATCGCCCTTTGCGGCTCATCGAAGAGGATTTCCCCCGAGCCGTCAGCCTGCAGGGCAAGTTTGGCGATCGAGCCGGGGTGACTGTAGCGGATGCGTACCGTGTACAATTTATCCGTATCCGGAGCTGTCCCGGCCAGCCAGTGGAATTTTTCGGCGAGGATGCGGCTCCTCAGCAGGTCTTGGTTGCCGCCGACGATTACCGCATTGGCTTCGATATCGAGGCCTACAACGTATAGGGGCGATTCAAAGGCGATCCCCAGTCCCCGCCGTTGGCCGATGGTATAATGAAAAAGCCCGCGGTGGCTGCCAAGTTGCTTGCCGGAGGTCGAAATAATCGGCCCGACAGTATTTTCACCTGATGCCCGGTCTTCGAGAAAACTGCCAAGTTCATTGTTGGCGAGAAAGCATACATCCTGGCTTTCCAGCCCGTGAAAGTCATCAAAGCCGTGTTCCTCAACCAAGCGATAGGTGCTTTCCTTGGTGCGGTCGCCCAGGGGGAAGACAATCTTCGCCAACTGTTCCTGGTTGAGGCGTGAGAGAAAATAGGATTGATCTTTTTTCGGATCGATTCCCTTATAAAGGTGATGGATATTGCCGGTCTTGAGGATCCTGGCATAATGGCCGGTGGCCATTGCCGTCATGCCGGATGCGAGCATGGCATCCATAAACAGGCCGAATTTAATCTCCCGATTACAGATAACGCAGGGGTTGGGGGTCAGTCCCTTAAAATAGCTGTCGGAGAAGTAGTTGAGCACTTTTTTTGCAAAGGGCCGACGCAGATCGATTACATGCAGGGGAATGCCGAGACGCGCGGCAATCGACCGAACCCTTGCCTCTTGGGCGGAAAAATCGGGTTGGGCGAGATGCATGAAAAAGCCCTCGACTTGGCAGTCGTCGCGGAGGAGCAGAGCACAGGCCGTTGAATCAACGCCGCCGCTCATGGCTATGCCGACACGTGTATCTTTCACTCTCGTTATTGCAATCCCGAGCCCTGCTCGATGAAAGGGGTTGAAAAAAAATCCTTCGTACATACAAGTCGGTGATCTGCCACATTCCAGGGGAAACCTGAGATTTCTCCGGGGCGCAAGTCCTCATGTTTCAGGATAAACCGGTAAAAAACAAAGACTCACAATACTCGACCATGAATAAAAATGAAAGCGGCAATGGTTTACGGCCGGTGTTGCCGGAGCTGCTTGCACCCGCCGGAACCTATGAAAAATTGGTGACAGCTGTGCACTACGGTGCCGATGCCGTCTATCTTGGCGGCAAGCAGTTCGGTCTTCGGGAAAAAGCCGGGAATTTTACCGAAGCGTTGATGCGGGAAGGGGTGAACTACGCCCATAAGCACGGCGTCAAAGTCTATGTGACCGTTAATATTATTGCCCATAACCGGGATCTCGAAGGTTTGGAGGAATATCTTCTCAGTTTGCAAAAGATGGCGGTTGACGCCCTGATCATCTCCGATCCGGGAATTCTCAGCGTAGCCCGCAAGGTTGTCCCGGATCTGCCGATTCATCTTTCAACCCAGGCCAATGTTACCAATCATCTGGCCGCGTCCTTTTGGCTTGGTCAGGGCGTTGTCAGGCTGAATCTGGCACGGGAATTGTCTCTTCCCGAAATCACCCAGATTCGTGCGCAAACTACCGGCGAACTGGAAATCTTCGTGCACGGCGCCCTGTGTATTTCCTATTCGGGGCGATGCATGCTCTCCAATTACATGACCGGCCGCGACGCCAATCGCGGCCATTGTGCCCATCCCTGCCGCTTCAGCTACGCCCTCGTTGAAGAAAAACGGCCCGGCGAATATTTCCCGGTCGAGGAAGATGAGCGCGGCACCTATATCTTTAATTCCAAAGATCTCTGCCTCCTGGAAATGCTGCCGCAGCTGGTTGCCGCCGGGGTTCATTCCCTGAAGATTGAAGGGCGGATGAAGTCCATCTTTTATGTCGGTGGGGTGGTTCGGGTGTATAGAGCCGCCCTTGATTATTTACGCAGTCTGCCGATTGCAGCCTGGGATGATCCGGCTGCCATTCGCCTCCCGGAGTTGTTTATGGCGGAAATCAGCCGCATTGGTACCCGCGGGATGACTCAGAACTTCATCTCTGAGAGGCCTGGCAGTGCGGAAATGCTGTATCTGTCATCCCGGGCAATTCAAAGCTATGAGCCGGTAGCGGTAATTTTGCAGCCTGGCCATCGCCCTTTGGTTGAATTGCGGAACCAGGTTCTGGTCGGCGAACAGGTGGAGTATATGAATCGCGGCATTGATGTGCAGTCGATTACCATAACCGACATGCGGGATGAAGAAGGGCATTCCGTGGAAAAGGCCAATCCGGGCAATCGGCTATTCATTGCCACTGAGCCGGAACTCCAGATGGGAGAGACAAACGGGATTCTCAGGCGGAAGAAAGTGTGATCGGGGATTGCAAAACAACCATGCCGGGGACGACAAAACGTCGTCTCCAGCAAGAGCGATTGGGCTTGAAGAACCAGGACGGCATGGAGGGCAGTCGTTTTCTGAATTTTCATGCGTTTCCGAGAAATTCGGTGTATTCTATGCCCTCTCCGGCGAGATGAGGAGCTGGTCAAGAAACCTGGAGTGTTCTGCCGATGGAAAACAGTACGGATATCGTCCGATTAGACAAATGGCTGTGGGCTGCACGGTTCTTTAAAACCCGCTCACTGGCCTCCCAGGCGGTGAGCGGTGGCAAGGTCCATGTCAACGGCAACCGGGGAAAGTCGGCGCATAGTGTTCTGGTAGGCGATAAACTGCTCATTACCATCGGCACCATGCAGTTTCACGTTGCGGTGCTGGCTACCTCTAAGTTCAGGCGACCTGCCGCGGAAGCGCGGCTTCTATATGCCGAATCGGCGGAAAGCCTTGCCGCCCGAGAACAAGAGCGGCAGATGAAGAAATTGGTCAATGCCGGTTTTTCCGCCCCTGCGCAAAAGCCGGGAAAACGAGATCGAAGAAAGATCAGGTCCTTTACTAGAAAAGATTAACGAGAGAAAAAAATGCAAAAGATTGAGAGAGCGTTGATAAGTCTCACCGATAAATCGGGGATCGAAGGTTTTGCCGGGGAGCTGGCAAAGCTCGGTATCGACCTGCTTTCAACCGGCGGAACCGCAAAAAAACTGCGGGATGCCGGCCTTGCGGTCATGGATGTCTCAGAATTCACCGGCTTCCCGGAGATGCTTGACGGCCGGGTGAAAACCCTGCATCCGAAGGTACATGGCGGCATCCTCAATCAGAGGGCCAACAGCGATCACCAACGGCAATGTGCTGCCCAAGGCTTGCGCAACATTGATCTCATTGCCGTCAATCTCTATGCCTTTGAGAAGACCGTTGCCGATCCGAATTGCAATTTGGCCGAGGCCATTGAAAATATCGATATCGGTGGGCCTACCATGCTGCGGGCGGCGGCCAAAAATTTTCACGATGTAACGGTTATTGTTGATCCGGCAGACTATCCGCTGGTTCTCAAGGAGATCAAGACGACCGGCAATACCTCCTTGAAAACCCGCTTTTACCTTATGAAAAAGGTCTTTGCCCTCACCTCTGTCTATGATACGGCGATTTCCCGGTGGCTGGAAAAGGTGGATGTGCAGGCAAATGGGTATCTTCAGGAGAAGTCATAATGCTGAAAATGGCTGTTTTACTGTCGGGCAGCGGCCGAACGCTTGATAACTTCCATGAACGGATACAAAACGGCAGTCTTGCCGGGCAGATCCAGGTGGTTGTCGCAAACGTCAAGGCTGTCCTCGGCCTCAGCAAAGCCGAGAGATATGGCTATCCTGCCTTCTATTGCGACGACAATACCGGGATCAATGCCATTTTGCAGAACTATGATATTGATATCGTTTGTCTTGCCGGCTATCTGGTGCTTTATACACCACCGCCGGAACTTGCTCGGGCGGTGATCAATATCCATCCTTCGCTTATTCCCAGCTTTTGCGGCGACGGTTTCTATGGCCATCACGTGCATAGTGCGGTCAAGGCGCGCGGCTGTACCATCAGCGGCTGCACTGTCCATTTTGCCGACGAAAAGTATGATGAAGGTCCCATTATCCTGCAAAAGAGTGTCGAGCTCGCCTATGAAGACGATATTGACACCATTGCCGACAAGGTATTCGCCATCGAGTGCCTGGCCTACCCCGAGGCGATTAACAGGGTAAATGAACGGGGAATAGATTTCTTTTGGCAAAGGGTAAGGGGTTCCGTATGAGTAAAAGAGTTGTCATGTCGGCCCAGGATATCGACCTGGCCATTCAGCGCATCGCCTTGCAGATTCTTGAAAAGAACCACGGGCGCGGCTCCATGGCCATTGTTGGCATCCATACCTGCGGTGTCTATGTTGCCAAGAGGATTCATGCCAAGATCCAGAGCCAGATTGAAGGAACCATCCCCTTCGGAACCCTCGATATCAACCTGTATCGCGATGACTGGAGTCTGATCAGCCAGAACCCGGTTGTCAAGACCACGGAGATCACCTTTGACGTCGATAACACCAATCTGATACTCGTCGACGATGTGATTTTTACCGGCCGTACTATTCGCGCCGCCATGGACGCCATCATGGATTATGGTCGTCCCAACACCATTCAGCTGGCGGCACTTGTCGACCGGGGGGGCAGAGAACTGCCTATCCAGCCCGATTTTATCGGCCTGACCACCGGTATTCTGCAAAATGAACGGATCAAGGTGGTGCTCAGCGCCCAGGGCGAGGATGGCGAGGTCATCATAGAAAGCTGATGGCGGCCGTCGAACTGCTCGCCCCTGCCGGAAGCGTCGAAACCTTTAGGGCGGCTCTCGACAGCGGTGCCGATGCCATCTACGTCGGTGCCCCTGGCTTGAATGCGCGCAACCTGGCAAGGGACCTGCGCCTTGAAGAGATCGGTGCGATGATTCGTGCCTGTCATAAACTCGGCAAGAAACTCTTTGTCGCCGCCAACAGCCTTGTTCTTGAGAAAGAGCTGCCGCTGGTTATCGACAATCTGGCATTACTGCAGGAATTGCAGCCGGATGCCTTGATTGTTCAGGATCTGGGAATTATCCGGCTGGTAAAAAACTATTTCCCAAAGCTGAGATTACACGCCTCGACCCTGATGCTCGCCCATAACTCGGACGCGGTTGGGTTCCTGGCAAGTCTCGGATGCCTTCGGGTGGTTCTTGCCCGAGAGCTTACTTTAAAGGAAATAACCGCGATAAGCGAACGGCGCGGAGCAACCGAGATTGAGGTCTTCATCCACGGGGCCATGTGTTTTTCCTTCTCCGGTCTTTGCATGTTTTCTTCCTACCTCGGCGGCAAAAGCGGCCTGCGCGGACGCTGTGTTCAACCTTGTCGGCGAGCTTACAGCGAGGGGGGGCAGGGCCGCGGCCGTGGCAAAAAAAGTGATGCGTCTCGCTATCTTTTTTCCATGAACGATCTGAGCGGGTTGGATATCCTGCCGGCTTTGCTGCAAACCGGTATCAGCTCCTTGAAAATTGAAGGACGACTGCGATCCGCGCATTATGTGCAGAGCATTGTCGGGGCTTATCGTCAGGTGCTTGATGCCGCCCCCGAGGATCAGCAAAATGCTGTTGTCGCGGCAAAGGCCTTGGCCGAGCGGGCGATGAGCCGCAGGACCTCTCCCGGTTACTTTTTTTCGCCGCAGCCGGCTGAGGCAATTACACCGCATCATTCCGGCAATATGGGCATGCATCTCGGCCGTTTTACCACCATCAAGATGTCCGGGGGGCAGCAAATTTGCAAATTTGTCCTGAAGGGCGATTTGACGGTCGGCGACAGACTGCGGCTGCACCGGGAACCCTCCGGTGAGCGTATGCCGTATCGACTGAAAGCCCTCTTCGTCGCAGGCGTTCGGCAGGATGAGGCGAGCATCGGCAACAAGGTGTCGATTGCCTTGCCGGAAAACTTTGAGATGGAGCCCGGTGGCCACGTCGAGGTGTATAAGATCGACAGTAGTTCCGGCGGGCCGGTCAAACCAAACTTCCTCGCCACCGCTGAAGTCGCCAGGGAGCTTGCCGGGATACGGAAAAAACTTTCTCGTGAAATATTCAGGATTACAGGAAATATATGTGGCACCGAGGAATCGGATGCCGCGCTCGTGCCTGAAAAGAAGGGTGTAAAAAGTGGCAAGCCCGGCCCTCGGCCTAGTCCGAAAAAAGGTCTGCCCCTTGAATGGTGGTTGAAGACCGATTCCATCAAAACTTTATTGGGTGACATGCCTCTGGCACCGGATCGGATTCTCCTCAGTTTTGACAAGCAGATTCTCAGCCAGGCGGGCAAAATCAAGACGATCCTCGGTGCAAAAGCACGCATGGTGATTTGGGCTTTGCCGCCGATCATCATGGAAAGTGAACTGAGCCGATATCATAAGCAAATCGCCTTACTGATGCGCACCGGCTTCAGGAGTTTTCAGCTTGGGCACATCAGTCAGGTGGCACTTTTCGGCAGGGAGAAGGTTCAGCTTTTTGCCGATTATACCTTGAATCTGCTGAATAGTCAGGCGATGGCCATGGTTGGTGAGATTGGACTGAGCAGGGCACAGGCAGCAATTGAGGTGGATCGGGAAGCCCTTCGCGACCTTCTAGCAGAAAAAAGGGTGAAAGCCCTTGGCGGTGAGGATAACCGCAGGGAGCGCACCATTCCAGTCGGACTCACGGTATACGGGGCGCCCGCCCTTTATACTTCGCGGCTTGCGGCAAGCCATTTTCATTATGAGCGGCAGATCCTCAGCCCCAAAAATGAAGGCTATGTTATCAAAAAGATGGACGGTTGCACCCAGACCTTTCCCGAGAGGCCTTTTTCGCTTCTGCCTTATCTTCAGGAACTGCGGGATCTGGGTGTTAATTATGTGGTCGTCGATATCTCCGGCGGCACCATTTCCGGCAAAAATCTCCAAGAATTGCAGGATCGCCTTGCCAACACCGGGCGGTATGGCAAACTCTCGACCTTCAATTACTTGGGCAGGCTTGAATAGGGTCGATTCTGTACGCGCGCGTTATCGATTCTGCCGCTGAATCAGTTGGTTTTCTGGGGTTTACCTTCGTCCAGGCGGCGCATGCCTTCCATGAGCAATTTCATGAAAAAGCCGATTTCCGGGGTGCTGAAATCCTCCGGGGCTATCCCCGGGGTAAAGCGGAAACGGCCGGATTTTTCCTTGAGAATCTGATAAAATGCCAAGTCTCCGGCCTGATCTGCGTATTTTGCCTTGATAAGCGAGCCTTGGCGAAAGGAGAAGCGGGCGGTACCCTTGCTGAGGTCGGTAATGGTGAGAATTCCGGTTTTACTGTTCATGTTCAGGGTTTGAAACAGGGCTTCGGCCGGGATTTCCGAAAGATTACCGTTGATGCCGGACGACAGGTCCTCGGCGCGGATTTTGTTGGATTTGTTCAGTCTTTCCGCCATGAGGCGGGAGAAATACAGTTGGATAGCCGGGTAAATATCTAATATCTTATTGAAATTCGGCTGATTGATATAGAGAATGGAGCTTGCCTCCTTGACCTGGATAGTTGAGTTGACGCTGTCGTTGCAAATGAGGCTCATTTCTCCGAACACCTCGCCCTTGTCAAGGGTGGAGATGATGATCCCGGCGTCGTTCAATACATTGACACTGCCGGTAACGATGATAAAGAATCGGCCACCCGGATCACCCTTGCGAATAACGATATCGCCGGGTTTATATTTGTTGAGTTTGAAATAACTGATGACCGTGTCGAGGTGTTTTCCTTCAATATTCTTAAAAAAGGAAAAGCTGCTGAGCAGGTGCACCATCGAGCCGAGTTCGTCGGACAAGCTGTTGTCGCTGTTTTTCACCAGGTTTTCATCTTTGCTGTGTTCGAGTTTGATACTGCCGGTGCAGCCGCTGCAACTGATCATGCAGACCGGAATCTTGTCAGCCCGTTCATACTGGATGACTATTCTGCCAAGATCGCCGTTGAGGATTTTGCAGATTTTCCGTTCCGCCGGGTATTTCACAATCGAGGTGGTAATAAAGCTGTTTTCGGATTCATTGGTGAGCGGGATGGCAATGCCGGAAAGTTCGAAGATATCACTGTATTGATACAGCGGGCAACTGCGATTTTCGACGATTCGAAAGAGTATTTTAGGAAAACCCATACATTTTGCCTTGCAAGTGAGATTCTTTCAAGTCGGTTCTGAGAAAGATTGTCGTTCATTGACTACCATAGTTTTTAACCATAGCCTTCTTGGCTCCCAGTGTCAAATATCCTGCGACAATTGTCGGAAAGCAATCGCATGCAACTCTCGTTGATATCTGTTGACATATCGTTTTTGTTGCATTATAAATTGCGATCTTTCCATGTGAAATGTTCCGCGCCGGTCATGAGGATGAAATGTTCGTTGGCTGGCAGCTTGACAATACAAGAAAATCAAATACTTGAACAACTGATATATTTACAGGAGGAGTACCTAAGTGGCTAATCATAAATCTGCTGAAAAAAGAAGTCGTCAGGCCCAGGCTCAACGTTTGCGCAATAGAATGAACAGAAGCAAAATTAAAACCGTAGTGACCAAGCTTGATGAAGCCGTTGCCACAGGTTCGGCAGACGCAGCCCAGGAAGCTCTGAGAAAGGCTATTTCAGTAGTTGCCAAGACTGCGAGTAAAGGTACAATCCACAAAAAAACCGCCTCCAGGAAGATTTCCCGGCTGACCAAACGTGTCAACGCCATGATTACCGCCGCGTAGTTCGTCTGGTACCTAGCCCTGGGAATGGGCCGAATACGTTTGAAAAAAGAGCCATGAAATCTTAGGATTTCATGGCTCTTTTTTTTATTTCCGCCGCCGCTTGCGACTGGACAAAATCGTGCGGCAGCTGGTATGTTGCACTCTCGTCGCTCGTTATGGTGAAAAAAGAGAGAAACTTGAAGGTAACAGAAAGCAATGGCACAAAGAATTTTCCGCCCGGACAAAGACCGGTTTAAAAGGGACATGAAAACCAACAGGCTGGTGCCGGTTTCCTCCCAGATAGTGGCGGATCTCGACACTCCTTTGACTTTATTTTCCAAAGTAGCGGAGGGGCGAAGTCATGCATTTCTCTTTGAAAGCATGGAGGGCGGGGAAAAATGGGGACGTTTTTCCTTTATCGGTTACGATCCCCTGGTGATCTTCACGTCGACAGGCGATTTGGTCGAGATCAAGCACATGTCCGGCAGCGGCAATGCACACAGTTTTAATGCCAACCCTTTTCACGCACTGAAGTCGCTTATAAATGAAATTGGTGCCGCCGAATACGACCATCTGCCGCGGTTTTGCGGCGGGGCGGTTGGCTTTCTCGGCTATGATATGGTCCGGTTCATAGAGGATCTCCCCGATGACCGACCGGCCACCGAGCTGCCCGATTCATCTTTTATGGTGCCGAAGATAGTCCTGGTGCATGACAGCTTTAAACAAACGGTTACCGTCGTCTGCTGGGTGCAGATTCATGACGGGGATGGCGACGCCCTGTATGCGGCAGCGCTTGCCCTGATAAATGAGGTAATTGATACAATCAAGCGCCCGGTGGCGCAGGCGCTCCTCCAGGAGAGCGGCGCAGGCTGTGCCGAACCGCATGTTTTTACCTCGAACATGGAGAAAGAACAATTTACGGCAATGGTCGAACGGGCCAAGGAATACATTCTGGCCGGCGACATTATTCAGGTCGTGCTATCGCAGCGCTTCCATACCTGTACTGCATTGCCGCCTCTGGTTCTCTATCGGGCCTTAAGACACATCAATCCGAGTCCGTACCTTTTTTATCTGCGACTGGGCGATGTGGTTCAGATCGGATCGTCACCGGAGATTCTGGTACGAAAAGACGGGTGCAAAATTGAACTGCGGCCCATTGCCGGGACGAGAAGGCGGGGCATAACAGCGGAGGAAGACGCGGCTCTTGAAAAGGAACTGCTGGCCGATCCGAAAGAGACCGCGGAGCATCTGATGCTCGTCGACCTCGGCCGCAATGATGTGGGGCGCGTTGCCAAGGGTGGCCATGTGCATGTCGAGGATCTGCTGATTATTGAACGCTACAGCCATGTCATGCACATCGTCTCTGGGGTGCATGGCGAGATTGCCGACGGTAAAGACCAGTTTGATGTCATGGCCGCCTGTTTCCCTGCCGGAACCGTCAGTGGCGCCCCAAAGATCCGCGCCATGCAGATTATCGATGAGTTGGAACCAGACAGGCGTGGCGCCTATGCCGGGTCCGTCGGCTATTTTGGCTTTTCCGGCAACATGGATTTTTGTATAACCATCAGAACATTTATTATGCACGGCAAGAACCTGTGGATCCAGGCCGGGGCAGGGATTGTTGCCGATTCCCAGCCGGACAAGGAGTTCGAGGAGACGGTCAATAAATCATTGGCCTTGCGTCGGGCGGTTGAATTGGCCGAAAAAGGATTTTAGAATGCTTGTTATTATAGATAATTACGATTCATTCACTTACAATATCGTGCAGACCGTGGCGGCCAATGCCCTGGCCGACGGGCGGATCGAAGATATCCGGGTGTTTCGCAACGACAAGATTTCCGTGCAGGAGATTGCCGCCTTGCAGCCGGACCGTCTGCTGATTTCCCCCGGGCCTTGCACCCCGAAAGAGGCTGGAATCTCCATTGAGGCGATTACATATTTTGGCGGTAAACTGCCCATTCTTGGGGTCTGTCTCGGACATCAGGCCCTTGGCGAGGCCTTTGGCGGCACGGTTCTCCGCGCCCGGCGAATAATGCACGGTAAGACCAGCCCGATGTTCCATGATGGAATTGGGGTTTTCACCGGTCTTCCCAGCCCTTTTGACGGCATGCGCTATCATTCACTGGTAGTTGAGGAAAGTGATCTTCCGACCTGCTTGGAAGTGACGTGCCGAACCGATGAAGGTGAGCTGATGGGCCTCAGGCACCGGGAGTTGGCCATTGAAGGGGTGCAATTTCATCCCGAGTCGATCATGACCCCTGCCGGCATACAATTGCTGAGAAATTTTATGGATTCAGGATATCTCAAGATGCTTCGCCGGTAAGGCAACCGCCCTGAAACATTCATCGGAAGAAGGAAAAATGAATATCAAACAAGCGATAAATAAGGTTGTCAGCGGCACCGATTTGGCCGAGGCGGAGATGGTTGCCGTCATGAACGAAATCATGGGCGGAAATGCTACCGACGCCCAGATAGGCTCCTTTATCACTGCGCTGCGCATGAAGGGGGAGGCCCTCGATGAAATCGTCGGGGCGGTTCGGGTCATGCGTGAGAAGGCCACCTTTGTCGATACCGGGATTGATACCGCTTCCGGACAGGTACTTATGGATATCGTCGGTACCGGCGGTGATGGCTCCGGGACCTTCAATGTGTCGACTACCACTGCCTTTGTTGTTGCCGCCGCCGGTATCCCCGTTGCCAAACACGGTAATCGGGCGGTTTCCTCGCATTGCGGCAGTGCCGATGTCCTTGAGGCCCTTGGCGTCAATTTGAGTCTTTCATCGGAAAATGTTGCCGCCTGTGTGCGGACTGTCGGCATTGGTTTTCTCTTTGCACCCATGTTGCACGGGGCGATGAAGCACGCCATCGGCCCGCGCCGGGAGATAGGTATCCGCTCAATTTTCAATATCCTTGGCCCGATGACCAATCCGGCCAGGGCCAATGTCCAGCTCACCGGCGTATTTGCAAAAGAGCTGACTGTCGTTCTCGCCGAGGTTCTGGTTCGTTTGGGGATGAAACGAACCCTGGTCGTTTGGGGCGAAGGCAATCTCGACGAGTTGACCATTACCGGGACTTCGTATATCGCCGATGGTCATGCCGGCAAGGTGACTACCTATACCGTTGTTCCGGAAGATGTCGGCCTCGCTAGAGCGACACTTGCCGAAATACGCGGCGGCGCAAGTCCTGCAGAAGCGGCGCAGCAGGTGCGACAAGTACTCGGTGGCGAGCCCGGGCCAAAACTTGATATGGTCCTGCTCAATGCCGGCGCAGCTCTCCATGCCGCAGGCAAGTGCCGTGACATAGGGTCTGGCGTGGTCTTTGCCCGTGAGATCATAGGTTCCGGAGCTGCCCTTGAAAAGCTTGAACAATTGGTCGGTTTTAGCCGTTCGGCCTCACTTACCTAGTTTTAAAATATCATGATTCTCGACACCATCGTTGCAAAAAAAAGGCAGGAGGTCCACCGCTTACGGTCGCAAGGGATTTCTCTGCCGCATGAGTTTTTGGATAGGAAAATTGACGCTCCACGTGGGTTTCGCAGCGCTTTGATAATGTATCCAGGGGTTGCGGTGATTGCCGAGGTGAAAAAAGCCTCGCCCTCAAAGGGGGTTATCTGCGCTGATTTCCAACCGGCAGATATTGCCAGGAACTATCATAAAAATGGAGCGCAGGCCATTTCCGTTCTCACCGATGTGGATTTTTTCCAAGGTTCGCTGCTGTATCTCATGCAGGTGCGGCAAGCGGTACCGCTGCCGATTCTCAGGAAAGATTTTATCATTGATGAGCTGCAGATCAAGGAAGCGCACCTGCACGGGGCCGATGCCATTTTGCTCATTGCGGCAATTCTCGACTGTCGGCAAATGAAAGACTACCAGGCCCAAGCCGCTGAGTGCGGCATGGATGTCCTGGTGGAAGTCCATGATGAATGGGAGACCGAACAGGCTCTTTTGGCGGACAGCGAACTGATTGGCATCAATAACCGTAATCTGAAGACATTTTCCGTCGATCTGGAAACGACCTTTCGCCTCAAAAAGCTCATCCCCCCGGAAATTCCCGTGGTCAGCGAATCGGGATTGAAGACGGTGGAGGATTTTCGCCGCCTCAAGAAAGAAGGTGTAAAAGCCGCTCTCATTGGTGAAACGCTGATGCGGGCCGGTGCCGACAGCGACCTGCTGCATTGTTTGCGGGAAGAGTAGCAATGGCGACAATGGCTCTTACCCCCCATAGAACCCGGGTGAAAATGTGCGGGACTACCCGCATCGAAGACGCCTTAGCCGCCGTGCGTTTTGGTGTCGACGCCCTTGGTTTTATTTTTGCCGCGAAAAGCCCGAGATATATAGCTCCGGAAAAGGCCGCCACCATTCTCTCGAACCTGCCGCCATTCATCGACCGTGTCGGTGTATTTGTTGATGCCCCGCTTGCCGAGATTGTGCAGACGGCGGGATTCGGACTGTCATTTATCCAATTACATGGCAAAGAATCCCCTGATTATTGCCGTAAATTACGGGCAATGTTGCCATTTTGCGATATTATTAAGGCCTTCCGGGTGGGTGATGAAAGTCGCAGCGACACCTTTACGCCGTATGCATCCTGCGTTGATGCCTTTCTCCTTGATACCTATGTTAAAGGTACAAGCGGGGGAACTGGCCTGGTGTTCGATTGGTCGATCATTGACAGGTTGAAGCTGCAGCGACCGATCATACTCGCCGGAGGCCTTTCCCCGGAAAATGTGGCTTGTGCCATTGCCGCTGTGCATCCCTATGCCGTCGATATCAATTCAGCTATTGAGCTGCAGCCCGGGATCAAAGATCATCTCCGGCTGCAGGCCCTCATGCAAGTAGTGGCGGAGCTGGCCTGTCGATAGTTCTTGAGTTTATCAGAAAATGGTTCTTTTGCCTGTCATTTGGCAATGACAAATGCGCCAATATAGCCACTTTCCAATAAGGCTTTTTCGGCAGTTTTGGCACTCTGCAAGGTCTTGCCGACGTAGACGTGGACTCGGTAGAGAATATCTCCCGGATTAAAAGCTTGATGGATGACTGTTGCGTGGCCTGCATCGGCAAAACGCTTTTGCATTTTTACCGCGTTGAATTGTTTGGCGAAAGATCCTATTTGCACATAAAAATCTCCTAATGTGAGATCGTTATAGTATAAAATCGGTGCTTCCCCAATATTCTTGACCTCACCTTCGGCGAGGGCAACAATCTGCACCTTGGCCATGCCATTGTCGACAACCCCGAGGGCCCTCGCTGCCTTATAGCTTAAATCGATAATTCTTCCGCCGGCGAACGGTCCCCGATCATTCACCCGGACAGGCGTGTTTTTACCGTTATCGAGGTTTTTTACCAGCAAGACAGTGCCCAACGGCAGAGTTTTGTGGGCGGCAGTCAGCGAATGCATGTTGTACGCTTCGCCGTTCGAGGTTTTCCGTCCATGGAAACCTGGGCCATACCAGGAAGCGAAGCCTTTCTGGGTGAAACCATCTGAGGAGGGGATTTGGTAGTATGTTTTGTTATTAATGACATGGGCTTCCAGCGTCTTTGACCTTGAATCCTCTGCTTGAACTTTGTCGACAAAAGGGAGAGAGCTGCCGATCAGGAGTATACAGGCGACCAGGAGTTTGGGGAGTTGATGATTTTTTAAAAAGAAAAAATGTGTCATTTTCGATTTTTGCAATGTGGCCTAGGAGGTAATCGCTTCGATATCGAGAGCCTTATTATGTTCGAATCGATCGCAATAGTCAAAGATTAGTACAGTATTGGCCAATGAACCTTGGAACATCTTGTTTTAGCGATGGAATCGCAGCGTTGCAAAGCAATAAGAGGGGCTATGTAGCGTTGCATGTCTCTTGGTCAGGGAACTAACAATAGGTTGTCAGGGAGGCCGGCTGAAGTATCTGGGCGGATGTACAAAGAAGATTGTACCAATAGGAAAATGAGGGAAATTATCTAGAAGTATCTTTGTTACGTTATGAAAACCAGGCTTTTCATAATAGTTGAATTTTCAAGAATTACCTGATATATACCCACTGAAACCTGTCTAGCGGCTCGATATACAAGCACTTGTCGAGTCCTTCCCATTCCAGCCAGCATAGCTCAGTTGGTAGAGCGGCGCTCTCGTAAAGCGCAGGCCAGCGGTTCGATTCCGCTTGCTGGCTCCAGTCAGTAAATTCAAGGACTTATGGCTTTTTCGCTGTAAGTCCTTTTTTATTGCAGGACCGTTGCAGGGCAGTAGATCTGAAGAGAAACAAGTATAGGGTGATTGCTGAAGATACAGATTGAATTCTCTCGCTAAGATTATTCATCCATTATAGAGGCTTTATGTGTTTTAAGCAACTGAATTTACATTATTTATCTTGGTTTATTGCAACACCCTTAAATTGCGTTTGATGGAGCATTTTGAAACCTTGATAATTCCTGAATCTCTGTGGGGGAGCAGAGGCTTATCGCCCTTTTTCCAATGGAAGGATTAAGAAAGTACTATCGTGAATCCGGGAGCGGCAAACTGGAGTGATTATCATGGTTGGCCGACTGGAATTATCTCCGACATGCTATATACTAGTGAGTAATACTTTGAAAAAATAAAAAAATAGTGGTGAAGTAGCGCTGAATAAACTGCCATGTTTCGGCAATAAAGTCCAATTTGGCTAAATTGGTTTGTTTTATTGGATCTTTATTATGAAAAATATCGTCAATTGGTTGCGAAAAGTTGAGCACTTGGCAAATGAAGTTTATTCACAAGCAGCAGATTTTTACTACAAAGATAGCAACCTAAAGGAATTTCTTGATCACATAGCCGAAGCTGAGGCTTGGCATTATCATGTGATGGGCAGTGCAGCAGAATATCTAACTTCAATACCTGATGTTATTCCAGCCATTTCCGTCGACAAACAAACCAGTGATAAAATTCTCGACTCTTTTGCATATATAAAAATCGGTATAGAGCAAAGGACACTTCACAGAAATCAGCTAATTGATAAAATCGTCGAACTAGAACTCTCTGAATGGAATGATATTTTTCTCTATGTTATTAATTTTTTGAAAGATAAATCTAATGAGTTCAAATATCCCGTAACAAGAATTCAAGCGCACATTAAAGAGATTGAGTACTTTCTGGAAAAAATAGAAGGGAGACCTGAAGTATTACACAAAATAAAAATATTGCCTCCCATTTGGGTTGAAAATATCTTGATCGTCGATGACGAACCAATGATCACTCAACTTATTCAAGCTCTTCTTAATCGGTCAGGAAATATTGACATTGCTGATAATGGGGAATCCGGTCTAAAATTGATGAAGGGTAAATATTATAAGCTAATAATCACTGACATTGATATGCCAATAATGGATGGGCTAAGCTTTTACAAAGAAGCCGTAAACAGATATCCAGCTTTGAACAAAAGGTTTCTATTTATGAGCGGAGCGATCACACCAGAGAGAGAAGTATTTTTCAAAAAAAATTCGCTGAAATATTTAGCAAAGCCAATGAAAATATTGACATTAAGAGACGAAGCATCGAAAATAATCATTTCTCAATAAACCCACCATATCACCCAATAACAAAAAAAGTATGCAGCTTAGTTCAGCGGTACTACCGGGCGACTCATTTATTGGCAGCAATAAATTTGATCACGATTTCCCATTCCTCTAAAAGTGTTCAAGATTATGTTTGCAGGTCATTTCGGGATGAGCATTAGACACCACGGAAGAATCTTGCTATCTCAGGTTTAAGATTTGCACTGCCAATGCGAAAAGGTTTGTGGATTCGCCTGATTAAGGTGTTTCCTGATCATTTTCTTTCGATTATTTTATTGTCACCCCATCACCTGATTGCTCCAGTTCTTCTGCTGTGATCAGGCGGTAACTTGTACTTCGCCCCCCGCCCGGATTTTGAATCAGAATGTGGCGGGCGACAAGACCCCGCATATCCCTAAGTGCAGTGTCGGATGAGCATTTGGCCAACTTGGCATATTTTGAGGTGGTCACGTGTCCTTTAAAATTGTCGAGCATGCGATTAATAATAAGGCGCTGTCGCTCATTCACCGGATCAGGATTAATCCGGTTCCACAGTTCCGCCTTAAAGAGAACCGAGGACAGTGTATCTTCCGCATTAACAACAGCTCTCGAAAAGCAATTTAAAAACCAGGACAGCCAAGATGTAATATCAACACTGCCTTTTTGCTGTCTCTCAAGCTGGGTGTAATATACCTTGCGTTCCTGCTCAATTTGTCTGGACATAGAATAGAACCGACTGGAGGTCCCATCTGCCCTTGCCAGAGCCATATCCGCAATTGCACGCGCAATCCGCCCATTGCCGTCTTCAAATGGGTGAATAGTGACAAACCATAAATGGGCAATACCCGCTTTAAGCACAGGATCAAGCTTCAGGTCAGTTTCAAACCATGAGAGAAACAGCGTCATTTCTTCATCAAGCCTGGATGCTGCTGGCGCCTCATAATGCACCCTCTCACGCCCTATTGGTCCGGACACAACCTGCATCTGGCCTGCTTCTGCTGGTCGCCAAGCACCAACGTTAATGCGGTGCATACCGCTTCGACCTGTCGGAAACAGAGCCGCATGCCAGTCGAACAAGCGTTCGGCAGTCAAAGCTTGATCAAAGTTTTGCGTCGCATCCAGCATCATCTCAACAATACCTTCAACATCGCGTCCAACAGGCTTGTCGTTTTGTAGAGGAATACCTAATCTTCGAGCAATAGAAGATTGGACTTCATCCGTATCAAGTTTTTCGCCCTCTATGGCCGACGAGGTGACAACATCTGTGGTGAGGATATTCAGGCTGGCCTCCTGCCTGATCGGGAAACCTAACGCCTCCATCTTACCCAGTAAACGCCCCTGCCAGTGCCGAGCCTCGGCGAGCAAAGACGCAAGGGCTTTATCGTCCCAGATGAAATTTGGCCAGTCTTTCTTTTCATATATCCACATGTATAATCTCCGTATTATATGCGGTGATTATAGCGAGTATTTGCCGCAATGGCTATTGAAAACCGCAAATAATGCGGTGAATAGCAGCCTTAACCGCCGCAAATGCACTCCATTCCGGAGAACAATGGATGGCGTTTTGACTTTTTAATAATTCCTTCTAATCGAGCGGAGAAATCCTTGTCTCGTTTATCGTCCTCTGGTAGCGCTTTAAGGCGCAATGGTTGATACCACACCATATCGTGCATTCGGAGACTGAAGGTTCGTGTTGCCAATATTAAAGGGTAGACCAACTGGCCAAGTTAAGACTAATTACTAATAGTGACCAATTTTGCCCGACTGACATGTCGTGCTTCGCTGGTTCGCAAGAAACTAGAAAATGCACAGGAGGTAGGGTAACATGGAGTGGACATCAATTTGATGGAGGTTCGATTCGGCAATCAAAAATCGGGGAATATGCTCATAGCGTTGGTGCAATACCCAAATCAAAAACTGTGCATAAACCTGCCAAACCTCATCACCGTGGTCACCAGCCACCAGGAACACCGCTGGGATATTGCTCTTTAAGCCAGGAGTAGAGTAGACGATAACGGTCGAACATCTGAATCAGGGAGAGTTTAAGAGGAGTTGTTGAGGGCAACTCATCTTTTTCATAAGGGTCGGCTTCGCAGACGCCGATGGCGAGCTCGGCAGTAGTAGTTTATATCTCCTCTCGTTGTCGAAGTCCGGAGAATAGTCTTTCCAGATAATACCGCTCTTCGCCGATTTCGCTGGGGATATCGATATCACTTGGGATAAGATGATGACCTCATTCGTGGCTCTTGATAGTTGGCGGCTGTCGATACAGGGTCTGGTGAAAAACAACATCGAACTGAGTTTCTCCGATATTCTCTCTCCGGCAAAAGTTGAAGGGGCAAATACCCTAGAGTGTTCCGCGAATGGACTCTCTCTCCTTCAGGTAAAAGCCCCTGGCAATACTTGGACCATTGGTGGAGTTGGAATTGCCATCTGGAAAGGGGGCCGATTGAGCTTGGTCCTAAAAATGGCTGGGATCACACCTGAGGCCAGGCATGTTAGTCACGAAGAAAATTACATTGGAGCATTCAAAAAAGTCACACAGCCGATTCGAGGTTTTGATAGATGGAGCATCCAAATAAAGCGACTGTTTTTTCGATGATCGCCCCTCAAGCCTCCTCCGTTAAATCAATTAACGTAACCAGATGATGCTCATCCTCAATTTTTTCGGAGAGAGCATCAGAACAGAATGCGAGAAAGGCGTCGTTAGGTATAACAAGTAGCTGCTTTTGCGAAGAATGGCGAAGGAACAAATCGGCCATCTCCGGCATCTCAGGTTTTATTTCACTGATATCGATTAGAAAAATCGGATCAAGATCATAGAGTGTATTGTGCAGAGCTGAGAGGGCTGACAGCAACACCTGGACCCTGGAAACCGGCAACATTTCTGTGAAAGGAAGAGGAACCCCGTTCCGAGCGCCGTCAAGGATTATTGAATTTCCTTCCTCTCTGAAATGTGGAGCAAGCTCGCAATCAATGGTTTGCAGGCTGATGCTGATCCGATGTAAACGGTGCTTCAATGACACGGCTTCTGCATCTCCTCCGTTTTCCAGGCGTTTTATGAGAAAATCAATAAGCGCCGTTCTGATTTCCATCGCCGATGTGTTATCTGCTTTTTGGATAGGGGAGTCAAGCATTGAGCTTGTAATAGTAAGGAAGATCGGAAGGTGTTTTTCAGCCACGTCCTTGGCTTGCCGGAAGCGTTGGGTTCGATCAACTGCATGGAGGCATTTGTCTACCTGTGCTTGCTCAGTTACAAGCATAAATTGCCGCAATTCCTCCAATTGCCTTCGCAACTTCATCGCAGTTATTCCCTTTATTCGATCGGAATTTCGAAGAATTATCATAGTGTTTTGCAACTGCTGGACAACCGACACAGCATCGGGACCAAGGTTCGCGAGCAGCCCTTTGACAATTGATTCAATCTCGCTCCAGCGAGTTGAGCTGGACAGCTCAACGAAATTAATCCACCGGCTATGATCGCGACGCCTCCCGCATTCAATCCGATCTGTTTCAAAAAACACCGGATCTATGGTTACCAATTTTCTCACAAGTTCGAGTGGGGCGGCAAAAATCGCAATGACGGCGGTCTTTTTGGACGGAATGACCTTTCTAATTTGATGATGGATTGAAGGGTATAGAGGCAGATCACCGAAAGGATCTGTTTCCTGGAAATCATAAGGAGGATTAATGGCTTGCAACATTTTGAACAAGGACTTAGCCTGCTCCGCATCTAAGGCTTTAATTATATTGAGTCCTTTAGCCACCCGTAACCAAGGGGCATTTGGAATGGCAGGGTGCCCTATGATGCGAAACGTCACAAGATGCATAATACATTTATAACCACGCCGCAGCGCGCAGACATACGGTAATGGATTAATTAAGATTTTACTGTCCCTTGCACCTCAACACGAAATTTTCTTTAACACCTTATTGTATCTTACTCGGATGGCAGAGATGTTCAGCATCAATTAATATTTCTCTAAGACGCGTGTCCTGGCAAATTAATAAATTCGTTGGATATATTGAAAAAAAACGGTTGACCTGAGCGCCATTTTTCTTGCTTAGGCGAAACCCGTCTTGTATTCTAACCCGGTTATCTCTCAATCAAAACCATTTATCCAGCAGGAGCTGCCATGGCCGAACATGATCTGTCCGAAAAACGCAAAGAGTATTTCCTCGATACCCCACAAAAAAACGATACCTTCTTTCTCAAGGGTTCCAGCGGCTACGACTGGGGGTTTCGCAACCGTTTAGCTCGGATATTCAACCCCAAAAGCGGCAGAACCGTGATGCTCGCCATCGACCATGGCTACTTTCAAGGCCCGACCACCGGTCTTGAGCGTATCGATGTCACTATAAAGCCCCTGGTTCCTTTCGCCGATGCCCTTATGTGCACCCGCGGCATCCTCCGTTCGGTTATCAACCCTGAATCCGGCAATCCCGTGGTTATGCGTGCCAGTGGTGGTCCGAGCATTCTCAAGGATCTCTCCAATGAGCAGATCGCCGTCAATATGGAAGATGCTCTGCGTATGAACGTCAGTGCGGTCGCCGTACAGGTTTTTGTCGGCGGCGAGTGCGAAACCCAGACCATCAACAATATGACCAGATTGGTCGATGAGGGGATGCGCTACGGCATGCCGGTTCTCGGGGTTACCGCCGTCGGCAAAGATCTTGCCCGCGACTCCCGCTACATCGGTCTTGCTTCGCGTATGCTGGCTGAACTCGGTGCGGCAATCATCAAGACCTACTTCTGTGACGATTTCGACAAGGTGGTAGCCGCCTGTCCGGTGCCGATCATCATTGCCGGCGGCAAAAAGCTTGCCGAATTCGAAGCGCTCACCATGGCCCGCAACGCCATCGATGCCGGCGCCTCGGGTGTTGACATGGGACGCAATATCTTCCAGTCGGACGCTCCCGAAGCGATGATCACCGCCGTTCGCAAGGTCGTGCACGAAAACATGAGCGCCACGCAGGCCTTTGAACTTTATACGGAGCTGAAAAACCAATGAATGTCGGCATGTATTACCACAACAGCGACGTTCGTCTCGAACAACAGCCGGTACCGATCGTAGGCGAAGACGATGTCCTCATAAAGGTAGTTGCCGGTGGGATCTGCGGCAGCGATCTCATGGAGTGGTACCGCATCAAGCGTGCCCCTCTGGTGCTGGGGCACGAGCTTTGCGGCGAGATAGTCGAGACCGGCAAAAATGTTCGGCAGTGGAAAAAAGGTGATCGGGTCTTTGCCACCCATCACGTCCCTTGCGACGAGTGCCGTTACTGCCTTTCCGGGCACAACACCGCCTGTGTGGTTTTTCAAGAAAAGAATAACTTTGCACCGGGCGGTTTTGCCGAGTTCCTCCGGGTCACCGGCCGCAGTGTTGCCACCGGCATCCTGAAACTGCCTGACAACATGAGCTACGAAGCCGGCACCTTCATCGAGCCGTTAGCCACGGTGGTGCGCGCCTACCGAACAATTCAGCTCACACCCGGCGACAGTGTCATGATCTACGGCAGCGGGTTAACCGGTATTCTTTTTGTTAAGTTGGCGAAGGCCCTTGGTGCCGGCACAGTTATTGTCTGCGACATCAACGACTACCGCCTTGCGATGGCCAAGAAGGCCGGTGCCGATTTTGTTGTCTCGGCGGGGGAGGATGTTCCGGCCTTTGTCGCAAAGCACAATGGCCGTCTTGCCGACAAGGCCATCATCTGCACCGGGGCAATCCCGGCAGCAGAGGCGGCACTCAGAAGTGTTGACCGTGGCGGTACCCTGCTTTTTTTTGCCGTGGGCCAACCCGGCGAAACCATCGCCATAGACTTCAATCCCTACTGGCGTAATGACATCAGCTTTAAAACCTGTTACGGTGCGGCTCCCCTTGATAACCATCAGGCAATGGAATTATTAAGGATCGGTGCGGTAGCGGTTGATGACATGATCACCCATAGGTATCCCCTGACCGAGATTGGTGCTGCCTTCAAGACGGCGGCTGAGCCTACGGGAACGCTCAAGGTTATTGTCGTTCCGTAAGGAGTGGCGATGTGTTTCAATCATTACTTCGGAGCCGTTACAATATAACCTGCCCATTTCGACCCATTTTGTTACTCCAAGAGGACCGCCAATGCCGATACTCACCCTACGATTCAGAGATATCAAAATCCGTGACTACCCCATTGCACCAGGGCAAGCCTTGACAATTGGTCGGAAACACAGCAATGACATCGTTATTGATAATCTGGAGGTCTCAGGCAGCCATGCACGGGTCGAATCGGTTGCGACAACATTTGTGTTGCGGGATCTGGACAGCACGAATGGCACCTTTGTTAATGAGCAACAGGTTTCCCTGCATAATCTCCGGCATAATGATGTGATTCTGATAGGCAAGCACAAACTGATCTTCGAATACCCGGAAAGCGTCAAAGCCGCTTCCGGTGACCTGGACGATTACGACATCGCCAAGACCCGGATTTTTGATATCAACGCTTACCGGGATATGCCCCAGAAAACAGCAGGCACACCTTCCGAACCACCCCAGAAAGGCATGCAGATCAATCCGCAGCAAGAGCCATCTTTTTTTGCCCGATTGCTGAAGAAGCTATTTGGTTGATTCTTCTTTTTTGGGGGAATTTTCGCCGTCGGCTCTTGCCGGAGTTTTAGTTTTAAAAGATTTTTCAATGCTTTTGAAAAACATCTCCGGTTTGCTCTTCGCCATATCCTGCTGCAATTCAAGCAGGTGCCTGTTTTGCGGATTGACAGCCAGTCCCTGCCGTATGTATTCTCTGGCGCTCGGCAGCCGCATTTCTCGGAAGGCCTTTTCAGCCAACTCCTCGTATTTTTCGGAAATTTTTGCTAAACCCTGCAGCGCTAAGGCATTCTGCGGCTCCAGTTCAAGAATCTCATGGTAAAATTTATAGGCGCTAGCCTCTCGTGGCGTTGTTAGGTTGCTTCTCTCCATCGCCTGCTCAGCTTTACCGACCAGCGAATGAATTTTCTTCTGTCGCTGCCCTCCGACCACTCGCTGGAGCGGGACGGACCGATTGTCCTTCGGCGTAGTAAATAATCCTTCGGCAGTATTCTTCTGTGGTTCTTCCGACTGCTCAGGCGGTGTTAATACTGGTTGCAGCGGTTCTGCCGGTATTGCTTCCTTGAACGTGTCGGCGCTTTCCGCCGGAATCTGCAAAGGTGCGGGAACGCTTTGCTCCCGGTCTATCTTTGGTTCTGGCCACAGAAAGAAAACGACTGCGAAAAGGCTGCATACACCAGCGACGGCCAGAAGTTTAGCGAAGGCCGGGCGACTCTTCGGCGGCTCTTGCGCCAACCGTTCTCCCGCCTTGCCGGAAAGGGAGACGTCAGGCGTTGGAGGAGCAACCTGCTCTGCTCTTTCTGAAAACCCATTGCCACCGGACATGCCCGGCGGCGATGGGTGAGGTTGTGGCCGGCACTTATGAAGCGCCGTCGTCTCCGCCGGTTCTCGCCAATTTCCATGGTGGTTTGCAGCCCCTATAATATCTCCGGCTGCCGGACTTTGCATGTCGATAGCCTGTTCATCGGCAAACAGCAGGCGCATAGAGTCTTCAAGTAGATGGGAGCTTGCCCGTTTCTCCATACTGAAGAGAAAATCCTCAATGTCGGAGCGCATTTCGCCGCACCCTTGGTATCGCCCGGCCACGTCCTTTGCCAGGGCTTTGTCGAGGATTGTAGAGAGCGGTGTCGGCAGGTCGGGCTGCAGCTCATCCAATCTTTCATATTCCGCTCCCATGCATTTGCGGATCAGCGTAGCCGTATCGCCACTGTACATGCGTTTACCGCTGAGCATCTCGTAGAGCAGGATGCCGATGGCAAAGATATCCGAGCGGTGGTCCACCTTTTCGGCGGTGAGCTGCTCCGGTGACATGTAGGAAATCTTGCCTTTTGCCATCCCTATCTTGGTTTTATTGTCGAAGAGGTCCGCACGGGCAATACCAAAATCGATGATTTTGACCCGTCCCTCACAGGTAATAAACACGTTGTGCGGACTGAGGTCGCGGTGAATGAGATGCAGCGGTTGAAGGTGTTGATCCTTGAGGGCATGGGCATATTCCATGGCCTCGCAAATTTTGCAAGTGATGAAGAGGGATTGAGTGATTCCCATGGGGAGATTCAGCTCTTTTGCCCGCCGCATGACGGTATACAGATCCTTGCCGACCAGGTATTCCATGGCGATGAAATAGCTGCCGTCAAGTTCACCGAAGTCGTAGATCTGGGCTATATTTTCGTGTTGCAACAGGGCCGCGAGCTTGGCCTCGGCGATAAAATGAGCAACGATCTCGGCATCCTGGGCAAACTGGGGCAAGAGCTTTTTGATGACGACAACCTTCTCAAAACCTTCCGCTCCCGACAATTTACCCTTGAACACCTCGGCCATGCCGCCCATGCCAATGCGATCGAGCAGGGTATATTTCTTACCGAGGTTGTGTGATGAGTCGCCGATCATGGGTACATTTCCGCAGGTCTTGAACAAAAATCGTCTTTCTTCCCTCGCATCGAAGCATTGCACCGACTATAATAACACAGCAACTTCGATTTTCGTGAAGCATCTTTACTGATATTTCATCTTAACAGATCGATTCCTTCAGCGTCCTGCACAACATTATGGAAATGAGCACGCGGTTGATTGTTTGCAGCAAAACGGATAGGGGATTGCGACGCAGCAACAATGAAGATACCTGCGCCGTTAATGCAGCTTACCATTTCTGCATGGTAGCCGATGGCATGGGCGGGGAAGCCGGAGGGGAAGTGGCAAGTGCGCTGTTTCTCGACGCAGTCGTCGTGGTATTTCAAGACCAGGCCGAACTTACTGAGGAGCAAGGATCCTCCCGGGTCAAGGCAGCATTCGACCTGGCGAACGCCAGGATTCTTGCCTACGCCGAAGCCAATCCGTCTTTTGCCGGCATGGGATGTACCGCCGAAATCCTCACGTTCTGCAGGGACCGGTTCGTCCTGGGACACATTGGCGACAGCCGCACCTATCTCTTTCGCGATGGTATCCTCACACAATTAACCAAAGATCATTCGCTGGTGCAGAGTCACATCGACCAAGGACTGCTCAGTCACCAGGAAGCGCGAAACAGCCGGTTTCTCAACATTCTTCTCCGGGCGGTCGGCAACTCTGAAAAAATGGTTGTCGATGTTAGCTGTGGCGACCTGCGTCCCGGCGATATCTTTCTCCTCTGCAGCGACGGTTTACACGGCATGGTGGAGGACAATGCGTTGCAGCCGGTCCTCGCTTATGATGCGCCCCTCGACCTGAAGGCCGAAATGCTCGTCAATATGGCCAACGACGCTGGTGGCAAGGATAATGTCACGGTTGCCCTTGCTTTTGTGGCGGTATAGGTGTTTACGGGACGATAAGCGATTCAAAGGGGTATCGCAAGGATGTGAACTGCCGAGCATTGGAATCGGTAGAGAGCACCGGAGGTCGGAAGAAAACCACTTGAAATATGGTAATTTTTAACACAAAAAAAGGGTTGAAAAGAGAATGTGCATATTCCTTTCAACCCTTGATATTACTGGTGCCTAGAGCCGGGGTCGAACCGGCACGCACACAAGGTGCACGAGATTTTAAGTCTCGGGTGTCTACCAATTCCACCATCCAGGCACGCTGAGTTGGTTGCTTTTACCATATCACCTTTGCCATTGTCAATCCAGATCACATCTCAGTTTGCCGGTAATAACCAAGAAAAGTGGATAGCAGCGGTATGCATCAGAGCAGCATATCCGCCTGACGGATTATGGCCAGCATATCTCGTACCGCTTTGTCCAGGCCGGTAAAGACCGACTGGGCAATAATCGCATGACCGATGGACAGTTCCTCGATGGTGTCAAGGGCGGCAATGGGTGCGGTGTTCTGGTAGTTCAGGCCATGCCCGGCGCACATCCTCAGACCCATTCGGTCGCCTTCTTCGGCGGCCGCAGAGAGGAGTTCAAATTCGTGCTCGCGCATACTTTCGCTGGTGGCGTCACAATAGCGGCCGGTGTGCAGTTCGACAAAGGTTGCGCCGATCTCTCTGGCGACCGCCAATTGCTTGGGGTCGGGGTCGAGGAAGAGGGAGACCGGAATCGAGGCCTTGGCCATTTTTTCGATAACCTTGGCGATTTTCTTGGTTTGCGAAATGATATCAAGGCCACCCTCCGTGGTCAGCTCTTCGCGTTTTTCCGGCACCAGGGTGATGAGATCCGGTTTGAGATCGAGGGCAATGGTTATAATATCCTTATTGGCGCCCATTTCCAGATTCAGCTTCGACTTTATCGTCTGGCGCAGCAAAATTACGTCACGGTCTTGGATATGGCGGCGGTCTTCGCGCAGATGGACGACGATTCCCGCCGCCCCGGCCAGCTCGCAGATTGCTGCGGCGGTAATCGGATCGGGTTCACTGATGCCGCGTGCCTGTCTGATGGTGGCAACATGATCGACGTTAATGGCGAGTCTGGTCATTGTGGTTCTCCTGTGATTGTTTATCTTGCCGAGCAGTTCATTTTCCCTGGCCAGCATTTTTTCTTCTTCGCCCGGCGAACGTTCATGGTCATAGCCGAGCAGGTGCAGCAGACCGTGAACCAGCAGCCAGATCATACGTTCGTGAAAGGACTGGCGGTAAAGAATTGCTTCCCGAAAGGCGGTGTCAACCGAGATGATGATGTCACCCAGTTCCTTTATCGGCAGGGCGGCAAGCGATGCATCGGCCCCATCGGCAAAAGGGAAAGAGAGGACATTGGTCGGTTGGTTTTTATTGCGGTATTGGTCGTTGATTCGGGTGATTTCTGCGTCGTGCACCAGGAGGATGCTGAGGTTATAATCGCTTACTCCGCATTCCTTGAGGAGTCGGTCGGCAAGACGGATGAACTTCCTCGCCTGTACACGGTGCCCGGTGCGGTGGCAATGGCTGGTAAGTTGTGTCGGCATGCGAAAACCTTTACTGTTTTTCGTAAGCGTTGATAATCTGTTGGACCAAAGGGTGGCGGACCACGTCCTCCTTGGAAAAGGAGCAGAATTTGATGCCGTCGATGTTGCTGAGAATCTTTCTAGCTTGCAGCAAGCCGGATTGGTTTTTGATCGGCAGATCGACCTGGGTGGTGTCCCCGGTAATCACCGCCCGGGAATCAAAGCCGATCCTGGTGAGAAACATTTTCATCTGTTCCCGCGTGGTGTTCTGGGCTTCATCGAGGATGATAAAGGCATTGCTGAGGGTTCGCCCGCGCATGAAGGCGAGGGGGGCAATTTCGATAATCTCCTGCTCGATGAGATCGCGGGCTTTTTCCGCACCAAGCATATCGTTTAAGGCGTCATGTAAAGGGCGCAAATAGGGGTTTACCTTCTGGGCCACATCGCCGGGGAGAAAGCCGAGCTTTTCACCGGCTTCAACGGCCGGGCGGGTGAGGATGATAGTTTTGACCTGTCCGGCGGTCAAGGCCGATACGGCCATGGCCACGGCCAGATAGGTCTTGCCGGTGCCGGCCGGACCTATGCCGAAAACGATATCATTGTCACGGATGGCATCGATATAGATTTTTTGGTTCCTGGTTTTCGGAGATACCACTCGATTCTGTGTTGTCACGTACACCTTGTCGAGAAAGATTTTATCAAGCCGTGCCTTGGGGGTGGATTCGAGGATTCTCAATCCGAAGGCAAAATCGGAGCTGTAAAGCGGATATCCCCGGCTGACCAGTTCATAGAGCTGGCTGAGCAGATCGGCAACCAGCTCCACCGCATGCGGCAAGCCGACAAGGCGCAGGGTCGTCCCCCTGGCATGAATTGTAACGCCCGAGCATTTTTCAACAGCCTGGAGGTTTTTGTTGAGCGCACCGTAGAGGGAACAGGCCTTGGCGTTATCGACGAAGGTAAGCTCCCTTTCGGTGAGATTGGCGTCCACGCTCGTATTATTTTTTGCCAAGTTTTTGCAGCTCGTCGTCAATTATCGCCTGAAAGCCTTCGACAGTGCGTTGCCGTGGTGTACGACCGTTTATGAAGATCGTTGGAGTTCCGGTTACGCCGGCATTTTGCGCATCAAGAATATCCTTTTGTAGTTTGCTCTGGATCATGGGTGACTCCATATCTTTCTCGAACCGCGGTATATCAAGTTTCAGGGCTACAGCGGTCTTTTTGATACTCTCCTCGGTAAGTTTCTGCTCAGCAAAAAGTTTGTCATGAAACGGCCAAAATTTTCCCTGTTCATTGGCGGCAAGAGCAGCCTTGGCGCTGGGTTCCGCAAGCTTATGGAATTTCAACGGCAGGTTTTTGAAAGAGAGTTTAACGGTTTTCGGGTTTTTTGCCAAAACTTCATCAAGAAGCGGGATAATCTGTCGACAATACGGACATTCAAAGTCGGTAAAGAGAGTCATGGTGACAGGTGCGTCGGCCGGACCTTTAAAAGGGACACCAGCGGTATCAATATCAATAACAAAAGAGACCGCCACTGCAGTAAAAGATTGGCTGGTGTTGTTGATCAGATAAAGCAATTCTCCCTGGGGTGAAATATCGATCGCCGAGACACCGGCATCAACGGGGATGCTTCCCTGCAATTGGCCCTGAGTGTTAAAGATCTGTACCTGCTGTTTGTCGTTCAGGAGAAAAACGAATTTCCCGTCCAGGGAATTGACCATGGCCAGGGTTTTGCCGGCGATCGGCCAGGTTTGCTGCACCTTCCACTCTACTCTTTTATCCTGTCCGGCATCCGGCATGGTGCCTGCGCCTGCGCCTGAACTTATAAGAAGAGTTGCCAAGCAGCATGCATATAATCTGGTGAATTTCATGAAGTCCTCGTAAGGTGTTAATTTTTATGAGTTATGACACTAACACAGTATTACTGGCTGTTCACAATAGCCACTCTTGCCGGTTTTCGCAAGTTACCTGTGCGAGACAAGTGGAGAGCAGGGGATCATCTTGAGAAAAATATGCGGAATGGAAAAATATATGGTAACCCTACGTTCAAGATGGTATTGATAGCAACTTTTTCAGCGTGGATCGGGATAAACGGCCTCCTGGGCTTGACGATTTTGCTCGGGTGAATTACTTGTTGACGATCCAATGCAATGGTTTCTGCTCTCATTGCTGCTGAAAATATTTCTGATTGAGATCGTGCTTGCGAGGGTGGCGGAATTGGTAGACGCACCAGACTTAGGATCTGGCGCCTAACGGTGTGAGAGTTCGAGTCTCTCCCTTCGCACCAGCAAAAAAATAACCCGCATTCCATTGATTATTAATGGTTTGCGGGTATTTTTTTGGCTTTTGTAATCCATCGGGTATTGAACTCTGGCGGTCGCCAACCCCTACCGGGAAAATAGATTTTCTCACCGCCTACGTCGCCGTACTCATCAACCAACAAGGGAATACGTCCGGGAGAGGCGGCAAAGCTGAAGATCAAAGACGTCTACATTGGTGGCCGCTTCATCCTCCTGACCGAAACCAAAAACAACACCTCCTGCCTGATGCCCCTCACCGGTACCGCTTTTCGCGAGATCCTCCCGCACGTCGACAACCGCCACCCGGAGGAATACGTGTCCATCTCAAGGGAGCTCTCATGCTCTACATTAACATGCCGCCAGTCGACTTCACTTTGTTTTTCCCAACCACTCCCACCTTTCTCCCAGTTTGGGCAGGTAGCATACGATTGGAAGATTCGATGACCGGATGCTTTGTATCACTTCGAAATTCCTTAGAAACATGATTATTATCTGATATCTAAACATATTTTTTTTGGAAGTTCGTCTTTAAACTGGTCTGTGTTTTGATGTTGCGCCACTTTCCAAAGGACCTCGACCGCTTTTTTGCTTGTGCCAGCATGACTTACTGTTGATTTTTCTTTCGCAGCTTTATCGAAAAAGGGGACTGTGTAGCAGTTTCACTTTATTTGAAGGAATATTTAGTGCAGAAATCATGATAATAGCGTAACCATTTCAAATAGAAACGATGTTGGTACTACAATTATGTGTATTAATCGGACGGATTCCGTCCAGCTAATAACTTGTCAAACCCTATAGCTATGCCAAAACACACAAACTCAGCCTCTAGATTGAATTCCTTACTTACAAAAACCTTTGGTGAGCCAGATGCCGTTCCGGTGATTGAAGTTTGGGCTAAGATTTTTGGAATTGTTGAAGAGAACAAAAATAAAAAAGCAGCGTTGGTGTCTGAACGTTTACGCTGGATGTATCGTGAAACAGAAAACATCCACAAACAAATGAGAGCAACTGGCTATAGTGATCATTTGTACGCAACCGCAATCACTGATATTGAGCACGCTCTATCAACGATGATATTGCCAGGCACTTGGAACCAAGCTAGACAATATTTAAAACGTGAAACCATCCTGGCTTTAGATTTTTGCAGTGAAATCTTGCCCGATGAAGAGTCTCAGGTTTCTGACGAAGATATCGCAGATATCCGTATGCTGGTAATTGAGCTTAGTGAGTTGTTGCAGTCTTCAGAACTTCCCCCTAGGCTAATTGAGCTAATTCGGCATCACATTGATTTGATCAATGGAGCCCTTGATGAGTATCCAATATCAGGAGCAAAAACATTGAGGGAAGCCGGTAGAACCGGCCTAGGGGAGTTAATTGAGATAGAAGAAGCAGTGAAAGCGAGCAGCACTACGCCCGAAATAAGCAAACTTGGAGAAGTATGGAAGAAGGTTAATGCTGTGGTCGATACTGCATTAAAAATTGAAAAATTTGCACAATTAGGCCAAAGGGCATGGTCCGTAATAGGGCCTCTTTTTTGATAAGGCTTAAGCCGCTCCTTAGCTTTAAGTTGTGCCCAATGGAATCCGACGTCAGGCTTGACTTGTTGGCATTATGCGAGAATCTAATTTTTGCAAACCATTAAATTCACCGGGTGCATAAAGCGGCGATTTGTCGCGTTAGAATTTTGATCGGACAAAGATCATGAATGGACTAGACAGAGAAAAACTGATTAAAGATCTCAATAGTATCCATAAAAAAGGAGTCGCCTATTTTTGCAAGGCGTCGGATTTGCTTTATGGTGCAACTTGGTCTTCTGATTCTTGGGATAGAGTAAGTAGACAAGAATTTTGGAATAAGTTGGACTCCCAATTGCAAAAAATTGCAAAGGCAATAATTTCAGAAATCATAAGTGTAGCACCATTAATATCTGAGTCGGTACGCCTTACAAAATACCTTTCCAAAACAGATCAAATTGATCTTGGTCACGCAATAAAGGGACTAAGATCATCCGTCCTTCTTTGTCGCTATCGATATTGGGGGCCAGAAGTTCTTCATGATGAGGGGGATGTGCTCGGAGTAACACCAGCAGGTCAGGCGGATGACGAAGGTATTAGTCCTTCCGATGCGGCACCAATTTTCGAAGAATGCTACAGGCGTATTATTAATGTTGTTGAACTTGTGAATCCAACGACAGTCGAAATCGCTGAAAAAAACATTCTAACTACTGGTCAGAAATCAGCAGCTACTCAGCCAGACACAGCGTTTATTATGATGTGGATGGACCCGAAAAAAACTGAATTAGAAGATGTCTATATGACCATAAAAAGGTGTTTTACTGATTACGGTATTTCTGCTGAACGTGCAGATGACATAGAACACAGTGGCAAGATAACTGATGAAATTATAAATAAAATCAGGATATCTGAATTTCTATATGCTGATCTTTCAGGGGCAAGACCGAATGTGTATTATGAAGTAGGTTTTGCCCATGCTTTAAGTAAAAAGGTTATTCTTTTTAGGAAATCAGATGAATCCTTGCATTTTGACTTATCCGGATATAATTGCCCGGAATATAAAAACCTCTCTGATTTAGAAAATAAGCTTATTCGCAGACTGGAAAGTATGACTGGAAGGAAAATACGGAAAAGGAAATTGTACTAACCACGCCCTTTCAGCGAATCGCAAAAATTGCTCTCGCTGAAGAACCACGTTAATATTGCCATCTCGAAGGTTTTCATATTCTATCAGTTCTTCAATTTCGGACTACTGCTGTTCGCCCAAAGCTGGGACCGGCCAGATTTCAGGCCCAGGTTGGTCGCACTGATTTGCCGAAATATTGTCAGGCATGATTGCCGTCGAGTAACCTGAATCTAAGTAATGTTCAGTTGGTTAACGAGGTCGAAAAGGACCGGCACAAGCAGGAACTGGCAGCGGTAACTCATCGTTAATCCTCAGTGTCCCTAAAGAGCTCCCGACCAATCAGCATACGACGAATCTCACTGGTTCCAGCACCAATTTCATAGAGTTTTGCATCACGCAGAAGTCGGCCGGTGGGATAGTCATTGATATACCCGTTACCCCCAAGACATTGTATGGCCTCAAGGGCCATCCAGGTTGCCCGTTCAGCGGCGTAGAGGATGACTGCCGCTGCATCCTTGCGGATATTACCGCCGCCATCGGCAGCCTTGGCAACCGTATAGGTATACGACTTGCAAGCGTTCCAGGTGGCGTACATGTCGGCAATTTTTCCCTGCATAAGCTCGAATTCGCCGATCGCCCTGCCGAACTGGCGACGCTCATGGATATACGGCAGAACCACGTCCATGCAGGCGCTCATGATGCCCAAGGGGCCACCGGTCAGCACCAGACGTTCGTAGTTCAGGCCGCTCATCAGCACCTCGACGCCCCTGTCCAATTTGCCGAGAATATTCTCGGCCGGGACCGCGCAATTATTAAAAACCAGCTCGCAGGTAGGTGATCCGCGCATGCCCAGTTTGTCAAGTTTGGGGCTGGTTGAGAAGCCGGGCATGGTCTTTTCAACGAGAAAGGCGGTAATGCCCTGGTGCATTTTTTCCGGCGCGGTCTTGGCGTAGACGATCAGCACATCGGCATTGGGGCCATTGGTGATCCACATCTTGGTGCCATTGAGGATGTAGCTTTCACCTTTTCTGACGGCGGCGAGGCGCATGCTGACGACATCGGAGCCGGACCCGGCCTCGCTCATGGCCAGGGCACCGATATGTTCGCCGCTTATCAGTTTCGGCAGGTAACGATGTTTTTGCGCCTCTGTGCCGTTCAGTTTCAGTTGATTGACACAGAGATTGGAGTGGGCACCGTAGGCAAGACCGACGGAGGCCGAGCCGCGGCTTATTTCCTCCATGGTGATGACGTGCTCAAGATAACCCATCTCCGCGCCGCCATATTGTTCGGCGACGGTGATTCCCAGAAAACCCATGTCTCCCATTTTGCGCCATAACTCCGGTGGAAAATGGTCGTTGCGGTCAATGTCTGCTGCCAGCGGGGCGATCTCCTTCCCTACGAAGTCTCGTACCGAATCTCGAAGCAGATTGGCGGTGTCACCCAGGCCAAAATTTAAGGTAGGGAATATCTTCATATTTTCTCCCTGTTGAGAGGATGTGGGGCGAGGAGCTTTTTTTAAACACAACAGCCCAAGGGGACTTCAGGAGCCGGTACAAAACTGAGGTGTAAAGACCTTGATCACTCCTTAAGTTCAGCGATGCCTGCGAAAAAGTCCAGGACTCCGGGGTTTTTCAGTGCATCTTTGTTCTTCACCTCGCGACCGTGAATCATTTTCTGCACGGCCAGCTCGACCTTTTTCATATTGAGGGTATAAGGAATATCCGGTGCCAAGAGAATCTTTGCCGGGATATGCCGCGGCGAGGCATTGATTCTGATGTCCTTTCTGATCTTCTCCCGGAGTGCGTCGGTCAAATCAAAACCCTCTTGCATCTTCACAAAGAGGATGATTCGGATATCGTTCTGCCATTCCTGGCCGACCACGACACTGTCGGCAATTTCCTCTATCTGTTCAATAACCCGGTAGATTTCCGCGGTGCCGATGCGCACCCCGCCGGGATTGAGGGTGGCGTCGGATCTGCCGTACATGATCAGGCCGCCCCGCTCCGTGACCTCAATGAAGTCGCCGTGCGTCCAAATTCCCGGGAATCTGTCGAAGTAGGCCGAATGGAATTTCTTTTCATCCTTGTCGTCCCAGAAGTAGATGGGCATGGAGGGAAAGGCGGCGGTACAGACCAGTTCTCCCTGCCGGCCGACGACGGGGAAACCCTTGTCGTCATAGGCAAAGACCTTCATGCCGAGGCCGCGACACTGGAGTTCTCCCTCATAAACCGGGCCCATGGGATTGCCGAGGGCGAAGCAGCCATTGAGGTCGGAGCCGCCGGAGATTGAGGCAAGCTGTAAATCGGACTTCACCTCCTTGTAGATGAAATGAAAGTCTTCTTTTGACAGGGGCGAGCCGGTGGAAAGAAGGGTCTTTAAGGCTTGCAGATTGAATTGTTTGGCGGGTTTCACTCCGGCGTTTTTCAGAGCCGCAATATAACCGGCACTGGTACCGAAGACGGAGATCTTTTCCTCTTCGGCCATGCGCCACAGGGCATCGGGCCCGGGGTGGAACGGGTTGCCGTCATAGAGCACCAGGGTTGCACCGACGGCAAGCGAGGTGACCAGCCAGTTCCACATCATCCAGCCGCAGGTGGTAAAATAGAAAATAGTGTCTTGCCGTTTGAGATCGGTGTGGAGGATAAGTTCTTTCAGCTGGTGTAGGAGCACCCCGCCGGCGCTTTGCACCATGCACTTCGGGAGGCCGGTTGTGCCCGAGGAATACATGATATACAGGGGGTGCTCGAAGGGCAGCTGGGTAAACTCAATTTCTTCGGCAGCATTTTTAAGGCAATCGGCGTAATGGACAGCCTTGGGCAGACTAGTTAGGTCGGGATTTTCCTGGGTATAGGGAACGACGAGGATCTTTTCAAGAGACGGTATTTCTTTGGCTATGTCGGCAATCTTCGCCAGGCAGTGGAGGGGTTTGCCCTTGAAGAAATAGCCGTCAGCGGTAAAGAGAATTTTCGGTCTGGTCTGGCCGAATCTATCGAGTACGCCTTTAATACCAAAGTCAGGCGAACAGGACGACCAGATTGCCCCAATGCTGGTTGCGGCAAGCATGGCGATGATCGATTCGGGAATGTTCGGCATAAAGCCGACAAGCCGATCTCCGGGGACGATCCCCGCCTTGCGAAGGTAAGCGGTAAGTTTTGCAACCGCCGCAAAGAGCTCGCGGTAGGTGAGGGTGCGGCGTATGACATCTTCGCCCCTGAACACCAGCGCCGTTTGGCCATCTCTAAAGCGCAACAGGTTTTCAGCAAAGTTCAAACGACTCCCGGAAAACCAGGTAGCGCCGGGCATTTTCGTTGGATCGTCAATCACCTGGTCGTAGCTTTTTGCCGCCTTGATTCCGGAAAAATTCCAGATTTCTTTCCAGAAATCGCCGATATTTTCCACAGACCACTGGTAGAGTGCAGCATAATCGGTAAACTGCGTTCCGTATGTCCGGTTCACATTCTGCATGAACCGGTACATATTGGACTCCTTGATTCGTTGCTCGGACGGTTCCCATAATGGTTGTAGCATGCGCTTCCTCTTTCAACAATTTTGAAACAACCGTAACGAAATTGGAATACATGGCCTGGCTATTTCCTGACGGCTCCTAAAAACTGAAACCCTCAGGGAGCTGTGCGGCTTTAGTTCCTTCCGGGACCCAAGACAGGTCGAGAATCGTGAAGGTCGGACCACTGGTTTTGAAAATGGGAATCACCTTCATACCAAAAGACGGTTCACCGATACTCAAATAACTCATTAAGATGGTGGCCACGCCGTCAAATTCAATATTTATAAATTTTATCGGTTTATTTAAGAGGTTAAATGCCCCGGATCGCTCACAAACCATAAAGGTGTGAATCTTTGCGGTTTTTTTAGCATTTTTCGTTATGTCAATGACCTTGTTTTTGCCGAGACAATCCGGACAATGGATACGGAATGGCATATATATGGTGCCTTTCGAATCACAACCCTTGCTGTCACAACGGGTGGCCATCAGCTTTCCCTGGCTGAGGGATTCGAAAAATACCGCCTCCCCCCCGTAGGAATGCATATAGGTCATGTCCCTTGGATTGGTGATGCCGAGCAGTTTCCAGCCATCGTCAGCATCACGGATCGGGGTGTTGGGGGTCAAGTGGTGGAAATTGCCTTTCAGTTTGTACTGATTGTTTTTAACAAAAACCTGTCCGAACATGCTCATAGTAGGTCTCCTTTTATCCCTTTTAGTGGAGTTAGGCGTCTTTTTTTATCAAATGATCAGGGTCCATAAGGATGGTCGAGGTGACATGCGAGCCAACCCCGGCATGGCTTATGGCCATTGCTCTCTTGGCGCCTACAACCTGCAGGTTGGTCCAGTCGCTGGGTTTTTCCCGGTTGAAGGCTTTCCAGATTTTTTTATCACCGTGAAATTCTTCCCATCTGTTCCAGATATGGGTTGCAATCTCAAATGTCTGCATGATACCGGTGGCACCAACCGAGTGCATGCAGCCTATCAGACCGCCAGAGAGATTGGACGGCAGTTTCCCGGGTTTTCCGGTATGCGGATTGGTGTGGTAGCAGTCTCCCGATTCAACGTAATCGCGGCCATAGCCATAGGGGCGGATGCCGATATCCTCATAAGTTTGGACATCGCTGATGGTGAAGGCGTCATGCAGTTCAACGACATCGAGGTCCTCGACCGGATTGGTAATACCGGCCATTCCGTAGCCGTAATAGGCAGCCATCCTGGCGGCAAGAAAACCGGTAAAGCCGGGGTAGCGATCGCCACCCGGAAACCGTTTCCCGAGATCCTTGTATTGGTCGACACTTTCATTGGGCAAAAGAGGTATTTCCATGTGCTGCCGGTCGGCCGGCCGCAGGGTATGTGAACCTGCCGCCACCCAAATGCGCAGCGGTTTGTTTTTGCTGTTTTTCGTCAGTTTGACGGCGGTGTCTTCATCGCAGAGAATAGTACAGGCCGCCCCGACGCTCATCAGGCAACAGTCGAGGGCGCGCAGGGGGTAGGCGACTACCGGCGAATTCAGGACATCGTCGACGGTGATTTTCATCGGTGATTGGGCAAAGGGGTTGAACCGGGCGTAGCCGTGATGTTTTACCGAAATTTCCGCCAGGGTTCTTCGGAAGGATTCTTCGGATTTTCCGAAAATCTGCCAATAGCGCTGGGCCATGACCGCATAATATCCGGTATAGATGTGGCCGAGCGGCGATTCCCAGTCTTTATCGGCGGCGCAGGAAATGAGGAAGTTTCCTTCATCGGTGGGTACTTCATCCATTCGCTCCCAACCCATGACCAGAACGCAGTCGGAGTAGCCGGAGGCAACCGCCTTCATACCCTCCCAGAGGGTTGAGCCGCCGGTTGCACCGCCGGTTTTCACGCCGACGTTGCCGAGGGGATCGAGGCCAAGTCGGTCGTGGATGACCGACTCTCCCAGGAGCTGATCGCCGAAATGGTCGGCGAAATGGCCATAATAGCAGCTGTGTATATAACGTTTTAATTCGGCCGGCGAGATGTCGAGCAGTTTTGCCGCCATGGTGAAGGAGTCTATACAGAGTTCTTCGGTCCGCTTGTCCGGAAAGGCCCGGTCAAATTTCGATTGTCCGGCTGTTACCAGATATACCGGCCGCATCAGTTTCGGTATTTTCAATTGTTGTTTGCTGAATGTGATCATACCTCGGTCTCCTTACTGGTTATGGTTTCCCTGGTTGATTGTTTGCTAAAGCGTTCCCACCCATAAGACAAAGCTGATTGTGTCGCTGCTGTTGGTGATCTTCTGGCGGTCGGGGTTTGACCAAAAATGGACGGAGTCGCCCTCGACCATGGAAAGTGTCTCGTCACCGAGGGTTAGCTCGACTGACCCCTTCAGGACGCAAAGAACCTCCTGACCGTTTTTGATATTTTTTCGAACGGGAATCGATTTACCCGGCTCAATGACCAGGATCGATGAATCGATGACGTTTCTGCTTTCCGGCGGGAAAAATCGGCGGGTGACAAAACCGGTATGGGAAAGATCGATGTCGGCCCATTCCGATTTTTTAATAAGGATGCTCTTCTCCTGTTTGCTGGCCTGGGAGATAAGGTCGCCGGCATCTACCCCGACAGCATTGCAGATCCTGATGAGGGTGTCGACGGACGGCGAGTTTACAGCATTCTCGACCTGGCTGAGAAAGCCCTCGGAGATGCCTGCCTTTTCAGCAACGACTTTCAGTGTCAGTTTGCGTTCCTTACGGCATTTTCTGATGAGTGTACCAATATTCATGCAATTTCAAATGGATGTCGAAAAAGAAAGCTGCGGTGTTTTGCTGTCTCAACATTATGTATAAGTTAATATTAACCTATACATAATATAAATATATTGTCAATAGGTATTTCTGTGTAGGGTGAGTTCTGGAAAGTGCAGTGAATTACTGAAATCTTAACTTGCGATGCGGCATATTTCTAATTCGTGTCGGCCTGTTTTGGTTGAGAGTGGCCCCGATAATTATGCCACCACTACTCAAATCAGGCCCTTCTGCGCCTGGGCCTGGATGGCGGTAATTGCCACGGTGTTGACGATATCCGGGATAAGACAACCACGACTAAGATCGTTGACCGGTTTATTCAGCCCCTGCATGATTGGTCCTATGGCCACCGCTTTGGCAGAGCGCTGCACTGCCTTGTAGGTATTGTTTCCGGTGTTGAGGTCCGGAAAGATGAAGACGGTTGCCTTGCCGGCAACCTTGCTGTTCGGCATCTTGGCCTTGGCCACCGTCGCATCGACGGCGGCGTCATACTGGATTGGTCCCTCGATCAGCAGCTCCGGTGCCAGTCGCTTGACGATCTCCGTGGCCTTTTTGACCTTTTCGACCTCTTCACCAATGCCGGATGTGCCCGAGGAATAGGAGAGCATGGCCACCATGGGTTTGATCCCAAAGAGACTAGCGGTTTTTGACGACTCTATGGCAATCTCCGCCAGTTGCTCTGAAGTTGGCCGGGGATTGACGGCACAATCGCCATAGGCAAGAACCCGGTCCTCAAGACACATCAGAAATATTGAGGACATGATCGTGCTTCCAGGCTTGGTCTTGACGAATTCGAGGGAAGGCCGAACGGTGTTGAGGGTGGAATGGACGGCCCCGGAAACCATGCCGTCCGCGTGATTTTTATAGACCATCATCGTGCCGAAATGGTTGACGCCGGACATCACATCCCTGGCGTTGTCCAAGGTGATACCCTTGTGTTTACGCAATTCAAAGTAGGTGGCAACATAATCCTCAAAGAATTCCGAGTCCGTCGGCTCAATAATCACTGCATCGACAAGGTTCAGCCCCAGGACCTGGATTTTCTTTTTTATTACCTGTTTTCTGCCCAGCAACACAATGTTGACAGCGTCCCGGGCAAGGAGTATCTCTGCCGCCCGGAGGATTCGTTCCTCCTCCCCTTCCGGCAGCACAATGGTCTGTTTGTGCTCCCTGGCTCGTTTGATCAGACTGAATTCAAACATCTTCGGCGTGGTGAACAACAGGCTGTAGCCTATTATTTTGTTACGGAGTTCCGTAGTGTTAATATGGGATTCAAAAAGCCTCAGGCTGGCGGCGATCTTCAGCGGAGCCTCCGGGGTAATGCAATGGTGGATTGTTTTAATTTTCATTGCCGTGGTAAAGGTATCTTCTTCAACCTTGATGATCGGTACCAGATCCTCCATCCCTTGAAGAAGATTGCGTAACAGATCATCGGGCTGCATATAGCCGGTTAAAACAATCCCCCCAATATTCGGTAAACTGTTTGACCGATAGGCAACCAGGGTTCCGAGGATGATATCCAGTCGGTCAACGGGGGTGATGACCAGGTTGTCATTGGCCAGTCGCGGCAGAAAATTCTGCAAATTCATTGCCGCTATGACAAAACGCGAGACAGTCCGGTTGAGCAGTTCTTTGCCGCAAAGAACCTTTGCATCAAGGGCCTTGACAATTTCGCCCATCGTTGGTCTGTCGAGTATCTCCTCGTAGGGCACGGAATAGATAAGTTCTGGTTTCTGCTTAATAATATTCTTGAGAGATTGCAGTATTTGCTGCTGTAGATGCGGAGGGGTTCGGTTGACGATGATTGAGAGAATATTGCAACCTTTTTCTTCGAACGCTTCGATGGCAAACTGGCACGACTTGACAACACCCTCGACGGAACCCTCATGGGCATTGGCCAGTAACAAAACAGGACAGCCCAAGTTATTGGCGATCTCCACGTTCAGATCAAATTCAAAGGCCGCCGATTCGCTTTCATAGTCCGTTCCAAGGCAGAGGACAAAATCGTGCTCATTCTCAAGTGCCTTGTATTTATCGAGAATACCTTCCAGCAGTTGGTCGTTTTTCTTGTCGGAAATCAGGCTCCTTGCTTCCTCGAAGGTAAAAGCGTACAAATGATCACTGGGGATATTGAGATGGTAATGTGACTTGATTAAATGGAGGATTTCATCGACTCCGTCGCTATACTGCCGGACATTGACAATGGGCCGGAAAAAAGCCACCTTGGCAAGATTGCGTACAAGAAAGTCCATGACTCCGAGAGTGATCAGCGACAAGCCGCTTTTTGGTTCAAGAGCGGTGATGTAAAGATTTTTTGACATGGTTTTTCAATCTTGTTGAGGCTTGTTAAACAGCTTTTACAGGAACAACATTCCCTTGCGTTCCTGCAAACACCAATGACACCTTATGCTGTTATAGAACATTTCTATACAGTCTACGATATACATTTAAAGGATCTTTAGAACCATGGATACCATGCCCTCCTATAGTGAATTGGCGGCTCGGATCGAGACACTGCAATCGGAATCGCAACACCTCAAGATCGCAGAGGAAGCCTTTCATCGTCAAAACGCCTCCCTTAAAGCTCTGCATGAAACTTCCCTTGGGTTAATCGATAAACTCGATAAAGAAGAGCTCCTGGAAATTATTCTTGAGCGGGCGGCATCGCTCAGCGACACGACGCACGGATATATCTATCTCCTGGAATCAGGGCAAAGTTTTATGCAGATGGTTGTGGGAAAGGGTTTTTTTAAGGGTCAGCTTGGCCGTCGCGTTGCTATCGGTCAGGGTATGGGCGGCTGGGTGTGGCAGACTGAGAAACCGGTGGTGGTTGACGATTATAAGTTATGGCCTGGACGTCTTGCCGACAAGGTCCTCGACGGTTTGCGGTCTATTGTCGGGATTCCTTTAAAAAATGATCACCAGGTGTTGGGGGTTATTGGCCTTGCCCATGTGGAAATCGACAGACAGTTCAGCGGCGAGGATATCACCACCCTTGAGAGATTTGCCGCCTTGGCCCTTATTGCTCTCGAAAAATCGAGGTTGTACGCCGATGTGCGGCATGAATTGGCGGAACGCAAACGAACAGAGGCGATTTTACGAGAAAGCGAGGAGCGCTATCGAACCTTTCTGGAATCTTCGCCGGATCCCATCGTCGTTTATGATATGCAGGGTAATGCCACCTATGTCAATCCTGCCTTTGAGCAGACGTTCCATCTGTCGCGTGAAGAACTGCTGGGGAAACATATCGATTTTGTCCCGAAAGAAAATTGGCCTGAAACGAAGGAGGCGATTGGGCGCATGCAGAGCGGCCAGAAAATCAATCTCTTCGAGACCAGGCGACTGACAAAGGAAGGAAAAATTCTCGATGTTCAGCTCAGTTCCACCCTGTATCTGGGGAGTGAGGGGCAGCCACTGGGGAACATTGTTACCTTGCGAGATATCAGTGCACGAAAAATGGTGGAAGAAGAGTTACACAGATATCAAGGACTTCTTGAAGAGCTGGTAGGTGAACGAACTGCCGAACTGGCTCAAGCAAACCTCAAACTGGAACAAGAGATAGAGGAGCGGAAGCGGGCGGAAAAAGCCCTGATAAAGCGTGAAAAGGAGTTGGAGGCACAGTCCCACCACCTGGAAGAAGTGAATACCGCCCTCAGGGTTCTTCTGCAACAACGGGAGGTTGACAAGAAAGAGTTGGGAGAAGTTGTCATGCGCAATGTCCAGGAACTGGTCAGCCCCTATCTGCAGAGAGTTATGAACGGGCGTTTGGATTCCCAGCAAAGAACGCTGGCGCGGATTCTCGAAACCAATCTCGATAATATCATTTCTCCCTTTGTAAATAAAATGGCGTCCGGACTGACCCATTTAACGCCGGTCGAAATCAGGGTGGCGAGTCTTATCAAGGAAGGGAAAACCAACAAGGAGATTGCCGAGGTGCTGCTGGTGTCAAAAAACACCATTCTCTTTCATCGATATAATATCCGAAATAAATTGGGTATTAAAAACCAGAAAATTAACCTGCGATCGCATCTTCTGGCAATGGAATAATAGTGGTTGTATACCGCTATTATACCGCTATTTAATAAACTTGAATTTATTGTTCATTTTAGTATGTTGTAAGTATAATTAAAATTCATTATAACCCGTGCTGCTGAGAACTCTATGACCCATCTCATAGCTTCTGAGGTGACTCTTACCTTCGGCGGTCTGAACGCCTTAACAGGAGTCAATATTTCCATTGAACCCGGGCTCATCACCTCGATTATCGGCCCCAATGGCGCCGGTAAAACCAGTCTGCTTAATTGTTTTTCAGGTTTTTACCATCCAACTACCGGCGAAATCCGTTATGGCCAGCGCAACCTGACGCATGCCTCGCCGCACCAGATCTCCACAATGGGCATTGCCCGCGCTTTTCAAAATCTTGAACTTTTTCGAGGCCTTTCCGTCCTCGATAACCTTCTATTGGCCCGTCATCAAAACCTCAAATATTCCATCCTGCATGCGATTATCTATTTTGGCAAGGCGTCACGAATGGAAGCGGAAAATCGCGCCTATGTGGAAAAGGTAATCGATTTCATGGAGCTTGAACCCTATCGCAAGAAAATGGTCGGGAACCTCAGTTATGGGGTGCAAAAACGCGTCGAGGTGGCCAGGGCTCTGACACTTGCACCCCAGCTGCTGCTTCTTGATGAACCCATGGCTGGGATGAACATTGAGGAAAAAGAAGATATTGTTCGTTTTATACTCGATCTCAAAAAAGAATGGGGCATTACCATAGTATTGGTCGAACACGATCTCGGGGTGGTTATGGATATTTCCGATCAGATTTATGTGCTCGACTTTGGCATAGTTATTGGTTCGGGAAAACCACAGGAAGTCGCATCCAATCCCAAGGTGATCGATGCCTACATAGGAGAGGAGTAATTTCCCCATGGAAAACAAAGACCACCTCGTACAATTCAGCATCCCGCAACTTCTGCGATGGCGGGTAGCCACCACCGGCGAGAAGGTTGCCCTGCGGGAAAAAGATTTCGGCTGCTGGAACTGCTATACCTGGAATCAGTACTACGATCGGGTGCAGAAGGCTGGTCTGGGTTTACGAAAAATCGGTTTTCAAAAAGAGGATAAAATCGCCATAATAAGCGATAATATTCCGGAAACCTTGTATTTGGCCATCGGTGCCCAAGCTGTCGGTGGAATTTCCTCGGCTATATATCAAACCAGCCTGCCGGGTGAGATCGGCGGCATTCTCAACTATCTCGGAGTGACGGTTGTTTTTTGCAATGATCAGGAGCAGGTGGATAAGGTCGTCGAGATACGGGCGACCATCCCTCAGGTCAAAAGAGTCATCTACGAAGACCCGAGAGGTATGCGCGGCTACCAGGACGACCAGTGGTTCTTACATGTTGAGGACCTTTATAAACTGGGCGAAGAACTGCATCAGGAGGATCCAAACCTCTTTAACTCCCTTGTTGATGCAGGAAAGCCTGATGATGTTTGTCATCTCTGTCTCACCTCGGGTACCACCGGGTTGCCCAAGGGCGCCATGTTGACCCATCGTAATTATATCAACATGGGCTTGCAACTCACCAAGGTTGACCCCTTGGAGGAAACCGATGAGTATGTTTCTTTTCTGCCGTTTGCCTGGATAGGCGAGCAGATGAATTCCTTCGGGGTGGCAATGGCTACCGGGATTGCCGTTAATTTCCCCGAATCCGTTGAAACCAGTATGGAGGATCTCAAGGAGATTGGACCGCATTTCATGTTTGGTGCGCCGCGCATCTATGAAACCATCCGTTCGCAGATCTGGCTGAAGATGGACGAAGCCTACTGGTTAAACCGCATGCTCTACAACTTTTTCATGAAAATAGGCGAGGAAGCCGCTGGTTATCGCATGGCGGGGCGGCCTATGCCGATATTGCTTCGCTGTCTTGCCTGGCTCGGCAAACAAATAATTTTCAGACCGCTGGTGAACCAGATCGGACTGCTCAGGCTGCGTCGGGCATATACCGGAGGAGCGGCTTTAGGGCCGGAGCTTTTCACTTTTTATCAGGCCATTGGAGTCAATCTCAAACAGATTTACGGCCAGACGGAGATTGTCGGTATTGCTTATATGCATAGAGATGGCGATGTCAGGCCGGATACCGTCGGAAAACCCCTGCCGGGAACTGAATGCCGGATATCCGAATCGGGGGAGATCCTTTCCCGCTCCGCCTCGGTTACACCCGGGTATTATAAACTTCCGGAGAAAACGGCGGAATTGCTTGAGGGCGGCTGGCTCCACTCCGGCGATGCCGGATATATCGACGACAACGGCCATCTGGTGGTAATCGACCGGATTTCCGACGTAATGCACAATAACAATGGCCTGATGTTCAGTCCGATGTTCCTGGAAAATCGTCTGAAATTCAGTCCTTACATAAAGGAGGCGGTGATCTTTGGTAATCAGCAGGAATATGTTGCAGCGCTTATCAATGTTGATCCCATCGTTGTCGGCAAATGGGCCGAGGATAAAGGGATATCTTTCAGCACCTATATGGATCTCTCCGCCCAGGCTGAGGTCGCCGAACTGATACGGGGGGCGGTTGCAAAAATCAATGAAAATGCCGAAAAGGACCATTTTAAGATTCGCCGCTTTGCCATTCTCTATAAACTGCTTGATATGGACGACGGCGAATTGACCAAAACCGGCAAGATCAGGCGTACATTTGTCCGGGAAAAATACAATGATTTGTATGAGGCCCTGTACGACGACAAAATGATGGAGAAAAGGGTTGAAGCGCATTTTCAGTACCAGGACGGCCAAACAACGACGGTTGATACATTGATCCGCTTTTACACAATGGATGAGAAACGATGAGCTATTTTTTCCAACTGGTGATCAGTGGCATAGTTGTCGGATCGATCTACGCCCTCTCGGCACTCGGATTTGTCCTCATTTATAAATCGAGCAGGGTGCTGAATATCGCACACGGGCAGATCATTGCCGCCGGGGCTTTTATTACCTATGCCTTGACGGTCTGGGTGGGGATCCCAATTGCCTTGGCTTTTCTCATGAGCATGGTCATTACCTTTTTCCTTGCCATGAGTGTCGAAAGGATCTTTCTGCGCCGCTTGATCGGCGAACCGATTATTTCGGTTATCATGGTAACCATCGGGCTCATGTCTATTCTTGACGGATTGATCTATCTCACACCCTTTGGTACCGAAAATTTCTCTTTTCCGGCCTTTTTGCCGACCACACCGATTTCCTTGTTCGGTGTCTCCATTTCCTGGACGCAGCTGGTTGGAGTCATTGTTACCTTTACCATGATCGGCGGCTTTTCCTGGTTCTTTAAGAAATCGACCTTAGGTATCTCCATGCGGGCCGTTTCCGATGATCAGCTGGCCTCCATGTCCATTGGCATTTCGGTGCCAAGGGTTTTTGGCCTGGCCTGGGCCATGGCCGGACTGAGCGCTGCCGCGGCCGGTGGAATTATTGGTAATATCACCGGAATCAATTTTGATACCCTGCACGCCTTCGGAATTGTCGTCTTCCCCGTCGTTATTCTCGGTGGACTGGATTCGATTCTCGGTGCGGTTGTTGCCGGAATTATCATGGGGCTAATCAAGCAATTTGCCAGTGGGTATCTGGATGGCAACTGGGGACTGAACGGTACCGGGGAGGTTATGCCATACATCATTCTTTTGGTGATTCTCCTTTTTAAGCCCCATGGCTTGTTCGGCATACATGAAATAGAACGGGTGTAATCATGTCAGCAAATCGTTGGCTTGCCACAGGCAATTATTTTACTTCCTATAAAGAAGAGCAGAGGATTTTCTTCACCAGTCTCGACAGGGCCGCTATGGGTCTGTTTCTCCTTGCTCTTTTCCTTTGGCCGATTTTCATCCAACTCGATAATAAGTACATGCTGGTAATAGATAATATCCTGGTGGCGGTGGTTGCCGTTATGGGTTTGAATCTGGTTACCGGTTTTGCCGGTCTCATCTCCATCGGCCATGCGGCGTTTGTCGGTATCGGCGCCTATACTGTAGCCTCTTTTGGCCGAATATTGGGGGAAAACCATATCCTGTTGACCCATGCCTGGCCGCTCATGATTATTATCGCCGGATGCATGGGGGCGGTTTTTGGCGCAATTGTCGGTCTGCCCGCCCTCCGTCTGAAACACCTGTATCTGGCCATCGCCACTCTGTCGTTCCAGATGATTTTTCAGTGGATTATCAATTTCATGAACTTCTTTAATCAAGGACAGACAATTTCAGTGGGTCGGGTGAGCTGGGTGACCGGGCAGGTGTCGCGCAGTCAGCATTACACCTTCTGGTATTATGCAATATTGGTTGTCATTGTCCTCGTTGGTTTTGCTGTCCGCAATCTGCTGCGCACCCGCTATGGCCGCTGCCTTGTTGCCGTGCGTGATAATGATCGGGCTGCCGATGCCATGGGCATGCATCCCGGATTCACCAAAGTTTTTGCCTTTGCCCTGGCCGGCTTTCTTGCCGGAGTTGCCGGGGCCTTACATGCCTATCTGTACCGGGGGGTCGGTATTGAATCCTTTACCCTGCAACATTCCATTAATTTTTTGGCGATGGCGATTGTCGGCGGTCTGGGAACTCTGCATGGTGCATTCTGGGGGCCGTTGGCGATTAAATTGCTTGATCTTCAAGTGGAGCGGCTTTCCGAATGGGTGGGGAACCACCTCACTATTGCCACCAATCTGGCTACTGCCTTAAAACCATTGAGTTTTGGCCTGGTTATCGTACTGTTTTTAATGTTTGAACCGCGGGGAATAGCCAATTGGTGGCGCATTGCCCGGTCGTATGTAAAGCTTTGGCCTTTCAGATATTAGGACCTTAAAAATTATTATCTGGATGCTTCTACCAGATAATAATTTTGTGAAGGTCCTTATCCCGCACAGCGGGATTAATTTCGAAGGTCCTTATCCCGCACAGCGGGATTAATTGTTCAACCTCAAGAAAGAAATCAACCTAATTCCAAGGAGGAGAAATGAAAATGAACAACGTGATCAAATGGATGTCTCTGTTGACGGCTGTTTTCATGGTAACCCTTCCCGTCCACGCGCTTGCTGCCGGTAAGGTGTATAAACTTGGATTGTCGCTGGCCATTACCGGTCCTACCTCGGATGCCGGCAACCCATATGCTAAGGGGGTTGAAGATTACTTTAACTTTGTCAATGACACTAAATTGTTAGGAGATGACAAAATTGAATGCATGATTCGTGATGATCAATACAATAACGATATCACCAAACGCAACTTTGAAGACTTTATTTCCCAGGGGATAGTCTTTTATCTGAATTATTCGACAGGCAGCACCATGGCTTTGAAAAAAGATTTTGAAGAAGAGAAGATTGCGGTTATGCCCGCTTCCTTTCACGCCGGCAATCTGATTGATTCCAGTTATATCTTCTTGCCGATCGCCTCCTATTCTGCGCAGGCTATCGGTCTTGCCGAGTATATCGTCAAAACCCACCAGGGCGGAACGCCGAAAATTGCCCTTTTCATTCATCCTTCCGCTTTTGGGAGAGGGCCTGTCGAGGATCTGCAGAAGGCGGTGGCGGCCGGTCTGAAGATGGAAATAGTCGAGGTGGTTGAGCATGGCAAAGATCTCGATAATACCGCGATGCTGCAACGCCTTCTCAGCAAAGGAGTGCAGTATGTCATCAGTCAGACCGTGCAGTCGCCGGTTGCTACGATGTTAAAGGACGCAGCAAGTCTTGGTCTCGTTGCAAAAACCTTTGGCGAGGCCGGAAAACTCACCTTTTTGGGTTGTCATTACACCGGCGGCAACGATCTCGTGGCACTGGCCGGGCCGGCTGCTGAAAACTTCTATTGGACCACCTCCTATATAGTTACTAATGAACCCAGTGCCGGCGCAAAAGCCCAACTTGATCTGGCAAAAAAATACAACCGTGACGAAAAGGCCGCAAACTCGCATAACTATGCCAATGGCATGATGGTAGCGCAGGTTGCCACCGAGGTCATCAAGCGGGTAAAAGCCAACGGCAAGGAAATCAACAAGGCAAATCTGTATGAAGAACTCCAGGCAATGAACGGCGACAAGGCCTTTTCTCCCGGGACTACCGTCGGACCGGTCACCTATTCAAAAACCGATCATGCCGGTGTTGATTCTTTGCAGCTGTATATGGTCAAAGACGGTTTTTTTAAATCTACCGGCACTCCCTTTACGCCGGTCTATACGGGCAAGATTAAGTAAATGGAAACGAAAAAGGCAGAGAGCCAACTGGAAGTCAATAACATCGAGGTGGTATATAACGATATTATCCAGGTCTTGCGCGGTGTCAGCTTGAAAGTAACCGAGGGGAGCATCGTCGCTCTCCTCGGAACCAACGGGGCAGGCAAGACAACTACCTTGCGGGCTATCAGCGGATTATTGAAGCCGGAAAACGGCTATATCCGGGAAGGGTATATTAAGTTCAAGTATACCGATATAACCAACATGACTGGAACCGATGTGGTTAAACTGGGTGCGGTCATGGTTCCGGAGGGGCGGCGGGTTTTTAAACATCTGACGGTCGATGAAAATATCCGTGTCGGGTCGATTACCAGAAAGGATGGCGCCCAGAAGATCCGTGACGATCATGCCCTCATGTACACCCATTTTCCGAGGCTTGCGAATATCACCCATAGGATGGCCGGTTACTGTTCCGGCGGCGAGCAGCAGATGATTGCCATTGCCAGAGCCCTGATGGCTGCGCCGCGCATGCTTATGCTCGATGAGCCGTCCCTTGGCCTGGCACCCTTATTGGTAAAGGAGATCTTTGCCAACATCCAGTTGATCAATAGAGAGATGAACACCACCATCCTGGTTGTCGAACAGAATGCCAAGATCGCTTTGGGGATATCGGATTACGCCTATATTATGGAATCCGGCAAGATTGTCCTGGATGGGCCGTCTAAGGAATTGCAGGAAAATCCGGATGTCAAGGAATTTTACATGGGCCTCACTCAGGGTGGTGGAAGAAAATCATTCAAGGAAGTGAAGTCCTATAAGAGGCGTAAACGTTGGATGTGAGTGGGTGACAGTCTTTTGTGAAATGGGGTCAATAATGAAATTTTTATTGGGTTTTAACGGTTCTGAAGAGGCCAAGGCAGCCCTTGCCTTGGCCAGAACCCAAGCTGAAATATTTCAGGCTAAGGTGTATGTAATTACCTCAATGGGTGGGGGCAGGAGTGAGAAACCTGAAGAGATCGGCAAAGCTGGCCGAGATCTTCAGTTTGCCGAATTGTTTCTTAGAGAGAAGGGGATAGACTGTGAGACATTTCAGCTGGCTCGCGGGATGTCTCCCGGTGAAGATGTAGTGAGTTTTGCTGAGGAATATGAAATAGATCAGATATTTGTCGGAGTAGAAAAAAAATCGAGAACCCAAAAAATCCTTCTCGGTTCAACAGCCCAGTATATTATCCTCAAGGCCCCTTGTCCGGTAGTGAGTGTCAATCGCTCATTTAAATAGAGCGGCAATATTCGCAGATAACGGCATCTGCTGCTCTAAGAAAAACTATTTGATATTATAGAAAATACACATAATGAAACGATAATTTGCCTCGCAAAATTCGGGAGATTTTTCGCATGGGACTCTATGACTTTTCCTTTTATAATCTCATTACTCGTAATGCAGTAGCGTATGCCGATTGCCCATGTTGGCGGGAAATTGATGACGGGCGGCAATTGACTTTTGCAGACTATAAAAAACAGGTGGATCTGTTAGCTGATGGACTGGTCGGCATCGGTATTAAAAAAGGTGATCGCCTTGGGGTCGTGGGCAAAAACAGTCTTGAATTTTTTCTGGTTTACGGGGCGGCTGCGGCTCTCGGGGCAATAGTTCTGCCGGTTAATTGGCGTCTTTCGACCGACGAAATGATTTTTAATCTGAACGATTGCCAGGCGAAAATCGCTTTTGTTGATGCTGAATTTCAAAATCAATTAGTGGCACGGCGTGGTGGCTTGCCGACAGTGACAACTTTCTATAATTTAAAAGCCGACCTCGGAGAGGCAGAGCCCGTTGCTTCTCTCCTCAATGGCCCTGGTCAGCCGACCCGAGCCGACGTAGCCAGCAGTGACGGCTTTGTTATTATTCATACCGCTGCGGTGGCGGGGCGTCCGCGTGGGGCATTGCTCAGCCATGGCAATATCCTTCTGGCCGGTATGCATTTCAATTATTACTTAGGGATAGGCACAAGCGATGTGCATCTGAACTTGCTCCCCCTATTCCATGTGGCAGGACTTTTTATGGCGACCAGTTGTTTCCATGCCGGGGCAATGAATTTAAACATCAGCAAATTTGAAGCGAAGACTGCGGTAAAGTTGATCGCCGCAAGCGGGGTAAGTCTTCTTTTTGACTTCCCGCCCATTCTCGATTCCTTGCTGAAAGCAGCTTCCGAGGAAAATTTAATGCTCCGCTCGCTGAGAGCTGTCGTGGGACTTGGCACGCAGGCAACGATCGAACAGTTCCAGGAAAGAACAGGAGGCTCTTATTATGCAATGTATGGTCAGACGGAGACATCCTGCCTTACCAGTATGGGAAAATTCAGCGATCGACCGGGTTCGGCGGGCAAGGTAGTGATGCTCTCCGATGTTCAACTCGTAGATGAACGTGATTGTCCGGTAGCGCCCGGAAAGGTTGGCGAAATTACCGTAAAAGGACCCATGGTATTTATGGGATACTGGGGTTTGCCGGAAGATAATGCCCATTCCTTTCGCGGAGGGTGGCATCATACCGGGGATTTAGGGCGTTTCGATGACCAGGGCTTTTTGTTTTACGCCGGTCGAAAAGCTGAAAAAGAACTTATCAAACCAGGTGGTGAGAACGTATATCCCGCCGAGGTTGAAAAAGTTATCCTCCAGCATCCGGCGGTGGCGAAAACGGTTGTCATCGGCGTACCGGATCCGAAATGGAAAGAGGGTATAAAGGCGGTTTGTCAACTGCATGAAGGGAAGGATCTGACGGCGATGGAATTGATTCGCTTTGTCGGTGAGCGTATCGCCAGTTTTAAAAAACCCCAATATGTCGAATTCGTCGCCGCCCTGCCGCAAAAAGCTGATGGCTCGTTGGATCGTGAAGCTGTGAAATCCCGATTTGGCAAAGTGTGAGGGAATGGCAGGCCAGGAAAAGGGCGAAACATGAATCTTCTCGGGCTTTCTTGGCTTGCTTGAGAGCTTTCTGGGGTTATCTGCTCTGTTTTTGCCGTGCATTTCAGAAAAATGACGGGGGCATGTACAATAATTGCCCCCATTCCTGTTGACAACCACGGAAAATCTGTCTATATCTCTGCAACAATTTTCATTTTTCGGATATTTTTTCCGAAAAAAGGAAATGGGTGCGCAAATAATCAAGGAGTATCAGGTCAATACCAGAAGAAATCCAGCGGCAAGGAAAATCGCTGTATTTCGATTTGTCCGGGTGCTTTTACCTTTTTCGCAACTCAAAAAAATACACTCCGGATATGCTGTAAGCCTTAACTGCCTTAATGAATCCGCTGCTTCCTGTTTTGAAGACATGGCGGACCTGCCGTCAACGGCTAGATCCCAGATAAACAGAACAGAGGGTTGGTTGTTGAGTATAATTTAATTGAAAGGATGGAACTCAATGAATGTAAATGTTGAAGAGATCGGTAGTTTGACCAGAAAAATCACGGTTACAATGCCTGCGGACAGTGTTCAAGCAAAACTGAACCAGGCCTATGATAAATTGCAAAAAGAAGTGAAACTGAAAGGGTTTCGCCGCGGTAAGGTGCCCCGGACGATCATTCTCAAGCAATTCAAAGGCCAAGTCGAGGGCGAAACCAGTGAGAAACTGGTGCAGGATAACTATTTCGCTGCCATTGAAAAAGAAGGTGTTGATCCCATTGTTCATCCCGATGTTAAAAGTGTTCAATACCATGACGATGGAACCTTTACCTTTGTTGTTGAAGTGGATATTCGCCCGCAAGTTACCCTTGCGCAGTACAAGGGCCTTGAAGTCGAGAAAGTCAGTGTCGAGGTAACCGACGAGGAAGTGCAGCTCGAACTTCTCGAAAAGCAGAAAAACATGGCAGCACTTCGCTCGGTTGCCGACAGACCGGTACAGAGCGGCGACCTGGTAGTCGTTGAATTCCAGGGATACCATGACGGTAAAGAGATGCCGCAGGTTAAAAACGATAACCTGACCATCGATATCGGTTCGGGAGAAATGGATATCGAATTTGAAACAATGCTCGTCGGCAAGAACATCGGCGATACAGGTGCGCACGAAATTGACTTTCCGGCAACCCACCCGAATCCGATCCTGAAAGGTAAAAAGGTCGAGTTTCGTATCAAAGTCAAAGATATCAAGGAACGTCTGTTGTCCGCTCTTGATGACGAATTTGCGAAAGATGCCGGTGAAGAATTTAATAGCCTTGATGAGTTGAAAGCGTCGATTCGAGAGCGCCTTGCCAAGCTGCGCCGGGATCGGGCCGAAGGCACCACCACCGATAGAATTATGCAGAAACTGTTGGAAAACCATGATTTTGAGGTGCCGCTTCGTCTTGTCGCCTTTGAAGTCGAGCAAATGATCAAGCAGACACAAGAACAATTGGAAAAAAACGGTATGAGTCTTGAGTCAGCAGGCCTCAGCCGGGAAAAATTGGCTGAACAAAATGATGAAATGGCCAAAAAGAGGGTGCGAGGCGATTTTATTCTCAAGAAGATTGCCGAGGTGGAAGACATCAAGTTGGTTGACGAAGATATGGAGCGAGGTTTTAAGCGGATCGGTGATATGTATAACATGCCGGTCGCCAAGGTGAAGGAATACTTCCAGAACCGCGATGATCTTCTGCCCTTCATAAACGAACTGCTGAATGAAAAAATCCTCGCCTTCTTAAGAGAGCAGGCGGTTTTCGTCGAGAGCGCACAACCGGCGGTAGCAGTTGAAGATGCCGCTGCAAAAAGCTGATAGAGGCGCTTGCATCCGCCGGGAAAGTTCTTATAATCAGCATAAACATAGTGGGGAGCCTCATTGTTTGTGCTTTGATGGATTTGGAGAAATTAGCGACTGCAAAAGGCTCTATGCCCTTTGCAGTCGTAACTTTTTATGGAGTGTGATTAAATGAATCTTGTGCCGATGGTAATCGAGCAAAGTCCCCGTGGTGAGCGAGCCTATGATATTTATTCGCGACTGCTCAAAGAACGCATAATATTTCTTGGTTCCGGGGTAAATGATGATGTGGCCAATGTCATAGTGGCCCAGCTGCTGTTTCTTGAGGCAGAGGATCCCGAGAAGGATATTACCTTTTATATCAATTCTCCGGGAGGGTCGGTAACCGCAGGAATGGCGATTTACGATACCATGCAATACGTGAAGTGCGATATCGCCACGCTGTGTATGGGCCAGGCTGCTTCGATGGGGGCATTTCTTCTGGCGGCCGGCGCCGATGGCAAAAGATATTCACTTCCGAATGCCAGAATTTTGATTCATCAACCGATGGGTGGTTTTCAGGGCCAGGCCACGGATATCGATATCCAGGCAAAGGAGATTTTGCGAATGAAAAAGGACCTGAATCGTCTTCTCGCGCATCACTGCAAGATCAGCCTGGAGAAAGTGGGCTCTGATACTGAGCGTGATTACTTTATGAGTGCCGAAGAGGCACAAAAATACGGTATCATAGATAAGGTGCTTGCCAATCGGAACGAGCTAGCCGAGGGAAAATAGAATGGACGATGTTGTGAGTAACGGATCTGATAGCCGCTGTTCCTTTTGCGGAAAAAAACAGGATGACGTTGATAAACTTATTGCCGGACCGGATGTTTTTATCTGCGACGAATGTATTGAGCTGTGTAATGAGATAGTGCAGGAAAAAAAGGAAGTCATTCTGCCTCTGCTCGAAGCGGAAGCCGTCAAGCCTGTGTCACTCAAACCGATGGAAATCAAGCAGTATCTCGACGATTATGTCATCGGACAGGAATTTGCAAAGAAGGTTCTTTCGGTCGCGGTGCATAACCACTACAAGCGCATTGATGCGCCTGTCGATGACGGTTCGGTGGAATTGCAAAAGTCGAATATTATCTTGATCGGTCCGACCGGTTCAGGCAAAACCCTTATTGCCCAGACTCTTGCAAGAATTCTCAATGTGCCGTTTTGTATGGCCGATGCCACGACGCTCACGGAAGCGGGTTATGTCGGTGAAGATGTCGAAAATATCCTGGTAAACCTTCTGCAAGCCGCAAACCACGAACTTGATAAGGCCGAACGGGGCATTATTTATATCGATGAAATTGACAAAATCGCCCGGAAGTCAGACAGCCCTTCATTGACGCGTGATGTGTCCGGAGAAGGAGTGCAGCAGGCCCTGCTGAAAATAATAGAGGGCACCAAGGCCTCGGTTCCACCTAAAGGGGGAAGAAAACATCCGCAGCAGGAGATGATTCAAATCGACACCACCAATATTCTCTTTATCTGCGGCGGCGCCTTTGTCGGTTTGGACAGTGTGGTGAGTCGTCGGCAGAGTTCCAAGTCCATCGGTTTTGGCGCCAAGGTCACCGGTGATGAGAAAAAGAAAATCGGTGAACTGTTAAAAGCAGTGCAGCCTGAAGATCTCTTGAAATTCGGACTCATTCCTGAACTGGTCGGTAGATTGCCGGTGATCGCCACCATGGAGGAATTGGTGGAAGACGACCTGATCCGTATCCTCAAAGAGCCGAAGAATGCCCTTACCAAACAGTATCAAAAGCTCTTTGAATTTGACGGCATCACTCTCAGATTTACCGAAGGTGCCCTTGTGGCCATCGCCCGCAAAGCGCTGAAAAGGAAATCTGGGGCTCGAGGTCTCCGCTCGGTTATGGAAGAGGCAATGCTTGACGTGATGTATGATCTGCCATCGAAAATCGGTGTACAGGAGTGTGTCATAAGCGAACAGGTAATCACTCAAGGCGACTACCCGGTTGTGTTGTACCATAGCGCGGTGGAAGAGAGACTGAAAACCGCCTGATAATGGTACAATTTTCAACCTCTATCAACTATCGAAAGGAGATTTTGTGACGAAGCTTTACCCCTTGATGCCCCTTCGCGATCTGGTGATTTTTCCGCATATGGTAGCCCCCTTGGTTGTCGGTCGGAAGAGATCCATTCAGGCGCTGGAAGACGCTATGGAGAAGAAAACCGATATCCTCCTAGTGACGCAGAGAAAATCGACCGTTGATGATCCTGAGACACATGATCTTTATGATTTTGGTACGCTGGCCACGGTGATGCAATTGTTGCGTCTTCCTGATGGTACCATCAAGGCTCTCGTTGAAGGGAAGTCGCGTGCAAAAATCATATCCTACGTACCCCACGACAATTTTCTCCAGGCCGAAGTCGAAGAACGTGTCGATATCCCAGAACATAGCGCAGCCCTTCAGGCCTACGACCGGGAACTGCGAAAATTCTTCGATGAATTTGCCGCAAGTAACAAAAAAATTGGTCGGGAAGTCCTCAGCTCGGTCAAAGCCATCGAGAATCCTTTTAAACTGCTGAATATTATTTGTGCCCACCTCCCCTTAAAAAGCGACGAAAAGCAGACAATTCTTGAGGCTGAGCCGCTTACGACCCGCATGGAAAAGGTGCTGGAGATTCTTAATCGGGAAATCGAGCTGGGGGAAATTGAGAAGAACATTAATGCCAAGGTAAAGATGCGCATGGGCAAAACCCAACGCGACTATTATCTGGGCGAAAAGGTCCGGGAGATTCAGACGGAGATCGGCCAGAATGCCGACGGCCTCGACGAACTGGGCGAACTTGAGCTGATCATAAAAAACAAGGAAATGCCGGCTCCAGCCAAAGAAAAGGCATTGAAGGAGTTTAAAAAACTGCGAAGTATGCCGCCCATGTCGGCGGAAACGACGGTAGTCCGCAATTATATTGATTGTATCGTCAGTCTGCCCTGGGAAAAAAAGAGCAAGTCAAAGATTGATATCAATAAGGCCGAAAAGATTCTTGATGAAGATCATTTCGGCCTTGCCAAAACCAAGGAACGAATTCTTGAATACCTTGCGGTGCAGAGCCAGGTAAAGAAAATCAAAGGGCCTATTCTTTGTCTGGTTGGCCCGCCAGGCGTTGGGAAAACCTCCATCTGCCAATCAATCGCCAGGGCTATGGGCAGAAAATTTGCCCGGTTATCCCTGGGTGGGGTGCGTGACGAGGCTGAAATCAGGGGCCACAGACGAACCTATATCGGGGCAATGCCTGGAAAGATTATTCAATCCATGCAGAAGGTCGATGTCGCCAATCCGGTCTTTTGCCTTGATGAAGTCGATAAAATGTCCATGGATTTCCGCGGCGATCCGTCTTCAGCTCTCCTCGAAGTCCTTGATCCTGAACAGAATGTTGCCTTTAACGATCATTATCTTGATATTGACTATGATCTTTCCGAGGTGTTTTTTATCACCACCGCCAACAATCTGCACGGTATTCCGGTTCCCCTTCAGGATCGGATGGAGGTAATCCAGATCAGCGGTTATACCGAGGAAGACAAGTTGCGGATTGCCGATGGTTTTCTGATTCCCAAACAGTTGGAGCAAAACGGCTTCAAGAGCGGTGATATCCAGTTGACCGACGGGGCTATTTTTGAAATAATCCGCCGCTATACCCGGGAAGCAGGGGTTCGGAATCTTGAGAGAATCATTGCCTCCCTGTGTCGGAAAATAGCCAGGGAGCGACTCAAGAAAAAGCTCAAAGGCAAGAAATACCAGGTGAGCGCCCAATCGGTTGCTAAATTTCTCGGCACTCCCAAATACCGATACGGATTGGCGGAAGAAAATGACGAAATCGGTCTGGCAACCGGGCTTGCCTGGACTGAGGTCGGCGGTGAATTGCTGCAGATCGAAGTAAGCCTTATGCCCGGATCGGGCAAGCTTACCATTACCGGCAAGCTTGGCGACGTCATGCAGGAATCGGCCCAGGCAGCCTTGAGTTATGTGCGTACCAGAGCCAAGGTCCTAGGACTGGAAGAAGATTTCTACCAGAAGCTCGATATTCATATCCATGTTCCCGAAGGGGCTATCCCCAAAGATGGGCCGTCTGCCGGCATTACCATGGCCACCTCCTTGGTTTCAGCACTCATAAAGACACCTGTCAAACACCATCTGGCCATGACCGGGGAAATCACCCTGCGCGGCAGGATTTTACCCATCGGCGGCCTGACCGAAAAGCTTTTAGCTGCCAAGCGAGGGAATATTACCCATGTCCTGGTGCCCAAGGATAATGAGCGGGATCTAAATGATGTTCCAACGAAAATTCGTAAATCTTTGAAAATTGATTTAGTGAATCATATGGATGAGGTACTTGGACATGCACTTGTGGCAACGGCCGGAAAAGTCCTCTTTGAACAGTAACAACAATTTGATATAGCAAGTAAATATGGAATGTTGTCGGATATTTACAGTGCTTGATGTTTTTCCTTGACGTGACAGGGTGAAGTTGGTAAATAGTCCTTCACGTTTGATTGACAGGGGGCGACTAGCTCAGCTGGGAGAGCATCGGCCTTACAAGCCGAGGGTCACAGGTTCAAGCCCTGTGTCGCCCACCAAGTCTTAATCAGCCGGGGACAGAATTCAATTCTGTCCCTTGGATGAAGTAAAAATATTGGAGTGGTAGTTCAGTTGGTTAGAATGCCGGCCTGTCACGCCGGAGGTCGCGGGTTCGAGTCCCGTCCGCTCCGCCAGAATGTTTAACCTGGGGATCGATAAACATCGATTCCTTTTTTTAGGGTTTCCTCACAGATCGATAGTTCCTCCAGTTAGGGGGAAAGATCATGTTCCGCATGGGGGCGACTAGCTCAGCTGGGAGAGCATCGGCCTTACAAGCCGAGGGTCACAGGTTCAAGCCCTGTGTCGCCCACCAAGTCTTAATCAGCCGGGGACAGAATTCAATTCTGTCCCACGGGATGAATTAAAAATGTTGGAGTGGTAGTTCAGTTGGTTAGAATGCCGGCCTGTCACGCCGGAGGTCGCGGGTTCGAGTCCCGTCCGCTCCGCCATTTAATGGAATGCCATAAAGGGTTGCCGCATGAAAATGCTGCAATCCTTTTTTTTTGCCGATTTACCGCTTCTGATCGCCTAGTTTCTGTTTGAATTTATTATTCACCTGATAAACAAAGGCAAGAACCTCGGCAATAGTCTGATACAGTTCCACCGGAATTTCATTGCCCAAGGGGATCTTGGCGAGGATCTCCACGAGGTTGGGATCTTCCTTGATATGGACGCCCGCTTCTCTGGCGGTGGCAATAATCTTTTCGGCAACTATGCCCTTGCCGCTGGCGACGATCCTGGGGGCTGCGGACTCCTTTTCATCATAGACAATGGCCACGGCCTTATTGATAGTTTTTTGTTCCGCCATTTCTCACACCTTGGTATCAAGCATAGAACTTCCCTGGGGCACAACGCTGCGGATCAGGTCGCTGATCGGATCTGAAGCATCGCCCGAAAAAGCCAAACCAACGTAAGGAGTGTTGGTTATTGCCTCCTTCAATTCCTCACCATGGGCGGCGATGAAATCGGCCTTCTCCTCTGAATCCGCATGAAACCTGATAAATATCCCTTCGGCGTTGTGGATAAAATTTATACGTAGATTGCCGAGATCAGACATAGTCAGATGCAAAGAAAACCGGCTTTCCCCGATTTCTGAGCCGATTGAAGTGCTCCTCTCTTCCTGTTGCTCAATAATCAGATAGCCCTGCTCGACAAAGGGCAGAGGCAAAGGAAAGATGAGCTGGGAGGCATTGCCACTTTGGATCTGGGCGAACTGAAAGAGTTCAAGGGTGGTAAGAACCTTCTGCGTGGCCGTAGCGATCTGTTCTGCGGAAGAAAAGCTGTGCGCCATTTCCAGGAGGGCAGCCTTGAGGGTGTGTACGGCCGCATCTTTGTCGCCTTTGGCCAGCAGATGTTCGAGACCCAGTCCGAGGCAGTCGATCAGCTGTTTAAGAATTGCCCCACCATCTTTTTCGCCAAGAGGATTCTGCTGGAGAGAGAAAAAGCCTTGAAGGACACCACGGCTCGTCGGGGTGAGCTGCGGCAACGCCGGCGGAGTGTGATTTTGCACTGCTGCAAAGAGGGCGGTAAGGTCAATGTTTTTGCCGAGAAGGGTGAGGGATCGCCCGGCAAACAGGTTGAGTGTGTCGGCGACGATTTTCAGTTCAATTTGCGGCTCGGTCTTGGTTACCTGGAGTTGCAGAATCTGGTTGGGAACCAGTTTGGCAAGAGAGCTTGCAGTCAGGCGATTGCCGCCGATATCAAGAACAAAGCGATTGTCGCCGTGTGCTTCGAGCACCACAGCCTTGAGTATTTGTCCGGCTGCCGGTGGAAACGGTTGACTGTGGCTCCGTCCTCGGCCTTGCGATGCGGTAGAGCCGACGGGCAATATGGATGAAAGGGGAGTAATGGTATCCATACTACTGTATCGACATTGGATTCTGAAAGGTAAGGAGGTGGAAGTAAATATCTTGACAAAAATGACCTACGAATAATGACGGCATATATTCATTATTGACAATCGTTGTCGCCAAACATTGCCAACAGTAAAAGTCAATAATCATTTTTGACAACTATTGTTTGCATAAAATATTATTTTATTTCAGTGAGTTAATTTGGAAAGCAATAAGAAAATCAGCAAGTGCGTTTTTTTATGATACTTCTTTCCGTAAGTGTTGTCGTGGTCTCGGGCGATGGTGAGCATGCGGATTGAAATCGCCGTCGCGGAATGCCGTTGCTCTGCGCGACTGAGTTATGCGTAGCGAGTAGATAGCATCGATACCCGAAGGAGGTTTAACACTGAATACCTTCTCCCACTTTAAACCGCTGTCTCGGTAGAGCTGATTCCAGGTGAGTTGGCGGATCTTATTCAAAGTGTCCTGTGCTGCGAGTCGCTCAGGTTTTTGCAATGAGAGAAGATTTTACTGAAATACTGGGTTGTTCAAATCACGTCTGACTAATGAATAGGCATCGGCCTTAGCCATTGGTTAACTTCTCAAGAATGCTGTCCACATTGGTATCATTGGCGGAATTGGTCGTGGACCAATCAAGTGCGCGTGCCAGATCGGCAGCAGCTTGAGGTTCTTGCAACCAACGTTCGTTGGCGGATAAGTCAGAAGACCCTTTCACCATTTTTCAAAATTTCCCCTGCAACGGGGTTGTTTTCATTGAATTCCGACATTAAATATGGGTGCGGTTCTATGTCTGAATCAATATTTCTGGCTAATTTCGCCAACATAAAACAAAAATCAAAGCTGTCTCCAATAAACCTATCGATGATAAGTGCTACGTCTATGTCGCTCCATTGATCTGCATTCCCTTTGACATATGAACCGAAAAGATATGCCTGAAGAATGTGAATATTTTTATCTTCGAGGAGTGAGATATACTGAAGTACCTCACTGTGTATTAGATTTTTATCTTTGCCGGCAGCCATTTTCTCAGGTCTTCAATTTTTTTAAGGTCATCCTTTGTCATAGTAAACTGGTCGGCTTAAGCGAATGCGTTTTCTCGCAATCAATAAGTCTCGCCTTTATCACGCAGTTGTCGGCGCTGCTCGGCAAAGCAATTCTTGGCAATGGCATCTTGATCGGCAGCAGAAATTTTATCGAAGTGAAAAGAGACCAGCCAGCGATCCTTTTTTACTCGTTTGCCGCGGATCACATGGCCGGTACAAAACACCTGCTTGGGAGGATTTACCAGGGCAATCTCAAGGTCAAGGTTATTGCTATTAGCACATTCCGCCGGAAGAACGGCTAAGGTGCCGGATTGTGAGATGTCGACAGTTTCACCCTCCATCTGCCATTCCTGCTGATTGCTGTCGGGATTTTCCGGAAAGAAATGAATAATGATCCGGGCTCGCAGGGATACCCGGAAAAACTGGCGGAGATCCTCAGCCCGCACCGGTTTTCTGGCCACAAGCTCAAGGGATCTGTTGCTGATTTTATCCAGGATATCAGCAATCAAAGATATCTCTCCATCGCTCTTGTCCCTGCTGGAAAAGGAACACTGTTTAGTTGTGTCCAGGGTACCTGGAAGCTGTTCCGGTGGAGAAAGGAAGAAGAAAGAGGGGGCCCTCGATTCTTTATAAACACCTTGCAGGTGTCGTTTTTCACCGGATAAATCGGTTACGGTGAGTGTCGCCGGCTGACCGTCAGGTATGGAATGGACAAGGCGAAGAAGATCCTGTTCAGACATGGTGGCATCTCATGAAAATAGGCGATCCTGCAATCATTTTCCCGCAACCTGGACCTTAAGTCGCAGTAATTTTCTTTGGAGTACCAGGCAGCAGCCAATAATTTTATCTCTATCCTCTGTGGATATATCATCAAAATGGTACGCCACTTCATAGCGGCCGTCATTTTGCCGCTGCACCCGAACCTGGTGGGCGATAACCTTGACGGTTACAGGTTCGACGGATGGAACAAAGATCTCCAACTGGACCTGTTTCTCGGTGGGAGGTGGATTTGGAAAAATTGCCAGAATCCCGCTGCCGCTGAGGTCCACCGTCTCTCCTTGGATTGACCAGGGCTCACTGTTTTGGTTAACGAATTGGGTGCGAAAAGAGCTCGAGATAACTTGCGTCACCGCATCAATGCGAAAAAATTCGCGCATTTGATCATGACTGATGGATTTCTGCAGGATCATCTGCAGGGTCTGCGGATTGACGATTTCTTGAATCATCGCCTCCAGTGAAAGGGTAGGTCCTCCCATATCAATGGTGATGATACACGGCTGTCTTACATCGATATCGTCGAGAGGAAGGAGGCCCGCCTTGAAAATAAGGGTAAATTTTGGTGGTGAAGTCTGCTGGTAGACACATTGCGCTCTGACCCGGTCCAATCGGTCAAGAAGCGGAATGAAGATTCGAACAGGCTTTCCATTCGGTATAGTGTTCAAGGTGTCGATGTCCGCATTCATAACTTTTCCTTGATTCGATTTCCAACTCAGTGAGAGACAAAACGATTAATGTCCAAACCTTATATCGGTGTCATCTTATCATTAAAAAAAACTTCGAGCAACGGTGTTTATGTGGAGGGAAAACAAGGAAGGATTATTGTGGGTTGGATGTGAGTTGGTTTTTGTAGACAAGAAGCTCAGCGTAGAGAGAATCGCAAGTCAGGATGGACTTATCAAGGGCTCGTTGAAATTCTCCGACATAGGATGTGTTGAGAATTCCTGATCCCAGAAATTCCATGCGAATAGAGAGTTGTTCGTTGTCTTCTGTGAGTTCCTTGCGCATGGTTGAGAGAGCTTTACAACGGTGGTGGATATCGCTTGGCGATAAAGCGGCAGCTTCCTGAATGAGCAAGCTCGCAGTTTGTGAGAAAAGGTTGTGCTTGGCAATCATGTCATTAAAATACATTTCTACGCTCTGCATCATCTCCCCCTTCCTGGAGGCTGAGGCTGACTAACATCTTGCTACAAGAAAAAATCCCTTGACATCCTATAAAGCCCTGTCGACAATCCGTCCCTGGTTGTTTTGTTGTTGTTTGTATCCATTCAGTGCTGAAAGACCAGTGCGGAGTTTTTCCATCTCGTGAGCAATAAGTGATTTCACTCCTGAGGCCTTTTCAGTAATACGTCCATTCAGAAAAAGAATTTCCTTCATTATCTGTTCGCGTCTATCCAAAAGAGGCTGCATTGTTTCAGCCAGTGCTGAGTGTTTGCTGAGTTGCATAAGCAAAACCTGATCGGTCTCTGCTGCATGATTTTGTAATTGTGCTAATGATTCTCCGAGCTCCAAAAGTCCCTCGGGCGAAGCGGTGCCAATTTCCTCGTCCATCTTCTGCAGGAACTCGAGTATCTCTGCATACTCATGTATCGACTGTGATAGAAGCGCTTCAAACTGCTGCATTTTTTGTGTTTGTCGGTATAGTTAATGTTAACGGGATATTGAGAGAGGGACATAAGCCTCAGGCATCGAGCGATCGGATGATGCTGATGCTGAAATGGAACTCAGCCGACTCGCGGATATTTGTCCCTTGTTGATCTCCACTGCTTCCCTCCAGGTAGCCCGGAGATCGACCAGCAGCCTGTCAACTACTTTCAATTTCTCGATATCTTTATGGAGATTCGCAAGTGTCAGTTCTCGTATCATGAAATTGTAGAGTGCATCAAGATTTTCGGCAATTTCACCACCGATAGCATGGTCTATGGAGTTGGAAAATTCGGTGATGATGGCCATTGCTTTTTTGATGCCGTGATGAAAGAGGGTAAGATCCTCTTCCTCAAGACCGCTAATAGCCTGACGGGTGAAGCGTATCGCCCCGTCGTAGAGCATCAGGAGAATTTGCTCAGGAGTTGCTGAGAAAATCTGATTTTGCTGGTATTGGCTGTAGGCATTCATCAGTTGTTCCCCGAATTATTGAGTGAATCCATCTGTTGGGTAAGAAAGCTGCTCTGGGCGTTGAGATTGCTCACCAAGAGCTCCATGGCATTGAATCGTGCCCGCATTGTTTTTTCAATTTTTTCCATCATGGTCTCTTTCTGGGTGATCTGAGCATCCAAGCGCTCGATGCGCGTCTTGTAGCGATCTTTTTTGTCGGCATACATCCCACTGGCGGTTGAGGTGAGTTTAACCAAGTAGGAGTTAAATTTTTTCATAGCTCCATCGACACTCCCTTCACCGGCCAGCAATGTGACCATGTTTTCGACGCCACCTTCAATGGCCGAATCAAGCTTGCTGCTGTTCAGCGTGAGGGTTCCGTCTTTATTGGTGGTTATGCCGATATCACTCAATATGTGCAATGCGCCGGTGCCTTTTACACTGTCGGTCAAGAGTGCCTGGAGGCCACGTTTCACACTGCTTACCGTTGAGTCGCCACGCAGGTAATCGCTTAAGATATCCTCTTTCTTCGAAGTGTCGGTGGTTGTCGAATCAGTTGTTGTGTCAGTGGCCGCTTTGGTTTGATAGCCTTCATTGATCCAGTCCATAACCTTGTTGTAGCTGCTGACGAAGGTGCTGATTTTCTCTTTTAAAGCTCCGGAGTCGGCGACGACATCCATGGTTGTGGTTGCATATTTGGGTGGAGTTGCCCAAAACCATGAATCTATCCCTGTCTCACTTGGAAGTTGGCTGCCAGCAAAGGTTTGAACATTTGCCGCTGTGAGATTCAGGGTCACACCGCTGATGGCATCGGTAACGGTATTGGAGTTACTGACAATCGGGACGCCATCGATGATGGTCACTGCCTGCTGAGCGGTTTGGCTGTTGGTGATGCTGAGGGCCGCTCCAGTACCGCCCGTTAAGGCAGTGGTGTCTATCGAGAAACTTGTCGATGCGTCTTTTCCCGTTAATACCAGGTGGTAAGAGCTTGCATCATTGCCGATGATGGTAGCACTTATGCCCGTTGTCGCGGATTCCGCATTTATTGCAGCCTGAATGCCTTGCAGCGAGTTGTTTGTGGCATCAATTGTAATGGTTTTAATGGCTATGCCGGTTGGGCCAGCCTTGTCTTTTATGACGAGGCTGCCGGTTTTTAAAGTGGTCGTCGTCTTTGAAGCATAACCGATACTCACATCTTTCTGCACTCGAGCCAGTTGCGCCACGCTTACAGCATAGCTTCCAGTGCCGGCGTTGGCGGAGGTAGCCTTAAAGTTGCTCTCGGAGCCGAGATTGACCTTTGTAGTGCGCACCTCGCTGGTGATGTTCATGGCATCGGCTGCTTTTCTCAGATCATCCAGCCTGGTGTTGAGTTGACTGTAGGCCTTGAGGCGGGTCGCCTCATTGGTCTTTTCACTTGTCAGCCGATCAAGGGGACGACGCTGCAGTGCCATGAGCTTTGTAACGATGTCGTCAGTGGGCAGACCTGTGGCTAAGCCACCAAACATTATCTCCGCCATATCGTGCTCCTTGATGGTTTTTCGAAGTATTTACAAATTGTTACTACTTTTCCTGCTGCTGCGACATTGTCGTAACCGTTATGATGTGGTGTCGACAAAATTGCCCTGAAGCTCGGCTAGTGCCGCCTTCATTCCCAAGAGTTCTTCGGCCGGAACCTGGCGGATGACTTCCTGTGTTTCATTGTCGACGATTTTCACAATCAGTTGTTTTGATCGGTCATCGTTTTCAAAACGGACACTGTATATGCCGTTTTCCGTCAAGGCCTTTATCTGAGTCAGGAGTTCCTCCGCCTGGACGCTCTTTTTGTTGGCACTCCCCAGATCCTTGTCAGGATCTTCTTTCACATTTTTGCGACCGGAATCAACCTGTTCAGATGCCCGCGGCATCTTCTGCATGTGGGTACCAGTGACATTCATTGTTTCGCTGACCATGGTATTCTCCTCTTATCCTGTTGAACTTTATTTGTATTTGCTAAGGCCTGGAGGGCCAAGGTACAGCCCTCCAGGGTTAAGGATAAGATTACTGGAGCAGAGACAGAGCCAGCTGAGGAGCCTGGTTAGCCTGGGCCAGAATTGCGACACCGGCCTGCTGCAGGATGTTGTTTTTGGTCATTGCCGAAGTTTCCTGGGCAATGTCGGCATCGAGAATCCGGCTGCGGGCAGCGGAGAGATTCTCAGAGACGTTTGACAGGTTAGCGATGGTGGATTCGAAACGGTTCTGCACCGCACCGAGTTCACCGCGCATATTGTCAACCTGAGTCAGGGCGCCGTCAATGGCCTTGATGGCATCGGCTGAGCCTTGGACAGTGGTAATGTCCACGTTGTCGATGGAGCTCAGAGTACTGACGTTGGCCCCACCTGCCGTGGCAGTGAAGAGGGAGCCGACTCCTGCTACATTGCTACTTATATTGAAGGTGCCGGAACTGGAAAAAACAACCTCTCCACCAACAACTGTGGAGTCAGTGACACTGGCAGTATCGCCTGCTAGTTTCACTCCTGCACCTTCATTGCCAGCAACGGTCAACGTGTTAGCGGCAACATTAGTATCATGTCGATAGTTGCCGATCTGGATATCATATCCGGCTGCTTGGGTTAATGTTATGCTGCTATTGTCCCCGGCCAAGGAGGCACTAATACCGGTGTTTCCGGCTTGGTCATTAATGGCCTGGGCTAAAGAGGAGAGGTTGGTGGTTGTTACGGTGGCACTGATGGAGATTGCCTCGCTATTAGTTCCTTGCAGGTCGAAACTTATTGTACCGTCTTTAACCAGACCAGAAAGCGTTGCTGTGGTCCTGGCCTCAGCCGTGACGCCAGTGTCCGCAGATTGAGCATTGACCAAACCGCTAATGGCGTTTGCGCTGCTGTTGACACCGACAGATGCGGTGCTGGAACCATCAGGTCCGACGATGGTCAGGGTCTGAGCTGCCACGTTGTTACCACCACTAGTATCAGCAGATAAAACCGATGCTGCCTCAATCCCGTAAGCAGAACTGTAGGTGATAGCACCTGTTGTAACTGAACTGGTCACATTAACGGGAGTGTTACCAAAACTGAGCTTTCCGGCAACGGTGGTGGAGTCGGTATCACCCTCTGTTAATGTGACTGCATCGCCTTTCCCGCCAGTGACAGCCATGGTAGCATTAACAGCTCCGGTATTTGTATAAGTGTCAATTGCGATATTTGCCCCTGTAGTATTGGCTAAGCTTATGCTTTTCTTATCATCACTCAGGGTAGCGGTGATCGCGGTTGTACCTGTCTCAGCATTAATGGCTGTGAATATTGCCGTGAGGTCGTTAACATCTGTTATAGTTGCAACGATTGCTTCAGTGGCAGCTCCCGTCAGGTTGAACGTTATATCTCCAGCCACATTGAAACCTGATATAGTTGCAGTTGTGCTTGCCGTGGCTGTCACGCCAGTAGTTGCGGTTTCAGCGTTGATATCGTTGGCAATAGTTTGAGCAGTGGCGTCTGCACCTACACTTACAGTGTTGACTGTGTCACCGTTGATTGTCAGTGTTTGAGCCACTACATTATTACCACCAACATTACTAGTAGCAGCAGTAGAAGCGGCAGCTATGACATTATTAAGAGCAGCCGCATTGGTTGATTCTAAGGCGTTGTTACCAAGATCAGAGGCTTTTGCGGAGTTGATGCCAAAAGAAATTGTCTGATTGGCATTGGCACCTACCTGGAACTGGGCGGTGGTCAAGCTTCCGTCCAGCAGTTTCTTGCCGTTGAATGAAGTGGTATCAGCGATACGGGTCATTTCCTGCTGGAGCTGATTAACCTCAGCTTGCAGGGAACTCCGATCCGAGGAGCTGTTGGTATCGTTTGCTGACTGAACGGCCAGCTCACGCATACGTTGAAGGATATTGGTGGTTTCCTGAAGAGCACCCTCAGCCGTCTGGGCCAGAGAGATACCGTCATTGGAGTTACGAGCTGCCTGATTCAGACCGCGGATCTGCGAGGTCATACGGTCGGAAATGGCGAGGCCGGCTGCATCGTCTTTTGCTGAGTTGATTCTCAGACCTGATGAAAGGCGCTGCATTGATTTGGAAAGAGCGGATTGAGACTGACCCAAGTTGCGTTGGGCATTGAGAGACATTACGTTTGTATTAATAGAAAGTCCCATGATATTCCTCCATGAATATGTTGTATGGGTTACAGATGGGCGTCCTTGCCCTTTTTAATAAACACTATTTGTTCATGTAGCCTGGTGTAGGTCGATAGATTCCTCCTTTTGGTTTTTTTGATTCAGTTTGGAAGCACTCTTTCATTGCTCAGTGGTTCCTTTCTCTATGTTGCTCTTTTCGGACAGTGGCTGGAAAGAGTTTAGAAAAATATTCAAAAGATCAAAAAAAAATCAGGGGATGAGCTTTACGTCATTACCATCCCCTGATTCCAGCTAGTTAGCTTTGTGTATTAGCCTTGGAGTAACTGTAATGCCAATTGCGGAGTGGTATTCGCCTGGGCGAGAATGGCAACTCCGGCCTGTTGCAGGATATTGTTCTTGGTCATGGCCGAGGTTTCCATGGCAATGTCGGCATCGAGAATCCGACTGCGGGCGGCAGAGAGATTCTCTGAGACATTCTGCAGATTGGCGATGGTCGATTCAAAGCGGTTCTGCAGGGCACCGAGGTCACCGCGCATGCGGTCTATCTGACCAACGGCCCCATCAATGGATCTGATGGCATCGGATGCGCCTTGAACCGTGCTGATATCTACGTCATCAATGGATTGCAGGGTGCTGCCGTTGGGAGCATCGACTCCGGTGCTGAACAGAGAACCGCCTGCGGCGTCAGCAGAACTACTGACATTGAAGGATCCATTGGCAAAAAAACGGATCTCACCGCCAATGACGGTGGAATCGCCACCCGTGCCGCTGGTAAGGGTGATTGCTGTGGGTACTGGTGGTGCTGCGTCGGATTCATTACCCTCGACAATCATGGTGTCAGCGGCAACACTGTGTGTATAGTCGCTGATCTTGATATCATATCCTGTTGCCTGGTTTAGCGTAATTTCGGTTTTGTCGCCACTGAGTGTGGCGCTGATTCCGGTATTGCCTGCCTGGTCATTAATGGCCTGGGCCAGGGCTGTGAGGTCGCCAACACCCACCAGGGCGCTGACGGGAATTTCCTCGCCAGTGCCGGTGTTGGTGCCGGCTAATTTGAAAGACACTATTCCGGCTGAGCCAATGCCGGAGATGGTGGCCGTAGTCTTGGCTATGGCGGTGACGCCGGTGTCTGCGGAGAGAATATTAACCTTATCGACAATCTGTTTGGCGCTGTCGTTGACGGCCACGGTTACAACAGATACCGCAGCACTTTCAGGGCCAAAGATTTCCAGAGTTTGGGCCGTCACATTGTTGCCCAGAAGTGTATCGGCAGCCATAGTAGTCGCTGCTTCAATGGCAAAAGCAGTAGCATTGGTTGATGATAATTCGTGGTTACCAAGTTCTGCGGCTTTAGCCGAAGGGATCGAGAAGGAAATCGTTTCGTTGGCATTAGCCCCCACTTGAAACTGGGCATTATTCAGGGTGCCGTCGAGGACGTTTCTGCCGTTAAAAGAAGTACTGGTGGCAATCCTGGTCATTTCCTGCTGAAGCTGGTTGACTTCGGCTTGGAGAGAGGCTCGATCGGAGGCACTATTGGTATCGTTTGCCGACTGGATGGCCAACTCACGCATCCGCTGGAGGATGTTGGTTGTTTCCTGGAGCGCTCCCTCAGCGGTCTGAGCAAGAGATATACCGTCGTTGGAATTTCGCGCAGCCTGGTTTAGGCCTCTGATTTGAGAGGTCATACGGTCGGAGATGGCAAGACCGGCTGCGTCATCTTTTGCCGAATTGATTCGGAGGCCGGATGATAGCCTTTGCATGGAGCGGGAAAGATCTGCTTGTGATTTGCCGAGATTTCTCTGGGCATTTAATGATGATACGTTTGTATTGATTGTGAGTGCCATGGTAATAATCCTCCTTGAAAAGGTGCTTTGGCGTCGTTTTCAATCATTTTTTACAAACGTAAAGTCTCGTTTAGTTTACCTCGCAGGTAAGATACTTGTCGTCTGGCGGGGGTTTTTTCTTTAGCAGAAAAATGGCGAAAATGAATAAAGATTATAGGAACAGAGAAGAATGATACATCCACTAATATGAAAAAATGGATTGATACTATTCAACACAAAAAAAGAAATACAAGCAGTCAACCTATCGTTTTTATGTAGCTGACTGCCGGATTCTATATGTGGAAGAGTTATTTTGGGAGAGGGGTTTTTGAAGAGTAGGTGGTGCCTTCGAGAATAACTTGAATAGCCCGGTTGGTTTTTGCAGCAAAAAGAATCGGGGCGGCAAGGTTCATTGTGATATTTTGATCCGGAGGGACGGTTACAACAGTAAGAACAAAGCACTCGTCCTTGTCATCTATGTGGAGTATCTGGCGCTCTGCCGTGTCAGGTGCCACGAGGTAATCAAGGAAGAAATTGGTCGGGTCGGTGAGCACAAATGCTATGTCAGGTTCATCAACACTCTGAATCCAGAAAAGCGGACCTTGCTTTTTGTTGGGCATGACAATGAAGTGGCGGAGATTCGGTAAGCCAATTAACCCTGCCGGAAAATGGAGAAGATTATTCGGGTCATATTCAACTTCACCAAAGCGAGTATTAATTTTTTCCATTTGTATCTTTTCTCACGGTTAGGTTATCGCTAATACTATCGAGATCGATCATGTTCCAGTGAGTGGCTTCGCGATTTTCTTCGACGATTCGATTATAAATTTCCTGGCGGTATATTCTTTTGTCACGTGGGGCATCTATGCCAATTCTGACATTTCCGCCTTTCAATTCTACAATGGTGATCGTTACATCGTCACCTATGATAATACCTTCGCCGATTTTTCTGGTGAGAACCAGCATATTTGACACCCGTAATGACGGTTTGTTCCGCCGGAAAATTAAGATGGTAGTCAGCTCGGCGATGAAAGCCTTTCTTGCACTATGAATGGCTCGTTACGAGATGATCAATTATGCTACCATGGGATTAAGAGTGCTTGGCTTGTGGGAGGAACACCGCCTTTGACCTCTGTTTGCTCGCATGATAGTAATCGATGTTTAGAAATAATCAAGAATCGAAATCTGCGAGACTCTGCCGGTTACATTCAAGGCGGCTTCAAAGGCGCTTTCTTTCTGAATTATATCATTATATATCTTTAAGATATCCGCATCCTGATAGCGTGAAAGGATTTGTTTAAGGTCGATTTGCGCATCTTCCTGGTGTAAAATCGCTGAATCAACGCGCTGCGCTCTGGCTCCCAGGGAACTCCGTTGCCCGCGGTTTTGATTAGCGGCGATTTCCAGATTGTCAATTTGCGCCTGCAGCGATCCACCCGGCCCGGTGAGATTGTCAAAATTACCGGCTCGGATGGCCTCTTCGGTATGCATAAGAACAGTGAAGAGATCAAGCCGGCCGGAGGCACCGTTGAGGGTGTCAGCGGTAAGGCCTATATCCGCAAGTCCTGTCCCGGCTAGAGTTACGTCGATTGGCGAATTGGGGGCAATATTTACGGTACCATAGACAGTCTGGTCACCGCCGGTAATTCCTCCGGTCGGCACAGTTGCGGTAATGTTTCCGTCAAAGATGGTTTCCGCCAAATCAATGTCCGAGCCATCGGCCGGTCCGGTGAGGACGAGGGCGCCGCTGGAAATATCATAGGAGACGCCGTTGGCAAGGGTGCCGCTTGTTGGCTGCAGATTGGTTGCTCCCGCAGTGTTGGCAAGGGCTGCTGCCATGCCGTTCAGATCAAAAGGACGTACTGCCGAACCGTTAACAGTTGCCGCAACGGCAACGCCGCCTGAAGTAATATTAAGACTGTAGGTATCCCCGTCGGCGACAACGAAGTCGCTGAGGGCTAGAGAGCCAACATTTGCACTGGCGGCATTGGTTGTTGCCACGAGACCGGTGCCGGTGCTGAGAAGGCCGGCGACTTTTGCGGCGTAGTTGTTGTCGGTGTCGGTAAGAGCAGTCCCTGCAATGGTAGTGACCACCGGTGGAGTTGCGGCAGAGGTAATAATTATGTCGTTACCAAGGCTGCCGACACCGATCGGCCCGGAGGTCATCGATTCACCCTGGTAGGGGTTGGCATAGCCGATGGCGGCAATTTCATTGGTGATACCCATAAAGAGTTCATTGCCGGTGAGATTGGTCTTGAGCAATTCGCCGGGGGTTATTTCTAATTGGGTTGGATTGTTGTCGCCATGATACAGGTAGGGCCAGGTAGTCACATCACTTTCGTCGTACAATGCTGGATCGTAGGTGGGGTTGACCGTAAACGGTTTGGTATCTTCCTGGTAACCGGCAAAAATAAATTTACCGTCAATACTGGCATTGGCGGTGTCGAGCAGCTGATTGCGCAGTTGGGCGACCTCGTCGGCAAGGGTTGCCAAATCGGTTGTACTTAAGCCGCCATTAACCGCATTGATGGCAATTTCCTTGGCCCGCACCAGGGTGTTTTCGATCTGGGAAAGATACCCGTCGGTGGCGGCCATTTTATCTCCAGCCAGGCCCATGGTTTCAAGATAGCGGGTATTCTGTTGCAGTTGCGATCTGGTGGTAAGAACCGGACGGATGGCGCCGGGATCGTCGGAAGCCTTAGTAAGCTTTAAGCCCGTTGCCCCTTGGTTGCGAAGGGTCAAGAGATCATTGGTGATTCGGTCGAGATTGGTCTGCATTAACCGGTAGGTTGAATTGTCGGTTACTTTCATAATGCGTCGTCCTTATGCTTGGCTATCTTCTAATTTCCAATATCGTCGACATCATTTCATCGACGGTAGAGAGGAATTTGGCGGATGACTCGAAGCCGCGTTGGAATTGAATCAGGCTGATCATTTCTTCCTCAAGAGATACCCCGACCAAGCCGTCCCGGAAATTCTCCAGCTGATCCATAGCATCTTCCGCACCCTTCAGGGACAATTGGTTTTGGTTGCTCTCGACACCAATTTTCGCCGATATCTTACCGTAAAGAGAAGTAAAAGAGTCGGTTCCGCCAATTAAGTAGGTGTCTCCGATATTCGAGAGGGTGAGGGCGTTACTGTTATCACCGGGAGCGACTGTGCCCGGCGGTGGTCCTGGGTCGGCGGCGGCTCCGGCGGCAATTTTAACCGGATCGGTAATGACGACACTCATGTTGCGAGCAGCGCCGGCATATTGCGTGGCCGTCGGAGCGGGTCCTGGGGGGGAGACGACATAGTTGGGCGGCATGTTGAAAAAGAGATTGCCGGTGCTTGAGTCGAGTGCCCCACCGGCCTGATGCTGGAGATTGATTTGTACGCTCAATTCATAGGCAAGTTTGTCGAGGTCGGCATTCATTTCCGGAATGAGGTTGTCGCGAACATCAACCAAGGCCTGGAAGGCTCCACCAAGATTTTTAGTATTAAGATCCCTGGCGACCCCACCGGCGTGAAGTTGCAGGACCATGTCGGCGCCGGAGGTGTCGGCGCTGATGGTCATCGGCATGTTGCCCTGAACCAGCGGCAGGCCGCCGGGAAGCTGTACCGATAACATACCGTTTTTATCCTCGTAGGATATGGCGCCAAGGGTTTTAGCCAGATCCTTAGCTACCATATCGCGCTGGTCTCTGGCGCTGTTGGCCATTTGCCCTTGGATTTCAATAGAATAAATGCGGTCGTTGAGGTCGGCTAGTTCTCTGATCTGCGAGTTAACTGCATCGAGTTTGGAAACAAGGGTGTTGTTGATATTTTCTTTTATCGAATTGAGATCATTGACGGCATTGTTGAAGCTGGTTGCCAGCACATCTCCCTGAAGAATGACGTTATTGCGTTGCACAAGATCACTCGGGTCGGCGGTGAGTTCCTGGAGTGAGTCAAAAAAATTGTCAATATCGGTGGAGATATTGTCTTCGGTGATGGTGAAAACGCTCTCCAATTCAGAGAGGGGACGAGTCAAAGCATCCTGAAAACCATAATCAACAGCCTTCAGTTGCAGCTGCTGTTCAATGAATACATCGTGATCGCGACTGACGTTGGAAATTTTCACGCCCTGGCCGATAAAAAAATCGCCGAAATTCATCGCCGGGTAGGTTTCGAACTCGGCCTTTTGTCGGGAATAGCCGGCAGTATTGACATTAGAGATATTGTTGCCGACAATCTCTATCGATTTCTGATTGACTTCCAGGGAAGTACGGGCTGAGTTGAGTGCGTTGATGAGACCGGCCATATCAAATCCTTCCTGAAAGGAGGCGACCATTTACCTGGGAGGCAACCGTATAGCCATGCGCTGAATAGGTAGAGGCTACGGTTTTCTGGCCGAAAAATTCCATCGTTTGTCTGATCCAGCCGAGAGTAGATTTGAAGAGAAAGGCGTTGCGGCGATTCTCGGAGCGAATCTGGGCGGCGATCGGCTTATCCTGCTCGTCGATAACCTTGACATGGGCCAGCACCTTGACTATTTCTTCCTTGGTGTTCATGGCCAGAATCATGCCCGGCATGTCAAGAGTTTTGGCGCACTCCCTTTCATGCAGGATGACGTCACGCAGGCGGACGAGATAGTCGTGGGTGGTCTCGGTATCCATGTTATCGGTTCTCTACTAAGAATTGTAACAATGAGGCGGAGACCTTTTGCAGATCAGGCTGGTAAGAACCTTCCTTGATCTGCGCCTGCAGTTCCTTCACCCGCGCAGTTCGTTCCGCATCGCCACTTGTCGTTGCCGCTTTTGCCCGATTGACATCCTGGAGTACTGAGGAAAACTGAACTTTGTCTTCTCCCGCACCTTCAGTCTTTTGATCGCCTTGTATCTTCTGCGACTTTTTCAGACTGCCGATTTGTCCCGGACCACCGACTCCAAAGAACTCTACACTCATGACTTCACCTAATTGTTCGATTGTTGACTGCTTTCAATGCCTGCCCAGTCATCCAGTTTTTGCATTACTGCATCGTAGGTTTTGTAGGATATATCCGGAAGCCAGTCGCCCATTGCTTTGAAGGCTTCCTGGAAACCTTGTTCAACCCCTGCCCGAACGGCATCAAGCCTTGCGGGATCCCCGCCGGCGATGCCGACCGCGAGATCAAATATTCGCTGTGATGTCTTATCTACCCCAAAATACCCGTCATCCGCAACTAAGTCTTGAGCTTCTTCCGGGGTTATTGTGCTGATATCTATTTGTGTATCGCCGGTGGCGATTTGGTAATCGACGCCTTGTTCTTTGAACATATTGAGAACCAGTCCGCGCATCAGATCAAAACCGTCACCCCTGTTGCCTTGCAGGGTCATAGAGCTGTCATAGGTCATTACCGATTCGGAACTGTAGGAAAGCGTCACCTTGTCGGTGGCAAGACTAAAACTTTCCTTTTCGGTGAGCTGCCCGCTCTGCTGGTATGTGGCAATGTTGCCGGTTTTCCGACTGGGGTAGTTGACTGTCGGCTGATACGCACTGATACTGGAATTTTCTAACATTTCTTGCCTCCCTGCTGGTTCAATCGTGCTTCCTTGCACTCTTTGTTACTTACTCGTTCCGGCATATCGCACCGTGTTATGATGCGTCTGACGTGTTGGGAAGAAGTCCTTTCTTCAAGATTATTATCGGAGGCAGGGTGAAAAAGCTTTAGAAAAAAATGATCTTGGGTGGAACAACCTGTCAGGCGAGGCTATTTTTTCTTTTCGATCTGTTTGGCCATTTGGTTGTACATGGCATCAGCGATGCCCAGGCCCTTGCCGCGACTGGCTGCCTTTGCCGTTTCGCTGTCGAGCATATCGCGGAAAATTTCCGTGGCGTTGTCCTTCTCAAAGAGCCCACCTTCCGGCACGGACTTGCGCATGGACTTGAGCATTTCCGTGAGCATAAGTGCTTCAAATTCCTGGCTGGACTTACGGAGTGAGGCGAGCTCTTTGGCTTTCTTGTCCATGGATGGCTGGGTTGCGCGACCGGCTACAATGCGTGGATCAATTTGAAAATCCATAAGGTTCCTGGTGTAGAAAATTAGATAATAATCAGCTCACCATGCAGGGAGCCTGACGCCTTGATGGCTTGAAAAATGGCGATGAGATCCCTGGGGGTCGCGCCTATGGCGTTGAGGGCCGTGGCAATTTCGCCTATGGATACGCCTTTATTCATATCCAGGAGGACGAGCTGGCCATCGTCTTCAACCACCTTTGTCTTGGTTGTAGTGGAGATGACGGTTTCTCCTTGGGCCAGAGGATTGGGTTGCGAAACAGTGGTATCTTCCTTGATGACAAGACTGAGATTGCCATGGGAAACGGCCACCGTTGACAATCGGACATCTTTTCCCATGACGATGGTGCCGGTGCGTTCATTGACCACCACCCGGGCCGTCGAATCGGTTTCCACATCGAGGATCTCGACTGCGGCAATAAAATCGACGATATCTTCTTTGAATTGTGAAGGAATTGCCACTTTTACCGTCCCCGACGATTCAGGGAAGGCGGTGCCTTGACCGAATCTTTTATTAATGACCTCGGCCATATTGGCGGCCGTGGTAAAATCGGCATTGCTCATTTGATATTGCAACTTGCCGCCGACACCCAATTCATTCTCCACCGACCGCTCAATGATGGCCCCTCCGGAAATGGTGCCGACGGTGGGATGATTTTTTTGCACCTGGGCAGCCTTGCCGCCAAAGGCAAAGGAGCCGGTTGACAGCGATCCTTGGGCAACGGCATACACCTTACCGTCCGGCCCAACCAGCGGAGTCATGAGAAGAGTACCGCCGGCGAGGCTTTTTGAGTCGCCCATGGATGATACCTGGATGTCAACGGTTGATCCGGACTTGGCAAACGGCGGCAGGGTGGCTGTTACCATTACTGCGGCGACGTTTTTCAGCTTGATGGCCGCTATATTATCGGGATTGATGGTGATTCCCTGGCGGGTCATCATATTATATATTGCCTGGAGGGTGAAGGCGGATTTGCTCATATCATCGCCGGTACCGTTCAGACCGGTTATCAGTCCATAGCCGAGGAGCTGGTTGTTGCGTACCCCGTGCAGCTGCGCCAGGTCTTTTACCCTGGCGGCGTTTGCAAGGGGAACGGCGAAGAGCGAGCAGAGGATGAGAGTTATAAAGAGCGTGCGTGAAGATTGCATGCAGGACACCGGAGATCGTGAATTTTAAAATTAAAATGGCCAGACAGTATCAAGAAAGCGCATTGCCCAGCCGGGTTCCTGTTTGTCGCTGATCGCCCCTTTACCGGTATAGCTGATCCGGGCATTGAGTATCTTGGTGGAGTTGATGGTGTTGGCAGCGGTGATGTCGACCGGTCTGACAATGCCGGTCAGATAAATGATCTGTACCTCGCTGTTGACCATAACCTCCTTACCGCCGCGAATTTTCAGCTGGCCGTTGGGATAGCGACCGACCACCTGGGTAGTGAGAAAGGCGCTGAGGTCTTCTTTTCTGGTGGTGGTGCCGGTGCCGTCAAAACCATTGGCAAAATCGGCTTTCACCAAGTTCTGAAGATCCACGGGATTATAGGCTGTAGCCCAAAGTTTGTCATTCTCCAGGCCGAAAAAATTGGGGATGGAGGCAGACATATTGCTCGATCTGCTGGTCGAGGTAGTTGCTTCTTTCGAGGCGCTGGCCTTTTCGGAGATAATGACTGTGACTATATCGCCGACATCCCGGCCCTTACGGTCGGAGAACATTGAATGATTATTCTCCCGCCACAACGAACCGGCCTCGTTGGTTGGTTCCCCGGTGGATTGTATTTCTTCGAGCGGTTCGCGAACCACCACCGGTGCACTTTGTGGAGCGGCGCATGCTGACAGCAGTAGAAAAGCCAGTAGGGAGAAAAGGAATTTTTCCATATTAAAGCATCACCTCCACAACACCCGGCCCTGAAACTCGGCCCTGGAGCATTTTGTTTGATTCGATATTTTGTACCTTGATTATCTGGTCGAGCTTGCCGTCGCTATGGGCGAAGCCGGTTGCCGTCAGGTGCAGCGATCCTGCTTCGATGACCATTTTCACTTTCTGACCACGCTTTATTACCGGTAAGGTCTCCACCATGGATCCGAAAACAGGGGCACCCTTCGCCACGGCCTTGGTAAGTTGCAGGCCGAGAAGACCCTGCGAATCAAGTTCGGGATTGGCCATTTCACCGATATCCATGGCAGCGACAGCGAGGTGCTGCGGTTGGAGGATAAGTCCCTTTTTCAGCGGTTCGGCGGCAACCACGACTTGGGCAAGGGCCTCGATTTTCCCGCGCACCGACATATTTTTAACAACTTTGCCATCGACCTTGAAAATCATCGAAAAGCTGGAGCTGCTGAGTATCTTTGGGTTGGAGGGAATGACATCGCAGGTCAGGTCGCCCTTGGGAACGGTAAAAGGCAGGGGGAGGGAATTCGGGATAAATCTGATGTCGGCCTTTACCACGTTTTTGAGAGTATCGCTGAGATATTCGGTTATGATCCCTTGGATTCGGTCGGCAGTAATGGCAACACCCTGGCGGCTGACTTGGATGGTTGGTGAACCACTCCAAATGATATCATCCGGCAAAGAACGGTTGGCTGAAAGGTGTTGTTTGATTTTCTGGAAATGGAGAACCAGGGTTTCACCCGGGGCCGGGGACTGGCCGACGGGTTGGCTAATAAGCGCTTCCGCCAAGGGAGACTGCTCATCACACTTTGCCACATCGCCCAGTCTGATAAGCGTATCATCTACCTGGGCGCTTTGGTTAAAAGTTATTTCAAGCGCTTGCGAGCTGGTGAAGAGCGCGAAAAACAACAACATAGTGAGCAGAAATTTTATCATAATTAGACGAGTTGGTTGGTTGTCTGCATCATTTGGTCGGAGGTTTGGATGGTCTTCGAATTAATCTCATAGGCCCTTTGGGTGGTGATCATGCTGGCCAGCTCCTCGACAATGTTGACATTGGAACCTTCCAGGTAATTCTGCAGCAGGGTGCCGACGCCGGCGGCGCCGGGTGTGCCTACTTGAACGGTTCCGGAAGCGGCGGTTTCGGTGAAGAGGTTTTTGCCGATGGCCGACAATCCGCTGTTGTTGGTGAAGGTGGCAAGTTCCAGTGTGCCGATTTGCGTGCTGGTTGTGTCGGCACCAATTATGGCGCTGACGATGCCGCCTTCGCTGATGGTAATCTGCCGGGAACCGTCGGGGATGGTTATAGCCGGAAGAATCGGATAGCCATCGGAATTGGTCAAGCGACCATTGCTGTCGCGCTTTAAGGCTCCCGATCTGGTATACCCGGTGTTGCCGTTCGGCATCTCAATCTGCAAAAACCCCTCTCCTTCAATGGCAACGTCGAGTTCGTTCAGGGTCTGGATGAGGTCTCCCTGGGTAAATATCTTCGACACGGCCGCCGGTTTAACACCCAGGCCGATGAGAATACCGGTCGGCGATTGGGTGTCTGCGGAACTTTGACTTCCGGGAACCTTCATGGTTTGGTACAGGAGGTCCTGGAAATCGGCCCGGCTTTTTTTGAAACCGGTGGTGCTGACGTTAGCCAGGTTATTGGAAATAACATCGATATTCAACTGCTGGCTGTGCATTCCGGTGGTGCCGGTCCAAAGTGAGCGGATCATTGGTTTTCCTTTCGTGGAATGAGCTGTTGCGAGTTAAGATTATGCCAGGGTGCCAAGATCATCTTGGATTTCGCCGATGGTTGAATAGCCCTTCAATACCTTGTGATAGGTCTCAAAAGTTCGGAAATTATCCATCATTTGCGCTAATTCCGATGCCATATTAATATTTGCCAGTTCAAGGCTGCCCTGCACCACCCGGGTGTTTTCGAGTGGTTGTTCGGCTCCCCCGGGGGCCAGGGAAAAAGCTGTATCGGATTCACGTATCAATTGTTTTTTGTCGTTTATGCCGACAATTGCCATCTTTGCGACTTCCGTACGGGCGCCCTGCTGTCCAAGAAGAGAGATGGTACCATCGTCTCCAACGGAGATCCGGCTGGTAGCGGTGTCCGGAATGGTAATCCGGCCATTGCCCTCATCAAGAACCGGCAGGTTGTTGCTGGTAGTCAGTAAGCCTTCGGCGTTGATCATGAAATCGCCGCGCCTTGTATAGAGAGGGCCATTTGCCCCCTGAATCTTGAAGAATCCGTCGCCATGGATGGCAAAGTTGAGGGGATCTTCTGTTTGTCGCAGTGGGCCCTCGGAAAAATCGCTGAAGTTTTGGCGCACCCTGCTGTAATTTATACCTTTTGCTTCTTGCGTCTGCTGTTCGCCGCGAAGAATGGCCTCAAAACTTACTTGTGAACGACGATACCCTGTGGTGCTGATATTGGCCAAATTATTACTTACATTGCTGATGGCCTGTTCTCTGGCAATGGCCCCGGATAACGCGCTGTATTTTCCTGATACCATGGGTTTCTCTGTGTGTTGTTTCAGTTGAGTGTTTCTGCCTCTGCTCTTCTTATCGGTTTGCCACCGATAAATCTTAAACCCTTTGTCGATTGTCTTATCTTCTTAATTTCCTTTGGCAATTTTTGACAAAACCAGCAACTGTCTGGCTTCGTGGGTTGAGATAGCAAGTATTGAGGCAATCTCTTCAAAGGATAAGCCTTTTTCCGCCAAGGAATGGATGTAGCTGTACCGTTCCGGGGTGTTACGCGGTCTTTCTGGGGACTGGAGCTCGCTGTATCGTGGTCTTTGAAATTTTGCCTTCTCTTCAGCCTCTCCTAAGCTGGTTTGGAACTCGGCGATTTTCTCATGCTTTTCCTGGAGCTTGCTGAGATTTTGTCGGGTTCGTTCGAGGGACACCGTGGTTTCAGTGAGTTGCTCGGCGAGGAGCTTGTTCTCCTTTTTTAAGGAGTAGGCTTTGAGCGCTGTGCCAAGGAACAGGAGCAAAAAAACCAGAAAAAAATAGAAAAAAACAATAGATTCCGTCATGGTTGCTCCTAGTATAAGTGGGGTTGGCGCAAGGCTGAAGAGTTACGATGCTTATAGTCGAGCGTCCAATTTGGTCTTCAGTTTGATCAGCGCCTGGCTATGTAATTGACTCACTCGTCCTTCGGAAAGTTCCATAGCTTCGGCAATTTCCTTCTGGGTGAGTTCTTCATAATAGTAGAGAGAAATCACCAATCGCTCTTTCTCGGAAAGCTGGTTGAGCACCAGGGCAATGGTGCTCGTCAGTTGCTGGTCTTCAATCCTTGCCCCAGGTGCAGTTTGCGGCCGGTCATCGGTGAGACTGTCGAGGAAAGATCGTCCTTCCTCGGAATGGTCGAGGGTCTCATTGAGGCTGACACACCCCAGGTGACTTACCTCGACAAGTATCGCCCGATATTCATCAAGCGACATGGCCATTGCCCCGGCGACTTCATGGTCTTCAGGCTCTCGCCCCAGCTGCATCTCCAGGTCGGAGATGGTCCTGCCGATTTTATTTTGCTTGTCGCGAAGAGATCTGGAAAACCAGTCGAGTTTGCGCATTTCATCAAGGATGGCGCCACGAATTCGATATTCGGCAAAGGTCTTGAAAAGGATGTTTTTGCTCGGATCGAATTTGTTTGCCGCATCAAGGAGACCAAGCATTCCGGCACTCTTGATATCATCCCTGTTCATAAAAGCGGGAACTTGGGTAACCATTCTTCTGGCGAGGATATCGACGAGATAAAGATGGTCATGGATGAGCTGGGTGCGGTTTTCCATGTGGGGGCTTTGAGTGTAGAGTATAGGCATCCTCTCTATCCCCCCATATGCAGCAATTTCTTCCAGAAAAACTGGAGATTGCCCTTCGGTGAGGCCTGTGTCGGTTCGGAACAGATCCTGCCGGCCAGCTGCCGGAAAGCCAGGGTGATTTTTGATCCCGGATAGAGCTCACTGATAACCTTTTGTTTACGGATGGAGTCGACCATTTGCCGATCATCCGGGATCGATCCAAGATAATCTATTGAAATATCAAGATATCTGTTGGCAACCATGGTCAATTTTCGATACACGTCAAGGGCATCGTCTTCACTCTGGATTTGGTTAACAACCAAGTTAAAGTGTTTTTCGTGATACTGTGTGGAAAGCAGCTTCATCAAAGCATAGGCATCGGTTATCGCCGTCGGTTCGGGAGTGGTTATGACCAGTATCTCCTGTGCTGCCGTATTAAAATAGGTGACATTTTCAGAGATGCCGGCTTCGGTGTCGATCAGGACAAAATCAAAATGATTCTGCATGGCGTCAAGCCCGTCGAGAAGACGCATTTTTTGGTGCGAATCAAGGTTGGTAAAATTCTGGATGCCTGACCCCGCCGGCAGAATTTTAATGCCCATCGGCCCGTCGCACATAATGTCCTGGAGATCCTGTTCGCCGGTAAAGAAATGGTTGAGATTGAAGCTCGGGGAAATGCCAAAGACGACGTCGATATTTGCCAGACCGAGGTCGGCGTCAAGGATAAGTACTCGTTTGCCCATAGAGCCGAGGACATACGCGAGGTTGGCAGCCACGGCGGTTTTCCCGACACCGCCTTTGCCGCTGGTTATCGCATAAACACTGGTCGGCTGGTCGGTTTTTAACGGCAATGAACCGGGGAGATGGGAATTAAGATCCCGAAGGGTTTTGGCCTGGTCGTCTGCCATGCGGGCTATATTAGTCATGCATTGATCCTTCCTTTTGCGCCATGATCAGTTCTGCAGCGATTTTCGAGCTGGCTTCGAGCAAATCTTCCGGCACTCTTTGTCCGTTGGCAAAATATGACAGAGGGTTGGCATTTTGAATCTGTACGTTAAGCAGTATCCCGAGGTTGGCACACTCGTCTATCTTGGTGAAAATCGTATGGGTAATTCCGAGGTTCTGGAAACGTTCTATGGCATCAAGGAGCTCATGTTCCCGAGTTGTCGCCGACAGTACCAGATGTTTGTCGATATTCAGTTCCGGTTTCAGGAACTCGGCAAGTTCCTTAATGCAGAAACCGTCTCGTGGGCTGCGGCCGGCGGTATCGATGAGGATGAGTTTCTTGTCGCGGTGCCGCTCTATGGCTTGTTCCAGCTGGTCCGGGGTGATGACCACGTCTACCGGCAGGTGCATGATTTCTCCGTAGACCTTCAGTTGTTCAACCGCGGCAATACGATAAGTATCGATGGTTATAAGGGCTACGGAATGGGAGTGTTTACTCAGATACGCTGCGGCTATCTTTGCAAGCGTCGTGGTCTTGCCGACGCCGGTGGGGCCGACCAAGGCGATGCGCTGTTGATCTTTGCGTTCCGCGAAGGCGGGAGGATTTACCTGAATGAGGTTTTCAATGGTGCCGAGGATTGCCGATGTGACTATATCCGGATCGCCGAGTTCCCGGTCGGTAAGACTTTCCCTGAGGAATCCGGCAATAGTCCTCGAAGTTTCAACGTTTATTCCTCTCTCTATGAGCATCGAGAGGATATGATCGCCATGAATGGTTGTCGCATTGTAACGATTGCCGAAAACACTGTCTTTGACTGCCAAGTGTCGTGCTTGTTTTGCAGTTTCTTCTTTGTCGGCAATATGGGCAATTTTCCCGGCGAGATTTTTCACCAGGTCTTTCAGCTCATTGACCTCGTTTTGGAGGTCTGGTTCCGATGGTTCTCTTGTCTCAACCGGTGCACTGCGTCTGTCGATTTTTCGACCGGGGTATTGGTAATGGTTGGGAGGGGAAGCTTGTGTATTGTGGGGATTGTCGGTTGCATCGTCGACGACGTGTTTGAATCCGCCGATTCTCCTGTTAAAAGTTTCTTCAGGTTGTCGTTCCCGGATGCCTGTGTCTTGCCTTGATCCGTTACTCTTGCCAGGAAAATCGGAATCGATGGCGGCAGTAATTTCCAGCACCGGTTTGCCCACAAGGCCAAATTTGCCGTTGCGAATGGTTCTGGTCGAGAGAATCAGGGCATCGGGGCCAAGCTCCTTCTTGATCATTTTCAGCCCAGACGCCATATCCGTTGCTTCAAAGACTCTAACTTGCATCAAGGGTCACCGTGCCGAGAGATCTGACTTTGAGGTTAGGAGTGACTTCATTGTGGGAAATAACCGCCAGTGCCGGGTAGTAGCGTTCCGTCAGGCTGCGCACATAGGGACGTATCTGCGGTGCCGACAACAACACCGGCCTGCTGCCGCCTTCAAAAAGGGAAATACCTTTACCTATGGAATCGAGGATTCGCTGGGCGATGATCGGGTCAATCGCCAGATAGCTGCCGGTTTCTTTATGCTGGATGGAGTTGCGGATAGCATCCTCGGTAGGACGTGCCAGGGTGATGACCGGAATAACTCCGTTCACCGCCAGATCGCTGCTGATGGTCCTGGATAAGGCGTGGCGGACGTATTCGGTGAGGACATCGGTGTCTTGCGTCGCCTGTGCCCAATCGGCCAAGGTTTCCAGGATGGTTCTCAAGTCACGGATGGACACGCCTTCTTTTAAGAGGTTCTGCAGTACCCGCATAATGGTTCCAAGTGACAGAATGGTCGGGACCAGCTCTTCCACAAGTTTCGGGTAGGTTTTGCTTAAATTGTCAAGAAGGCCCTGTACTTCCTGGCGGCCGATAAGTTCATGGGAATGTTGTTTGATGATTTCACTGATGTGGGTGGCCATGACCGTGGTGCAATCTACCACCGTATATCCGGCAATCTGGGCCCGATCTTTTTTCTCCGAGGAGATCCATATGGCCGGGAGACCGAAGGCCGGTTCCGTGGTGGCTATTCCCCGCATGGTCTCAGTCACCATGCCGGGGTCCATGGCCATGTAATGGCCGGGCAGCATCTCCGCATCGGCGACTCTTACGCCTTTAAGGGAGAAGGTGTATTGATTGGGGTTCAGTTGCAGGTTATCCCTGATGTGTACCGGCGGGACGATAAAGCCGTTGTTCATGGCAAATTGTTTGCGAATCGATTGGATACGGTTAAGGAGTTCGCCGTCCTGCGCTGAATCGACAAAGGGGATGAGGCCGTAGCCCACTTCAAGCTGCAACAAGTCGACGTTGAGCATTTCTTCGTAATTCTCTTCCCGACGCGTTGGTGCCTGCGAAGGCTTTTCAACAACCTCCTCTACCACGGCTTTTTTTGATTTATCGAGTTGGAAAGCAAGAGCTGCCATGGAGAAGGCGAGGAGGAGAAAAGGAATGAAGGGCATGCCGGGAATGATGGCAAAGACAATGAGAATCCCCGAAACCACCCATAGGGCGATCGGACTGGTGGAAAACTGGTTCTTGAGATCGGTGCCGAAATCCTTTTCACCTGTAGCCCGTGTTACCAGGAGACCGGCTGCGGTGGAAATAATAAGCGCTGGAATTTGCCCTACGAGGCCGTCGCCCACCGTCAGAATGGTATAAACGGCAGCGGCGTCGGCCATGGGCATGTCCTTTTGCACCACACCAATAACAAAACCGGCACCGATATTGATCAAGGTGATGATGATGCCGGCAATGGCATCGCCCTTGACAAACTTCGAGGCGCCGTCCATTGCCCCGTGGAAATTGGCTTCCTTACTTATGTTTTCCCGCCGGCTGCGCGCTTCGTCCTCGTTGATGAGGCCTGCATTGAGGTCGGCATCAATGGCCATCTGTTTGCCGGGCATGGCATCGAGGGTAAAACGGGCGGCGACTTCGGCTACCCGGCCGGCACCCTTGGTGATAACCATGAAATTGATGAGGACCAGGATGACAAAGATAATTACCCCAACGAAATAATTGCCGCCGACCACAAATTGGCCGAAGGCTTGAATGACTGCGCCGGCGGCTTCTGGACCTTCATCGCCATGTAAAAGAATGAGACGGGTGGATGCGACATTCAAAGAGAGTCTGAACAGGGTGGTAACGAGCAGGATCGAGGGGAAGACCGAGAAATCGGTAGCCTTCTGGGTATACAGGCTGAGAATGAGAATAAGCAGAGCGATGGTGATGCTCAGGGTCAGAAACAGATCAAGTACGATGGCCGGCAGAGGGATGATCATCATCATCAGGATAGAGACCAGACCTAGGGCAGCGATTATATCACTGCGTCCCAGCAGTTGCTTATAATCAAAGTTTGTCAGAGAATTTTGAACGTTGCTCAGTTCCATCAATGAATCTTGCCGTTAAGTGAATAAACATGGGCGAGAATCTCCGCAATTACTTTAAAGAGATTCTCGGGAATGTGCTGCCCTAGATCCAATTTATGCAATATTCGAGCCACAGGCGGATTTTCGATAATCGGAACCTTGTGCTCAGAAGCAATTTCACGGATTTTTAAGGCCAGTAAATCGGCCCCTTTGGCGACCACTACTGGCGCGTCCATCTCCTTTGCATTGTAACGGATGGCGACCGCCAGATGCGTAGGGTTGGTAACCACCACATCGGCCTTCGGTACCTCAGCCATCATTCGTTTGCGGGCCATTTCCTGCTGGATCGAGCGAATCTGCGCCTTGATATGGGGATCACCCTCACTTTCTTTGAATTCTTCCTTTTGCTCCTGTTTGGTCATTTTCATTTTTTCCTCCATTTCCCACCAGATAAAAAGAAAATCGAGAAATGCCAAAAGGACGAGAATGGCGCAGATCTTTCCCATGATCAGGGCTGAGACCTTGGCGAGATAACGAAGGGTGCTGCCGATGTCGGTGTCGATGAGGATGAGGGCTTCATTGAAATGGTCGAGAACGGTGGAAACGGATATCCAGCCGATGAGGGTCACCTTAAGGAGGGACTTGATGACTTCGATCAGGGCTTTTTTTGAAAAAAACCGCGCCATTCCGGCAAGTGGATCGAGTTTTGAAAAATCAGGGATAAGCGGGTTGCTGGTAAGCAGCCAGCCGAATTGAAAAAAGCTTGAGAAAAAAGAAATGAGCATAACCAAAAGAAAGAGGGGTGCGAGAAGCAGACCGGTTTTTTGAAGCAGGAAAGTTGCCAGGGCGATGGTCGAGGTTGGGGTTATGTGGTATTCGCCGCTCACTTGCCAGAGAGTAAAAATAAGTTCAGCAAAGGATTTCCAGAATATCGGCAGATACATTAGCCAAAAAAGCAGAACAATCGTTAAGAGGGCTGCGGTCTGTACCTCTTTGCTCTGGGCGACCTGGCCCTTTTTACGAAAATCCTCTCGCCGTTTCGCCGACGGTTCTTCAGTGCGCTCTCCCCCGGAGGGGCTTTCCTCGGCCATGGGTTATCTAAGGATTGAGATAGATAAGAAGGGTGGAAATGCGCTCAGCCAGAGTGTCAAATTCCCGTCGGACAAGGGTCGAAACCATATTGAGTGTCAAACTGATGACAACAAATCCTATGCCGATATTGAGTGGGAAGGACAGTAAAAAAACATTCAACTGTGGAAAAACCCGGGCGAGAATGCCGAGAATGAGGCCGGAGAAAAGGAGAACTGCAAGGACCGGGGCACTGAACTGCACGCCGATGGTAAACATATGTGATGCCAGCCGCATGAGATAGGGGATGGCCTCCCCGGAAACGTCGAATCGACCGGGAGGCAGAAGCTCATACGACAATACGACGGTTCGTAGAAAGATATGATGGCCGTTAATGGCGAGAAAAACCATAATGGCAAACACATTCTGAAATTGGGAAATGAGCTCAACCTGTCTTTGGCTCATGGGATCGTAGACGTTTGCCGAGGCAAAGCCCATCTGAAAGCCGATAACCGTTGCCCCGAATTCGACGGCGGTGAAAATCAACCTGGCAACAAGGGCAAGCAGGAGGCCGAGAAGCACCTCGGAGAGAATGAGCAAGAAGAAAGGCAGTGGAGAAAAACTCACCTGAGGAACAGCATCGGCCATGACCGGGAAGAGCATCAGTGAGCTGACAAACACCAGGGCGGTTTTTACTCGCCCAGGGGTCTGAGCAGAGGTGAAAACCGGAATGGCGGCCATGAAGCCGGCAACCCTGGCGGTTACGACAAGAAAGGTTTGGAATTGCTCTATGGGGAGAAGGGGAATTTCCACGGCCGGCGTTAAAGGGTAACCATGGTTTCAAAAATGCCGATGGTGAAAACAGTGAGAAGCTTGATGAGCCAAGGTCCAAACAGCAGCATGGTGAGAAATACGGCGACTATCTTCGGAACGAAGGAAAGCGTTTGTTCATTAATCTGGGTGGCCGCCTGGAAAACGGAAACCAAGAGGCCGATTACCAGGCCGATTATCAGCATTGGCGCTGAACCCAGCAAAATGGTCTGGATAGCCTTGCGACAGACATCGACAGCCACTTCAGGAGTCATGGAATTCCTCCACGGGCAATACAGGGTTGGATGGAAAGAAGAATAACTTGTCAATCATCTTGGTTTTTACCAAGGGCTCAGTTAAAACTTTTGATCAGTGATCCGACTACAAGGCTCCAGCCATCGACAAGGACGAAGAGCAAAAGTTTGAACGGCATGGAGATAATCACCGGCGGAAGCATCATCATACCCATGGACATAAGGACCGACGCAACAATCATGTCAATCACCAGAAAGGGAATATAAATCATGAAACCCATCATGAATGCTCTTTTGAGCTCCGACATCATGAAGGCGGGGATGAGGGTCATCGTTGGGATATCTTCCTGGTGAATTGGTTCGTTCTTCATGGTGATCTCGGTCAAGAGGGTGAGTTCCTCTTCGCGAACCTGGCTGAACATGAACTCCCGCAAGGGAGCAAGGCCTTTCTCCAAAGCATCGGCCTGACTTATTTGTTCTTTAAGATACGGTTGCAGCGCCTCCTCATTCATTTTATTGAGGGTGGGCGACATAATAAAAAAGGAGAGGAACAGGGACAAACCGAGAATAATCTGGGTGGGGGGCATATTTTGCGTACCCATCGCCTGTCGAATAAAGCCCAAAACGATGACAATCCTGGTGAAACAGGTCGTCATTAGGAGAATCGCCGGGGCCATCGAGAGTACGGTCAAGAGTAACAGCACCTGGAGAGCGGTGGAAATCTGCTTGGGGCTCTGGGCGTCCTCGACTCCAAAGGTGACGGTGGGCAGGCCGATTGACCAGGCACTGTCGGTCGTCAGGAGAATGAAACCGATTGTCGCCACAAGGAATGCGATGCAGGTGGAGGAGGGTGCTAATGGCCGCATCATGGTTGCCGGTCCGTTTCAGTTGCGCGCAGAGTTGCGGCAAACGACAGATCCGTTTTATTCGGCAGGGTGGCGAGATGGTTGATCCGGTCACCGCTTATGCCGAGCAGATATTCGTTGCCCTTGACGGTGATCAGGCAAATGGCCTTTCTACCCATGAGCGATTTGATTTCAAGAATCTTGATATGCTGTTCCGGACTACCGGCAAGGAGAGAAAAACGTTTCCTCAGAAGGGCGTATAAGGCGAGGATGACCGCAAGCACAACAAGCAGGCCCCAGATCACCTTGAAATAGCTCTCCATTTCGACTATCTGCGACGAAGCGGCCTGGACCGTCTCCGAGGTCCGGCAAAGACATGCGAGATAGGCCAGGATGAAGATCTTCGTTTTTCGTTCGGCAGGGCTCATCGCTATCCTCCCTAGCCGAGGTTTTCTATGCGGTCGGAGGTGCTCACCACATCGGTGAGACGGATGCCGAATTTGTCCCCGACCATAACTGCTTCACCCCTGGCGATGAGACGAGAATTGACATAAAGATCTAAGGGTTCGCCGGCGAGCTTATCGAGTTCGATGACGTATCCTTCCGTCATTTTTAGAAGATCCCGGAGAAGAATTTTGCTTCTGCCTACCTCTACCGATATCTGCAGGGGGATATCGTAAAGGAAATCAAGTCCACGACCATCTCTCTGCTCTGAGGATGTGGTTTTTTTTGAACCGCCAGGCGAATCATTCTGGAGCAGTTCTTTTATTTCTTCCGGGGCCGGACGGGTATTTCCTGGTGTTGCCATATGCATGTTCCTTTGTCACTGGTAAACGCTGGTGAGACTGATGGCCTTTTTGCCATTATGTGTTCCGGGAATCGCCAAAAATTTTATTTTGTCTTCAACCAGGACCTTCAACGGTGTATTGGGGTCATAATCAAGATGAAGAATATCGCCCTCCCGGAGATGCAGTATCTCATTGATCGACAGGGTGATTTTGCCGGAGAGGGCGGTGATCATTGTCGGAACCTCCTGGACCTCCTCTTCCAACACATTCTGCCAACTGCTCTTGGTTATTGTCGGAATATTGAGGAGTTCTCTCAAGGAATCTCTGAGGGGTTCGAGGGTGGCAAAGGGGAAAATCAAATGAATCTCTCCGGAATGATCGCCCACCTTGACGGTAAAGGTGCCGACAATAACTTCGGCCTCGGGTTCGACAATTGAAACCAATCGGGCATTGCTCTCCAATTTGATAAGGGCGGAGTGCATCTCAAGCAATTGGGCGAAAGCCTTGTTGAGATCAATGCAGGCGTCGGAGAGGATGGCTTTAAGAATAGTCAGTTCAAGAGCGGTCAGTTTTCTGTCGAGATGCAGGGATTGCAATTCGGCCGAGGCACCAAGCATGATTTCCAATACCGAGAACGAGACAACCGGATCGACAATGATCATGGCACCGTATTTCAACGGATTCATGTCGAGGATACCGATGGCTCCGGGGTTGGTTTTGTCGGCCATAAATTTTTGGAACTCAAAGCTCTCAAGCTTCGTGCGACTGATCGACAGGGAACGCTGGAGCTGATTGCTGAGTGAGGTTGCATAGGACCGGCAGAAGGTGTCAAGGATGATATCAAAATTGGGGATTCTGAATTGCTGATTGTCCGGACGAGTCAGCTGAAAGAGATTGGTGGGCGTGCAGTGGAGAAACTGAGTCTGCTGTTGTTCGTCGAAATCAAGAGAAACCCTGCCTTCGCGGATGGCCTTCAGGAGGTCGACAATTTCGGTTTTGCTGAGAATCGATTCCATGCCTTGCCCGTCGTCCTATTGCACAACGAAGTTGGTGAAATAGACTGCCTTCACCTTGCCGGTTTTAAGAAAGGAGTTGATCTTGCTGGTGAGTTCGGCTTTGAGTTGTTTCTTGCCTTGAAGATCTTGTAACTCCTCGAAGGTTTTATTGCCGATCAACAGCAGGATGGCATCACGCATCTGCGGCATTCTTTTTTCTACCTCTGCCTTTACTTCGGGATTGGTCAGTTCTACGGTGAGCGACGCCTTGACATAATGCGCCGAATCTCCGCTAATGATGTTGACGATGAACTCTTCAATATTTACCTGCGGGCCGATGTCCGCCTGTTGGTTAAGGTCCGGTACCGGCACTTGCTTTGCCGGATCCTTTGTTTCCTTTGGCTCTGGAGCCTTTTTCAGCATGAAAAAGGCGGCGGTACCTATTCCTGCAAGGAGAACAACCGCAATCAAGCCGATAATCAAAAATAATTTCTTTTTACTGCCGCCTTCAGCAATCACAACTTCTTTCTTCTTTTCAGCCATTTATACCTGCCTCAATTAAAAAGGAAATGGTCGGGGATATTCCTTCTGAAACTTCATGTTTTTATCATAGACCGTGGATTGTTAAAACTCAAGATAGCAAAAACCATTCCAGATAATAAACCCACCTCAAGTGAGGCTGTATTGCACTCTCAGAATAAAGGTGGGAGATAAAAAAAAGGGGACTGATTTTATAATCAGCCCCCAATATACATCTTGAGCGAGTAAAATAGCGGGATTGCCAAGAAGAGTTGCAACAATCGCATGGTAAATGGCGCGAGTAATTGCAATCGACGCCTCAGAGATAAATGAGTGTCAATATGTTGACTGCTAGCGTTTAAGATTAATCAGCTCGCCAAGCAACTCGTCAACCGTTGTTATAATCTTTGAATTGGCTTGGAATCCGCGTTGCACGGTGATCATTCTGACAAACTCCGCTCCCATATCAACGTTTGATTGTTCAAGTGAGTTGGTAAACACCTTACCCAGTTCAGGTCCCGGCAGACCGGTACGAGCGGGGCCGGAAGCAGGTGTTTCAATATATAGGTTGCTGCCGGCGAGGGCTAGTCCGTTGGGGTTGAGAAATTTTCCCAATACTAATTGGGCAATTTGGGTTTGCTCACCATTAGAATATGAAGCAACGACTATGCCATTCGAGTCAATATCGATTCCAGTAAGGTTGCCTGCTGCGAAGCCGTTTTGATTTTGCGAAATAACCACCGACTCACTGTTAAACTGGGTGGTGTCAAAGGTGATTTCTATGGCGGTATTGGTCGTGCCGTTGCCCCAAACCAAGGAGGCAGCAGGTATAATGGCGGTCGTTGGCACAGGGGGAATGGCTGCGGCGCCTGTCAAAATACCGTCAGTAGTGAAGGTAAGATTAGGTAATGCTCCAGTTAAGACAACTGGAGGTACAGAGGCATCCTCGGCGCTCCAGTTCACACCCCAGGTGTTAATGGCAGTCTTGGTAAAATATGTGGTCAATAGATGCGGGTTGCCGAGAGAGTCAAATACCTGGGTTGAGGAAGAGAAGTTATATGTAGCAGGATCGGCGAGGTTAAAAGCGGTTGCAATTATCGGTTCAGATGCATTGAGATTAGTGGTTATCGTCATGGCGGAGGTGGCTTGCCCTTCAGTCAACCCAGTATCGGCGACTTGGATATCAGTGGCATTTCCAGGGTTCAAGATACCGGTTACGGCATTAAAGGTTTTTCCCTGAACCCGATATCCCTCAGCATTGGTGAGATAACCCTTATCGTCAAATCTGAAGGCGCCTGCTCGGGAATAGTAGGGGGTTTCACTTCCTGCTTCTTTAAGAATAAAAAAGCCGTCGCCTTCAATGGCTACATCAAGGCCGGACTCTGTTGATTCGAAGGTGCCTTGGCTGAATATCTGGTCGACCTTTGACATGCCGACACCGCGACCCACCTGGGATTGGCCTCCCGAACCGTTAATCGATGAAGACAGGAGGTCGGCAAATACCGTTCGCGAACCCTTGAAACCAACAGTATTGGTATTTGCCAGATTGTTGCCGATAACACTCATGGCCTGGGAGTTGGTGTTCAGCCCGCTGACGCCACTGTATAATGCACTTGATATACCCATATTTTTTCTCCTTGTATTCCGTAAGGGTCAGATTGTGTTCTTTGTACCTTAGTAATGCATTTCTTGTTTTAAGAATGAATTTTGTGAAGGTACTTATCCCCCTTTATGGGGCTAGTTTTTTTGCTCATCGAGCGTATATTTTGCTTCCTAGAGCAGTATGTCCTCGGTGGTCTCGGCAACTTCGGCAGCAATATCAACAGCTGCTTTAACTTCGGCTAACGTCTCTTTTTTTGCTACGGCCGCATTTGTGGTTGAAGCAGAGCGTGTACTCGGATCGTAGATCCCGAGAATTGCATTGAAGGGGGTTTCTCCGGCCTTGGTAATAAGGGTCCCACCCGATTGCCCGCTGAGGTCGACTCCGGTGACTTCGGATCTAATCAATGGTGAGGCAGCAACACTTTTCCCGTCTGCGGCTTTTGCCTGGAGGACGATCTTGTAGTTGCCGGATGCCGCTTTAAGGCCATCCTTGGTCAACCCGTCCCATGTCATATAATGGTTGCCGGCACCTAGGTCTTTTCCCTCAAGGGTAGCGATTGTGACACCGTTGAGTTGCAAGTCAAGAGTGACGGCCGAGGCAGCACCATCGAGTTTATAGCCAAGTTGCATCGAGTCCCCGGTGAAATTAAAACTACTTCCGGCATAGGCCACGTCCTTGCCGATGGTGCTGAGGGTCGAAAGGCTCTGGGCGCTGGTATTTGAAGATACTAATTTATCCATACTGGCATTAAGGGTGGTCAACTGTTCCAGAGAACTGAACTGGGCCAGTTGTGCAGTGAACGCCGTTGGATCGTCCGGACTTAAAGGATCCTGATTTTGGAGTTGAGCGACCAGCAATTTGAGAAAATCTTCTTTGCCCATAACCGCGTCTTTCGTGGTTTTCGCTGTGCCTTTGCCGGTCGCGGCTGTTGTTGCCTGGTTCAGCGATTCAATGTAGCTGCTCATCTGGTATCCTTTTATAACTCTGAGTTCTAGCTAACCAAAAAGAATAATATTCTCTGGGTGACTAGATGGTTACATTCACACCGGTCGCGGCAGTTTGCTCGCGGGCGCTGGGATCTTCCATAATAAAGAATGCTCCAGGGACGCGGGTATTCTTGGCCGAAGGTGGTGTGTAATCGTTTTGGCTGAAGAGTTGTCTATCAAAGAGATTAAAATCTCCAGTTGTATCGGATTTGCTTGTGACCGAAATCTCGCCAACGGTAAATCCTTGGTTTTCCAGAACAGTTCGCAATTTTGTCATGTTTTTTTCAATAATTTCTTGAGCATATTGACTGCTCGCAACGACATTTGCGCGAACCGAACCTTCTTTTACGGAAAGACTGATCTTTAATTCACCAAGTTCTGCCGGATGGAGTTGGATGTTTACTTTGGTATCGTTATCTCTTCTCGATATATGAAAGTGTTCGGCAATCTTTCTGATAACGTCTTCTTGCTGGACAACGATGCCCGATGGCAGAGTTACCGGCGGTGCCCCTTCAACGGTGGTCGGTTTTTGTCCTTCTGGTCCAAAGGCCAAAGGTTGAGCGAAGGTGCTGGTTTGATTCGGGCTTAGGGCAGAGGTTGTATTTTCTTTTGTGATTTGTGCGGTTTTTGATGAGAAGGGGTTGTCTCGCGGGCTTTGTTCTGAAGGCGTTTGCGATTCTTGTTTATTTTCCGGAGAAATTTGTCCCTCGTAATACTGCTGTTGAATGCTGCGTCGTGTTGAGGACATGTTCTGGTTGGCATTATCGGCAGGAATCTCAGCACTCGCAGGCAAGACAACCATTTGTTCATCTACTTGAGATACAGTAAAATTGGCAGAAGTGATTGTTGGGTTCAATGGCTCGCTGACTGCAGATGCCTTAGCCGTTTGAGCTATGTTTAATGGCTCGCTGACTGCAGATGCCTTAGCCGTTTGAGCTATGTTTAATGGCTCGCTGACTGCAGATGCCTTAGCCGTTTGAGCTATGTTTAATGGCTCGTTTTTTGCTGATGCCTTTGCTGTTTGAGCTATGTTTAATGGCTCGTTTTCTGCTGATGCCTTTGCTGTTTGAGCTATGTTTAATGGCTCGCTGACTGCTGATGCCTTAGCCGTTTGAGCTATGTTTAATGGCTCGCTGACTGCAGATGCCTTAGCCGTTTGAGCTATGTTTAATGGCTCGTTTTCTGCTGATGCCATTGTCGTTTTAGGGTTGCTTATTCCTGATTGAATTTTGCCCGCTTTGTCGCTTGTTGTGAGAGTCACTGTCCCGGATTCATTGCTGTTTTCAATAATTTTCTGCAATTCCAGTAAAAAAACGTTGTTCTCTGCTTTTCCCCCTTGCGCAGGTATGGAAAGGGCCAAAGTGTTGGCCTCGGCTACTGCAAAGTTCATGGTTTCGGCAAGGGGCGGAGTTACAACAACTCCTGCTTGTGAACTGGGCAAGGAATCTTGTGTGGCGGTCATCTGTTTGCCAAGATTATTTTCAATGTTGTTGGTGAAAATGTTGGTTAAAAATTGAAAAACAGCAGAGGTGTCGTCAAGAGGCTGTCCAAGGACTGATACCGCGGGGTTGTCGGTTTGGCTTTCGGATGCGGCAGGCAGTAAGTTGTTAAGGTGATTAGCCGCTTGCCCCTCAGTCAAGGTGTTGTCGGGAGAGGTGTTTAGATTTTCACTCACATCGGCAGTTTCTCGCTCGTTTTCAGCTTCGTTTGCTTTTTGTTGGCTTGGTTTAGCGATGTTTTCTCGACTCGCCGGCGAATTTTTTCTGCCGGCCATGGCTTTGTCAAGATGCGGTGAAAAACCCTGAGAATCATTATTCGCCGGGTGTCCGGCTGGAGGTGTTTGAGGGGTTGCAGGTAGAACCATTGCTATTTGGGGCATAATATCACTCAAGTTGCAAAGTTGAAAAGGTTGTGCTTAAGTCGGTGGCTTTCTGTTTGGCAATCTGATCCAGAATTTTCGCAGCTGCTTTGGCTTTCATACTCGCCAGGAGATCAGCGGCCAGCTTTTGTTCCAAACCGGACATGGCAAGTGCGGCTTTTGCCGGTGTCATCTTTTCGTATATGCCGGCCAGATTTTCAATCCGCTTCTTCTCGACGGCGGTTTTTGCCGCAAGCGCAGTATCGATTTTTTTTTGCAGATTTTTAAGCTCTTCCAGCTTACGGTCTATGTCGGCAAGTTTCTTATCGACAGCCTCTTCAAGGGACTTTAGTTCCTTTTTGTGCAGATCCATATCTTCCCGTTCTTTTCGGACATTAGCTCGTTCTTGTAGAATCGTGCTGTCTATTCTCCTCTCCTCCACCGAACCAAAGGTGTCCTTCTCAACATCCTCAGCGATGGCTTGAGCGTTTTGCGACAGAATGAAAGCAGCAGTTATTGTCAGCAGAGTCTTGGCTATGGGTGTCATGGTTTGTTGTGTGGGTTTGCTGGATTGTTGTTGGGAAACGCTGCAAAAAGGCTTAACTATCCTGTGAATCGTGGCGAAGCAGGGCGATTTCATCAAGCATTGCCGTCTCCTTTTTGTCGAGAAAAGCTGTCCATGCCTTGTTTTGTCGCTCCTTCAAGCGCTCCATAATTTGCCTTTCGTTGGCACGATTGATAAGATTTTGACGTTCGCGCAGTACCATGTCAGCTTTTTCTGCGAGGGTTTTGGCGATTGCTCGAGTATTGGCTTTGACCTGGAGAATTCGCTCTTCATAACGAATCAATTCGGTAATTTCCATACCTGCAGATTGAAGATGTTCACTGCGGGCGGCGAGTTCTGCAAGGACGGTATTCTCTTCCGCAAGTTTTTTCTCCACTTGCCGGTGCACCTTTTGGGCCTCAAGAAAACGATGATGGGCAATGTCCTCCAGACGTCTTCGATAGGCGAGGACATTATCCAGGGTGAAAGGTTTCATGGGGAGGAGTATGCCTCGTTGCTAGAGCTTATCGGACTGACGACGATTTTTTTTTGCCGGTTCTTCGTCTTTACGTTCGCTGAGAAGGCTGCCTAATTGTTCTATGGAATGTTGTAAGTTACTAGTTTCAGTAAAGTTCTGTCGCAGGAAGGTGTTCATCGCGTCAATTTTGCTGATGGCATAATCAATTTTTGGATTTGAACCTTTAACGTAAGCACCAATATTGATAAGATCTTCCGCTTCCGCATATCTGGCGAGGACCTCTCGAGCCTTGCCGGCGAGTTCCAGGTGTCTTGGGGTAACGATATCGCGCATAACCCGGCTGGTCGAATTGAGGATGTCAATTGCCGGAAAATGGTTTCTTGCGGCAATCGCTCTGGAGAGGACGATATGGCCGTCGAGGATCGACCGTACGGAATCGGCTACCGGTTCGGTCATGTCGTCGCCATCGACCAGGACGGTATACAAACCGGTAATCGAGCCTTTGTTGCGAAATCTTCCTGCTCTTTCAAGAAGTTTTGGCAGGGTGGCAAAGACCGACGGGGTGTAGCCTTTGGTGGTCGGCGGTTCGCCGATCGCCAGGCCGATCTCGCGCATGGCCATGGCAAAGCGAGTCACCGAATCCATCATGAGCAGAACATTTTTCCCCTGGTTGCAGAAATATTCTGCAAATGCAGTAGCCACGAAGGCACCCCGCATTCGCAGAAGGGGTGATTGATCGGAGGTGACGACGACGATTACCGACCTGGATAAACCTTCCGTGCCGAGGTCTCTTTCAATAAATTCCCTTACCTCTCTGCCCCGCTCGCCGATCAGGGCGATGACGTTGATATCGGCTTTGGCATATTTCGACATCATTCCGAGGAGAACACTTTTGCCGATGCCCGACCCGGCCATTATACCCATTCTCTGGCCCATGCCGCAGGTCATCATGCTGTTTATGGCGCGAATGCCAAGATCCAGAGAGTCGGTTATATTCTGTCTTTCCATCGGACCGGGAGGGAGTGCATAAAGCGCTTGTTCTTCAGTGAGAACAGGTCGAGGCAGGCCGTCCTGGGGTATTTCCATGGCGTCGACAACCCGTCCGAGAAGATTGTTGCCGACCCCGATTGTGGCGCTGTCACGCACCACCCGGATGAGGCTGCCGGGGCCGAGACCACGGATTTCCCCCAGCGGCATAAGTAAGGCCTTATGGTCTTTGAAGCCGACTATCTCGGCATATATACATTCATTTCCGGTAACTTGCGTGATTTCGCAAAGAGAACCGACGCTGGCATGGGGGCAGTAGCCTTCAATGACCAGTCCAACGATTCTGGTGACTTTACCCCAAACTTTGATGACATTGAGATCTCTGATATGTTGCGTATTCGGCATCATGGGATTTTATTTTTCACTTCTTCTCGGATCATCTCGAACTGGCTGGCAATGGTTGCATCTAAAGTACAATTGTCGGATTCTATGAGGGCGCCGCCACGCTCGACACTCAGGTCTTTTCTCACCACTATGTTGTTCAGGCCGCTCAGTCCGGCAACGATTTCAGTGGATTTTGCAATAAGGGTGTCATAATCGTCGGGATGGAGAAGGATGGTGAACTCATCCGACTTGACTGCCCGTCGCAGCGCCTCCTCGATGGTAGCAACTATGGTATGATCCTGTTCCCGCACCGAAAGACGCAAAATCCGATCGGCAATGGCCAGCGAAAAATCAAGCAATTCCCCGCTGCTGTTACCGATGATCGTAGCCCGCAGGGTATCCAACTGTTGACAGGCAAGGAACAAGGCCCTTGCTGTCCGGCCAAAATCTTCTTCAGCTTTATCCATCCCTTCTTTTAGGCCTTGCTGGTATGCTTTTGAGGCTTGTTTTTCGGCTTCGACTCGGTGCAGATAATTGCTGAGATCGACACTTTCTGGCGGAGGAGGCGCGGTACCATTGTCATTCGCCGAGTCAGGCGGGGGATGATTAATCGGGGACGTGTTGCCTGCCGTCGGACTTTCGGTGGGAGGGTGCTGCCGGATCACAGATTCATCGCCTGCAAGGGTGGTTTGCGCTTTTGCCGGAGGAGGCACCGGCTGTGTCTGGAAGGGCCGCTGGTCCTTTCTTGGGTCCGGAGACCAACCTGGTGTTGCCTTATCTTCTTGCTTGACAAGTTCCTCCGGATGGAAGGAAGGTGCGTTTTTATAATACCTAGACAAGCTCATCCCCACCTCCAGCGCCGAGCACGAGTTTGCCTTCTTCCTCAAGTTTCATGGCTATCTTGACAATGGACTGCTGCATAAGTTCGACCTCGGAGAGGCGAACCGGCCCCATGGCTTCCAGGTCGTCCTTGATCATATCGGCGGCCCGTGACGACATGTTGGCGTAGATTTTTTCTTTCATCTGCTCGGAAGCCGTCTTCAGAGCAAGGGTCAGGGAGTCGTTGTTGACTTCCCGGAGAATCATCTGCAGCGACCGACCGTCAAGAGCAATAAGATTCTCAAAGGTGAACATTTTTTTACGGATCTCTTCGGCCATCTCGGCATCGGTTTGTTCCATCTGTTCAAGGATCTCGGTTTCCAGGTTGTTTTTCATGTGATTGAGGATACCCACAACTGCATCCAGACCACCGACTTTCTTATGGGCTTTACCGGAAACCAGGCCGATTTCTCGGTGCAGAGCATCCTCTATCCGGCTGATTACTTCCGGCGACACCTTTTCAATCTTGGAAATTCTGTACACGACATCGGCACGCATGGTTTCCGGCAGGTTGGTAAGGATTTCAGCAGCGTGTTCGATATGCTGGGTGGAAAGCACCAAGGCGACCGTTTGCGGATGCTCATGTTCCAGGAGTCCGGCAACCATTCGCGGCGCCATAAGGGCGATGGTCTCGAGGGATTTTGACTCAGTCCCGGAAACGAATTGATCAAGGAGGAAATTTGCCCGCTGTTCACCAGGGGTTGCCGCTATGGCTTTTTGAGCGAATTCTCCACCCTTGACGAAGAGACCGGCATAGCGTTTCTGGGAATCACGGAAATTCGCGAACACCTTCTCCTTGACATCCAAAGGGATATGTTCAATGGTCGCCATGGTTCTGGTGACCTGGCGGATCTCGTCGTCGGACAATTCCTCAAAAATTTTCGAGGTTGCTTCTTGCCCGATGCAGATCAAAAGCACTGCCACCCGGTTGAGTCCGGTAAGTGTTTCGATGCCCATGCCCTATCAACCTTCTTGAATCCAATTTTTGAGAATAAAGGCAGTCGGTACCTGATTTTGATTTACTTCCCGACGCAAAGCGGTGATGGCTTCATCGACAGGAAGCGGCGGTTCTTCCGGTTCGACTTCAATCTGCTTTTGTTGTTGTTCCTGCTCCAATTGCTGAACAGTTTTGTTGTGCTGTTTGACTTCACCTTTCATGGTTTTAATAACAGGTCGTACCAAGAGAAAATACAACAGCAATATCCCAAAACCGATCAGGCCATATTTGACCAAAGGGAGATACTGATATAAAGAATTGGCCGGAACCTGTTCTCCTGCGACGCTTTGAATTTGGCCCGGGTCGATAAAGGGCATGGAGGTGATGTTGATCATGTCGCCACGATCAGTTGCCAGGCCGATGGCCGAGGCTACCATATTTTCAATGGACTTCAGTTCCTCGGGGCTCCGAGGAACTGTTTCGGCGGGCGTGCCGCTGCCATCCTGTTTAACCTTGTCGGCAACAAGCACGGAAACCGAGAGTTTATTGATGGAACCCATCGGATTAATGACTTTACTTATGGTTTTGCTTATTTCGTAATTGGTGGTTCGAGAATTTTTACTGGAAGGAGGCGTTGCGGCGCCTTGGGGCAATTCATTGCCCTGCAGATTCGACTGCACTCCGGGAATACCGCCGGTAGTATCGGCGCCGCTCGATTCCTGGTTTATCTGTTCGCTTCTGACAACCGGATCATCGGCATTGAAGAGTTCTTGCGTTTTTTCCACCTTGGAAAAATCAAGGGTGGCGGAAACTCTGACCATTGCTTTATCTTTGCCCATGGTTTTATCAAGCAAATCCTGGGCACGCATTTCCAAGCTATGTTCCACCTCACGTTGGTAGGCAAGGGTGTCAAGGGAAACCATCCCCTCCTCAGAGCCTTGCTTTTGGCCATCGAGGACCACGCCATTAGCATCAATGACCTTGACATTTGCCGCCTCAAGATCGGCGACGGAGCCGGCAACGAGGTGGATAATTCCCTGAACCTGCTGTTTTTCAAGGGTCTTTCCCGGCACAAGGGTGACGATCACCGATGCGGTCGCATTTTTTTGTTGGCTTTTTAGAAGCCGTTTTTCCGGTAGAGCAAGATGGACCCGAGTTGACTCAACCGGGGCAAGAGTGGTTATCGTTCTCGCCAGTTCACCCTGTAATGCTCTGGTATAATTTACTTTTTGCACGTAATCGGAAAGAGCGAAACTCTGCTTGTCAAAGATCTCAAAACCGATTCCACCGCCGGCGGGAAGGCCGTTAGCCGCGAGATCAAGACGTGTCTGGTAAAGCTTATCAGCCGAGACCCAGATATCTTTTCCGTCGTGTCGCAGACTGTAGTCAATTTTCTGACCTTTCAGCCAATTCACCACAGATCCAGCATCGCTCATCGAAAGATTGGCATAGAGGAGTTGTTGGTCCACTGTTCTCGCCTGAATAATAAGAATGACGGAGAGGACTATGGCAATAAGTACTACCGCAGCTGTGGCAATTTTCCGCGACAGCGGCCACTCCTGCATAAGTGTCATCAGGTTTTTCCTTTCCGGACGAACAGTTACAGGTGCCGTGACTGCTGTTGGAACAGGGATACTTTGGTTTTCAACTGCCATTATTGTATCCTCTTAATGTGGGGACTCAGATAAACGGGAGAATAAAATTCATTTTTGTTTAGAGTGCACCTTGATCAAATCTGCATGCGCATAATTTCTTCATAGGCGGTTAACGCCTTGTTGCGCATTTGTACCAGCATACGCAAGGAAACGTCAGCTTCTTCGACGGCAATCATCACCTCATGCAGATGTTTGGCATCGCCACTTTGCAGGTTTTTGGTTGCCTGCTCTCCGGCCGTCTGTGTTTCGTTAACCTTGTCGAGCATTGTTTTCAGCACATCGCCAAAGCCGGAAGCTGCTTGTCCAACTGCGTTGCTGCCTGCAGGTTTAACGGTCTGGGATGAAATATCGCTGATGCTATTGATAGTACTCATAATTCTTTACCTTCCTATTTCCAGTGCTTTAAGAGCCATTCTTTTGGCACTTTTGATGGCGGTTGCATTGGCCTGGTATGATCTGGTGGCCGACATCATATCCACCATTTCTTCCATGACGTTGATATTTGGCATTTCCACGTACCCATCGGCATTGGCATCCGGATGAGAAGGATTGTAAGCCTTTCTCGGTGCGATTTGGTCTTCGATCATTTTTGTGACTTTGACACCTTGGGTCGAGTTGCGGAGATTGCCGTCCAGCTGTTCCTGAAAACTCATAGGGGTGCTTTGGAAATATACTGATTTCTTTTTATAGGGGCCACCCTCGGGAGTCGAGGTGGTTTCGACATTGGCCAGGTTCGAGCTGATGGTGTCAAGCCTTTGACTCTGTGCCCGCATGGCCGAACCGCTTATCTTAAAGGTATTGAGAATATCCATCGAATTCCTCTTGGGTTAACTTGGAGGTGCGGCTATCGTTATTGTCCACCTGAAATGACGTAGCTGAGCTGGGTGATTTTCTTTTTCAGCAACTGGGCGGTGGTTTCGTAGAGCAGTTCGTTTTCCGATAAATCCATCATTTCCCGGTCTACTTTGACATTGTTCCTGTCACCAATCCCGGTAACATCCTTAACAGTAACAATCTTTCCGGTGACGGAATTGAAATTGGTCGGCCCCAATGGAATATGGGCGGTGTGTGATGTTGTAAGGTGGAAACCTTTGCCGGTATTGATCGCCTGCGCCAGATCCTCCTCAAAATCAAAGCGGTTGGCCGAATACCCGGGGGTTTCGGCATTGGCGATATTGGCGGAAATTACCTGTGCCTTTTGAGCACGAAGATCGAGTACCTTGCTCAGCAACTGCATGTTTGCATCAAAAGGTTTTAACGGATCCATATTTATCACCTCGCATCCTTATCTTGACCAGAATTTTTTACCAGCCATCTAACGGCGGGTGGCTGCTTTTGCAAATTGCAATTCCCGTTCCGCATATTTCTTCCATCGAGGGCTTTTTCCTGTTTCGACAATTTTTCTAAAGAGGCTTAGGGCCATTTGTTCATTTCCTTTTTTTCGTTCAATACCGGCAAGGCGGAAGAGTGACTGTTCATAAAACGTATGTTCCTCAGTTATGGTCTGAAAAATCGCTTCAGCCTCGACCAAAGCCCCTGTCTGGAACAGGCATTCCGCCAACATGAATTGCTCTTTTGCCGGCAATGGTGTCTGAAGAACAGCCAGTTTTTTCAAAACGGCCAAGCATTTTTCATAATCATCTTTTCGAAAGTAGAGTGTGCTCACAATATTATAGAGTTCTTTGCTCTCCGGAAGCGGCGAAGGGAGGAGCTTCTGAGCCTCATCCAAACGTTCATCAGCTATCAGGGCGTTGAGTCGGATAGCCAGAATCTTCCCGACATTTTCCCCTTGCGGGTAATTGTAGAAGTATTGGGCAGAGTAATCTTCAACCAAGCTGTAATTGCCCTGATCGAAGGTTGATCCTATCATCGGCAGGTAAAACCGTTCCCGTTGATCGACCGGCATAATCTCAATGAGATAAAGATACAGTTTCTGCGCCTCGTCAAAAAGACCGACGCGGTGGTAGGCCTCGGCAATATCACCCAGAAATTTGCTGTTTATCCAGTTGTTTTGAAAAAGCTCTTTGTTCTTTTTTGCTAAAACAAGGGCTTTCACATACTCTCTAAGGTCCACGAGTCTTTTTATTTCACCAGGCAAAATATCAATGAGCAAGGCTTGTGCCGAAATTCTGACATCCCCGGTTTGAAATTCGCGGAGAAATTGCTCCAGGAGCTCGACACTCTTTGCCGTTTCACCAATTTGTGAGTATATCAGTGCCTGTTTGAAAAAGGCTTCTTCCCGGACTACTCGGTCAGGAGAATTGTCGGCAATCTCACCGTATTTCTCAAGCGCTTGTTTTGCATAATTTCTGTTTTGACGATACAGCAGGTCATTTTTTTGCATTGCTGCTCGAAAACCCGCTTCGCTGTCGGGATACGCATTTTCAATTTGGGCAAAGTCGTTGAGGAGAGAAAATCCCTCTTGGGTCTTCATTTTTGCCATATTTTTTCTATAGGCAATCAGTCCAAGGAGCGGCTTGTCCGTCACCACGGCACCGAGCCGTTCGTAACATGCTGCCGCGTCGCTGAATTTTTTTTGCTGATACGATGAAGCGCAGTAGCCGTTTAAAGAATAGGGCTGAGAACGGAGAATCACTGAATCGGCAAGTAACCGGTATGCGGCAAAGGCCTTGATCGGTTTTTTTATGGCATACCAATAATCAGCCTGACGAATGTGGACGATTTCCTGCAAATCATCCGGTAATGCAACATCGTCACGGTGCAGGAGTTTTTCCAGTTGGGTGTACTTTGCCGAAGCCAGGGCAGCCTCAATCTGGGCGAGGAAGAAGTAAGGCGAGAGGAGGCTGTTGTGACCTAGGGATGATTCGAGGGTTTGTAATTCATATTCAGCAATATTTGGGTCTTGGTATTTCGCCTTAAGGTGAATGAGAAGAAAATCAGCATAGGTGCCAAGCAATTCGTCAGGGTGTTTCTCTTTGAGCAGATAAAGCTGTTTGTAGGCTCCCTCAAAATTGCCTTGGTGCAGCTGCGTTTCACCAAGGGTAAGAGCCAGCATTTTTTGGGTTTCTATGTCCTGTGTCAGTTGTAATTTCTCTAGGACTTTATCTCCAAGCTGTGCCCAGGCACCTTTCTCTGCCAGTTCGAAGATATCCGGAAAGAGGATCTGTAGGTTCATTTCCCGCCCCGGGGGGAGAAAACGAATAATGGGAAAAGGCGGTGGTGTGAATTTTACCGAGACGTTGATTTCTACAGGCGATTCATAACTTGCGAAAAAAGACATCCAATCTTTTTTAAACGGTGATTGGATGGAAGGGTTAGTGAAATCCACAGCAACTTTATTAAGTTCACTGATGCCTTTGAGTCGTTCAGCAAGGTTCTGATATGTTTTACTATATTCGTTGCCGAAAAGGGTTTCGAAAACAATTTTCCCGTCGGGGCTTTTCTCCAATTTAAAACTTTGCGGTTGATAACGGAAGAAGAGGGATACTATAAGATCGGTTTTATCCGTCCGTGGCAATATTTTGACAATGTCTTGGTCGGGAGGGAAAAAGGTGACGGCAGAAGAAAGTGCTGAGTTTGCAAATATCAGGTCGATGCGGCGATTGTTGCTTATCGCCTTAAAAGTCGGAAGCTTATCAAAACTGAAATAAATCTGCATCAGATCCTTTGCATCCAAGCGCGACACCTTTGTGAGCTGAGAGGCCGTGGCTTCTATCTGGAAAAAGCTGATCAGCAGAATTATGGCGAGTAATGATTGCTTCATGAAAACTCCTATGCAATATAAATGCCAGCCCTACAATAGACCTGGCGGTTGAGTTCACCAATTTTTTTACATTACTTATTTGATTTTTTCGATTGCTTCTTGGTAAGATTGATCGTCACGGTTTTATGACAAGGACGGGACGATAATTCTAATCAGATTATTGTTATAAGGAATAGCGGTGTTTTCTTAGGCTACTTCAGGTGTGGCTTAAGGACGACGCTGGCAATTAACATACAGGAGAAAAAAATGGGGAAAAACGTACTGTTGGTAGATGATTCAAGCACCATGAGAAAAATTATCGGTCGTTCACTGCGTCAGGCAGGGATTGATTTCGAAAACATATACGAAGCCGCTGACGGCCTGGAGGCCTTGGAAATTCTCGAGAGCAAAAAAGTTGACATAATCCTCAGTGACATCAATATGCCCAATATGGATGGCATTGCTTTTCTCAGGGAGAAGGCGAATCGTCCGGCTATGAAAAATATCCCTGTGTTGATGATTTCAACGGAAACAGGCGATGATATTATCGGTGAAGCCAAATCTCTCGGCGCTCTTGGAGCGATAAAGAAACCTTTTACCCCAGACAAGGTAAATGAAATACTTGGCCCACTTCTGTAATTGCTTAATAAAATTTTTTGTCGGGTTTTAATTTCAGTACACCTCCAATGCGCTTTTTATCAAGAGGGGTGGCTTTTCTGAACAACAACAGGAGGTAGTTGCAGTGCGAGAAAGAATAATTGAATCTGCAAAAGAGATCTTTTCCTCAATGCTGATGATGGATATTTCCGCAAAGGATGAAGCGATAACAGAGGCGCATCCTCTTGTAGACAGTATTTCCGGAGTGATTGGTTTGGCCGGTACGCACAAAGGAGTCCTGGCCATTCATCTTCCGCATCGGGTGGCAATTGCCATTACCGGAAGTTTTCTTGGCATGGATGTTGAGGAAATGAATTCAGATGTAGAGGATGCGATAGGAGAGTTGGCAAATATGCTTGGCGGCAATGTCAAATCAATACTCTCCGAGAAAGGTCGGGACATCAATCTTTCGATGCCGACAACCATTTCCGGCCAGCATTACGATTACCAGCCGAACAAGGATGCGGAGAGAATATTTATTCAGTTTGAGTGTGAAACCGGGCCATTCACGGTTGAGTTGCAGTTGGAAAAATAGTTTACTAACAATGGATAATTACGTGAAAGGCGGCATCGAGCAACTATGTTCTGCCTTTTATTCTTTTAGCACCGAGGAATGTGTTATGGCAGATGAATTCGATGTTGGGAGTGAAATTCTGAAAGGTGCTCAAGATGTTTTCTCAACCATGCTGATGGTCGAACTCGAGAGTGAAGACGTCATTTTGAACAAACGGGGTGAAATCCAATCGAATCTTACCTCAATGATTGGCTTGGGAGGGGGGATTCGTGGAGTTTTGGCTATTCATTGTCCGGCAGCAGTCGCCAAGGCGATCACCAGTAGTTTTCTTGGCATGGAGGTTGAGGAATTGGACGATGATGTCAAAGATGCCATCGGAGAAATAGCCAATATGGTTGCAGGCAACCTGAAAGTTGCATATGCAACCATTGCTGTAAATATTGAACTCGCCATCCCTACTTCAATTGTCGGAGAATCTTTCAATGTGTGTGGAGCGGCTAAGGCGCAGAGGATAACGGTTCCCTTGAAAATGGCCGGAGAAAGGTTTTGGATAGAATTGATGTATGTTGCCAACTGATGAACCCCAACTTGCCTGTTAAGTAATTAATCATCCCTGCCGATACAGAAAAATACTGCCGAATGATTCATTCGGTGTTCATCTCTTCTCTTATTCTGAAATTTCCGCATGGATCAGCGAAAACGAATCGACAAGATACTGGAAGCTGTTGAGACCAGGATTCAAGATGAGGTCGCAACCCTTTTGGGGAGCAATTTTTCTGTTGTCGGTGGTAGCAGGGAACTTGTCACCAAGGCGGACGCCTTTGAGCGGCTCCAGGGAAAGCAGGTTTGTGCTCGGTTAGACATTACCGGCGATATTACCGGCAAGGGTTGTCTGCTGATCGGTATTAAGGATGCTATTCGTTTGGGTGGCACGCTTATCATGTTGCCGGACCAGGAATTGCAAGAAGTTGTCGGGAGGGAGGAATACCGGGATGAAGTCGAGGATTCATATGGCGAAATTGCCAATATTATAGCGGGTTCCGTCACCAAAGCATTTGAAGAAATGTATCCGAAAGCCTGCCGCTTTGTCCGCAAAGAGCAGGAAATTCTTGTTCCCGCAAAGGTGGTCATCGATTCTGATAGTCCTGTCGCAAATGAGACACTCTATTTGATGTCGAGCGCCATGCTCATGGATGGCCGGACGATGGGCGATTTGGTTATTCTTTTCCCTGCCCTGACCTTCGAATTGGAGCAGGAAGCGGTGGCCCTACCCCCGGCTCCTGAAGGGCCGGTGCAAGGAAATGAAGCTGCGAGAAATACAACACCGCCGGTTGAGACACCGGTTGAGGCGGCACCAGCTGCAACCGCAAACCAAGGGGGGGGGGCTGTTCAGGAACGAAAGCCGAAAGTTGATCGGGAACAACAGAAAAAGAAAGTTGATCGCCTTCTTGCGGAGTGCCAGAATAGGCTTGCCGGGGAAGTCAGTGCTCTTTTAGGCGTTGATATCATGCTTGATGGCATTGGAAATCAGCTAGTCAGTAAAGAAGAATTTTTCTCTGAATTGACAGTCGGCAAGCAGATCATGACGGATATGGAGGTGGCCGGAGAACTTCAGGATAAGTGCTATTTTACTCTGAACATAAAAGACGCTATCAATCTTGGCGGCATACTGATCATGCTCCCGCCGACAGAGTTGGTTAATGTTATTAATGAAGAAGACTTCAGTGATGATGGGCAAGATGCTTATGGTGAAGTCGCAAATATTGTTTCCGGTGTGTACACCAAGGTATTTGAAGAACAGTATCAAGAAAAGCTCAGATTCATTAAAAAAACGCTGCGTGAGGTTGTACCCGGCAAGGTAGTTGCGGATTCGGATGAACCGATTCCGAACAAAACCTACTATTGTCACAGCATGCAGTTACTGGTTACAGGCAAGCAGTTGGGCGCCATCCATATGCTCTTTCCTGCGGAACTCCTGCATCTTGACAGTGAGCCAGGGGAAGAAGCGGTACAGGCAAGCAGCGTCCAGAATCCTGTTGCACCGAAAGTGGTACAACAGCAGCCCAGGGAAGCCGAGAGTGAAGTCGCCGCATCGGTTTCTTTGCCGCAAAAAGATAAAAACATCCAAACGCAAGCTAAGGCAGCCGCAGAAAAACAGAAAAAACTGGTGGATAAGCTTCTTTCCTCTTGCCGAGACAAGGTGGCGGATGAGGTGAGCGCTCTTCTTGGCGCCGAGGTGCAGCTCAGCAATCAGAACAATTGCATTGTCAGTAAGGAAGGTTTGTTTCTTGAGGAGATCTCAGGAAAACAGGTGGTCGCCCATTTGGATGTGGTGGGTGAGCTGGAGGGAAAAAGCTATCTGATGGTTACTCTCCGGGACGCCATACGCATTGGCGGGGTACTGATCATGCTCCCCTCCCAGGAGCTTGAGTCGGTTGTAAGCGATGAGGTCTTCGGCGAGGACACCATGGATGCTTACAGTGAGGTTGCCAACATTATCGCCGGTGTGTATACCGCTATTTTTGAAGAACATTATACAAAAAGAATTCGCTTTGTAAAAACCGACCTGCAGCAGATTGTACCGATGAAGGTGGCAATCGATTCGGACGACCCTTTTCCGAACGGCCACTATTATTTAAGCAGTTTGGATCTGACCATCGGCGACAGCGCCCTCGGCAAGGTGAGTATTGTTTTTCCATTGGGCCTTCTTGAACTGGAAGGTCTCATCGCAGCTGAAGAAGAGAGTCCTCAGTTTGAAGAAATCGGCCAATCGGCAACGCGGCAACCGGCAAGTTTTGATGCTGCAAATACAGCCCTCGATATTCTGCTGATAGGTGACGATGAGTCTGAAACGGCGAAAATCGCGGCAGTTTTTGCAGGGATGGATTTTGCGGTCAAATCGCTGTCTTTCAAAGACAACGTGCATAACTACATACCCGGTGCACTGAAGGCGATTTATCTGGTGATGGAGAATGTTAATGAGCAGGCTTTCGGCGCTGCAATAAAAATTAGTGCTTCTTGTTCTTTACCGCTGATTGCCGCCGGACCGGGGTGGACGAGAACAAAAGTGATCAAGGCAGTAAAATACGGAATTAGAGACATCCTCCTTACACCGGCCTCAAAGGCAGATATTGAAGAAAATATTACCAACAATCTCTTGAAACTTGCGGCCTGAGGGCAACTGTCAAGCGTTTAAGCTCACTCTCTATTTTTCCCATAACCCTTCGATATCCTTTTTTTTAATTTTTTCAAGAAGAGTCGTTCTCTTGAGGTTCAAGAGACGGGCGGCTTCCTTTTTATTTCCTTCCGTCAGTTTCATAGCCTGGACAATCAATTGGGTTTCAAAGTCATTGATCAGCTCATTAAAATCAACCTGACCATCCTCCCAGGAAAGTGACTGAGGAGATGTCTGTGCATTCGTCGGTGGCGGAGGGGGCAGGAGAGGGGGGAGATCTTCAAGGTTTTCCTCGTGAGGCAGTATTACGCTCTGAAATTTTTCCGGAAGATCTTCCAGTTGTAAGGTTCTGCCGCTGTAGAGAATACTCATGTGTTGGATGAGGTTTTCCAGCTCCCTTACATTACCCCGCCATTCGTAGTGCGTGATGGCCAACATTGCCGGCGGCGAAATTGTAAATGGTTCTCGCCCGCGGCGCCGGGTGTATTTTTCCAGAAAAGCCGCAATGAGAAGAGGTATGTCGGGGATTCTTTCTTTCAACGCCGGAATGTTGAGAGGGATAACGCTGAGACGATAATAAAGATCCTCCCTGAATTTTCCTTCGCTGACCAGTTTTTCCAGATCACAATGTGTAGCCGCAAGTATTCGGGTGTTCACCGGAATCGATTTTAAGGCGCCGACCGGTTCGAATTCTTTTTCCTGCAAGACCCGTAATAATTTGGCCTGAAGAGAGGCCTTCATATCGCCGATTTCATCAAGAAAAAGGGTGCCCTGATCGGCATACTGAATGCGTCCCACTTTGTTGGTGGTTGCCCCGGTGAAAGCGCCTTTTGTGTAGCCGAACAATTCGCTCTCCAGGAGGTCATCCGGGATGGCGGCACAGTTGACGGGCACAAAATTTTTGCCACTCCGCCTGCTCTCGGCGTGTATGGCTTTCGCAACCATCTCTTTGCCCGTACCGGATTCACCGCGAATAAGGACGGTGGAAACATCATCGTCAGCTATCAGGGTGATCATGTCGAAGAGCTGTTGCATTAAAGCGGTGCAGCCGATCATGCCGTGAAAGGAGGCCCGGGTCGATTCTTTTATGACGACTGGCGGTGTATGCGGGAACACCAGGTTTTCAAAAACCCTTTTAAGGGCTATCTGCGTTTCAAGCGGATCGATCGGTTTGTGGATAAAGTAAAACAGGTCAAGGGCCAACAGTTCTTTGATGAGCTGCGGTTGGCCGGCCGGAATAATCGGTAAAATGGCCGTCTTTGGAAACTTGCGGCGCAGAGTTGTCAGGAGGTTGATGCCTTCAGATTTTGTGGAGAAATTGAGGCCAATGATCAATATCTCAATCGAGTTTTGTTCAAGAGATGCTTGGAGTTCGTCTTCAGTGAAGACGTGCGTAAGAGTGCATGCATATTGCAGGTCGAGGTTTTTGGAATGCACCGACATCCCGTCGATATCTTTGTCGGCGATGAGTATTGTGGGTATTACAGCCATGGCTATTTTTGCCGGGAAATTTCAAGTAAAGAGATTGTGACCATAATATTACAGAGACGATTGCATGAGGTCTGCGAGTTTGCTCGAAGTTCGCCGCATGTTGAGGCTCAGGAGCCTGGCAACCTTTCTTATCACCTTAATGCCCAGGGCGGGATATTTGTCGGCAAGCATATCAAAGCCTTTGTCGGTAAGGGTCACCATTATCGCCGCCTGCTTGGCGATGACTGTTGCCGATCTGGTTGACTTGTCAATGAGGGCCATTTCCCCTATGGAACTGCCTTTTGTGAGCCGTGCCAGGGTAATGTTTTCACCGGTTTCGCTTCTTTTTTGGACTTCGAGTATACCATTGACAACAAAGCCCATAAATGTTCCCTGATCGCCTTCAACGAAGAGGTGTTCACCTCTTTGCAGTTGTATAAAACTCATGTGTCGGGCGAGGATGGACAGTTCATCTATATTCAGACTGGAGAAGATAGGCAGGTTTTCAATGAAGGACCTGGTCTGCTCCTCGCTTTTTCTCATTGCATTCAGAGGCATAACAGCAGTCGGTGGGGGAAAAGTTTTTACACTCAGGGAGCGGAATTACAACTCTTGGCTTCTTTCTGCAGACAATGTATTCAGAAAATTTGCCAATTATCTCAGAGAATCATTGAAGATCGCATAAATTGTATTAAGAGTCTTAGCATATCATATCAAAAGGAGATAAAACAAGAGGGTTTTCAGATCTGTATGGCAACCGGATGCGTTAATACACCCATGAAGAGGAGCATCGTGGCAAACGATTTTGCAATCACAATGGCTGGGTGTTGATAACCATCCTTATATTGGCACAAATTTATCAAATATTGTATGCTTCCGGCACTCGATTTGGTTTGGTTCCGTGTCTGCTAATTATTGACAATATCTGTGGTGAATTGCATGGGAAATGGATCTATTATGAAAAGATACCTACAAAAAAGTATTTGGTTTTCTGTTTTAGCCTTATTTGTTTGTGTGTACACGGTTGGTGCGGTATTTGCCAAGGAAAGTATTACCACCCGGGAAAACTTAGAAAAACTGGTAAAAACTAAGAATTGTAAGGGATGTGATCTTTCCGGCCTCACCTTGAATAGGCTTGATTTGACCGATGCTGATTTGGAGGGAGCTGATCTTTCATTGGCGAAACTCTCTTTGACCAATCTGACGAGAGCCAATTTGCGAAATACTGACCTGCGTGGCGCGATTTTCGGCGGTACCGACCTGAGTGATGCCGACTTGCGAGGAGCTGACCTGCGGGGAACCTCCTTGGACAGTTCTTATCATGAAGGGGCAAAATTTGATGGAAAATTTATTTCTGCTCAATCGCAAGGCGATGTCGGTGAAACTGAGGCGGAAAAGGAAATTTTTATCGCCGATCCTGTAAAACCCAAAGCAAGTCCCGAAACGAGGGCGGCCAATGTCGGTGAACGGCGCGATTCCGCTGCGAGTAAAGCCAAACCCGAGGCAATGCCGCAAAAATTGCAAAAAGTAGAAAAAGATAGCCAAAACTCTGTCTCTCTCTCTACTGCACCCATAGCCAAAAAAGTGACCCCGGTTCAACAAGCACAAGTCGATGTCCCTGTGCAGGATGGGAAGCTCCCCACAACTCCTGGTGCATCGATGGCTCCTTTCAAAGAAGAAACAAAAAAAGCGGTGGGAGTTGAAAGCGTAACTGCTAATTCCGAGAACAAGGCGACAGTGAGTGCGTCCAAAGAAAATGCTCAGAATGCGGTGGCCGGGACAACTCCAAAAACGGCAATGAAGCAGGATGCAAAAAATGCATCAGACGTCGAACCTGGTGCGGCAGAAGCCTCGAACAAAGCTGCAGAAGGGAGCAGGACGGTGCCGGCTCCTGCCCAATCTCCTGCCGTGGCCCAGGTGGAGATCGTCAAGGATTCGCAGCAAACCCCTCAGAAAACAGCAGTCAAAGGGTCTGAGACAATGAAAGTGACTGAAGAGAAACCAGCAGCGGCGGCTCAGAAACCTATTGCCGGCAAGACAAAAGAAGACTATCTGCAGATTCTCCTTGATAAAAAGAAATGCTTTGGCTGTGATCTCTCCGGCCTCGATCTGGCTGGAACGAATCTCGACAGTGCAGATCTGGAAAAGGCCAATTTGACCGGCTGTAATCTTGAAAGGGCTGATCTGGATAAGGCCAATCTCAAGGGTGCCATCCTGCGGCAAGCCAACTTGCGCCAAGCAAAGTTGAAAAACGCCGATCTTTATAAAGCCGACTTAAGCGGAGCTGATTTGACGGGGGCAAAGGTAGGGGGGGCAATGTTTGACAGTGCCCAAACCGCATCTGCCGTGGGATTGAAGGAAGCGATTGAGGCTGCGGCGAAGTAAAACCGGGCGAGTTACGACTGAGTGACAATGTCCAACGCATTGGCAATCTTATTGTAATCTGCAAGGTCATCGTCTCGCAGGATGTTTTCAATTTCGTCAAGTGCCTGACGCATTTTTTCGACCTGCATTTCCAGGTTTTGTATTGTTTCCGAGGCTGCATTTTCTGTTGTATTCATGGCAACCTGCAGGTCCTGGGCGCTGCGCAGAATAGTTTGCATATTGGCTATTTTATCTAAGCGCAGGAAGAGTTCATCAAAATTGATTGGTTTTTCCAGGTAATCGATAGCACCTTTTTTCATTGCTTCAACAGCAGTATTCACCGAAGAATGAGCCGTAATCAGAACAACTTCTGTACGGCTGTTAATATCTTTAGCTATTTCGAGTACTTCAATTCCACCTATGGCGCCAGGCATCATGAGATCGGTGAGTACTACATCAAAAAACTGCTGCCGGAGTATTTTTTCCGCGACATATCCATCTTCGGCCACCTGCACTTGGTGATTTTCTTTTTTTAACCGCTGCTCTAGTAGTCGCCTGACTACCGGGTCGTCGTCGACAACCAGAATAGAGAGATTTTTCATAGGAAGGCCTCTTTATTGCTTTTGGTAAAAAATTGATCTCAGGTGTCGCTTGGGAATAAACCTTGGGCATACACCGGTAAGTGACTCTGTTGACCCAATAACAAGATAGCCATCATCTGCCAGGCTGTCGGCAAGTTTGTTGAAGAGCTTCTTGCGATCCTCAAGGGTGAAGTAGATGGCAACGTTCCGGCAAAAAATGATATCAAATTTACCCAGGCCGGTGAATGGTTGCATAAGGTTGAGTTTTCGAAAGTTAACCATTGCCCTGATTTCATCCTTAATCTTCCAAGAGTCGCCGAAAAGTGTGAAGAACTTCTCAAGGTATTTTTTGTCCAATCCCCTTTCAATTTCAAAGCGGTTATATTTCCCGTAGCTCGCCTGGGCGATAGCTGCATCCGAGATATCTGTGCCAAGAAGGGTGAATGCATATCTGGGTGCGTCTTTGAGAAGTTCTTTGATAACTATGGCAATGGAGTAAAGTTCCTGGCCCGTAGAAGATGCGGCACTCCAGATCTTGATTTGCGTTTTCACCGAGGATTTTGAAGATCTGGCGTCGATTATCTCCGGTAAGATTTTGTGTTGCAGCAGTTCAAATGGTCCTTTGTCGCGAAAAAACAGGGTTTCATTGGTAGTAATTGCGTCAACAATAGATTTTTCGATGGCTTTGGACGGGTCTTTTTTGGCTTTTGTCTGCAGTTCCTGATACGACTTACAATTATGCGTCTCTGCAACCGAACTTAATCGAGTTTCAAACAGATATGATTTGCTTTGATCCAAATATATTCCGGTAATATCCTGGATATATTGAGCCACAAGCGTCAGTTCTGCGGGGTTGATCTTTATCATTGTTATTCGAAAGTCGATTGTGGGAAACGACAAAAAGAGATCTGTCTTATTTTACGCTGTTGACAATTTCTTCAGCAATTTTGCCAAGGGGCGCGACAATGTCCAGATAGCCCAGCTCGGCGGGTGCCTTAGGCATCCCATAAACAATGCATGAAGATTCATCCTGGCCGATAATAAAAGCCGATTTCTGTTTCAGTACACCTAAACCGAGAGTGCCGTCTGAGCCCATCCCGGTCATAATAACTGCTGTTGTCCTCCCCACATAGTAATCAGCAACCGAGCGAAAGAGGTAATCAACGGAAGGCTTACAGGAATTTTCCGGTGGGTCGTCGGTTATTTTTATCCGCCGATTCTGACCATCCGTTCCAGCCATCAGTTTCATCTGTTTCCCTCCCGGGGCAATGTACACCACATTGGGCAGGATGTTTTCACCGTTCACAGCCTCTTTCACCGTCAGTGCACATTTTTTGTCGAGGCTGGCGGCCAGGGATTTGGTGAAGACCGGTGGCATGTGCTGGACAATGAGGACCGGTACCCCAAGATTTCCTGGAAGTTGCGGCAGCATCTGATTGAGAGCGTTCGGCCCGCCGGTGGAAATCCCTATGGCGACAATTTCCGATTTACCTCGACGAACAGGTGTTGGTTTTGCGCTCAAGGATTTGAAAATCCGGGTTCCTGCGGCAGGCTTGCTTGAAACACTGCCGGACGACAAAGAAGTTGGCCCGGGTATCCTTCCTTTGCTGCTGATAAGTGAAGAGGCATATCTCGACTTAGCAAAGGCCTTGAGGATAGGCTCAAGCGCCGCCCTTATCTCTTTTTTGCCCTCAATCTGGTTCTTGCTTTGGGGCTTAAGAATAAAATCAAAGGCCCCGAGCTCAAGGGCTCGCATGGTCATGTCACTGCCTTCGGCGGTCAATGTCGAAAGCATGATCACACCGATCCCTGGATGGCTTTTTTGCAATTCCACCAGGACCTCAATGCCGTTCATCTCGGGCATTTCTATATCTAGAGTAAGGACGTCCGGCTTGAGGGTCAGAATTTTCGATAATGCAATTTTTCCATTATGGGCTACACCGGCTAATTCTACTCCAGGTATTTCTTCAATGATGTCGGATACAGCTTTGCGATAGACAATTGTGTCGTCTACAACCAGGATACGGAGATTTTTCGTGCTTATCATGCGAACTTTTAATCCTCTAGACTTAAGACTTTTTCGACATTCAGTATCCCTATGAGGTTAGTATCTGTTTTGTAGACCCCGGTGAAATATTCCCCCTGGATGCCCCGCATATTTGCCGGCGCCAATTCACTTCTCTCCATGTTGGCTGAGACGACATCACTGATCTTCCTGACCAAAAGCCCTACATGGGCTCCAGCGGAATTGACAATGATATTGCGCGGGTCCTGGGAAAGATCGGTGGCACCCAGACCCAGTTTCAGGCCTAAGTCGATAATAGTGACGATCTGTCCCCGCAGATTAAGTATGCCGACCACATAATCGGGTGCCTGGGGAACCTTGGTCATTTGCATAAGTTTGTTTATTTCTTGCACTTTGAGAATATCCATGCCGCACAGTGCGTCACCGACATAAAAGGTGGCAAGTTCCACTATCTTTTTGCTTTCTGCTTTCGCTCTGTCATCTGCCATGTTCATACCATTGTGTTGTTATGATTCCTTCGGTGGCTAATTGTCAATACATTGATTAGTACCGTCTCTTCATATAGTCGTGCACCGAAACCATCAGCCGTTCTTTGTCGAGCTTGATGTGATATTCATTGACCCCGACGGCTTGTCCCTTAGCCATGTCTTCGGCCGACGCAAGGGTTGTTAGGGCAATGATCGGGAGCTTAGAATAGTTATCGTCTCGACGTATTTTTTCCGTGAGTTCAAAACCATTCATATTCGGCATCTCAATATCGGTCACCAGCATGGCAATGAGATCGCCGTATTCATGGAGTTTATTCCATGCTTCCACCCCGTCTTCAGCCTCGATAACCTTGTAACCGACTTCAGTCATATAGCCTTTGACCTGATTGCGGAAGAATTTCGAGTCTTCGGCGATGAGAATAGTCGGCGGCTCACTGTCATTGGCTGTTTCGATAATGATTTGTTCCCTCTCAACGAACCACTGCGGGAAGAGGGTTTGCGCCATCTCAAAAACATTAACCAGCATGGTGGTACGTTGATCGATGATTATTGAACCCATTATTCCAGGTTGACTGAGGGTGGTGTCATCGATATCGGCGTTGATTTCAATGGCATCAATCGGTCCCACTGCTAATAAGCCAATTGCTCTCTTGGCAATATTAAAAACGATGACCAGGAGATTTTCATGATCAGCCAAGGGATTTACTGCCGCCAGATCATCCACACAAATAAGACTGAGGCTGCCGCCACGGTATTTCATGACACGTTTGCCGCCGAGATCCTCAATGTCCGACCGTTTAATTTTTTCTATTCTTTCAACTTGGTTGAGAGGAACGGCAAAATTTTCAGTCTCGGAGCTTTTAAAAATAAGGAGAGACTGTCGATCCTTTTGTGCCCTCAGTGCATCGGCGGCAGCTTTGGCTACCTCGGCTGCCCTATCCGATCCGTCTATCGAATTCAGTCGCGCCATTCTCGCCAGATTGCTGACATCGAGAATGAGGGCGATGCGGCCATCCCCCATTATAGTTGCCCCGGCGTAGCCCTTACACTGCTGCAGATGTCGACCAAGCGGTTTTATGACGATTTCCTCTGAGTCTTGCAAACGATCAACAATCAGGCCGTATTTCATGGCACCGGTTGAAACGACTACTATATTGAGGGCGCTGGAGGCTGAAGAGCGGCGATCGATTACTGATCGGGGGTAGCTTTCGTCTTTGGCCTGTGGTTTTTTCTCTTGATCCTTGGGGTTTCGAAAGAGTGGTGATTCTTTACCCCGTCGATCGGCAGTGTGTTCTCGACGATCTGTTTTGGTTTCCTCTTCGCCATGATCAAAATAGGTTCGTTCTATGCCTATGACGTCGGCTAGGCGGATGAGGGGCAACAAGGTTCCCCGCAGCCGAACGACCTCGGCATCGCCAACTCTTTCAACTCGATCTTTTACCTGACTTGCCGGAATGCGAAGAAGTTCTTCAAGATTGACCTGCGGTATGGCATACCTTTCACCTCCGGTCTCGATAATTTGACAGGGAATAATTGCTAAAGTTAAGGGAAGCTTGATGGAGATGGTGGTACCGGATCCTTTAGCGGAAATAATGTCGACATGGCCCCCAAGTTGATCAAGGTTGGTTTTGACGACATCCATGCCAACACCTCTGCCGGATACGTCGGTGACCTCCTTGGCGGTTGAGAAGCCGGGCAGGAAAATGAGGTTGATTTTTTCCTTGTCGGACATGGCCTGCGCCTGTTCGGGGGTGAGCAGTCCCTTGCTGATAGCGCTTGCCGCAAGAGCTTCTCCGTCGAGACCTTTACCATCGTCACTGATCTCGATGACAACTTGCCCGGCCTCATGGTAGGCCTTAAGAACTACCAGGCCAATCTCCGATTTACCGAGTTTTTTTCGATCTGCCGGTTTTTCGATACCGTGGTCAACTGAATTTCGGACAAGGTGGGTAAGAGGATCATTTATAGCCTCGATAATCGTCTTATCCAGTTCAACATCCTTACCTACGATATTCAGGTCAATAGTTTTATTGAGTTTTTTGGAGAGATCTCGAACAACCCGGGGAAATTTGCTGAAAACGTTACCGATCGGCTGCATACGGGTCAACATGATCGCTTCCTGTAGTTCGGAAGTGATCAAATCGATACGCTGGCCAACCGCCTCGGCGTTGCGGAGATCATCTGAGCCGATGGTTTGCAACAGCTGGTTGCGGCTGAGGACCAGTTCTCCTGCCAGGTTCATCAGAGAATCAAGGAGGCTGACATGAACTCGCAGCGTTGTTTCGGCCTTGGCCGGAGGGCCGGATTTGTTTTTGTCGCCTGCAGATTCCGGCCTGTCTGCTAGCTTGGTGGTAGAATGTGTCTCGGAAGCAAATGATTGTTCATCTTCATCTTCATCTTCTTCAAGCGAGGAAAAGGAAAGAGGTTCAGGTTCAGGTTCAGGTTCAGATTTGGGTTTAGGCTTCGGTTTGGCAGAGACAGGTGTTGGTTTTTCCGCTACGGGCTCAACCATCTCGCCAGGTGGCGGTTGGTTCTTCTCAGCAGTGTTCTTGGCTTTAGCTTTTGCCTCTTGTTCTGGTTTCTCCTGGGGTGGCGGTTGGGAGAATGAACCATCGGCGATAGCGTTCAGGGGCAAAAGGTGCGATGAAATGTCCACCTCATTGCTATTATGGACATCCTCAATCATGCTTTGCAATTGATCCGAGGCGATCAACAGTACATTAATAATTTCCGGGGTCGGGATCAGTTTTTTGCTGCGAATCATGCCAAGAACATTTTCTGTCGCATGGGACAGCTCTTGGATGGTGGTAAGGCCCATGAATCCCGCGCCGCCCTTTATGGAGTGGGCAGCACGGAAGACCTTGTTGACGAGATCTTCGTCGATATTGGCACCACCTTCTTCTATTGCCAAAAGGTCATTTTCAATGTCCGCCAAGTGTTCAAGAGATTCTTCAATAAATCCTTGCAATATTTCGTCATCTTCGATGTCCATACTTTACTCCCTACATATGATTTAATATTCGATTGTAACTATATAAGGTTATACATATAGGAAAAGGTATGTACAGGAGTTTTTAAAAATAAAGCATTAAGCTTGGTAAATTGTTGGACGGAATGTCACTCACGAAGGGGGGGCGGCAGCTTTTTCGGCACGGTGCCAGGAGATTTCTAAACCGCAGGGATCACAAGAAAGATAAGACGCAGAAAACCCGTCGACCTTCGCTGCAACAGGCGGAGGCCGGCGGGTGACAGGGGGCAATGGTATCAAGAATCAGCGAGCGGTTTATCGACAATTTCGACAAGGGTGATCTGATAGGTTAGGTGGTGACCAGCCAGGGGGTGATTATAGTCAACGGTAATCTGCGAGCCTTCGACCGTCATTACCGTCGCCGGCACTTTGTTTTCAGCACCTTCTTTATCAACCTTAAGAGAGATAATCATCCCGGGCTTAGGATGAAGAGTGTCGACCAACTTCTGATTGTCGATGGTTTGCACTAAATCAGTGAGCCTTTGGCCATAACCTTCTTCAGGCGGTACACGGATTTTGCGGGTTTCACCAATCTGCATTGTAACAATTTCCGATTCGAGACTCGGCGGAAGATCGGAGCTACCGATGATTGCCTGTGCAGGTTTTTCTTTCTCAGAGGCGATGAAGACTTCACCATTGTCCAGCATTCCGGTGAAGGTGAAAATTACCATGTCGCTTGTTTTCGGATGTGCCATATGTAAAAACTCCTGTTCCATGAAAAAGGGTGTGGGGGAAATGAATATTTTGATTCATCTTGGGAAAAATGCGTGACATACTATAGGAGATGACCAATTTTATGCAAGCAAAGAACAAGAAAAATAGCAAAACAGAGGCGGCTGCTTGACAAAGCGATGGGAGCTGTCTAATTTAGACGTTTTTTCAAAAACATATACCGACATTTCAACCGACCACCAAGAATAGTAGTATCTTGAGGGTTCACATTGAGTATACTAAAGAAACGCAATGATATCGATCAATTTTAATAAATCAGCCGATGGACTCCTGCCGGCAATTGCCCAGGATTATAAAACCCTTGAAATTCTTATGCTGGCATACATTAATAATGCAGCCTGGGAAATGACCCTGAAAACCGGCAAGGCCCATTATTGGAGTCGATCGCGTAACGCTTTGTGGTTAAAGGGCGAGACCTCCGGTCATGTGCAGATCATTCACAATATCCTCGTTGATTGTGATGACGATACTGTGGTGTTTCAAGTCGAGCAGCTGGGAGATGCCGCCTGCCATACCGGTCATAAATCTTGTTTTTATAGGCGGGTTGTCGACGATACACTGGTAACCGAGGGCGATATACTTTTCGATCCTGCCATTGTATACGGAAAAAAGTAATAGCCTTTGTTGATGAAATGACAAAAAAGCACGGAGAAAATGAGTAATGAATCAGCTGAAATTAGGTTTACCCAAGGGCAGTCTCGAAAACGCCACCATTGAATTATTTGAGAAAGCAGGCTGGCAGATCAAGCCGGCTGCCAGAAACTATTTTCCTAAAATAGATGACCCCGAGCTTGAGTGCTCGATTTGTCGACCGCAGGAGATGTCGCGCTATGTCGAAGGAGGCATGCTGGACGCTGGAATTACCGGTAAGGATTGGACAATGGAGAATAATTCCGACACCATCCTTGTGTGCGACCTGGTCTACTCCAAGGTCAGCAGACGGCCAACTCGGTGGGTCATTGCCGTGGCCGGTGATTCGGATATCAGGACGATTGAAGATCTTCAGGGTAAGAAAATTTCCACCGAACTGGTGAATGTGACCAGACGTTTTTTTCAGGAAAAAAACATTGCTGTTGATATTGAATTCTCCTGGGGTGCAACCGAAGCGAAGGTCGTCTCGGGACTCGCCGACGCCATTGTCGAGGTGACGGAAACGGAGAGTACCATTCGCGCCCATGGTTTGCGGATTATTCATGAATTGATGCAGTCGAATACCCAGTTTATAGCCAATAAAAATGCTTGGAATGATCCCTGGAAACGGGAAAAAATCGAAAATATCGCCTTGCTTTTGCAAGGTGCGCTGCGAGCGGATCGCATAGTCGGTTTGAAAATGAATGTTTCCAGTACCAGGATTGAAGATATTGTCGCCGTCCTCCCGAGTATCAATGCGCCGACAGTGGCAAGTCTCTACAATCAGGACTGGTATTCGGTGGAAACCGTGGTTTCTGAAGATATCGTCAGGGATCTGATTCCGAAATTAAAAAAACTCGGGGCGGAAGGCATCATCGAATACTCTCTGAATAAGGTTATTTAGATATGGATTTTTTTAACATTGAGTTTCTCCTGAGCGCACATCGTCTCAACCAGCTTCCTGCGCCGGATCTTCCGGAAATTGCCTTTGCCGGTAGATCCAACGTCGGTAAATCCAGCCTGATCAACACCCTCATCGGCAGAAAAAGGTTGGTAAAGGTAAGCGCCAGGCCGGGGAAAACCCAAGGGTTGAACTACTTTCGTGTCGAAGAGCAGTTTTATCTTGTGGATTTACCCGGCTACGGTTTTGCCAAAGTACCGAAAATTATGCAAAACAGCTGGCAATCGTTGATAACCACCTATCTGGAAACCCGGGAAACACTCAGATGCGTCGTGGTCATTATGGATATTCGCCATGAACCTAAGGAACAGGATACCCAGCTTGTTCAATGGCTCAGTGAAAAGGCTATTCCCTGCCTTCCGGTGTATACCAAGATTGACAAGATTTCCGGCAGTATTCGCGAAAAAAATGCCAGGCTGCTTGATGCAGGGCACAGCATCAAGGCAGAAGACAGAATCCTTTTCTCGGCAAAAACCGGACAGGGGCGTGCCGAGTTACTCTATGCCCTGAGTGCCCGGATAGAGAAATGATGTATTATTGAATATGGCCGTCTGCCCGAGGAGAATATATGCAGGAGCTATCCAAATCACAAAAAGCACGGATTGCCATACGGACCTTCAAAATTCTCGCCGATTCCATGACCCTCCAGGGCTCGTATAAACCTTCCGGGAGGATTGGCGAAAAATTGGCGGAGGCATTGAAACAGCTTAGTCCGGAAATTTACGGCTCGATGTCGGACACCCGTGTCGTCGAATTGCATGGATTGGAGTATGTTTTTGACAGGATGCCAAAAGGGATTGAAAAGTGCACGAGAATCACCCTCACCGCCCAAGAAGACTTCCAAGACACCTCGTTTGCGAAAATTGTTCCTCTGAAAAGAAGGAGGGTGTCGTATGCGGTGTCGGAAAAAGAGTATTGTTTTGTCATAACCACAGGAAAAAGCGAGATATACGACATCCTCACCCATATCACCTTTCTCAATATCGAGGCCTGGAAGATCTATCGGCAGGTATGCAACAGGGGCGAAGGGGTGAGCTCTGAATGGACCGAATTGGAACGTATCACGTCTATAGAAGATTCATTGGTCGGTGAGGAATTAGAACAGGCCATATGGAATCTCTCCATCATTCTTGGTAGGACCTACAAAGAGACGTGGGAAGCATATGAACACCTCGAAAGAAACAGGCAGGAATATAATACCAACAGCAGTCTCTTTACGATCATTTACGGTATCGGCAAACGCGTAATAGAAGAACAGAGTTCCAAAAAAAATGAGTTGGTCGTCTATTTTACGCCCTCTTTGCATGAGATGATCGATCATCAAACACATGCATCCCTCTGGGCAGGCGCCTTGAAGGCATCTCTTTGTCGTCTGCAACTGCTTGATCGACCGATCCATATAGTCAGTGCCAATATGCATTCCATGCGAAATCTGCTGTATGGGCCTGGGACACTGACGGAGTCCGGAGAGGCGGTGCCGGATGATCTTTATGCGATGGTACGGGCCATCCGAGATAGAGAAAAGGATGTTGAGGCGTATGCTGCAAAACATGGCTTTACCTTTCAGGCAGATGGATCAGGTTCGACGATCGATATCAATATTATTGACATGTCGCAACTCGACCAGCAGCATCTTCATCCCTCTCTGAAATTGAACTATCCTTTTCTCAAGGAAACCCAGCCGGTGCTGATAGTGATCGATTATGCCTTTGGAACCCAGGCATTTGATATTATGGATGAACTTCTTAATCCCGACAGTCGGCATGGGGCAATTAAATCCCTAGATATCAAATCTATATCAATCATGGGCAAAGCTGGGGTTTTGCCCGGTAAAAAAGGCGATATCATGCTTGCCACGGCTCATGTAATGGAGGGAACCGCCGACAACTATATTGTCAACAACGATCTTTCCGCCGCTGATTTTGATAACACAGTGACCGTGTATACCGGCCCAATGGTGACAGTTGTCGGCACATCGCTGCAGAATCGTGATGTCCTTGGGCGCTTTCATTCTTCCGCCTGGCAGGCGGTTGGCCTAGAAATGGAAGGTGGCCATTATCAGCGGGCGATAAGCGGAGCGATAATTCAGGGGCATATCCCCGCCACGATGAAAACCCGATATGCTTACTATGCCTCAGACAATCCTTTGGTGAGCGGCCAGACACTGGCCTCGGGACCGATGGGGGATGAAGGGATTGTTCCTACCTATATGATCTCTAAGGTAATTCTTGAAAAAATTGCCAATTATGACACTCTCAGCAAAGCATCGTAAGGGCAGCAACCTGCTGCTGAGCTTTTCGCCATGGATGCTGGCAATCGCCTGTACACTTTTACTGTTGTTGCTCGCCTTATTTACAGTCAGCAATTATCAACGGGAAAAGGAATTGATGCGGGAAACCCTGGTCCAGAAGGGTCTCACCCTGATGCGGTTTATCAACAGCTCGGCTCGGGAGTCGATGCGTGATGATCTTCGTTCTTCGGAAACATGGATTTCTTGGGAGGATCGAATACGGGCGGCAATGGAGCAGGCTGTTGAGCAGCCCGCGGTTGAATCTGTGTATCTCATTGACCAAGAAGGTGCAATTGTATGCGCCGCAGGGTTGAATGTCGGCAGCGGCACGGTTGATCCGGCAACGCTGGCATTTGCCAGGTCTTTGAAGACCGAAAGCCCCAATCCGTTTGTTTCACGGATCATCAAAGACGCTCAGGGCAATACGCCAAATCAAAGGTTTCAAGTTGCCGCTTGGCATATGCCTCCGAACGTGCCGGGACATGGTGCAGATTTCTTCGATCGAGGGACGGGAAGGGGGCAGATGATGCGCAGATTTGCCAACAATCCCCAATATGTTGCTTTGCAGGAGGAGATGAAACGTTTGCTCGATAAACAGCTCATATATGTCGTACAGCTGGATTCCCATGGCTTCAATTCGTCACTGAGACGACAATTTCTGCAGATTATAATTCTCTCCATCATTACCCTCCTGGTGGCTATTGCCGGGGCACTTTCCTACTTGACCCTCAGAGGTTTAAAGGGTTCTCAGCAAAGTCTCGGGCAAATGCGGGCGTTTACCGGTATTCTCGTCTCATCTTTGCCGGTCGGTCTCATTGCCACTGACAGCCAGGGCGTGATTCGGGTCTGCAACGCCGCGGCCGGGGAAATTCTTGACATAGAGAGTGGCCGCATACAAGGGAAAATTCCGGAAATCAGTTTGCCACCCGGTTTGGCCAAGATGTTTTTTGCAAATAACCACGCGGAAATGGGTGAAAGACAGAAGGAAATTCACTTGAATTTGGATCCTGAAAAACCGGTGACACTGCAGCTGGCATCAATGGTTGTGCTGGATCCAGATAATGATGGGCGGTTGGCTGGAGAGGTGCTGCTTATTCGGGATCTGACCGAAGTCAAATTGTTGGAGAAGGAACTGCAGCGCAGTGAGCGTTTGGCGGCCCTTGGCAAGATGGCCGCCGGTGTTGCCCATGAATTGAGAAATCCGTTAAGCTCTATTAAGGGGCTGGCGGTGCTCCTGAAATCACAGCTATCGGCATCCGGTAGTGGTGCAGAAACCGCCGATATACTGGTAAAAGAGGTCGAAAGATTGAATCGCAGCATTGGCGAATTGCTGGATTATGCAAGGCCGGCCCAGCTCAAACGGGAACCAACGGCAATCGACGAGATAATCAAAAAAACCGTATCGCTGGTGCAGGTGGACCTTGAATCCTATCAAATATCTCTTGTTCTTGCGCTTGCCGAGAATCTACCCATGGTGTATGTCGACCGGGACAAACTGAATCAGGTAGTTTTGAATCTCTTTCTTAATGCTATCCAGGCGATGGAAAGTGGTGGCGTCTTAACAGTGCGGACGGAGCGCGATGAGGGGATGATCGTTGTCAGTATAAGGGACAGCGGGGAAGGTATTACTCCGGAAAATCTTCATAGGGTTTTCGATCCTTATTTTACTACAAAAAGCAATGGAACAGGATTGGGGCTTGCTTTATCGACAAAGATCGTTGAGGAACATGGTGGAATGATTAATATTTTCAGTACGCTGAATGAGTATACCGAGGTTCGAGTAATGCTGCCGCTTTGAAGTGGAGGCCATGTTCTACCGTCGGGAGAGAAGGGCGGTGGCTTTTGTTGACGGAATAGTCAAAATCGCCGACATTATCGCATAAAAATGCCCTGAATGGGAATCAAAAAGTAACGAATTCATAAGGCAACCGATCGACATCGCGACAACGACTCCTTGCAAGAGATATCGCCTTGGCGGCTGAAGGCTAAAAGAGGTGATGAACTGAACGACAAGAAGGGCTACGAATAAAAACAAGCCCACAAGGCCCGTCTGAACCGCAAGAAAGAGATATTCATTGTGTGGATTGTCCGTCGATTGGGTGTCGCCATCCTTGATCAGATTTTCTTGGACTGCCTGAAAAGACCCTGTGCCGTGCCCGAGAACAGGTTTCTGCATGATAAGATCGATGCTGTTTTGCCACCAGTCGAATCGCATGCCAAGGGAGGTCCTGGAAGATTCGGCTTGATATTCCCTCATTTCGTCAACCGCCTCATTTACCCTTATGGAAAAATTGCTGGAGGTGAAAAAGGTGATACCAACGACTATCGACACAAGAATGGTTGCCGGCAGCAATTTTTTCCAGGAGAGGCGTTGCAAGAGGGTGAGGATGATAAGGGCAATATATACCAGCATTCCGGTTCTGCCGGGTGCGATATAAAAAAGGTTTATGGTGGCGAGAAGAAAGAGGCCCAACCATAAATAGACGTATTGCCTGGATTCAAACATCCTTTGCAGGCACCAGAAAGCCAGGATCGCCATGAACAGGCTGTGGGTGATATGATACACTACCGAAAAGCCGAAGCGCTCGGAGGGAATGATTGAGAAAAAGATACTATAGGATATGAGGAGGAGGATGACACAGCCGGCAATAAAACTATCCTCGGCCAGTCGAGCCGCCCCTTCGTTGTCCTTGAAAAGGGAAACAACAATGGCAAAATATATGATTTTTCTATATTTTCTCAGAATATCCAGGGAATCATTCAAGGGTACTGGGCTGTAGGTCAACCCGATGACCAGCAACAGGAACAAGGTTATAGCCAAACTTACCGACACATTTTTCTGCATGAGTTGGGGAAGGGATGAGAAATCGCCTGATAACAACCAGAAAACTGCCGCGAGGGTTGCGGTTACACCCATCAAGGAGGTGGAAAAAGGCATGAAAAAACACGAAAGAACGACGCAGAAAATTCCTGCCGTGCTTGTCATGTTGCGATAGTGTGTCAATCTTTTCATTATTTGTATTGCATGTTGTACAGCAGTTCATATTCGCCTTTTCGGGCAATGAGGGTATCATGGGTGCCCTGCTCGACGACAGCTCCATCTTTGATGACAATTATCCTTGAGGCATTTTTAATGGTTGAGAGACGATGGGCAATAACAAAGGTGGTACGATTTTTCATGAGATTTTCCAGTGCCTTCTGGACCTCTCTTTCCGATTCGGTATCAAGGGCTGAGGTAGCCTCATCAAGTATGAGAATCGGCGCATTTTTTAATATTGCTCGGGCGATTGAGAGGCGTTGACGCTCGCCACCGGAAAGCCTTGCTCCTCCCTCGCCGATAACGGTGTCAAAACCATGGGGAAGAGCTTCGATGAACTCAAGGGCGTAGGCAGCTTGCGCTGCGTCGCGAATTTTTTGCTCCGAGGCCTGCTGATCCCCATAAGCAATATTGTTGCGCACGGTATCGTTAAAGAGGATCGTCTGCTGTGTTACCATGGCAATCTGGGCGCGAAGAGAGGCGACCGTGACATCGCGGATGTCGGTGCCGTCAATTTTGATACTCCCTTCCTTGAGATCAAGAAAACGGGGAATGAGGTTGGTGAAGGTGGTCTTTCCACCTCCACTCGGACCAACAATAGCCAATGCTTCGCCGGCCGGAACCCTGAGATTGATATTCGACAAAACGGGGGATTCGTCATTGTAACGAAAGGTAAGGTTTGAAAATTCAATCACCGAAGTGAACGGCGGAAGTGGGATGGCACCCTGTTTATCTTGAATTTCAGGGTCAATATCGAGAATAGCGAAAACCCGGGTGGCAGCGGCAAGGCCCTGCTGAATAGTCGAGTTGATGCGAGTAACACCTTTGACCGGCTCGTAGGCGGCGATCAGTGCCACAAGAAAGGCAAAAAAAGTTCCCGGGGTGGCACTCCCCCTGATAACCTCATTGCCACCAAACCAGATAATCGCCGCAATCGCTCCGCCACCGATAAACTCCATCAGCGGATGCTGCATGCAACGGAATTTGGCATCTTTCATGGTGAGGGTCAAGAGCTTATTCACCTGCTGTAAAAAACGCTTTCCCTCATATTCTTCCTTGGAAAATGCCTTGACGATGCGGTGGCCGGTGATCGTTTCATGGAGGATATTCGAGACATTTGCCACTTCCTCTTGGGTGGAGGTGCTCAGTTTTCGGAAAAGACGGCCGAATTTTACTATCGGGTAGGCAGCGATTGGTAAAATGATGAAGGAAATCATAGCCAGGCGCCAATTCATAAAAAAAACGACGCCGAGCAGGACAACCACCTGGAAAAAGTCTCGGACCGAGCCAACCAGGGCATTAGATACCGCTTGCTGCAGCAGGGTAACGTCGGAAATTATACGCGACATCAGCGTCCCGGTCGGCATCTTGTTAAAAAAAGACAGCGATTGTTTGTGGATATGGTTGAAGATATCCAGGCGAAAATCGCGAATGATCGATTGGCCGACCTGTTCGAGCAAAAGGGTGTAAATATAATAAGCAACTCCCTTGAGGAAAAAGATAATGACCACAACAAGAGGCAGCATTTTCAGGAAAAAGACATTTTTTTCCATGAAGATCTTGTCGAGGAGATCTTTCACTAAGTAAGACTGCGCACCGGTAAAACCGGCTACACAGATCATGGCCAGCATAGCAATCAGGAGTTTGTGCTGATAAGGGGAAATAACTCTATAGAGGCGCTTAAGTATTTCTTTGTTGGTCATGGGGTGATGGGCTATAGTGAAAAATGAAAAAGGCAGTGGGAAACTAAAAAAGCTTTCTACTGCCGAGGGCCGATAATTTAATTTCTTGAGAGCGCCTTAGTAATACACTAGCGATCTTCAATTCTGAAGCAATATTTAAAAAAATATCTCTCTGATCGATCTTTTCACCGGCAGATAGTCTTTTTTGCTCCATAGACGGTGAAAGAGACTAAACCACTGCTCGGGATATGCCCTTATAAAAGGTTCGTAGAGTTGAACGCAGCGGGAAGAGATATCGACGATGCTTTGGTCATTGATTTCATCGTAGTGTGGGAGCAAGACTTCATCAAAATCGATATGCAGTTCCCCATCTTTCATGTAATAGACACTTGTGAAAACGGGGGCACCGGTTCTTTGGTGGAGGATTGCCACCCCTTTAGCACAGGACAGGGGGCGTTTGAAAAACAACACACTTGCGCCGCGACTGGTGTAGCTTTGGTCCAGGCTGACGATGAGTAGTCGGTTATCATTCAGGGCGTTTTCATAGGACTTCATCCCGTCATAACTACTCAGGTGCGTAAGGCTTGTTCCGTAGCGTCCGCGCTGCCGCACGAAAAAGTTGTCGGAAAGGGGGTTGCTTTGCTTCTGATAAATAAGGCTTGTCGGCAGATCTGCAATGTTGAACCATGCAAAATACGCCTCAAACCAACTGGCATGGATCGTTGTAAGAATTACGCCTTTTCCGCCTTGTAGCGCACGATCAATTTTATCTCTCCCCGTTATCCGGGTATTTTTTACCAACTTAGTGAGACTTTTCCTGTGAAGTATAAAAACCAGACCAAATGTTTTGGTAAACTGGAGGTATACTTTACGCAATAGACGTAATTTTTCACCGTGGGTACGTTCCGGAAAGACCGTCGAGAGATTTTTGTAAGCAACTTTGATGCGGAAGGGGAAAATCACCCATGCCAGATAGCCAATCGCCGTGCAAAGGGTGAGAATTATCGGGACAGGGAGGAGATTTATGAAAAAGATAACGGATCTCAGCAGTAAGTATTCGAGTTTATGTTTGATTCTCATAGCTGGTTGGAGTGCACATGGGTGGCTTGCAAGGGCAAAGAAAGACTTGAAAGAGGAGATACTACTACACCACTCTCGTTCTGAAAAAAAGCTGTTTTTTTATTACATATTTTTGTTTCATGAATTTTACCGCATAAGGACTCAATCATTGACATGATCAAAAAAGGCGTTCACATACTCAACAAAATTCTCACAAGTACCATTTTCCTGTTTTGCTTCTTCGTCGGTATTGCCTCAGATTCAACGAGCCAGGCAGAGATGTTTTCCGGCGACAAGGTTTGTTCACCCTCGATCCGGCCATCGGCAGCCGGCGGTCTGGTGCCTGATCCGGAGTTACACCAGGGTGAATTGGCAAATGGCTTTCGCTACCTTGTAAAGCAGAATCAGGAACCAAAAAATCGGGTGGCGGTATTTCTTTACGTTAGCGCCGGCTCCTTAAATGAGACGGAATCTCAGCGGGGGGTGGCCCATTTTCTGGAACATATGATGTTCAAAGGGACTGACAATTATCCTGCGGGGAGTCTGGTAGAGTATTTTCAATCCATTGGCATGAGTTTTGGGGATGATGCCAATGCCCACACTACCTTCGATCAAACGGTCTATAATCTCATTTTGCCGAGTGGCTCTGAAAAGGAATTGAACTCCGGTTTTTCGGTCATGGCCGATTATGCCCGTCGCGCAAAACTGGATGATGAGCAGATCAATAACGAGCGCGGGGTGATTCTCGCAGAAAAGCGCACCAGGGATTCGGCTTCCTATAGAACGCAGGTGGCCCGCATGGAGTTTGCCTTTCGCGGGACGAGATTGGCGGAAAGAATGGTGATCGGGCTTGACAGCATTTTGCAGCAGGCAGATCGAACGACTCTTAAAACTTTTTACGATTCTTGGTATCGCCCGGAAAACATGGTTCTTATCGTCGTTGGTGATATGGATCCGAAGACCGCTGAACAACTTATCGAGAAACATTTTTCAAAACTTTCTTCGCTCGGTATAAAGCCTGAATGTCCTGGTTTTGGAAAGTTGGCGCATAAGGGGATCGAGACCTTTTATCATTTTGAACCGGAATTGGGCAAAACCCATGTGTCCATAGAATCTTTATGGGATCTGTCATTAGTGAATGATTCGTTGCAACTGGAAACGGATGAAATAATACGGTCAATGGGTACGATGATTATGGGCTATCGATTGCAGCGGTTGCAGGAAGATGCAGATTCACCCTTTACGCGGGCTACCTATAGCTCGGGAGATATAATAGAGCGCATCGGACATAGCACTATTTCCGCGCAAACCGAGAGTGGAAAATGGCATGAGAGTCTGAATTTTCTCGACAGGACTCTGCGGCAGGCAATACAGCATGGCTTTTCCGACCAGGAAGTGGCGCGAGTAAAAAAGGAAATACTGGCCGACCTTGATGCCGGCGTCCTCACCGCTCAATCTGAAGATTCGCGCAAGATCGCCCAGAAAATACTCAGACATCTGGAGAGTAACCGTGTGTATCAGTCGGTGGAACAGCAAAAAAACCTGTATGCTCCGATTGTCGAAGGAATTACCACCGATCAGGTCAATGAAAAATTCCGGGCGATATGGAACCATGACAGCAGATTGATATCGGTTACCGGCGACGCGCGGTTGGGAGACAATGGCCGGCAGATTATTGCCGATCATTACCGGCGAGCCGTTCAGCAGCAAGTCGCAGGCCCTCTGTCGGGGCAAAAAGATCTGTTCCCTTATCTGCCGGACTCTCCTTCGTTGGACAGTCATCCGCAACGCAACTCTTTTAAAGAGATTGATGTTGAAAGATTGGTTTTTGCAAACGGTCTAATCGTCAATCTAAAGAAAACCGATTACCAGAAAAACAGCGTGCAGGTGATGGCGAGTTTTGGTGCAGGGAAACAAAGTGAAGCCACTCCGGGAATGGCCTTGCTTGCCGAAGATACCATTAATATTTCCGGTTCCGGAAAACTCCCGCAATCGGTGATTGATGCACTTGTAGCCGGCAGTTCTGTTGACTTGCGTTTCCATATCGGTGAAGCAGCCTTCACTTGGAGCGGAACCGCCCTGGTAAAAGATTTGGAGTTATTGGTCCAGTTGTTACAGACTATGCTTTATGATCAAGGCTTTCGAGAAAATCAGTTTGTCAATGTTAAGAGTAAAGTTGAGATGATGTATAAAAAAATCAGCCGCGAGATAGATGGGGCAATGGTTCTCAATGTGCAACCCTTTCTGGCCGGAGGCGACCCCCGTTTTGGTCTACCTCCCTGGAAAGATATTGCCAATCTTGATTATTCCACGGTGGAAAAGTGGGTCCGTTCCTTCTCTCAGCCAAAGGATTTGGAGCTTTCCGTTGTCGGTGATTTCAGCTCAGATGCAGTGGAAAAAGTCCTCGGAAAATATTTTGGCGGAATAACAACGCAAAATCGGCATGTTTCCGATGCGCCGGCAATTCACTTCCCGGCGGGCGCAGCACTCAAAATCGATGTAGAGACCTCAATGGATAAATCGCTCGTTGTGGTTGCTTGGCCTACCAATGATTTCTGGGACATCCAGCGCACAAGAAGGCTGCATATGTTGGCCAGTGTGCTTGAAGACAGGGTAAGAAAAGTGATACGTGAGACCCTCGGCGCTGCGTATTCTCCATCTGTGTCAAATTTCAACAGCCGAGTCTTCCAAGGATATGGTTTCTTGATTGCTCAAGTCATTGTCAAGCCGGGTCGTGAAGAAGAGATAATTCGAGAAATATCGCGTATAACTGATGACTTGAAAGAAAATGGAGTCAGCAGCGATGAACTCTTGCGCGCTAAGCGACCAATGGTGACGTCGATCACCGACACTGTCAGAACCAATCAATATTGGCTTTCTTCAGTCCTTGCATTGTCGAGCAGGTATCCTCAGCAATTAGATTGGCCGACAAATATTCTTAGTGATTTTTCGGCGATCGATGAAAAGGATCTGAACCAACTGGCACGTCAATATCTGGTAAATTCCCAGGCCGCTGTTGCCAGGGTTGTGCCGCGTGAATTATCTCCGCCAGCGGCAGTACAGTCTGTGATTGTTGAAAAACAAGGCGGGGGGTCTAGCCGGAAAGCGGTTCAATGAAGAATCTCTTCGCATTGAATCTTTCATTTATTTTCTGTGTATATTGTCCGATGAACATGCTATATTTTGCATGACAATTGTAAGGGAAGAGGAGTGCGGCTACTTCATTCAGAAAAGGGCTTGGGTATGAATCAGTTAAAAGAAGACATACAGGTGTCCAACGGTTTTCGGTTTGGTCAGATGAAGAGAAAACACCGGAGGGCTGGATTGACCGGATTTGTTGGTGACCTCGCCGATGGAAAGCTGGTACTTGGTGGAAACATAGAGGATATCTCCACAAGCGGTTTCAAGATTACCAATATTCCCAGCTTCTTTGCTGCGGGAAAACACACCTACACGGCTATTTTGTCGGGTAGAGGGAAGCACTATCGGTTGCTTGCAAAGCCATGCTGGAAAAGGCAGGGAGCAGGAAGAGGTAATATAGATATCGGTTTTAAAATTCTTGATGCCCCTTGGGAATGGGTGCAGTTCACTATGAATGAAATTCCTGAATTCGACTACGAGGACTCCTTTGGTTTTCAGGCGTAATGAATAAAGCTCGTCGGTTTTTGCTAGAAAGTGAGTTTGATGAGGCAGTGGGCGTATATCCCTCGCGGGTCATCAAGGATCACAAAATCGGAAAATTTGCTCTCGAGGATCTTGGTTATTTTGCCTATCACAGGGTGGTTCTCTTGACCCAACATGGTGGCGAGTGGAGCTGCATGGGCTGCAAAGAATTGCAGTAACTGCTCCTTGATAGAGGCCGTTGGGCGAATCAATTCAGCGTTATAGTCGGTAATGCCGGCCAGATTGGCGGCTGCGTCAATAGCCTCGTCAAGTGATCCGAGCTTGTCTACGAGGCCAATGGCCAACGCCGCCTTGCCGTCATACACCCGGCCCTCGGCGAGTTCTCCGACACGAACTTTCTCTAACTCCCTGCCGGTAGCGACAATTTGCAGAAACTGGTCATAATTATGTGCTATTGCTTGTTGAATGGCTCCCTTCAAGGGTTCCGGCAGGGGCTGGGTGAGGTCGAGTCCTGCCGCCAGAGGGGTAGTTCCTGTGCCGTCACTATAAATCCCCAGGGAAGACAAGGTTTTTTCAAAAGTGGGAATTGCCCCGAAAATACCGATCGAGCCGGTTATGGTCGCCTCGGATGCCCATATTTCATCAGCGTCGGCGGCTATCCAGTAGCCACCGGAAGCGGCAACAGCGCCCATGGAAACGACTACGGGTTTACCTTTTTTTTGCAGCAGAAGCAATTCCTGGCGAATGATTTCCGATGCAAATGCTGATCCCCCTCCCGAATTGATGCGGAGTACAAGGGCTTTTATCTGCTTGTCTTCTCTTGCCTTTTTGATGAGTGCCGCCAGGGAATCCCCACCTATTAGACCTGCGGGCTGTTTTCCGGGAAGGATATTGCCTTCGGCTATGATAAGGCCGATCTTATCCCCTTGCCAATCGATTTTGCTATAGGAGGGGAGGATGGAGTTGTAATAGTCCGCGGATCCAACTATGGATGGTTTTGTGTCGGCGCTTTTTGCCAAGGCAGTGAAGTGGGCGGTGATATCCGATCGATTCGCCAGTTGGTCGACGAGCCCGGTTTTCAAGGCAAGCTGTGCTGTATCACCCCCAGTACTCTGCAAAACATCACCGATGTTTGTCGTGTAGTTTTCTATGGTTTCTTTCGATATCTTGCGTTGTTGCTGGATGTTATCTTTATACCCCTGCCATAAAGCTGAAAGCCATGTTTCATTCTGTTTACGATCCTCCGGCGACATATTGTCTCTAGTGAACGGTTCCAGTGCCGACTTATATGTCCCCACCTTGAAGATGTTGTAGTTAATTGCCAGTTTTTCCATGGCCTCTCGAAAGTAGAGACGATACACGCCAAAACCGTGGATATCCACTCCGCCCATGGGGTTGAGGAAAATCTTATCGGCATACGATGCCAAATAGTATTGCGATTGACTGTAATAGTCCTCTGCGGCAGTTATGGTTTTTCCCGTTTTCTTGAAATTGACAAGGGCTTGACCAATGGTTTGCAGCTGGTTCAGTCCGGCATGATCCATATGTTTGAGGTTGAGAAGCAGCGCAACAATCCGATCGTCTCCTGCAGCGTTGTCGATGATATCAAGAATATCCTGGAGGACTGTCTCCGATTCTGCAGCATCCGAGTCAACTGAGTCAACAAACAATTTTTCAACTGAACCTAGAGTCCTTTTCTCCTCAACAATATCTCCAAAAATGTCAAGTCGGAGAATACTTTGGGAAGGGATATGTGAGACCTCTTTTGGAATAAAAATAAAGAGGAGAATGACTGCAGTTGTCAGTAACAGCGCGTTAAAAATGAAATTTCTTACAAATGTGAAAAATTTCCCGACATATTTAAAAATATTAAGAATAGCGAGGATGAGATCTTTCATAAGATGAGTGTGTGTGATTTCGCTCATTAAAAGGCCACAAAGCTGCCCCTTGTCATATGGGTGAATGGCGCTTGGTTGGTGTTTGGATTTTGTGTTTTATAAAAAGTCTGGGTGTCGCCGACTATCCTGGAGAGAAAAGGGTCAAGGACTCATAACCAAGAACAATGATAACCATCATGTTCGCAAGTACAACAACAGATCAATATCATCTATCTTTTCATAAAGGGGAGTTTGAGCTGACGGGGAAGATGCCTTTGTCCGATGAGCTTCGATACTGAGAGACCGAGCAGTCTGATTTTCTCGGATCCAGCATGGGTTGCAGCGAGGAGGCCAGGGATGAGGGAGAGTATGTCGTCAGCCGAGGACATGGCGGTTCTTGTGGTTATTGATCGGGTGATTGTCGTAAAATCCTTATACCGAACCTTCAGGGTCAGGGTATATCCGCCTTTGTTTTTATTGAGGAGTGACGCTTCAATGTCTTGAGCAAGTTCGGCCAGAATCTTGCGTATTTCTTCGAGATCGCCGGTATCGTAGGGGAGGGTGGTTTCGCTGCCGATGGATTTGCGAATTCTGGCGGGTTCGACGGGACGATCATCAACTCCCCGGACTATATTGTAGAGAAAGGAACCAGCCTTGCCGAAATGAAATACCAGCTGTTCTATTTCCCATTTTCTCAGATCGGAACCGGTGTTGATACCCAGTTGTCGCATCTTGCTTTCCGTAACCCGTCCTACCCCAAAGAATTTGCGGATCGGCAGGGCGTCGAGAAACTCTTGGGCGGTTTCCGGAGGAACGGTAGTGATACCTCGCGGTTTATTGACGTCGGAGGCAACTTTCGACAAAAATTTATTGTAAGAAATTCCGGCAGATGCGGTGAGTTGTAGCTCCTCATATATCTGCTGACAGATCTGCCGAGCCAAGAGAGTGGCGGACGGGTGTTTTTCTCTAATACTGGTAACATCGAGAAAGGCTTCGTCCAGAGACAGGGGCTCGACTAAGGCAGTATGTTGCCGGAAAATTGCCATGATGTGGCTGGAAATCTCAACGTATCTGTCCATCCGCGGCGGAGTGAAGATTGCTGCAGGGCAGAGTCTCGCGGCCTGTGCACATGGCATGGCCGAGTGAATACCGAACTTGCGCGCTTCGTAAGAACAGGCGGCTACAACACCTCTGCTTTGCGGACTGCCTCCGACAATCAAGGGCTTTCCTCGGAAAAGAGCGTGGTCTTTTTGTTCGATTGAAGCAAAAAATGCGTCCATATCGATATGAATGATTTTTCGCGTGCGGCACATCCCCTGAAATCTGCCTTTATAAACATCAAAGAGTGTTTAAATCTGCAATTATTGGTAGAGTCATTTTTAGATAAAGAATGACTTAACATACGCATTACTATGGCATACCTTGGTGAATTTCTAAACATTCTTTTTTTAAATATACGCGATTATCATGAATAAAAAACAGATCATTGAGGCCAGTCTCCTTTTCGGAGGACTTCCGGATCGACAACTTGAAGATATTGCCGGGATTGCCGTAGAGAAAACCTTCCAGCGAGGGGAGAGTATCTTCTTTGAAGGCGACAAGGGTGTCGGTTTTTATATGGTTGGTGAGGGACGAGTCAAAATCTTCAAGGTGTCGCCCGCCGGAAAGGAACATATTCTGCATATCTTTGGGGAAGGCGAACCTTTTGGCGAGGTGCCAGTTTTTTATGGCCAGCCTTTTCCGGCAAGCGCTGAAGCCCTGGTGAAAACCCGCACCATTTTTTTTCCGCGCGATCGCTTTATTCTGCTGGTCGAAGCCAATCCCTCAATTGCCTTGAATATGTTGGCGGTTCTTTCCATGCGACTGCGCAGATTCGCCAGCCAGATAGAAAGCCTTTCCTTGAAAGAAGTGCCCGTTCGATTGGCCAATTACCTTATGTATCTCAGTAAGGAACAGGGTAACAGCGATGTGGTTGAACTTGATATTTCCAAAGGCCAACTCGCCAGTCTTTTGGGTACTATACCCGAAACTCTGTCAAGAATATTTGCCAAAATGACTGAAGAGGGGTTGATCATGGTGAACGGGCGCACAATCAGTCTTCTTGATAAAGAGACTCTGAGTAAGAAAGAATAACCGTTGAAACAAAAAATATGGCATTCAAATGGCAAAGGTAAAAAACGAGGATTCCGTTTGTGGGAATGGAAGAAAGGCTTGACTTGAAAGGTATATTTCATTACCTAAGGACACTCTGATGTATTTGCCATTCCAAACAAAGTGCGCGACCTGAAAAAGATGGATAGTCACGGCTCACTATAAAACACACGCAAAGAGCTTGGAGAGTACAATGCCAAAGGTGAAGGATCAACCGCCGTTGATCTCTGTCATTATCCCCGCCTACAATCATCAACGGTTTATTGGTGCGGCAGTTGACAGTGTTCTGCAGCAAACCGTATCCGATCTTGAATTGATTGTCATTGATGACGGTTCAACTGATAATACCGGCGAAATTGTCAAAGGGTATAGCGATCCGCGCTTGACCTATTTTCATCAGGAGAACAGAGATGCCTATAACACCATCAACCGAGGCCTCTCTTCGGCAAAAGGAAAATATATTTCAATACTTAACTCCGATGACGTGTATTCCCTGAATCGTTTCGAGCGTCTCATCAAGGAGTGTGAAGAGCGAAAAGTAGAGTGCATCTTCACCGACGTCATACCGATCTCCGATACCGGTGAGGAATATAGTGATGTAAATTTTGGATGGAACATCTGGCACTTGAAAAACAGAACTTGGTATTTCACCTGTCGAGATATCTATGCTGCCTTTTTAAAAGGCAATTTTATGGTCACTACCTCGAATCTTTTCATGACGACACAGGCAGTGCGGACGGTTGGTAATTTTTGTTCTTTGAGATATCTGCATGATTACGATTATATCTTCAGGATGATGCTCGCCTTTCCGGATGGGGTGCACTATTTGCATCAGGAAAAGCTGCTGTATTATCGCATTCATTCCGGCAACACTCTCGGCGAAGCAGCCATAACCGGCAGGGTGCAGGATCAGGATCTGATCAAAAAATATTTAGCAGCGAAACTTCCGGAGACCTGTGGAAAATATGTTCTTGCTGGGGCAGAGCGCTTGATTGAACTCGGTCAAGAGCTGCATGATGTTAAGAAGGTCCTGGAACCGCTAAAACCACAGGGGGTACGTCCGGCTTTCAAGGAGTTTTTGCTCAGCCTGAAGGCCTGGATTACCAAAAAAACGAATAATTAACTATGGATTTCACAACATACTACTCATTGACCTCAATGGTTGATGCCGGCCGAAGAAAAACAAGGGATAAGACAGTGGTCTCTTTTGATCTCTTCGATACCCTTCTCATTCGTCGGATTCACAATCCCGACCTGGTGAAATTGCCGGTAGCCAGATATATCGCCGAACTTGCCAAACAGCAGGGTCGGCATTGGCACTGGCATAAGGTCCAACAGCAGAGAGACAGCATTGAGAGCAGACACAGGGCGGAGACCGGAACGACCTTTGTCGATCACGAAGCCTGTTATCCGCTTTTTATGCGCGAACTTCTCATGAAAATATTTGAGAATTCCTATGATGACGCATTGTTGGAAAAAGTGACCGACTATGAGCTTGTTATGGAAAACTCCATGTTGGTTCCCCGTCGAATCCTCGTTGACTGGATAAAGGAGCTCGCCGACGCAGGAAAGAGAATCTTCATTATTTCCGACATGTACCTCCCTGCTACCCATCTGCGACAGTTGATTAAATATGCGGGGTTGGATCAATATATCGAACAAATCATCTCGTCTGCCGATACATTTTTGGCGAAGGCCTCCGGCAAAGCCTACACGATGATAGCTGATAAATATGCACTTGCGCCTAGCGCCTGGTTGCACATCGGCGACAATCCTGTTTCTGATGGTTTGCGGGCCGGAGAAGCCGGAATTGAAGCCATGATTATTCACGACCCGGGTGAGGACCAACGCAAGTCGATAGTGAAACGCTATTATAGCTACAGCGACGGAAAGCCCTTTTGGCGCGGCAGAATATTACAGCAACTTATGGCACCCCTGGAGGCCGAGAACGGGAAACAATCAGAATTGTATTCGGAAGGTTATAATTTCCTCGGGCCGCTGATTGGCGTATTTATTCAACAGGTCGCGAGATTTTGTAAGGAAAAAGCAATCACCAAGGTGTTTTTTCTATCCCGAGAAGGATGGACGTTCAAACGCTACTGGGAAAAGGCGATGCCTACCCTCTACCCAGCCGGAGGTCTGCCGGAAATCGAATACCTTTACGTCAGTAGAATGGCCTTGGCCGGGGCTTCATGCGCCCATCAGGGGCTCACCAAAACCAATGCCGACATAACCTTCCTGCCTTCCGGAAATCGCGATTTCCGTGACGTTTGCCGAATTTTCAGCCTTGAACCTGAGTCGTTCACCTCCCATTTGGCCATGTTTGGACTGAAAACCGATACCTGTCTCAGTCATGTGCATGAAGGGTATGATCCCGAGAACCGTAAAAAATTTGATGCTTTGCTTGACGATCCGGCTTTTCAAGAGGAGGTGAAACGTCAAACACGGGAGCCGAGTTTGGCCATGCAAAGGTATTTTGCCCAGGCAGGGTTATTTGATCATGACAGCATTGCTTTGGTCGATATCGGCTGGTTGGGAACTATCCAGCGCTTTCTCTTTGAAGCGATTGCCCACCGGTCGGATTGTCCAACTTGTTTCGGTTTGCTCTTTGGTGCCACCCGGGGGATTCCCTACCCTGAAAGCAGTAAAAATGTCCTCAAGGGAATCATGTATGATCGTAATCACTTCGATTTAGCAGCCAGCACACTCTTTTATGCCCAAGACATTTTCGAGGAAGCGTGTCGTGCACCACATCCGACGCTCAACCGCTACAGGCTGACGGAGGAAGGGTTCGAACTGGAGTTCAGACAGACTGATGATGCCATCGGCAAGGCGGAATTGGAGCAGGACGGCTATTACCTTCCCCTACAGAAGGGGATACTCGATTCCGCTGAGATGTTCTCTGCTGCCGCCGCTCTTTTAGGGCATTGCTTTGAAGATTGGAAGCCCTGGGTGAATTATCTTCTCGTTACAAAACTTGCTTTTCCGCGCACCAAGGAAGTGTTTAGCCTCAGACACCGGCACCATCTCGATGATTTTCACGGCTCTAAAAAGCCTAAATCAGACTTTGGTAAGGGCCTTGTACCCCTTTGGAGTCAGCCTCAACTGCAATTAAAGTTCAATCCATTTCTGCGGATGCGATGCTTTTTCAGCCATTTACGGGGGAGAATTAACGAATGAGCAGTGTTTTGAACAAACGCTATGATCTTCAAGGCCTAGAAATTTCAAGACTGGCGAGATTGGCAGTGTGGAGCAAATTTGTGCCCATGGGTAATTTTCACGGTGGCCCGGGGGGCAGGTGCCTCATTGTTCTGCTCACTCTCCACTCTTTCGGATATCCGATATATATGCTACTTGCTCGCTATGGCCCTCGTCTGCGTCTTCTCCGAAGGATAGCCACAAAACTCAGGCGCTAGGATTTGTGCTGTTAAGCTGCCGGGCTATTTCTTGAGGGCGATTGCCAGAATACTCTTTTTGTTGGGATGAAGTTTGAATTGGCGGAATGACACGGTTTTTTCAACAACCATTGCACAATTGCCGATCTGGATTCTGGTGTCGGCAAAGATGGTACCGACAACGTCGATCTTGATTTTTTCTATTTCTATGCCGCCGGCACTGCTGTATTCCTCGCTCGACTCGGCTTTTTCATCTTCCGGACTACCCGCCTTGGAATAGACACCCGTTCCAGGAATCATGTTCAATCGCAGGAGGAGGAGCTTAGTGTTGGTAAGATCCTTCTCCATGGTTTTGACCTTTTTTGAGGTCGAGCTCCCATGGTATCGTTGTAACCATTGAATTATTGCATCCTGCTGTTCCACTATACTGGCCTTGAGACTATTGAAATGGAGCAACCGTTCGGCGATCACCCCGGCACCGATAAATGCCGGCGTACAGTTCACCGATCCGACATCGCCGATAGTGATATTTCCTTCGGCAATGAGTCTGCCGCCAATAATTTTGCTTGACTGGTGACATCGGATATCAGAACCGGCATGAATGTCACTGTAATACGATTGTTTGCGGATGACGGCAATTCCACCACACTTGCAAGTACCCTGTTCAATAAAATTAATATCGGCGTCTCCTTTTGCTTCGAGGAGGCTGTCTTTTCCGGTAATACCACCCTTGACAACTATGTTGCCATGGCTGAGAACTTTGGCGGACATGACTGCTCCGGAGATTTCCACATCGCCGGCAACTGTGACCCGAAACCCCGGCTGTACGGAGCCACGAACGGTTAGGCAATTCATGCTTTCGACGTTGCCGGTTTCGAAATCGATGTCACCGAGTAATACCTGGTGCGAACATACCTTGATGACATTGTTGTTGACGATGGAGAGCACGCCATTTTTTGTTGCAGTGATTTGCAGGGTTTCTTTCGAGAATTTCACGTCGTTGAGCATGTTAATTTTAACGTCTTTGCCCTCCTTTGCCGGTGTTTCCTCGCCATAGACGTTGATTCCCGGGGCTCCCTGGACGGCAGGGATCTTGGTGGCAATGCATTGGCCGTTACTAACTCCAACCATGATTCGCCTTTCTCTGAAATCGATTGATCCGTTTTCGAGAATCGTTCCGGCAATCGGCCCTATTTCCATATCGTACCTCAGAAATGCATTGAGGCTCTGACCGACGGCTTGGCCACGCGCGATAATAAAGCTATTAAATTCCTTTTCGCCGCTCTGTAGAAACGCAATCGCTTCCCCTATGGCCTCCTCATTAATGCCGAAGGCGATTTTTTGTTCGGCTATGAGTTCTATTACATTTTCTTGCAACAAAGAATGGCCCTTTTCCAATGGTGGATGAACGATCAGTGTTACAACCATATTGTCAGGCGAAAATTTCAATAAGGGTTCCACTGAGACAACGGTAATGGGTTCCGGCACATCGCTGCGACGGATGATTTTTACTTTCGGATAACCGGTAATGGTCGCAACAATAGCGCTTTTATCTTCGGAGAGCTCTGCGAAATCTCCCGGCTCAAGTGGGGTCTTTTCAAAACCTTTGGCGGCAAATCTATGGAAATTGGGAAAGTCGGCGAGAAGTTGCCCGCCTTTTACCAGTTCTGTAACCGGAATTTTGTCAGAGGTGTAGTCTTCGCCGATTTTCAGGAGGTTGGTTAAAAAGTGGAATGTCGGCTCAAGGAGCTTCTTCTTTTCATTATTACCAGATGCAGATTGCTCATTCATGTCACTATCCATATCAGAAGAGAGATTAACGGCCCGGAAATGGATACCTCTCTTTGATCATAGCATATTGCATTCTTCGTGTTAAAGAGTTTTCTCGAATGATACAATGGCGAAAAAAAGGTCGTTTGCTGCTTTTGTTCCCGAGTGTTTGCTGGGGTCCAGCTATTTTTGCTCCGATTTCAGGACAGCCAGGAAGGCGGTCTGTGGAATATCCACATTGCCGACTGTTTTCATGCGTTTTTTTCCTGCCTTTTGTTTTTCAAGGAGTTTACGCTTTCTCGAAATATCACCGCCGTAGCATTTGGCTGTGACATCCTTACGGAGTGCAGAAATTGTTGTTCTGGCGACAATGTTGCCGCCGATCGCCGCCTGGATGGCAATTTTGAACATCTGACGCGGTATCTCCTCTTTGAGCATTTCACAGGCGTGCAGGCCCCTCGCCCTGGCATTGTCACGATGAACCAGTTGCGACAGGGCATCAACAATTTCGCCATTCACAAGGATGTCTACTTTGACCAGATCACTTTTGCGATAATCGAGCATTTCGTAATTGAAAGAACCATAACCCTGGGTGAGCGACTTCAATCGGTCATAAAAATCGTAAATGACTTCCGCCAAAGGGAGTTCACACTGCAATTCGATCCTTCCCGGTGTCGGGTAGTGGAAACTGGTGTTTTCTCCACGCCGCTCCATGCAAAGTGTCATCACAACACCCATGTATTTTTCCGGTATGAGAAGGGTTGCCTTGATAAACGGTTCTTCAACCTTGGCAATATGGGTCGGATCGGGGAAGTGGGCGGGGTTGTCAACATGTTTGCTGCTTCCATCGGAAAGCTGGAAGATATATTGTACTGAGGGTACGGTGAGAATTAACGAAATGTCAAATTCACGTTCAAGACGTTCCTGGATAACCTCTAGATGTAATAGACCGAGAAAACCGCAACGAAAACCAAAGCCAAGAGCAACCGAGGAGTCCTTTTCAAAAGTGAGGGCGGCATCATTGAGTTTGAGTTTTTCCAGAGCAGTCGCGAGATCCTCATATTCATCGGTGTTGATGGGATAGATCGAAGAAAAGACCACTTGCTGCACTTCTTTAAAACCTGGCAAAGGGCTGGCGGCTGGGTTGTCTCGTAAAGTGATGGTATCACCTGGTCGAGTGTCCTGAACAGTTTTTATACCAGCGAGAATATACCCTACTTGTCCAGCGGACAACAGTTTCGCTGGTTCCTTGCGTAATTTAAAGAATCCTACCTCATCGACACGGTATTCCCGACCATTGGCCATGAAACGAATAACATCTCCGGCTTTTACCGTTCCGTTAATAATCCGGACAGAAATGAGGGTCCCACGAAAAGAATCATAATTGGCATCGAAAATAAGCGCTTGCAACGGACTATCCGGATCACCTTTGGGTGCAGGCAGCTTCTTAACAATGGTTTCGAAGAGCTGTGGTATCCCGGTTCCAAGTTTGGCGGAACAGAATTGTACGAGATCGCTGTCAAGTCCAAGATCTTCCTCAATTTGCAGGGCAATTTTCTCAGGCTCTGCAGAAGGCAGATCAATTTTATTAATTACCGGGATAATTTCCAGATCATTTTCCATAGCCAGATAAAGGTTCGCAAGGGTCTGTGCCTCAACGCCTTGGGCGGCATCAATGAGGAGCAGAGCCCCTTCACAGGAACTGAGAGCTCGCGAGACCTCGTAGCTGAAATCAACATGGCCGGGTGTGTCGACGAGATTAAGGAAGTATTTCTGACCGTCTTGAGCGGTGTAGGGCAGGCAGATGGTTTGGCTCTTGATAGTAATGCCTCGTTCACGTTCAATATCCATGTTGTCGAGAAGTTGATCCTTGAATTCCCGATCGGAGACGAGGTCGCAGAATTGAATCATTCTGTCTGCGAGGGTGGATTTGCCGTGGTCGATATGCGCAATTATGCTGAAATTTCTTATATTTTTCATCATTTATGAGGGTTTTTGAACGCTAGCAGGAAAGATTGTCGCCTAGAGTGACGGTTGTGGGCAAGAACCCTTGGATATTTAGCATATATGCTCAACGATTAAAATATAATTCTCAAATCGATAGAGCCTATGCTAAAATTGAAATCCAGTAAAGATATGTTGCGGTGGTCGTTTTTGGCTCTCGATAATATGATTGCACTTTCATCCATGTAAGGTAATATCGAAATTTTGCTAAAATTTTCTGGGCAGCTATTCCGGAGAAACTGGTTGATGGATAAAAATACCCTTATGGACCCTGAAATAGATATAGATCCCCTGGATGATCCCGAGTTGGAAACCGAGGTTGAAGGTATCGACGAAGCGTACGACAATCCGTTGGTTGCGGTTTCGGACGAAGAAAATCTGCCGGCACTCAGCAATCCGGCCCTGCATCGCTATCTTCAGGAAATCAGTCAATATGAGTTGTTGACTCGGGAAGAGACCGACGAACTGGCCGTGAGGTTTAGAGAGCAGGGCGACCAGGATGCGGCGTATCGGCTGGTCAGTTCCAATTTGCGATTAGTGGTAAAAGTTGCCATGGATTTCCAAAAGTACTGGATGCAAAATTTTATGGATCTTATCCAGGAAGGCAACGTTGGGTTGGTGCAGGCAACCAAGAAATTTGATCCCTATCGAGGTGTCAAATTTTCCTATTACGCCGCATACTGGATACGGGCATATGTCTTGAAATTCATTATGGACAACTGGAGACTGGTGAAAATAGGTACTACCCAGGCGCAGCGAAAATTGTTTTTCAGCTTGAATAAAGAACGTAAACTCCTTGAGGGACAAGGGTTTAACCCCGAGCCCAAATTATTGGCGGAGCGATTAAACGTCAAGGAGCGTGAGGTTATTGAAATGGGCCAGCGCATGGATAACTGGGATGTTTCCCTGGAGAGTCCGGTTCGGTCCGATTCAGAAGATGAGCAAAAGAATTTCCTGCCCAGTGATGGCCCCGGCATTGAATCCATGGTGGCTGGTAAAGAAATTAAGGTTAAACTTGGAGAGCTTATCGCAATACTTAAAGACAAGCTCAACGACAAAGAAAAAATGATCCTTGAAAAACGCTTGTTGACCGATGAGCCATTAACTCTGCAAAATATCGCCGATAGATTTGAGATATCCCGCGAGCGAGTCCGGCAGATAGAGGTTAATCTGTTGAAAAAAATGAAGAAGTATCTTGAGGCGGAAATGCCTGATATTATAGACTATTTTGACGGTGAAAAAATTATTATAAGTTCAAAATAGCAATTGATCCTTGCCTTGTACCAACCAGTCACGGTTTTTTGCAAGGCAAACCTGAATTAACTCCAATCCTCCAAACATTATGAAAGTTCCTTTGCTTGATCTTCAGGCGCAGCTAAGCTACCTTGAGAATGATCTTATAGCTGCAGTCACCCGTGTCATCAAATCAACCCGATATATTCAGGGCCCGGAGGTCGAAGGTCTGGAAAACGAAATTGCCGAATATTCCGGAGCGACGTTTGGCATTGGAGTTACCAGCGGCACGGACGCGCTGTTGGTATGTTTGATGGGGTTGGGCATTGGACCGGGAGATAAAGTTTTAACGTCACCCTACTCATTTTTCGCTACCATGGGGGTCATTCTGAGGGTGGGGGCAACACCTGTTTTTGCCGATATAGATCCGGTCAGCTATAACATCGATCCTGTAAAAATAGGTGAGATCCTGGCTGCTGATACTGAGCGAAAAATCAAAGCAATTATTCCTGTGCATTTATATGGCCAGTGTGCCGACATGGCAGCAATAATGAAGCTGGCCGAACACTACCGGCTGCCGGTCATTGAGGATGCGGCACAGGCAATTGGCGCAGAATGTCCGATGGTACACAAGGGAAGAGTTGAATTTAAAAGGGCCGGTTCCATGGGAACAGCCGGTTGTTTTTCCTTTTTCCCGAGTAAAAACCTTGGGGGAATAGGCGACGGCGGGATGGTCATTACCCAGGAAAAGGCCATTGCCGAGCAACTGATACTTTTGCGCAACCATGGAGCCCACCCCAAATATTACCATAAATTGGTGGGTGGGAATTTTCGACTCGATCCTATTCAAGCCGCAGCGTTGCGAGTCAAACTCCCCTATCTCGAAAGATGGCACAAGCAGCGGGCGGAGAATGCTGATTATTACAACCGGCTCTTCACTGAAACAGGCCTCATTGCCAAGCAAAAACTGCAACTTCCGGTAAGTGTCTTCTCTAACGGTTCGGAAGGAGGAAAAACGGCGAGAAATGTGCATATTTATAACCAATATGTACTGCGAGTTGAGCGGCGTGATGAATTGATTCACTGGTTAGCAAAAAACGACATTGGTTGTGAAATCTATTATCCGGTGCCTTTACACAAACAGGAATGTTTAGGTTTGTCGGCAAGAGAAACACATTGTCCAGAGGCTGAAAGAGCGGCAAAGGAAACTCTTGCCTTGCCGATCTATCCAGAGCTTACCACCACCATGCAATCATATATTGTAGAGAAAATTGTGCAGTTTTACAGTTAAATGGTGGGCATGGGCACTGGCCGAGGTGTACAGTATATTTGATCTCCTTTGACATATCGTTTGACTGACATGACTTTTATTGGACTGAAAACAGTCGTAATGAGTCACCTCTTGTTGGTTTTCCTTGTCCTTACCGGGGTGGCAGCCCTGCCCAGCATAGCCCGAGAGGGGATTGCACCGGAGATGAACATCTCTGTGGTGAGCGATGAACAGGGAGTTCCGGAATGGAAGCTTCTTTGGGATAAGGCAAGGACTCTTGTCGTGGCAGAGAAATTTCTCCAGGCAGTAGCCGTTTACTCCGAAGTCATCAAACACAAGCCTCATATCGAACAGGCCAACTGGGAATATTGCAAAGTCCTTCTGAAAACGAAAGATTTTACAACCGCCGCAAAAATTATTTCAATTCTGCTACAAAAAAATTCTCATAAAGTTGAATATCTCCTGGCTGGTGGGCAGGCTGCGACTCAAGCTAAAGATTGGGAAGCGGCAGTCAGGTATTATGGACGAGTCCTCGAAAAAGACCCGACGGGGGAGCTTTCCGATGTTGCCCTTGAAGGAATTATAGGCAGTCTTCGAAATATGGGGAAAAAGGAATTTGCGTTACCCCTTGCAGAGAATCTCCTTTGTCGACAACCAGAAAATTTCACATTACTTCAGGAAATGGCACTTGATGCCATTGATACCGGGCAGAATGAGAAAGCTCGACAGCTGTATAAGAAATTATTAGATAGGCACAATGTTGACGACAGAGTTCTTATTCAGGCCGGTAAAGTCTTTGATATCCCAGGAAATGAAAAAGAAAACAGTATTCTTTTAGAAAAATACACCAAACAACACCCCGAATATCTGCCGTTTCGACATAAACTTGTCGATTACTACCTGACTAACAATCAGCATGATGCCGCTCTTGAGCATCTTGTGTACCTCATTGATCACCTGCAAGACAATGATATCCTCCTTCAGAAAGCCGGGACAATCTATCTTTATCAATTAGGTAGGCCGGATAAAGCACTGATTTATTTCGAAAGATATGTTCAAAAGCATCCCCATTCGCAAGAGATCAAACATATAATAGCGAATATCCAATACATTCTCGCCAACGATTTTCTTTCTATCGTTGAGAATGATGGAGCGTGGCTGTTGTGGCGCGATCTTGCCAAAGTGACACCGAATCGAGAGGCTATCTATCTACAAATGGCTGATTTGTTGGAGGGAAAAGGGATGATGATGGAGAGTCTCGATATTCTTTCAATTATTCATGCCCATCATCCTGATGACGAAATTACCACCATGCGTCTGGCGCAAAAATATTCAGACAATAAGCAGTATGCGAATGCCCTTAACTTGCTTGATCAGATAGTACAGAAACGCAATAGGACAAAAAATTACTATTTATTAAGGGCCAAGATTGAGATTGAATTGGATCGAGAAGGGGACGCCCTATCCTCTTACGAGGCCGCTTTGCAAATTGATGCTGGCGACTTGGGAGTCAGAAAGTTGTCTATGGAACTAGCTGGTTCCCTTGGTAATATCTCAAAACTCAAGATATTGTTTGAAGCGGGGATGAGATATGGTAAGCAATCACCTGATAAGGAGTTGTTCTTTTGTTACTTAAGCCAATTGGCGAGAAATTGTCTTTTTCGCGAATATGAACTCATAAGCAACCGATATCGAGGAAACTATTCAAAAGACATAAAAACCCTTGACAGGATAGATCTGCACTTTGCGAATGCCCTGCGCCAAGAAGGAAAAACCAGAAAAGCTGAACAACTTCTTCGGCAGCTACTGACGGAAAACCGTTCTGTCAATGCAGTTCTTTATATGCTTTCCGAAAATGCTTTGTTCGATACCAACCTTACAGCTGCCAAGGTATGGTTTGACGTCATGGTCAAAAACACCATTTCCGAAAATCCGGATTCTCCGTATAGTCTTGACGACTATCGTCGCCTTCTCCTCAATGTCAGAATATTAAAAGCTGAGGGTGAATATGAGACCGCCGACATGTTGATCCAACGTTTTTTGACTAATACACCGAAGAACCAACCGGGAAATGAATCTGCCCCCTTTCTGGCTGATCTTGAAAAAGAGCGTTGTTGGCTGAAATTTTATCTTGGTGACCATAAAGCAGCATTGAGTCATTTAGAAAAACGTGCCGATACCGGCGTTCTTGACCCGGAGATACAGGTTCTTCGAAGACTTCTCCAGAAAAAGCTCAAACAGCCAATACGAGACAATGTAGAAAATGACGCTCTATCGGTCAACTTGAGGCCGAGAGTGAGTGACTTGTCGGCGATTATTGAAACTAATCTTAAGTACCAAGACTACGATGATGCTGACCGCCATATACAGAAAGTATTGAAACGTTACCCTGAGTCCGTAGTCGGTAGAATTCTTTGGGCAAAACTGCTTTTTGCCCGTGGAAGATTCACTGAAGCGGCTGCGCCACTTATCCAATTAAGCGAATTATTTCCGGAAGAGTCCTATTTTTCTAAAAAGCTCGTCGAGATCGAAGTCCGAAGAGGCGATTACGGCAAGGGATTGGCTCTGTTGGAACAAAAAATTGGCGGAGTAAAGAGTGTTGATACTGTCATTTCCGGATTTAAATGGACTGAAGACATTGATGAATTGCTCATACTGGCAAGATTGTTGTGGGGGGACAAACAACATGAGAAATCTTTACAGGTTTATCGGAGGCTTTTGTCTCCTTCGATTCTCGAGCTATTGAACGCGAAATTTCGCCAAAAGCAGATGAATTATCTTTATCTTGCCAGGGAGAAAACGGTCTGGAACTCCATGCTTGCACTGCTCCAATCAGAGCCGGACATAATTGCCGAATTGATGGAGCCGGCCTTTCTTGGCGACAATTTCACCAATGAAACCGGAAAAATAGTTGCAGAACACTATGAACTCTATAGTTGGCAGAAGTTGATTGGTACCGAGTATCTTGCCAGAAAGGCAACTTTCGAGAAAAATTACTCTTACGCCGAGGCGAGCTACAAGCGCCTCATTGATGAACAAAAGGAAACCCCGGAAGGGATGATTGATCTAGCCGCTATCTATGGTAGGATTGGTAAGTACCGCAAAGAAGCACAAGTGTATGAAGCCATTCAGAACAGCGGGACCACGTCACCGGAATTGGTGAACTCCATGGAAAGGAATTCACTGCAATTAAGTCCGCAGAATATCTTTGATGCCACATTTTCCACCAAGGATGGGCGCGGCGGTTTTATTGATATGGAAACACGTAGGATGGGCACCTCATTCTGGCTCACCCCCGATCTTGACACGGATATTCGTCTAACATATTCAAATAATCGTTATCAATCTGCCCACACATCAGCGTCAACTGGCAGTAATTTGCTTTATGGTACCGCCATATATGAATTTGCAAAGGATTTTGAGCTTGTTTTTGCTGGAGGTTCAGAGAAGATGGATGGTACCAGTAATGCACGAATTCTCCATAAAATCGCGATAAATGGTCAACTTGACGAGTATTTCCATACCTATGTTGAGTGGAAAAAAAGCTTGGTTGATGATACGGTGATGGCTCTAAAGGATGGGATAACTCAACAGGAACTTGAAACTGGACTTTATTTTGAAACTCCTCAAAGTTTGACCTTTGGCGTTGACTTTCGTCATCGGAGCTATAGTGACAATAACACCCAGAATAAATTTCACGGATATACATCCTACGGATTGTTTGGGGAATCCGTTCACCTGTCTTTTCGTTATGATTATCAATTTTTAAAAAATACCTCAACTAATCAATTAGATCCGCAGATTTTAGAAGATCATCCGCAAAACGTTTTATTTTACTGGAGTCCCGCTTCATTTTCTGAAAACCTTTTCACATTGCACTTTCAACACGATTTTCTTGGTTATCAGCAGGGGGAGAGACGGAAGATCAGTTATTATGCACTTGATAATTCCATCGGCTATGATGATCTGGAAACTCTATCTTATTCTGGCAAGTTTGATATTTTCCTTGAAATGAATCCGCATTTCCTATTAAAAGGCAACGTTACATTTACAAAGAGTGAAGTTGTTGAAGAGAAAGGCTTGTATTTTTCTCTGCACTATCGTTGGTGATACTCTTTATCGATTTTAGCTCCTGCAGGAAAATCCATTATCATTTGGATTATTGCAGGATTTTTTTATGGAGGAGTGAATGATTACAAGAATACCGATGTCGAAAACAGGCAACCAAAAGTTGCGCGACGAATTGAATCGTTTAGAAAGGGTCGAGCGAAGTGTGGTGGTCAAGGCCATTGAAACAGCCCGGGAACATGGCGACCTGAAAGAGAATGCCGAATACCATGCCGCCAAAGATCGTCAAGGACATATTGAAGGCAGGATCATTGAATTAAAAGATAAACTGGCAAGGGCTGAGGTTATCGATTGCTCAAAAGTTCAATCGAAAACAATTGTTTTCGGCACAGTCGTACAGCTGCTGGACCTTGATACTGAAGAAGAAATCACCTATCAGCTTTTGGGGCCGGAGGAAGCCGATGTAAAGAAAGGTTCTATTTCGGTCCTGTCTCCCTTGGGGAAAAGTATGCTTGGTAAGGAGGTGGGAGATGAAGTGCAAACCATCACTCCAGGCGGGAGGAGAGAGTTTGAGGTAATCGCCATCCATTCCTCGAGTTTTCAATAAGATCCAGAAAGAAAAGGAGAAAGAAACAGCTATTCCGGCTCAGTCAATGGTTCAGTTTGAATGCCTGCAAGTAAGATTAACAGCATTTGGTCGGCGATTTCCTCAACGGAATAGTTGGTTTCTAGGGATGTGTTCCAAACCCGGGATATCTCATCAAGTGCTCCAAAAAAAGCTCTTTTGGCGAGATCAGGTTTGATGTCTTGCCGATAGATTCCCATCTTTTGCCCATCTTTGATAATTTCCGCTATAATTGTGGTGTATCGACTGAATTTGTTGTCGCGATATTCTTTAATTACCTTGTGTGTTTGTCGAAGTTCTATTTGGATAACTTCGGCAAGGTATCTGTTTTTTTTCATAGCCATGAGGTGTTGCGACACAAAGATCTCCAAATGTTTGCGGGGGTCACATTCTGTGCTCAATAATTGTTCCGTATTCTCAATAATTTTACCTACTTCCTCTTCAAATACCGATAGCAGGATATCGTATTTATTGTTGAAATAAAGATAAATTGTTCCGTCAGCAACCTTGGCTTCCTTGGCAATATCGGATATCCTAGCCGTGAAGAAACCTTTTTTTGCGAAAACCTTAGTTGCTGCCGAAATAATTTTTGAGTGCTTATTTTCTGCTTTCATTTCGGAAGAACGATCGAATGTACATAGATAAAAGCATGAATAACATGAATGACCATTCATTTATCTAATATTTCGTTTCCGGTTTGTCAATGATCAATCAAACCGAAAGCCGTTGGTTTTTGACAATAAGCTGCTTAAATTATTACCATACATGTGACAATATTAATTTGATAATGGAGTTAAACCTATGAAGATTCTTGTTATTGGGTCAGGTGGTCGCGAGCACGCTTTGGTATGGAAGATCAAACAAAGCAAGAAGGTCGAGAAGGTGTATTGCGCTCCCGGCAATGCCGGGATAAGCCGGATTGCTGATTGTGTTGACATCTCAGTTACGGATGTCGATTCACTTATGGATTTTGCTAAAAAGGAGGCGATTGACCTTACCGTGGTTGGCCCGGAATCATCTCTTGTGGCTGGGATCGTCGACGTCTTCGAAGCAAATGGATTAAGGATTTTTGGCCCGAGCCAACGAGCAGTAGAACTTGAGGGCAGTAAAGTCTACTGTAAAGAATTTCTGAAAAAATATAATATTCCAACTGCTTCCTTCGCAGTTTTTTCTGATAGAAAAAAGGCTAAAAAATATATTGATAGCTGTGGGGCGCCGCTTGTCGTAAAAGCCGATGGACTCGCTGCCGGCAAAGGGGTGATTGTTGCAAAAACTATTGAGGAGGCGAAACAAGCTGTCGACCTCATCATGGCAGAAAAGGCCTTCGGCAGCGCCGGCGACCGAATTGTCATTGAAACATGTCTCGTTGGTGAAGAAGCGTCTTTCATTGCTTTTACCGATGGCAAGACAGTACTGCCATTACCGACATCTCAAGATCATAAGGCAATGCTTGAAAATGACCAAGGTCCCAATACCGGTGGTATGGGAGCCTATTCACCTGCGCCTGTAGTAACAGGCGAGATTGCCGATTTTGTTATGAATCGTATCATGTTACCGACTATCAAAGGTATGGAAGCTGAAGGGCGACCGTTCAAAGGTATGTTGTATGCAGGGCTTATGATATCGGGACAGGATATTAATGTCCTTGAATTTAATTGCCGATTCGGCGATCCGGAAGCGCAGCCGTTACTTATGCGGTTAAAAAGCGATATCGTAGACATTTTCGAAGCTGTAATCGATAGGACCTTAGGGCAGGTGGAGATGAAAATTGATCCGCGTCCAACCGTTTGCGTCGTTATGGCGGCCGGTGGTTATCCAGGGTCCTATGAAAAAGGTAAGACCATAAAGGGACTCGCTAAAGCAGCTGAGTGTCGAGGTGTTGAGGTGTTTCATGCCGGCACAGTGAGAAAACAGGGAAGGTCCGTGACAAATGGCGGTCGAGTCCTCGGCGTTACCGCCATAGGAAAGGACTTGAACGAGGCAATTTCCCGTGCATACGGTGCTGTTGATTTGATACGATGGACGGATTGCTTTTTTCGGCGGGATATTGGTGCGAAAGCCTTGCGAAGAGGGGCATCTTCCTCCAGAAAGCCTCTCGTTGGCATCCTTATGGGGAGTGATTCCGATCTTCCTGTCATGAATATTGCTGCGGAATTTCTGAGATCACTGGAAATATGCTGTGAAATAACTGTGGCCTCTGCCCACCGAACCCCGGAGAGGGTCACTGAGTATGCAAAAACCGCCCAACAAAGAGGATTGAAGGTGATTATCGCTGGAGCCGGTATGGCTGCCCATCTTGCAGGGGTCGTCGCCTCGCACACCGATCTTCCGGTCATTGGAGTGCCTCTGGATGCCTCATCCCTTAAGGGTTTAGACGCCTTATTGGCTACCGTTCAGATGCCTCCCGGGGTACCTGTGGCAACCATGGGAATTGGTAAAGCAGGCGCGAAAAATGCCGGCGTGCTGGCTTTGCGGATTCTAGCCTTGTCCGATCCGGAACTTGCAGAAAAAATGGTAAAATTTCGCGAACAAATGGTCAAAGATGTGGAGGAAAAAGCGAAGAAGATTCATGGCTGAAAGAATTAATCAAGAACTGCTCGATTCGTCACTCGACCGGGCGGTAGGATATATAAAAGCAGGAGGGATTGTGGCATTTCCCACAGAGACCTATTACGGATTGGCAGTTGATCCCGATTGTCTTTCCGCAGTTACCAGCCTTTTCAAGGTGAAAAAACGCCAACCTGATAAACCCCTGCTGCTGCTCATTGACAGCAGAGAACATTTGCACTTGATCACCGAAAATATACCCTTTGAATTTGTGCCGCTCATGGAAAAATATTGGCCGGGACCACTGACTTTGGTGTTTCCGGCAAGAAAAGATATTTTCCGAAATCTTGCCGGCAACTCCGGTACAATTGGTGTGAGGATTTCTTCCCATCCTATTGCAGCTGAACTGGTCAGGAGAGTGGGCAAACCAATAACTGCAACGAGTGCCAACATAGCCGGTCATCTTCCGGCCAGCACGGCAGCAGAGGTGTTGGCTGTCTTTGGAAATGCAGTGAGCTACATAGTTGATGGTGGACAAACCCCCGGAGGACTTTGCTCGACTGTACTTGGTTTGCAGGGGGGAAGATGTTCTGTGCTGCGTCGGGGGCAGATTGATCTGTCTGCCGACCTACGGCGCTAGAATGTTCACCTCACCCATTTGAGTATCTTGAACTCTTTAAGAACTCAGGAAGTATAATAAGTATCACAATTTGCTTCCTCCCTGCAAATCGTGATATTATGCTTCAATCCTTGCTGGAAGTGGAAAGGACGGCTTTGACCTCCGGTTGCTCGTTTGTTTTTTAACTTAAGGATTTCATGATGAATGCACTGAAATGGGATAGGGAATTCGCTTTGGAGCAAGCTGCCGACGATGCAGAGTTACTGCAGGAATTGCTTGAAATATTTAAAGATTCGTTGCAGTCTGATATTGAACTCATTGAACAAGGCCTAGAAGAAGAAGCTGCTGCAAAAGTGTGTAGAGCCGCCCATTCAATTAAGGGCGCAGCGGCGAGCCTGGGGATACTGGGAGTTCACGAAATCGCCCTTGCCATTGAAGAAGAAAGCAGGGTCGGGGGACTGAGCATTGCTCACAATAACCTATCTCTTCTGAAGTCCATGAGAGAAGAGCTGCAAAGCCTCTGATCCGCCGGTCCTCCTCGTCTCAGGCAGATATGCTTGTGTTTCTGCGACTTCAAAAGGAAACAGAGTTCACCAGCACAGTTATAAAAGGAGTCGATAAAATACAGTTTACCAAAGGTAACTGGTATTTCAAACGGCTCCAAATTTTCGCGGAGATGGTATAAGAGCGAAAAAGGAATTTTTATACTCTGGTGAGTTGCCGATATTTGATCCGATGTGGTTGATCGGCAGCACTTCCTAATCTTGCTTTTCGATCTTTTTCGTAATCGGAATAGTTCCCCTCGAACCAGACAACCTTTGAATCCCCCTCAAACGCCAGGATATGGGTGGCGATTCTATCGAGAAACCATCGGTCATGGCTGATGACAACTGCACATCCTCCGAAATTTTCGAGTGCTTCCTCTAACGCCCTCAGGGTATTCACGTCCAAATCATTGGTAGGTTCATCGAGAAGCAGGACATTGCCACCTTTCTTCAGGGTGCGTGCCAAGTGCACTCGATTGCGTTGTCCCCCTGACAGGAGACCGACTTTCTTTTGTTGATCCGTGCCCGAGAAATTAAATTTACCTACATATGCACGGCTGTTGATTTCCTTGTTTCCGAGCCAAATCGTGTCCTGGCCATCGGTAATCGCCTGCCAAATAGTTTGAGAGGGGTCCAACTCATCACGGTTTTGATCGACATAGGCGAGTTTTACGGTCTCACCGATTCGAATTGCGCCCTTATCGGCGGTTTCCTGGCCGATAATCATTTTGAACAAGGTAGTCTTGCCGGCGCCGTTTGGACCAATCACCCCGACGATTCCACCGGGAGGCAGGCTAAAATTCATCTGCTCCACAAGGACTCGATCAGCAAAACATTTAGTCACCTCCTCAGCTTCGATGACTACCTTACCCAGGCGTGGTCCTGGAGGAATGTAGATTTCCAGTTCTTTTGCCAGCTGTTCCGTTTCCTGAGAAAATAATTTCTCATAGGAGCTGATGCGGGCCTTGGATTTACTCCTTCTACCTTTTGGCGACATTTTTATCCATTCAAGTTCCCGGCGGAGAGTTCGTTGTCGTTCGGTCTCTTTTTTCTCCTCAATGGCCAAGCGCTTTTCTTTTTGTTCGAGCCAGGAGGAATAGTTGCCTTTCCAGGGAATTCCCACACCGCGGTCGAGTTCGAGAATCCATCCAGCAACGTTATCGAGAAAATACCGGTCATGGGTCACGGCAATAATGGTTCCCGGATATGATTGAAGATGCTGTTCCAGCCATGCTACCGATTCAGCATCCAGATGATTTGTAGGTTCATCAAGGAGAAGTATATCGGGTTGTTTGAGGAGGATTTTGCACAAGGCCACTCGGCGTTTTTCGCCACCGGACAAAACTCCACATTTGCTGTCGGATGGCGGGCAACGCAGCGCATCCATAGCCATTTCCAGGCGACTATCAAGATCCCAGGCATTCAAATGATCGAGTTTTTCCTGAACAATTCCCTGTCGGTCGATCAAATTCTGCATCTCATCATCAGACATTGGCTCAGCGAACTTTTCATTGATTTGATTAAATTCTTTGAGAAGATCTACTGTCTCTTGGACGCCTTCCTCTACGATCTCTTTGACCGTCCTGTCGGCGTCAAGCTGTGGTTCCTGCTCAAGATAGTCAACTTTGTGACCGGGCGCGAGATGGGTCTCTCCGTTGAATTCCTTGTCGATCCCGGCGAGTATTTTCAGCAGAGTACTTTTGCCCGATCCATTGAGACCGAGAACACCAATCTTGGCGCCATAAAAGTACGAAAGAGAAATATCCTTTAAAATAGGCTTATTGTCGTAATACTTACTTACTCTATTCATTGAATAGATAATTTTCTTATCGTCAGTACTCATTGACATTCCTTTAATTTTTTTGGGGGAAAATAGAGGGGCGAATTATTGCAGTCTAACTATTTTTTGGGGGATAATACACAAAAATATTATGATAATCAAACAACAGATTGTCGGCTTTGCATTAATCTAAGGCAAAGAGCTTTATTTACAAAAAGCAGAGAAAGGCGCTATTTCGGAAACTTTCTAGTTTTTAACAGAAATATATAATATGCGTTAATTTTCCCAATGAGATCTTCAGTTTCCCGGTAGGGGGCATGTTGGCCGAGGCTGAGTGATTCAGTATATTCGCCGGCATTCCAGGCAGATACAACGAGGTCCAGGCGACCATTGAATTTATAATTATATTTGGCAATGAGATAACAGGTGAGAAGAATATTGATGGCTGGATCAAAGAGGTCTTCTTCCTTGAGGTTATTCAGTTTATTTTTTGAAACATGGTGGAAAAATGTGAGGGAATTTGCCAATTCTTTGCCGGCCTGTAAACCTGTTGGGAAAAGAATTTGGCCAAGACCGCGAGCATTCTTTCCAGAAACGGCCTTGGGGTTGGCACCTGATTCAGCCAGGATGAGTGCCCTTATAAAATCGGCACTTACCTTGTGTTTTGGTAAAAAATAGCTAAATCCCGAAAAATATCGAATGTATTCGTCAAATTGTGCTAATTTTTCAATATCTTGCCGTATAATTTCACTATTTTGGTACTTTACAACGGAAGTATTCAAACTGCCATGGCTTGGAGTTGCTCTCGAAATTAACAGAAAAATGAGCAACAAAAAGAAAAGTGTTTGGCAACTTTGACGGATCATCTAATTCGAGAGTTTCTTATGGGCATCGCTTTTGAGAAACTGTTCAATCGTCCTATAAAGCAAAAAAGGGTCCAGTGACCCCGTATGTTCACGGATGGAGTGCATTGCCAGGCTGGCTGCCCCTATGTCGACTGTTCTTACACCGAGGCGGGCAGCGGTTATCGGACCTATTGTACTGCCACACGGCAGGTCACTTCGCATAACAAATTCCTGGGGAACAATTTGTGCCTCTTTGCAAACTTGTTTATAGATGGCGGCACTCAGGCTATTTGTGGCATATCGTTGATTGGCATTAAGCTTGATTACTGGGCCTGTATTGAGGTGAATTTCATGGGCAGAATCGATTTTGTCCATAAAGTTCGGGTGAGCCGCATGGGCGTTGTCCATGGAAATAAGAAAAGAGTTGCTGAGAGTTACCCGTCGAGAAGTGGGGTCTGAGATAATACGTTCCAAGGCGGATTCGAGAAAGGAACCTTGCGCTCCGGAAGTAGAGGTCGAGCCGTTTTCTTCGTGGTTGGCACAGAATAAAAGGACATTTCTCGATCGTGCCGCTTTCCCTAGAGCTGTCATGCCGGCATGACAGCTTAACAGGTTATCAAGTCGGCCAGAGCTGATAAAATCATTTCTTGCCCCGGTATATGCAGGTTCTTGAAAATCATAGCAAAACATGTCGAAGGAAAGGATTTCTTCAATTGCCGCATCTGCATGTTCTTGCAGTATTTGTTCAAGGAGAAGGCTGTTGAACTCAGGAAGTTGTTGATCGATCGCCTGAGAAAGGATCGGTGGAAGATGCTTTTGCTGGTTTATGCCGCAGTTTTTGTTTGCGTCTCGATCAAAATGGATAGCAATACTGGGGATGGTGAGTAGGGGACGGCGAAAGTTGATCAGAAACACTGCAAGGTTTCCGTTTCTCATTCTGCAACATACGCGGCCCGCCAGAGAAAGATCCCGGTCGAACCAGGGCGCAAGCAGACTGCCTCCATAAACCTCTACGCCAAGTTGCAGGTAAGAGCCTGTTTTGATTTCTGCACGCGGTTTGATCTGAATACAGGGACTGTCGGTGTGTGCTGCCAACATTCTGAAACCTTGTTCACACGATTCGTCACTTCCCAGAATGAATGCGATGATTGCCCCGCCGTCGCGGATTAGATAATATGCTTGTCCTTTGAGAAGTTGCCAGTGTTCGTTTTCCCGCAGGCGAATAAATCCCTGTTGAGCAAGATGCATTTCAATGTTCGCGACAGCGTGGAAAGGAGTTGGAGACGAAAAAAGAAATGGAAAAAGAGTGGCATTATAAAGAGTGAAGTTCATTATCAAAAGAGAGCGGAAGAAATTTTCAGAAGTAAAGGCATTGAGCGGATGACTTGTGACAATTCATCGAGTCATTCCATGTCAGCTGTCGGCAACTCGTTGATACGCTGCAATCATAGTTCGTACAGTGTTTTGAGTAGGAATGGATCGAATATTTAGAGAAGTTTGCTTTTTATCGGCTGGTTCTTGTCCAATAGCAGGGTTTTTTACAGCTTCCACCTGAAGTAGTTCCTCTTGACTTTGAACAAGGATTTCTTGTCTTGCTTGGGCTTCAATGGTGCTTGCATGAGCTGCAATGCTTCGATCGGCGCCAGAGGGAGATGCAGGGGCGAGAGCAGCCCGCTTAATGGTTTGCATTTTAGCAATTGTCGCTTCTGGGGTTCTTTCCTTGCCTACATCAATTCCGACCTCACCCCCCACTGCATAGGAAACCCCGTCTGGGCCTTTCTGATAAGCATACGATGCACCACCACGGGAGTATTGTCCGGCTATAGCGAGATGAGCCTGTTCGTGGCTGCGAACCTCTCTATCACGGAGCTTAAGTTCCTGCAACTGTTTAATATCTTTGGAATCAAAGCTTTCTGTCTTCCTTTGTTCAGCATGAGCAGGGGTGTTTTGTTCCGAAGAGGCTGGCGATCGGGCAAGTTCTTGCCCCGCATCAGAAAGCCTCACTTTATCTATGTCGCTCCTTTGGTCGGGAGTTTGACTCGTCTTATTGCTGGATACCTCTATTAGTCCCTGGTATTTACCAGAGAATCTGGATAAATTATCTGCGGCGCCAGCATGAGACGTCGAATAAATGTCCATAGTTATAGTGGCTTAACCTCGATTGCCATAGTATTCCTTTAAATCATAGAGGGTGTCCAAATACTCTTCTTTGAGTTTTAGATTATTACCTGCATTTTCAATCTCTTCAATGAGCGAGTCGATGGCAGGTCGAAGATCAATACCGAGTCGGCTGTTGCCATGTCGGTTTGCTTTGTCAACGATCAGTACAGCATAATAGCTTATCGTCATTCGTGAAACAGAATCACGTCGAAAGAGGTAGAGTCGTCCGCCAATGGTATTCAGGAAAAAACCTGCATAATCGTACAGCTTGTCTTTTGGAATAATCAAGGAGAATTCATTTTTCAGATAATCCGGATGTTCGGTAAGAGTATAAAATGTTTTAAGAATACTTTCGAAAGAATCTTTTTCTCGGTCAAGAATACCTTTAAGGATAACTATGTTATCCTTTCCCAATATTCGAAAAAAATGGGCGGTGTTTTTCAGCAATGTAAAATAGTCATCGGTTTCTCTGGTAATGGCCGGTGGGTTATCGATAAGAGTCTGTAAAAGCTTGGAAAAATGTTCCTTGCTCGGATTTTTTAAGTGAAAGTCCTGCATGTATGGTTGTTTATCTAAATGGGAGTAAAAGGCCTTTAAATTATCTGCAAGTATTTGATATTGATCTCCCTTCACCTGTTGACTTGATGATAAAATTGATTGCGGCGTTGCATCTTTGAGCGTATCTGATTGATTATCTTTTGTACTGTTGATCTGCGATTGAAGGACGGATTGTCTGGAGGTATCGCCGGCAGCAGAAGTGGGTTGGTCTTGTGTGCCGGAGGATGAGGTAGTTGTCTGGTGGAGCTTAAGTGTATTTATTTTTTCTACAGGATTCTTTGTCAAGCCTTGCGTTTGATCGGTTGATTTTGAATTATGATGAGACCCAAAAACATGTATACTCTCTGATTGCTTGTATCGCATAAAGAGAAAAAAACTACCGGCCAAAACAACGAGCATGGCTATGATAAAAAACAGGGTACGTTTTGAACCGGCCTTCACGCGGGATCGAGGTTGGTGGGGGCGATTTGGATCATTCATGGTGACATTGTAATAGAATCAAACTGAAAAAAGTAACGACAGTGTCAAATAAAAGATACTTCATAGCTCAGCTAAAGTCACGGGAGAGAATTTGTATGTCCCATTATTGGCTGAAGAAGAGAGCACCAATGCTTTTATTGCTTGACTCATATCGCTGAAAACACTACCTTGAGATGTCTAATTCACAGAGGAACTTATTATTTAAGGACAATATTTAATAGTTTGCAACAATCATTATTATTAAAACACACTAGGAGGAACACTGATGGCTATTTCTGTTGTTGGACATGCAAATCCCGATACCGATTCCGTAACTTCTGCAATCGCCTTTGCCGCCCTGCTGACCGCCCAGGGCATGGAAGCAAAAGCCTGTATGCAGATCGCTGCGAAGGATCTTAATCCTGAGTCAACTACCGTACTCAAACGCTTTGGCCTTGCTGCTCCTGAATTGCTCACTGATGCTGCAGGAAAAGAAATTGCTTTGGTTGATTTCAGTGATATCGCTCAGGGCCCCGCTAATTTGACTGCAGCAACTTTGGTTGCCGTTGTAGATCATCATAAAATTGGTGATGTAACCACTAATACTCCTATTTTATTCCGGGCCGAACCGGTTGGTTGTACTGGAACAGTATTGAACAAAATGTTTAAGGAAGCAGGTATTGCCATTCCGAAAAATATTGCTGGTGGTATGCTGGCGGCTATCCTCAGTGATACCGTTAATTTCAAATCTCCCACCTGTACCGATGATGATAAAGCAGCGGTAAAGGATCTTAAAGTTGTTGCTGGCGTTAGCGATACCGATGAACTTTTCATGGAAATGCTCAAAGCCAAGTCGGCGGTTGCCGGAATTCCTGCAAAAGATTTGTTGTTCCGCGATTATAAAGATTTTGATATGAAAGGCAGCAAGGTCGGTGTCGGCCAGTTGGAGCTTGCAGCTCTTGATCAAGTTGCCGATGTCCGTGCTGATCTGGTGAAGGCAATGGAGGTTGTTAAGGCCGATGGGCGACATTCAGTGCTGCTCATGCTCACTGACGTTGTGAAAGAAGGAACTGAGTTGGTGGTTCTCTCCGACGACCCTGCGCTGATAGAAAAAGCCTTCGGTACCAAGCTCGCAGGTAATTCTATGTGGATTCCTGGAATGATGAGCCGGAAAAAGCAAACTATTCCTAATCTGCAGAAAGCTTTTGGTTGTTAACGTGACTGTATTTCTGGGTATAACATATTGAGTTAAAACCAGAAAAATGCTTTAATGGGGCCGGTTACGTAGTTGAGTAACGGCCCCTTTTTTTTAGACTTGCGGCTAAGAGGATGGACGGGAGGTAATCAAGACGAGGAACTCTTGATTACCTTTGGGGCCGAGAATAGGTGAGGGAACAACTCCATTGCTGATTAAATCTAATTTTTCAACACATTCGAGTATTTTTCTGATGGCTTTTTGATGCATGGCAGGGTGCGTCACTATTCCGCCAGCGCCCACCTCGTCCCATGGGAGTTCAAATTGTGGCTTGATGAGGGCAAGAATCTTAACCGTCTGGCTGAACAGGCATACCAGAGGGGGAAGGAGGGTGGTGATCGATATAAACGATACATCCATAACCACCAAGTCAATCTCTTCCTGATTGATATCTTTGCTTGAAATGTTACGAGCGTTAAAGCGCTCTAAGACAACAACTTTCGCGTTTTGTCGGATTTTCCAGGATAATTGCCCGTAAGCAACGTCTATAGCATAAACTTTGCGGGCATTATGTCGGAGAAGGCAGTCGGTAAACCCTCCTGTGGATGCACCAATGTCTATGCAGGTCCAATTTTCAGGATCAATATTGAAATGGCTAAGACCCTTTTCCAACTTGAGGCCACCTCGGGAAACATATGGGCAACGCTCCTTTAAACGGATACTAGCTGTGCTGTGATATAAAAAACCGGGCTTGTCGGCTATCCGATCATCCACAAGCACCTGTCCGGCACCAATCATCCCCCTAGCCGTTTCAAGAGATGGTGCCAGGTTGCTATCGCATAAGAGTTGGTCGAGACGGACCTTCAAGATTGTATCTTTGATGGGAAACTAGAGTTTGCCAAGACGTTCCTGGGCTGTGCTTGCTTCCCGAGAAGAGCCATGTTTTTTCAGGAGTTTTTTGTAAATCACCTTAGCAGTCTCTTTGTCTGCAAGTTTTTCAAATGCCATACCCTGTTTAAGCATGGCCGAAGGTGCTTTATCATGTCCGGAAGATTGTGAAATGATTTTTTGGTACTGCATGATAGCCTTATCATATTCTTTTTGGTTAAAGAGACATTCCCCCATCATATATCTGGCTTCTACGGCATCGCTTGAAGATGAATTTCCGGCTATCTGTTCAAATATCGGGAGCGCCTCTGCGTAGCTGTTCTTTTCAAACAACTTTTGCGCCTTTTTCATGTTGTTGTCGGCTGGTTCACCCATTGCAGGGGGTGAGGGTTGTGTCGATTTATCTTTAACTGCAGTTGGTGCAGCCTGTTTAGTTACAGTTTCTGTGCCTTCTGTGGTCTCATGGGTTGCAGCATCCTTTTTTTCCTTTTTCTTGTCAACCGGGACTTGCTTGCTGCTCCCTTCAGATTGAGCAGCAGGACTAGAGGTTTGCGTTTTTTTCTTAGCGAGCTCAGCCATGAGAGCGGTCTCTTTTGCCTTGCGCTCTGCTTCTTTGAGGCGAGCTTCTTGAATGGCTTTTACGCTTTCCTGCTGCTGGTTCATTTTTTCTGCAAGCTTAGCTTCTTTATCGCGTTGTGCCTCCTCGAAGCGACGCATAGCCTCTTCTCGTTTTGCTGCTTCCGCTTGGGCTACATTGGAAATGGACGCTTCCAATTCTTTGTTTTGATCTTTAAGCTTCTGATTGATGTGGTGGGTTTCATCGAGTTGTCCCTTAAGCTCAAGAATTTCTTTTTCAAACTGATCCATTTGTCCAGACGCTGCCGCCTGTTTCTTCTGCAATGGGACCGTTGTAGATTTCATGTCCTCAAGCTTTTTATTGACGATGCGCAATTGATAGCGAAGTTCTTCTACGTCGTTTTGTGATGCACATTGCACGAGAAAAGGAACTACTGCTGTAATAAAAAGGATGTTAATAACAAATTTCTTCATAGCTTATAGCCTGTTTAAAAAATAATGTCGGCGGTATCTTACCGCGACCATTGAGGATATGTTTGGCTGCCGGGGAAGTTGAAAAGTTTCCGTTCGAAAGAACCGCTTTTCATTATACCGTAAATAGCCTGTTTATTGCCATCACGTTTTGCAAAGATAACTTGATTCCCGTCCGGCGACCAGCTTGGTGCTTCATGGTGACTCAGATCGTGGGTCAGCTGTTTGGGAGCCGCCCCGGTTTGTGGATTCATGGTAAATAACTGGTAAACACCTTCACGAAGACTCGAATACACGATGAGGTTTTCCGTTGGCGACCAACTCGGCTCGGCATTCTCGGTGCCTTCAAATGTTAACCGTCGAACATTTCTCGTTCGCATATCTAAAGAAAATAATTGTGGTTTTCCTGTTCTATCTGAGACAAAGACGACAGTGGATCCGTCGGGAGACCAGGCAGGTGACACATTAATGCCCGAACGATTAGTCAATTGTTCAATTATCTCGCCTTTTCTGTCAAGAAGATAAAGGTCGGGATTACCATCCTTCGAGAGCGTTAGAATCATACTTTCGCCGTCGGCTGACCAGGAAGGGGCAAGGTTTAAGCCTTTTCTCCGGGAAAGAGCCTGGGTCGTCTTATCTTGACGGAGGTCGGTGATATACAGGTTTTGATTGCCGCTGTGGTATGAGGTGTAGGACAAGAATGTTCCACCGGGGAGAAATCTTGGAGAGACAGTGAGGTGTTTGTGGCGCGTAATCTGTCTGGAATTTTTCCCCAAAATGTCAGTAAGATATACTTCTTTTATGGTATTATCTCTATTAACAAAAGCTATTTGCGTGGCGGCTATTCCTGGTTTACCGGTTAATGACTCAATAACACTGTCACAGAATTTAAACAGCATTTGGTTCTTTTGATCCATACTGCCGGAGAACGTTTTTCCCATTACGACTTCGTCTCCAGCCGCATCCTGTAACCTCATTTCCAGTTTCAGGACTTCCCCGGAAATAACATATTGTCCTAAAACAGTGTAGTCGGCACCGAGTCGTTTCCAATCCGCCGATTGAGTATCCCCATATTTCTCGGCAGGGAGTATGGCAATGATGCCGTGGAACTGTAGAGCTTGGCCGACAATATCCGCCATATCCTTACTGAGATTCTGTCTTTGGTCATTGAGGCTTTTGTTTTGAAACGATGGTACAGCAATATTGATCTTGCGAATCTCGGGGGCGGAGATGTCGAGATATACACGGTCTGCAGCGAACGAGCCGTAGACCAAGCATAAGAGGATATAAACAGTGAGTGAAGATATTAACGACAATTTTTTAAGCATGGGTTTTATCATAGCGGTTATAGAAGTATTGGACGTTGTTATTGAATGCTTCCCGGTTTGAAACGAACACCTACCTCATACCGCTGCTTTTTCAAGGCCGGTGGAATAGGCGGCAGAGGATTGGCCTTCTCAATGGTCTTGCTGACATACTGATCAAATATCGGATCTCCCGATTTACTTTCAAAAACCATATTGGCAATATCGCCATCAATCTTGATGGTAATTACCACAATCGACGTCAAGTTCGGATCCTTTTGCAAATTCTCAGGAATTGACCAGAATTGTTGAAGTCGATTGGCAATAGCCGCGTTATATTGATTTTCAAGGAGTGTGTTACTCCCGCCTACGGCCTGGGCTGGAGCGTTGGTTTGCGGTCCCACAGCTGATTCAGTGCTTTGCGCCATCCGACCTTTATTGCTTTGAGTAAGAACGCGCCGTTCCTGTTCCAAGGCTTCCTGGGCTATTCGAGCTCTCTCCGTTAAGACCGATTCTTCTCTGAGGGCTTCTGCCAGTTTTTGAACTTTTTTCAGATCTTGGTCATTTTTCTTTGGTGGAACTTCCTGTTCTTTAACCTCTTTAATCTCTTTAATGATCTTTTGTTTGAGTGGCTTAAGCGAGATGGCTTTTGGCGGAGCGGGTGTCGGCACAGGCTCAGGTTCAGCTTTTGGTGGAATCTCGGCAATCGGCACTTCCTTTTTGGCCTTCGGCGGAGCCGCGGCAGGAGGGGGCGGTGCAGATTCCTGTACCTTTGCCGGAGAAGGCGCTTGGGGTTTGGCCGAAGATGGCGCCGTAACCGGTTCAGCAATATTCACGAGACTCACCGTGTAAATGTCTGCAAACTTCGGTTTTGCTTTAAAAAAACCAGGAAGATACAACGCCGCCAAGACGATCATGACGTGTATTCCAATGGCGAAATTTAATGGAAGTTTCCATTCGTTCGGCAGCATAGAAACTTCTTGGTAAGTGTGGCCCACTCTTCTACTCTTTCTCAGGAGGTACGGTGGGCATACCTAATTTATCGAAACCGGCTAACTTTATGTCGCCCATCACCTTAACAACGTCCCCGTATGGAAGACTTTTATCGGCATGCAAAAGAATCAGCTGATCCTTGCTCACTGCTGAATAGCGCTTTTTCAGTTCCTGGACCAAGAGAGCCTTGGTCGTGGGAACTTTATCAATGCTTATTGTCCCACTTTTTTCCATGGTTACATTGATCCGATTGTCTTCTTGTCTTAGAGATTTTGCCGTAACTTCAGGAAGATCAACATTTAACCCCTGGGTCATCATTGGTGCTGTTATCATAAAGATAATAAGCAGCACCAACATAACATCGACCAGAGGGGTGACATTAATATCCGCTACCAATTTTTTTCTGCCGCTGCCGTTTGTTGGTCCCATGGTATTTTATACCCTGCTCAACAGATCTCTTTCCACCAGATTCAGGAAGTCTGTAGAGAAATTGGATACTTGTCCATCAACGAGGTCGAGTTTATTAGAAAAGTAGTTGTAAAAAATAACAGCAGGGATAGCCACGGCAAGACCGGCGGCGGTGGCTATTAAGGCCTCCGAGATACCCGGAGCGACGACGGCGAGCGATGCTGATCCGCGTTGTCCGATATCATGGAATGAGGCCATAATTCCCCAGACTGTGCCAAAAAGACCTATAAATGGAGTGGCGCTCCCCGTGGTTGCGAGAAAAGGCAGATTGCTGCCAAGTTGGCTCAGTTTTTGCGATTCTGCCTTTTTAACCGCACGTTTCAAATTATCCATAGTGGCGAGCTGCATTTCCAAAGTTTCGTTGCCTCGGCTATCATCTTTCCGATTACGAATTTTATTGATTTTTTGCAGTTCATTGAATCCAGCTATGAAAACTGAGGCCTGAGGGCTGTATGCATATTCTGCTGCAGCGGTATTGGCTTCATTAAGATTGGCTGAATTCCAAAAAGACTCCAGGAAATCTTCAGAGTCGAGGCGAACTTTCTTGAAAAGGCGAGCCTTCATTATGACAATAGTCCACGAAGCAAGGGAAAAAATGAGAAGGGTAAGCATGACCAGCTGGCCGACCGGGCCGGCATGGGTAACCATATCGAGAATTGATAACTGCACGGAGAGATCCTTCTTTAATCAATGCAACCGCGCTGTTGAAGGCGGTCGTTCATGACCCGGTTTAACTCGGTTATTTGATGGCTTAAATGGTTGTTGCTGTGTAAACATTTTCAAAGCTGGTATCTTACCTGCTTTTCTTAAAAATTCAACCGGACAATGAGAACCTCTTGAATATTTGCCGGAGAGGGTTTTTATCGCTTAAAGAGATGAGATCAGGGAGGGGGCTTTACCATGGCACAGACAAAATCGACTACGACTGCAATTTTTTCTGAAACCTTCAAGGTACCCTGGAAAAAACAGGCGTTTGCGAGAGTCTCGGTTAAAGTGACTTTAATTTGAACGGTATCTCCAGGAACAACCGGCTTTTTGAATTTAGCTCCGCCAATTCTCGTTATGACCGGGATTTTTGATTTTTCTTGTGAGAGAGTAAGACTTCTCTTGGCCATGAGGAGAGCACCGCTCTGAAAAATCGCTTCGCAGAGGATGACACCAGGCATGATAGGATTTCCAGGATAGTGACCATGGAAGATGTCCAGGTCTCGGGGAATATCCTTTTCTGTTATTATCCAACTTTCGGCACAGGCGATGATTCTGTCGACCCAAAGAAAGGGAGGGCGATGAGGAATAAGGGCAAATATTTCTTTGAGCTGCTGCATGATTAGATGCCACCGCTTACTTCAAGCACGGTCCCGCTGATATAGTCTGCTTTATTGCTCGCGAGAAAAAGCACGGCGTTGGCTACTTCATCAGGGGTTCCAAATCTTCGCATGGGAACCATTTTTTTGTATTCGGCGAGCAGATGTTGATCAAGACTTGCAATAAAATCAGTAGATATAAAACCCGGAGAAACACAATTGACGGTGATATTTTTTCTGGCAACCTCTTTTGCCAGGGTTTTAGTGAGGGCCAGCTGGCCGGCTTTTGATGCGGCATAATTAGCTTGACCTGAAAAGCCAAGGTGGGCAACAGGTGAGGTTATGTTAATAATTTTTCCGTATTTGTGCCTCATCATCAACAAAACAGCTTGTTTGGCCATAAGGTAGGTGCCGGTGAGGTTGGTGTTCAGTACATCTTGCCATTGATTGTAACTCATCATCGCAAGCATGGCATCTTTGCGAATACCGGCATTATTTACGAGGATATCAAGAGATTGATATTTTTCGTTAATCCATGAGAACAAGGAGGCAACCTGTTGTTCGTCGGATACATTGCACTGCAGAAGTTCAAAGTAACCGGCAAAGTGACTATTTTCATCGGCAAAGACCCGTGCGGCGTCCTTGTTTCCAGCATACACACCGATAATATGGGCACCTGCTTCAAGAAAATGTCTGGCAATTGCTTTTCCAATTCCTCGTGTTGCGCCACTTATGAGTACTACCCTGTCTTTGAATTCATTCATGATGCACCTTCATGACCGCAGAAAACTATCGACATCATTAGATACGATAACTCCATAGTTGATAGCCCCTAGCCAACCGGACATGATAATTCCGACCGATCCCACATGGAACAATCCTGGGATTTCTTTAAAAATAGAACGAGAAATGTTCAATCCCTCAAATTTAGTCCCAAAAGATGTGCCCTTGGTGTGGAGAGTATAGCTGTTGAAAGTTCTTGGGGTTGCCGCTTCCATCCAATCAATTTTTTCTTTGACTCCGGGAATATAGCGTTGAAGATCGGTGAGAGTCCTGTCGATCAGAAACTGTTTTTCCTTCTGATAGCTGGTTTCTTCAAGGTACGCCCAGTCTTCATAACGGCTATTCATTGAGGCAACGATGGTGTATCGGTTTTGGTCAGGACGGGTCTTTGGGTAGTAAAGTGAAAAAGTCTTTGAGTTTGAATGCTTGTTGAGTAACTCCTCAGAGTCGAATTCAGGGGCGGAGGAGGTGAAAAGAAGGTCGCCGACATCATCGATTGTTTCCATCTCTTTGATGCCGAAATAAACCTGACAGCTTGAATTGTTGACCCTGATTTTATCTGCCTTTTCAAGAAAATCATCGGAATAGGCATCACGATCGGTAAGATTGCTGATCGTGTTGGTTATTCCGCTATTGGAAACTACCGCTTTTGCGGCGATGGTTTTACCTAATACCTCGACACCTCTAACCCGACCCTTTTCAATGATTATTTTATCTACTTTTGAATTGGTGCAGATTGTTACTCCGTTTTTCTCCAATTCCTCAGTCATAAGTCCAATCAGTTTGTCCGTGCCACCTTCAAAGGTATAAACACCTTTGTTCATAAAGTTTGAGAAAACAATACCATAAGTAATTGCAGGATCATCTAGGGTAGAGCCGTTGGCATAGGTTATCGGTTCCATGAGGAGTCGATGAACATCGGATCTCCCCGGGAAAAAATCGTTAAACAGATCCCTGGTAGTCATCGTCTGATCATCATAAAAATTCATGTTGGCGACCACCGTGAAGAATCGTTGAATAGTCTTTTCAGGAATCTTGAAGTGAGATTGGAGCAATCTGGTAAAATCTTCTTTGTCAAAGGTCGTGCGCAAGGAAAATTGTGGATTATCGAAGACAATATTCTTGAGTTGCACGATTGAACTCATTATTGTTTGGTTCCAATATTTTTTACAGGTTTTGAGCATGCCGTAGGGAAAACCGTGTAAGGAAACATCGAAAATATGGCCGCGACGTTTGAACCAGGTGGCGAGCCCACCAAGCCGGTGATGATACTCTAAAAGGAGAACTTTATGCCCGCAATAGGCCAGACGGTTGGCGGTAGTTAACCCGCCAAGTCCGGAACCAACGACTATCACATCATATCGATCGGCAAGTTGAGAAAAGGAGACAGGCATAGGGTGGCAAATTGAGAGTTACGAATTATTTACAATTATTTAGATTCTTGCAGCTTAGATCTCAGAGAGTATCTCAGTTTGCAATGACGAATCCCAATACGCTTCAAGGCATCATACTCTGATGGGAATTAGAGTTTAGGCAGGATGTGCTGATTGACGATCGAAACTCCGCTGAGCATGGACCCGATAATGCCCAAAAAACCTTGATCGGTACCGGCAAGAAAGAGATTAGGGTAGCCGATATTGCCATCTTTGACCTTTTCCGGGCTGCCATAGATTGCTCCGTTTATCTTTGCGGTATAGCGCTCAATGGTAACGGGGGTGAAGGTGTTTTCATATACAATATTTGTCGCAAAACTGCCAACCAAATTCTCCAACATTTGTGCGGAGCGGCGGGAGGTATCGAGTTTTTGGCGGGAATATTGATCCGGTGTTACCGAAAGATGTTTCCATTTCTCATAGTTGGCCAAGTGGGTAGAACGAACCTCCGTTATATTCTTTCTGGGAAGGTTTTGAAAGTTTGCCGGAAAACAAAATACACCACTCCTGAAATCGGCGAAATCCTCAGGGTTTTTATAGGAAAACATCTTCCCGTCGTTAAAAAAAATAATGGTTTTATCTTCGGGGAGGTTAGGTGATGATTGTTGTAACTGGTATATGGTTTCGACAAATCCCAGTCTCACGAGTTGAGTCGAAGACGATACTCCTGTGCTCGACATGAGCATAAGTGTTTCCTGGTGGCCGATGGTTGAGAGGATATGGTCACATTCCATTATCTCTCCGTCGTCGAGTTCCACTCCGATAACCTTATTCTGTCTGACAAGGATTTTCTTTACCGGGCAGCTTTTCCTCAGGCTTCCGCCCAATTCAAGGTAATGTGAGATTAAAAGATCAAGAAGATCTTTAACAGTGCCCTGGGGACGAAACATGCCTTCCAGGAAAATAGCTTTGAACATTATGACAAACTGACTGAGATCCATGTCATCCTCACGGCTCGAACCATAAAACATGAGCGGACAGAGTATCATCTCAGCAAGGAGCGGAGCTTGGAGTGTTTCCTCAAGAAAATATCTGGCAGAGCGAAAGGGAGAAGGGAGGAAAGGGTTAAAATCCTTTATGGTCTGAAGCATTTTTTGAAATCTGACAGCAGCACGTGGAAATTTTTTTTGCACTTCTGAGTTTAACTGATCAATATCGTTAGAAAATGTCAATGACTCAAAATGGCGGAAAATAACCTCACTTTTCATCTGCTGACAAAAGGAAAAATCATTTCGCCGCAGTTTCAACTGCCGGAGTAGCCTGTTTATTGGAGCTTGTTTGTCTCCGGGTTCGGCGTAGTTGGTGATAGCATGCAGACCGGTCTCATAGAGAGTGTTGTTTCGATAAAAATATGAGTTGAGTCCGCCTAGTCGGGAGTGTTTTTCAACTAAAAGAACATCGGGGATGAACCGTGCTGCTCGAATGGCAGCGGCCAGTCCGGACAGACCGCCACCAATGACCAGAAGGGGGGTTCTCACAACATTAGGGACCGTTAAGAAATGGCCCATATTTTTTATCCATTTCTTTACGGACCCTTATGCCGTTAATGAAATTGAAATGCATGATTTAATTTTGAACGACGGCTTAGGCGTCTTTTAACAAAGGTTGGAGGTAGCTTGCGCAACTGTTGAGTGTGGCGAGATGGGGATAATCTTCTTCGGGAATTTGAAGCTTGTGCCGCTTCCGCAGTTCCATTACGATATCAAGGAAATCCATGGAATCGAGTTCCAGTTGATCACGTAACGGCTTGTCGGGGTCGAGACTTTCGAAGTCTGCCTCATCGTCTATGTCTTTTATGATTTCCAGAATCAGATTTTTTATATCTTCACTTGTCATGAAACTCTCCGGATGTGACGGCTGATAGAAAAAAAATTCAAATTATTAATATCCCTCTGATGGCAGGGAGTATTCATTTGAGCATTGGCAAAACACTTCCTATAACATACCAAAGCAATCTTGTTGATACTTATTTGTAGTAATAAATTAAAAAAACTTAGCCCACGTATTTTTTCACAATGACCGTCGAATTAATACCGACCATGCCAAAGGAGTTGTTTAAAAGTATATCAATGGGTTGAGCTTGTATGGCCTCGTTGATCACCAGATTGTTGACTGCACATTCAGGGTCGAGATTTTCAATATTAATTGTCGGGTGGACAATTCCATCGGTAAAAGACGGTAAATTGCCGGCCAGTTCAAGAACGCCGGCCGCGCCCATCGCATGTCCGATGATGCTTTTTGTATTATTGACATACGTTGATGGACAATCACTGAAAACCTCCGCAATAGCCTTACACTCTTCGATATCGCCCTGCTTGGTGCCCGTTGCGTGGGTATTGATCAGATGGACATCTGCTGGTTGGAGATGCGCACGATGCAGGGCAAGACGCATGCATTCAGCCTGTCGCTTGCCATAAGGCAGGACAAAATCCTTGGCATCGGAGTTCATGGCATAACCGACGATTTCGCCGTAGATATGGGCTCCCCGGGCAACAGCCTTCTCCAGGTGCTCCATGACATACACACAGCCACCCTCAGAGATAACAATACCGTTTCTGTCACGATCGAAGGGCCTGGAGGCTTTTCTCGGATCACTCGCTTCACCGAGGGCACCTTGGGCTTTGAAACTGGCAAAGATGCCGAAAGAACCAACAGATTCTGAAATTCCACCGGCTAACGCCATGTCGACTTCATCTAACTTCAACATCTGAACGGCTTGAATAAGGGAAGCGTTGCCTGCGGCACAGGCAGCACCGATAACGTAGTGCGGCCCGGTTATCCCGAGATTCATGGTAATTTCGCCGGCCGGGTTATTGAGAACGGTTCGAGGATTGTGATGATGCGTCCAATAATTAACATCGTACTGGTACTTGCTGATATTGTAGACCTCATTTTCAGTCTCAACTGTGCCATGTTCGGTTAAGCCAATGTATACACCGATTCGTGAAGGATCGTAATCGTGGATATCGAGTTTGCCATCCCTTAGTGCCTCGTTGGCACAATAAACTCCAAGGCATCCTGCACGAGTTCCTTTTTTATTTTCCTTTTTCTTGCGATAAAGAGTTTCGGGAAAGGTACATATACCTGCCGGAGCCTTGCCGAAATAGCGGAGTTCGATCTCCCGAATTTCACTTACACCATTTATGAGTTTTTGCCTAAATTCCAGGAGATTGGAAGCATTGGGTGCGGCTAGCCCGATCCCGGTTATGACTATTCTGCTGTTTTGCATGGGAGATGTTGTTTCCTCGGGGGTGATTAAAGAAATCTTATGTTGCCGATGGCCTCAGATCTCAAATGGCATAAATTGAGCTATTTTCAAATAATACATGGAGATAATATTCGTTTGAATATTTAGAGTAATTTGCCCAAAAACTCAATCATTATGCAGCCAATATCTGATATTATTGCTAATACATGAACTTAGGTCTCTTCCGATGACTGGTTCTTCCGGCGAGCATACCAAATAAGAAAACTGCAGCACCGGCTGCAAACCATAAAAATCGAGTTTGGTCCTCTTTCTGGGATATGGTCTTTTGAAGCTCCGAAATCTGCTTGCCTCGTTTATCGTACTCTGAGATGAGCAATGCAAAATTTTCGGGAGTTTGTTCCAACTGGTCGGTCGACACGGGGTTCTCGTCAACCAAAGATTCAGAAATTTTAGATGAAGGTTCTGACGGTTGATGCTGTTGCGCTTTAAGCTCTTCCTGCAGCCGGGCAATGATTTTTTCGGCATCGCTCAGCTTGAGCTGGATCTCCTGGCAAGAGAGGTCACTGGAGAGTTTGTCCCCTTTTGCTATATCAGGAGTAGTAGCGGCTGGTAAGGTGAGCTGAGCTTTAAGGTCGGAGACTTCTTCTTTGAGCTGGTTTATTACAAGTGTTTTAGGGATCTCGTTTTTCAGATAATGTTTACCAATCCAACCCTGCTTACCTTCGGCGGTCACAATTTTAAGGAAATTACCACTCTCTTCGACAATTTGGACAGGATCGTCGGATTGGACAGTTGCTACAACTTCATAGGGTTTTTCAAGGCGATCTTTAATGTTGATGACAAGGAGATCAGAGATGTAACGAACATTATTTTGATCAGAACGTGAGGCAGCAAATTGGGGAAACATTTGTAGCACACTGAATAGGATGCAAAATAACGAGATGCTATGTGTTTTGAACATATTTTTTCTCCAGCTGTTACTGTTGGCGTGCAGTGTGCCGGTCTACCGGGAATTATTCCCCATTTTGTGATCCTTAAATAAAAAACACTGACCGGCAATTATTGTGATTTGTATACAAGTTTCCGGGTCTTGTGTCAAACATCAGTGGCTGTAAATCGATATGCAGGTGTCTGAGACAATTTGAGAGTACGAAAAAATCTTCTTGACAAACCCGTGATATAAATTTGTAACTGGAAAATAAAATATTATATTAGTGGGTTATTAAGTGTGCCGAATGGAAAGTGAGAAGTTCGATGAGGTGTTTTCCGATGTTCTTGATAGGACTGTCTGATGGTAAATAAATTGGGACCAGAAAGCGATGTCGTTGAAAAAATCCAACAAAGCATCTCTCTGTCGGAAGAAAAGAGAAGGCAACAGCGCCTCGCGCATAATTTGACTAAACTTGCGCAAGGTAATTTTCAGATTCTCAATAATGATGAATTTATTCGAGGGTTAGTTGAATATCTCGTGGGGCATGGTGAGGAAGACCTCGATCTTAAAAGAAAAATTTTGATAAGTCTCGGAGAATCGGTAATTATCGAAGATAGAAATATCAGAGAAAGGACACTCACAGTTTTGTCTTTGGTTGGAGAACATTTTCTCCGGTGCAGCGATAACGGTGGCATTCTCCTTGTTGTTCATAGTTTCTGTAGGTGGCTGGAGCATGAAAATGAAATGTTGCCCGGCCTGGTGGTGGTCATTAAAAGGATGGAAGAGCTGACTTTGTGGCTCTTGGAAAAATCTTTTTGGAAAGAAGGTGAGAAAGTTCTTGCCCTGTTTCACCGTATTCAAAATGGCGGTAATGAAAAGGGTACAGCATTTCGGAGCTTTGTTTCGCAAAATCTCGATAAATTTGCTTCAAAAGCAACCCTTAAGCATTTGACTGACGGCTACCTTCTTGGAGATAGTCGTCAACCGCTCTTTCAAAGTATTCTACTTTTCTTTGAAGATCGTGCCGCAACGTATCTCTTTGACAAGGTTATTCAGAGTCACAGCAGAAATGAACGCTTAGCGTTGATTCATCTGATCCCCATGTTTGGTTCAAAGGTTCTGCCTATTCTTGAGAGATGCTTGAAAAACAATCCACCATGGGCGGTAGTTAGAAATGTTCTCTGCATTCTGTCGGAAATTGGCGATGACACCTGTTATACATTTATAAAGCAGTATTTTCGGCATGAAGATAAGCGAGTGCAGTATGAGATGATCGGTTGTGTTGTGAAATTCGGTGGCTCAGAATTAAAAAATAGATTGTTGACTGGTCTTGAAATCGTAAATGACGAATTAAAAGTGCATATTATTCAGCTTCTTGTCGCACATGCACCACGGGATGAAGCGGTATTGGTCGGGCTATTTGGCTTTGTCGAAGGGAGTGACAATTTCTCGCCACGTTCTAAGAATAAACTTATTGGTGCCGTCATAGCCGCTCTGAAAACCTTTCCTTCCATTAAAAGCATTGAAATCCTGCGTAACCTGCAATTTATGTGCAGCCGGTCCCAAGGAAGTGAACTGCTGCTGCTCCAGATTCAAGAGGCTTTGAGATCTTTAGCACCACAACTGCGGCATCAACTACAACGTTGTGAAGAAACATCTGAGACGGTTTCCTATGATAGTGATCCACAACAGATGCAGAAAGAGCTTACAAGATTTGAGGAGATAGAAGAAAACCTCCGTAAATTGGTGCGAGTTGGTGACATGAGCGGTGCCGGGCGACTTCTTCACGAACAGGCTCTCTTTGCAGCACGATCCAAGGAATTCTTTTTGGCGGAGAAGTTGCGGGACAGGTTGTTGGAAATTAATCCCATGGCTCTTGCCGAGGCAGTTGCACTCGGGGATTTGATCGAAGGAGAAAAAACCTCATCCCACACCCGTCATCATCTTGGTGTTTGGAGTGAACTCTATGAGGAAATGACCACTGAAGAATTTAATACACTCTATTCTGTTCTACGATTGGAAGAATATCGGAAAAATGACACTATTGTGCGAACGGGTGAAACCGATGATGTTCTTTATTTCCTCAGTTCAGGTTACGTGAGTCTCAATTGTTTGTCCGGAGGCAATGAGAGTTTTCTGAAACGTATGGGCCCCGGCAGCATTTTAGGGGGGGGGGAATTTTTCTCGGCTTCAGTTTGGACAGTTACCCTTAAAGCCCTCTCCGATGTGCATCTTCAGGTTCTTGATCACAAAATATTTTTAAAGATTGCCGATGAATTCCCAGGGATCGAGGAAAAGCTGCGGCAATATTGCTGTAAATATGCGGAGGTGCCGGCGCTGCTGAAGATGTCCGGGGATGATCGACGGGAATACCCACGTTTTTCTCTGACACTTTTTACCCAAAACGTGCTCTTTGACCCCTACGGCAATAAGGGGAAAAGGAGTTTTAGGGGTGAATTGGTTGATATTTCTCGCAATGGTTTGGCATTTATTGTCAAAGTCTCCACTCGAGATAATGCCAAATTGATGCTTGGCAGGCAGATTGTTTCGGAAATTAGGGGCATTGGAGATGACGTAGTAACCGAATGCAGTGGAATTATCGTGGGTGTAAAATATCACAATGTAATCGCAAAAGATTTTACTGTACACGTCAAGCTTTCACAAAAAATCGAAGACGCCGCCTTCTCAAAAATCATTGGCCTGGGACGAGTGTGATGGGATGATGTGCCGAGAGGAAGCTTGCTGTGGCTGAAAAGGCATTTAATAATAAATTATTGATCCGAGGCCTGGAGATTTATCCACCAATTGCTTTGGCGCCCATGGTCGGGCTGTCGCATTCCGCATTGCGAACGCTGGTGCAGGAAGAGGGGGGCGTCGGGCTGCTTTTTACTGAAATGCTGGCAGCCAGGCGTTTGCCGCATGACAATGAACATTGTTCACCTTTATTAATCAGAACCCCAGGTGAAAACCCGCTTTTTTATCAACTTGTGACCGCAGATGAACGGACCATAGGTCCGGCCAGTGAAAAACTGCATGATTTTAACGCGCAAGGCATTGACCTCAATCTCGGCTGCCCGGCACCACTGCAGAAGAGACTGGGGTCGGGTGTGTCTCTCACAGCTGATCAGGCTCAGATGCGCAAAGTGCTTCGCAGATTGCGTCAATGCACTGAGCTTCCGGTAAGCGTCAAGATACGTCTGGGAGACTCCTTGGATACCGGTAAATTGCGAGATTTTTGCTGCTTACTTGAGGATGAAGGGATCGATCTGATCACTATCCATGCCAGATTGAACGGAGAAAAGTTTTGTCGAAAGCCAAGATGGGGCGCTGTTGGCGAGATTCGTAATGCCGTCTCGGTTCCAATACTTGTTAATGGAGGCATTTTTAGTGTTGATGATGCGAGGATAAGTCTTGAACAATCCGGTGCCGATGGTCTCATGATTGGTCGGGGAGCAGTCGAGAAACCCTGGCTATGCGCTGATATTGCTAGGGAAATATATGGGGTGCCGACAAACTGTCAGAGTCGGTCCGATGAGGATATATATTTTAAATTTGTGAGTCTTTTAGAACTGCGATTCGCACCGGAGCGACGATTGGGACGGTTAAAGCAATTTACCACCTATTATGCGGCGCCGTTTACCTTTGGACATCATTTGGCCGCTGCCATTCAATCAAGCACTACTATCGATCAAGCCAAACAGAGAGCCGCCGAATTTTTCACTCGAAACGTGTAATCCACCCACTTCAATGGAGGTATTCCTATGATAGATCTCATTAAAAAGGCTGTTTTAACAGGCATGGGCGTCATATCGCTCACCAAAGAAAAAATAGATGAGTTTTCCCGTGAGTTGGTAGATAAAGGCAAGCTCACCGAGCAGGAAGGGGAAAAATTTATTCAAGAGATGTGGAAACGGGCCGAAGAATCCAAAGAGGCACTTGTGAAGCAAACGGATAAGGTGGTTGAGGCATCCTTAAATAAGATGCAACTTGCCAAAGCCTCGGATCTGGAGAAGCTGCAGTCGGAGATTGCCGAACTGCGCAAGGAGATTGAAGCGTTGCGCAACAAAGAATAATATTGCAGCAATAACAGTTTCCTGGTTTTGACTATTTCCGCTTAAATCTCGATCTTACTTTTTCCGTCAGGATGTTCAATTCGGCCAAACCAAGCCGGTCGAGTATAACTGTATAAAGAACTGCCGCACAGAATATAATGACAAAGAGAGCTACTGCCTGTTGGGCGACAGATCCAGTCAACCAACCTGCCAATAGAGACCGGGTCAGGAGCAGTAAAGCAGAGAGGGCAAGGGTGGCCGCACCGATTTTCAAGCACCCCTTGCCCAGATAGGTGAGGGAATATCCCCGCAGATTTTTATAGAGGACAACCATGAGAAATACAAAATTGATAAGCATGGTACAGGAGGTAGAAAGGGCAATAGCCCTGTGCTGATAGGTGTCTATGGTGAATTTAATAATAATGATGTTGATAATAATCGCCAGAAAGCTGGCAATAACCGGATATTTGGTTTTATCGAGGGCGTAAAAAGCAGGAACAAGGATTTTATTTGCTGAATAGGCGAAGAGGCCTATGGCGTAGAGGCAGAGGGTATCAGCTGTTGCCAGAGTGTCTCCGGCGGTGAAAGCGCCGTGTTGGTAAATCAGGCGGATGATTGGCTGGGATAAAAGGATGAGGCCGGCAGTTGCCGGCACAGTCAGAGCAAAAACCATAGTAAGAGAAGACACCATGGTGCCTTTCATCGCCATGATGTCTTTCTCGGCAGCCTGTTTGGCCAGAATAGGCAGCATTGCGATTGACAAAGCGACTCCGAATACACCAATCGGCAGTTGCACCAGTCGGAAGGCGTAATACAGCCACGAAACCGAACCCTCGGCACAGGAGGCGGCAAAGTTGGTGTTGATAAAGAGGTTGATCTGGGTGGCAGATAGACCAATGGTAGCCGGAAGCATCAAAGTGAGGATTCGTCGTAGCCCAGGGTCTGAAAATCGTACCACCGGCGTGTAACGAAAGCCGGTTTTGTAAAGTGTCGGCAATTGGACTCCGAGTTGCAGAAAGCCGCCGATGAGTGTGCCGATAGCCATACCGACGATTGCCGGCTGACCGTAGCGGGGTAGAATGAAAGCAAGGGTTGTGCCGCCGATCAGTGAACCGAGATTAAAAAAACTGGAGGCAATTGCCGGAACAAAAAAGCGTCCTTTGGTGTTCAAAATCCCCATCACTACAGCGGAAAGGGAGATAAAGACAAGGAAAGGCAACATGATACGGGTGAGTTTTAAGGTAAGCGCGGTTTTGCCGTCAATCAGAGAAAAATCAGGGGCAAGAAGGGTAACGATCTCCCCTGCAAAGAAAATCATCAGCAAAGTGACAACACACAGGAGAATAAGGATGAAATTCAATACAATTGCCGCGAGTCGCCAGGTTTCCTCCTGAGTGCGTTGTTTGTCGTAGGTAGAAAAAACAGTGACAAAGGCAGCGGAAAGAGCCCCTTCGGCAAAAAGATCTCTCAATAAGTTAGGAATCCTAAACGCTACCACAAAAGAGTCATATATAAAACCCGCGCCGAATAAGCCGGCAAAGACCTGCTCTCGTACCAAACCGAGAACGCGGCTGCACATAACGGCAATCCCGACGGAAGCGGCAGATTTTGCAATGGTTCCGTTGTTTTTTGTGTGCTCTGACAATGGGGTCTCATCCTGAAAAAATTGAAGCCGACTACCGGCGTGGAGAGGATACCCTGATTGTTTTTTTTCTGCTACTAAATCATCCTTTTGCTGCAAGTCAATTTTTCCCTTGGAAATATTTCTTTTTTAACCCTGATTCCCGCCTAATCTCTCTTGACTTTGTGTTTTGAAATTGAATATATGAGTATGTCTTCTGGAAGGCCAGTGGGGCGGCAGGTGGAGTTTTTTGGTATTTGGAGAGAGCATTGAAAAATCGTCGTTTTTGAGGAGATACGAATGCAGGATACAAATATAGTAAGAAATGTAGCGATCATAGGTCACGGTAACTGCGGAAAAACGTCCCTTGCTGAGGCAATGCTTTACAGCGCCGGAAAAATCAATAGGCTCGGCAAGGTGGATGACGGCAGTTCGGTGATGGACTATGAAGAAGAGGAAATCAGCAGAAAAATTTCAATTAACTCCAGTTTCCATAATTATACCTGGAAGAAGCACAATGTTTTCTTGATCGACACTCCCGGAGATGACAACTTTCTCAATGAAACTGTATTTGCCTCCTATGTTTGCGATAATGCCCTCTTCACCATCGGTGCGGTACTCGGAGTCAAAGGTCAGACCATCAAATTTTCGAGGATAATCAAGCATAGGAACCTGCCGACGGTTATAGCCATCGGGAAAATGGATAGGGAAAGAGCTGATTTTCACGGTACGGTTGATCAGATTAAAGCAGAGCTGCCATTTAATTCGGTTGTTTTGCATTTACCTATCGGGGCTGAGGATAATTTCAGGGGATATGTCGATCTTGCCAGCGGCAAGGCCTTCCTTTTCGATGGCGATAAGGGAAATTTGAAACCAATTGATGTGCCGGCGGAAATGGAAGATGAAGTAGCATTATTCCGCGAAACTCTGATGGAATCGGTGGCTGAGACCGATGACGAACTGATCGAGAAATTTCTCGAGGAAGGGGAACTGACCTACGAAGAAATCACCATCGGATTGAAAAATGGGCTGGCAAAGGCCGCGATCTCCCCTATTTGTGTTTGCTCGGCCATCCTCAATAAAGGTGTTACTCCCATTCTTGATGTCATTAACACCTACATGCCTTCACCAGCTGAGCGGGCACCGATTCCGGCGACCAGGGAGGGGAGCGGCGAGGTTGTGGAAGTGCAGCCCAATGAGGCCACACCTTTTTCAGCCCTGGTGTTCAAAACCATGGCCGATCCTTATACCGGTCGTCTTACCATTTTTCGAATTTTCAGCGGTGTTTTGAAGGGTGACACTTTTTATAATGCCACAAAAAAGATCACGGAGCGGTTCGGGCAACTGTATGTCCTTGAGGGGAAAGAACAAAGACCTATTGAATATGCCGGCCCAGGTATGATCATCGGCGTCGCTAAACTGAAAGAAACCGTTACCGGCGACACCCTCTGCGATTCGGCAAACCCGATTGTTTTTGCTCCGCCGGAACCCTTGAAGCCGGTTATATCTTTTGCCGTCAGCGCCAAGAAAGGCGATGAAGAAAAGGTGTTTTCATCGATCAGTAAATTGCTGGATGAAGATCTGACCTTGCGAATTACCCGGCAGCAGGAGACAAAACAAGTGCTTTTGTCCGGTGTGGGAAGGGTGCACCTTGATGTGGTCGGGGCGAGGATCAAGAGGAAATTTGGAGTCGATATGGAGCTCAGCACCCCGAAGATCCCCTATATGGAAACCATTAAGTCCACTGCCAGGGTGCAGGGCAAACACAAGAAACAAAGTGGTGGCCGTGGACAATTCGGTGATTGCTGGATAGAAATCTCTCCTCTTCCCGGCGGGAAATATGAGTTTGTTGATCAGATTGTCGGTGGTGTTATTCCTCAGAATTATCGGCCGGCGGTTGACAAAGGAATCCAGGAGGCAATGGAGAAGGGGGTGCTTGCCGGCTACCCGGTCATTGATATACGAATTGCCTTGGTGGATGGTTCCTTCCACAACGTTGATTCGTCTGAGATGGCCTTCAAGATTGCCGGATCGTTGGCCTTCAAAAAAGGTGCGCAGGAAGCTGGGCTCATCCTCTTGGAACCCTATGTAAATATGGAAATTAAGGTCGGCAAAGACAATGTCGGTGATGTCATGGGTGATCTCAATTCCAGGAGAGGAAAGGTTATGGGCATGGATTCCAGCGATGGGATGGAGATTATCAACGCCCAGGTTCCTCACGCTGAGGTCCAGTCATATGCCACAGACTTAACATCGATGACCGGCGGTCTTGGCAGTTTCAGTATTTCGTTCTCGCACTATGAAGAAGTGCCGGGGCAGATCGCTGAAAAAATCATTGCCGAGGCAAATGCCCAGAATAGCTAGCTGAGATGTATTGTCCATGACGATTAACAAAAAACAGAGTTATACTTTCGCTGTGCTGACGATGAGCGATAAGGGTTCGCGGGGCGAAAGAGAGGATACCAGCGGCGCATATCTGCAAGAGCAGCTTGCAGCGGAAGGATATGTGCTGCAAGCATATGAGGTTATCCCTGATCAGAAACAGGTGATCATCGACCGACTGAAGGCACTTGCCGATGCTGAGCAAATATCTCTTATTGTTACCACAGGAGGCACCGGAGTATCTCCTTCGGATGTTACCCCGGAGGCTATGAGCGAGGTGTTGGACCTGGAGATTCCGGGAATGGCGGAAGCAATGCGCAGTGCAAGTCTCATGAAGACCTCAAGGGCAATGTTATCCCGCGGCAAGGTAGGCATTAGAAGGCGCAGTCTTATTATCAACTTTCCTGGAAGTCTTAAAGCCGTAAAGGAAAACCTTGCTGTGGTTTTGCCTGTGCTGTCGCATGCGCTGGAAAAAATTAGTGGTTCCACCAGCGATTGTGGCGGAGTACCCGAATAAAAAAGGGTCCTGACGGTGTTCACGGCCAGGACCCTTCTCACGATTCATCCATCATACAAACTTTTATTTTTCTCGTTAGCCTAGAATCTCAACCTGCGTAGTCTCGTCTTCGTTCATCGGAGCTATCTCGCCAATGATATAAGCCTCTTCACCTACTGCTTCGAAATGGTGGCGAATATCATTTACATTCTCTTCGTTAACGACCACGAGCAAGCCTATCCCCATATTAAAGGTCCGATACATTTCTTCTTTTGGGATTTCTCCCATACGCTGCAGGAAGGTGAAGATTGGCGGGATCGTCCATCTGCCGGTATCAAGCACTGCTTTATATCCTTTGGGCAGGATTCTTGGAATGTTATCAATAAAACCGCCGCCGGTGTTGTGGACCATGCCGTTTAATCGATAATTTTTGAGGACATTGAGGACCGATTGCACATAGATTTTTGTTGGTTTTAAAAGCTCCTCACCCAAGGTACATCCCAGTTCGTCGATATGTTGATCTACAGTCAATTGGTGATCGGCAAAACAAATTTTCCGCACCAGAGAATAGCCGTTTGAATGCAGACCGCTGGATGTGAGTCCGATAATCTTATCTCCGGCACGAATATCCGATCCATCAATAATGGCATCGCGATCGACTATACCGGTGACAAATCCAGCTAAATCATAGTCATTATTTTTGTAAATACCCGGCATTTCTGCCGTTTCCCCCCCAACCAGTGAGCAATTTGCCTGCCGGCAACCTTCGGCTATGCCGGAGATGATCTCCTTAGCAATGGCAAGATCGAGTTTTCCAACGGCAAAATAGTCGAGAAAACAGAGGGGGGTAGCGCCACCAACGATCAAATCATTGACGCACATGGCAACGAGATCGATACCGATGGTGTTATGCTTATTGCAGAGTTGGGCAATTACCAGTTTTGTACCCACGCCGTCTGTTGAGTTGACGATGACAGGCTTTTTGTATTTGTTGATATCGATGGCAAAATGGGAGGAAAATCCGCCGATCCCGCCCAAAACACCGCGCTGGTGGGTAGAGGATACAATATCCCTGATTTCTTCAATGAAAGCGTTACCCTTGTCAATATCTACTCCGGCCTCGCTATATTTGCTCGGTTTTGCGTTGTTCATGTCGGTAGAGTGTCTGGTGCTCAGTTATTATAGGAAAAAGTTATGTGTCAATAGACTGAAGAGATACTCTATAATATGAGTGCAGACTATAAAAAGCAATCCAAATGCATTACAATTTTATGAATAGGTGGAGGCTGGTGTAATATCTGCAACAACGCCGAGGTTGAAATAAATGGATCCTTCTGGTAGAAAAGGCGGCTATGAAACTTCTCACACTCCTTCTTGGCTTAGTCTTGATAGTTGAAGGGTTGCCATATGTGGCCGCCCCGGAAGCTATGCAAAATTGGCTTAAAAAATTAAGCGAAATTCATCCACATCAGCTGCGGGGTATGGGGCTTTTTGCCATGCTGCTCGGTCTGGCGATATGTCTTGTCGTACAAAGAACTTCCTTGTTTCAATGAGTAAACCAATAGAACGGGTTATACATTTTGCCGGGACCCAACGATTTTCGGGGTGTGCGTATGATTAATTATTTTTTCCTGGATAACAATGTTGTCAAGATGGAAAGCGGCAATCATCATTCCAATATCTCAAATATTATTTGGGTTGATCTCATAAATCCTACCGGTGATGAAAAGCAGCAGGTTGAAAAAGATTTCATCGTCGAATTGTTCACAAAACACGAAAGAGAGGAGATTGAGAGCAGCTCCAAATATGTTGAAACTGCTGAAGAGATTGGTATCAACCTCAACTTCTTGATTCAAGATGGCGACAACTTCACCAACGAACCTGTATCTTTTATCATCAAAGATAAGGTGCTCATTACCCAGAGATATCATGAATACAGATCATTCGCTGAGACCTATCGAAAATTAAAAGTGATAAAACCGATCGATGGTGATGACGTTTTTCTCACCATATTGGAAACCCGCATCGATTTTGATGCAGATCTTATTGAAAGCATTACCGATCGCATTTCGGCAATAAGCAAGGAAATGACTGCCGATCAGGATATTGACAGGGAGCTGTTGCTAAAAATTACAGCCTTGCAAGAGTCTACCATAGCCATCCGTGAAAATATCATTGAGAAACAACGAATTCTTTCTTCGATGTTAAAGAGCAAGATGTTTCCGAAGGAAGATTATGCCAATATGCGAATTATGGTCAAGGATGTTGGCTCGTTACTGGATCACACCTCTTTTAATTTTGAGAGACTTGAATTTTTGCAAAATACCTTTTTAGGCTTGGTTGATATTGAACAAAACAGGGTTATTAAAATTTTCACAGTTGTAACCGTTATTTTCATGCCTCCTACAGTAATAGCCAGCGCCTACGGCATGAATTTTAAGTATATGCCGGAATTAGAGAAAGTTTGGGGATATCCTTTTGCAATTGTTCTTATGGTCCTTTCGTCAGTTATAACCCTGTTGTTTTTTAGACGGAAAAAATGGTTATAAAGGGCAATCGGTGATTTCTTTAGCGATCAACTGAGCCCCTGATTCTTGCTCGTTCTTTTCAGATTTTTACGGGATTCAATATTTCTAGCGCGGGCAAGTTCACGCATATCTTTGGCTTTATCCGATTCGTCTATGATTTCCATGCCCACTATTTCTTCCAGCACATCTTCCATGGAAATGATTCCGGTCATGGTGCCGTATTCGTCGACTACGATAAAAAGATGCTGTCGGCGATCAAAGAAATCGACGAGAATTCGGTTCAGCCTTGCCGTCTCAGGGACGAAATGGGCCGGGTGCTTAAATCTGGCCACAGTCAGTTTGTTTTTGCCTTCCGCCGCAGCATAAAGGATATCCTTGCGCATGACGATACCGGTGACATTATTAGGTCCTCTGTTATAGATCGGAATGCGGCTGTGAACACTCAGTTCCGTCAGCTTGGCTATGGCATTACCGACAGTCATATGCTCGTTAAGAGAGAAGGTGACTGTTCTTGGGGTCATTACCTGTCGGACAATTTTGTTTTTCAGATCAATGATATTGTTGATAACATTTTCCTCATTTTCCTCAAGGTCACCGGTTTCACGGGAAAGAGCGGCAATGGTCTGACGTTCCTCTCCTGACATTGTTTCATCTGCTTTTTTGGGGAGTAATCGGGTTATCATTCGACAAAGCCAGCTGATGGGTTTGAGGACAATGACCATTGCGCGTATTGGATAGGTGACGTAGGGTGCCAGCTTCAAGGCGTAATTAACCCCGATTGTTTTCGGTAAAATTTCCGAGAAGATAAGAATGGTAAGAGTAAAAGAAGAGGAGAAGAGGAGCAGGTTTCCATCGCCGAAGATTTTTGCCGAAGCTGCCCCGGCAACCGAAGCACCAATGGTATTGGCAAAGGTATTCAGAGTAAGGAGTGCAGTAATCGGCTCGTCAATATCCGATTTGAGATTTTGCAGATGTTCAGCGGTGCTATGCCCACCTCTCTTGAGCATTTCAATCTGACTTGTGGTAATCGAATAGAGGACTGCCTCACAAAGTGAGCATATGGCGGATACCACCACGGCAAGGGAAACCGATAGAACAAGGGTTTGGATCACTGCTGAAACTCCATTTTGAAATGATTGTCCCCAGAATAAAGAAGGTCACTGTGGGTGAAGTTGTTGATTGATAGACAAATATTGAAAGTATTTGGTAACGATGTTTGAATTATACTGTAAATTGCCTGATAATAAAGGGCGAAGAACATAATCGTGTTGTAATCCACTCAGGTGTTCCATGAAAAGCACAAAAGTTATTGTTTCTACTAAGAAAGCCGGTGAATATTCAGGAGACCTTCTGGTCAGCCTCGTGGTTCTGGACGAACAGGGAATCTCTATGGGGAACGACCTTTTTCGTCCGCTTCTTGAATCGCTTGCTCATTATAAGGAGTTTACCGGAAAAAAAGATGAACAGCTTCTGCTCTATCCTCCTTTTGGGCCACTCGCCGAAAAAATTAAATGTCGGCGACTGCTCCTTGTTGGTCTGGGATGTGTGAACAGCATCACTGATAATAATGTAAAAAACGAATTGCTTCGCACCGCTGGTGGAATGATAGCCTCCCAGTGTAAGAGCAGCAAGGTGGGAAGTATTGGCATTTGTATTTCTGACTCAAGCGGGTTGCCTGATACTGCCATCGGTGAATTCTTGACTGAGGGAGTCCTTCTTGGCGACTACCGGTTTCTCAAATACAAGACACGGAGCAACGATGAAATCGCCTATCAAGGCCTCGCCAAGATTGAATTGCTGGCCAGGACTCATTTAAAAGCCATTCGTTGTAGTGCTGTAAAGGCACGCTACAGCGCACTTTCGGTGAATACAGCACGGGATATGGCAAACGAGCCGGGCAATGGTTGGACTGCCTCAAGTTTTGCCAAGTATGCCATGCAACTTGCTGAGAGTCTGCAACTGCGCTGCACTATTCTCGAAAAGCAAGATATGATTGATCTTGGCATGGGGGGAATAGTTGCTGTCAATCAGGGGTCAGAAGAACCGCCGAAAGTTGTCATTCTTGAATATGCTCCTGAACAGCCTGATGAAACGATACTTTTAGTAGGCAAAGGACTCACCTTTGACTCTGGAGGGATCAGCCTCAAACCCGCCCAGGGGATGATGGACATGAAGTATGATATGTGCGGAGGAGCCGCTGTACTTTCGGCGATGGCGGCCATCGGTCGCGAAAAACCGGGAGTTCGAGTTGTGGCCATAGTTCCGGCTACCGATAATATGGTTGGTGGCGGGGCGTTGAAGCCTGGCGATATTATAACTCAGTATGGAGGAATTACAGTTGAAATTGAAAGCACGGATGCGGAGGGGCGATTGATCCTTGCGGACGCACTGGCATACGGGATTGAAAAATATCGACCAAATTGTGTTATTGATCTTGCGACACTTACCGGATCAGTGATTTTCGCCCTCGGCCATCACTATTCCGGCTTGTTGAGCAACAACAAACAATTGGCGGATGAACTGATCGCAGTCGGCGGTGCCTGCGGAGAACCACTGTGGCGCTTACCCTTGGGCGAAATGTATTTCAAACAAATCAAGTCGCAGGTTGCGGATATTAAAAACACCGGCGGAAAACCGGCTGGCTGCATTACTGCGGCAGAATTTCTCCATCAATTTGTCGGAAAAACCCCGTGGGCGCACCTCGACATCGCCGGAACAGCATGGGATTTCACAGAAAAATCGTATATATCCAAAGGACCTTCCGGGTTTGGGGTGAGAATCATAATTGAATTTCTCCGTCGATGGCAAAAGGGCAGGTTCGTCATCGCCGACTGAAAAAGGTGCTTTTGCAGTGCTCTTATCGTAAGCCCAGTCCCATAAACGCACCTGCACTAGGGTGTTGTTGCGATAGACCATGTTTTGTTGCTGAAAGTGATCTCATCTAACGCCTGGAGTTTTCTGCCACGTTTGGTTTCTATCCTGCCATTCACCATTACTTCACAGTTTTGTATTCTTGTCGTTGCTTCAAAGCCATCCTGAGCTGCGTTGGCAAGTTTGAGAAACTGACCGAGGCGAATGGGCAGTTTGGTAATCACAACCTTTTCGAATTGATCGGACATCGTTTATCACTCCTCTGTAATTGTTAATAACACTACAATTTCATTATTTTTTTTAATCATGACGTTTTATGACAAAAGCGTAGCAGTACCATTATCAGGTAACTATGCTCCATGTCGAACAAACTCCATTATTGAAAACTGTTGCATACGGAAGAATCTATTCCGTGTAAAACAGTTCGAATTCTTTAAAGAGTGTGGTATACATTAAAACCGTTTCTTATTGATTTGTTACATTTTTCCTTCAGAAAACAAGGTTGTTTTCTGAACTATTGCAACTCAGACAGTATTTCGGTGTGAAGCAAAAAGGTTCTTTTTATAATAATTTCCAAAAGGGAGTGTACATTATGCAGATGAATTCAGTGGTAAAGAAAATCGGTTGTGGATGTGTATTATTTCTCATGCTCAACATGTCGTCCGGTTGCTCAAGCAGTCGACCAACATCCGCCCAGCCCATTAATGAAAATGAGTTGAATCCGGTATCAACGATGGTTGAGAGTTACGGTGATATTGAATTGCCGATAGAAATGGTTCTCGAGCCGGATAAAAGCATGGCGATGCGAACCGATTCATTTCAAGGCGGTATACATGTATATCGAGGCAGGGTACAGATAGGCTCGTTACGCGACTATTTGATAGCCTCCATGCGCAACCATAAGTGGAAGCTGGTAGGCGAGGCTTCATATCAAAACGCCATGCTTGCTTTTACCAAGCCAAACAGGACCTGTATGGTCGTGCTGTCTGAAGATGCCACCGGCGTTTTGGGGAAAACCCAGGCCAATCTCTATGTGACGGTTGATGTGGCAGCGGCGGGGCGTCTCAATCCGTTTGGTGAGCCAATCAAACAATAACACATTCCAGATTGTTCGTTCATACTAACGATCTGGTCCCCGTCAAGAGTGTAAAACAGCTTGCAAGGATCAGATCGAATTCCACAAAACATGAGAGAACTGCACGTAACAGATCACTGTTTGTTGAGTAGCCTTTTTATTCTCTCGGCACGCATTAGCCGATCTTTTGTTTGTTGCTTTCTTTCTTTTGCGAGTTGTCTGTCCTCTGTGAATTGCAACTTTAGCCACCAACAGAAGGCTGCAGTCAACAGCATCAATATTATCAGGGTATCATTATCCATCTGGTTATCTCCATTTTCTTCATCAGTTACACCCTGAACAAATTACAAACATTTCTGTAACATCGATTGTATTTTGAATTACGGGTAATTGTTTTTGTTATAAGAAAAAATAATTTTGAATGGGAATAGCATCGACCTGAATCCCGTTGTCAAACGCCTATCTGATGAGCTGTCTTCTGCAAAGTTCGGAAGGGCAAAAGAGCTTCATATAATCACTCAAAAAAAGGTTGCAAATATAAAGCAAAAATTGAGCCATTGCTATAAATATTTTTCCCTTGGTTTAAGGCATTCGATTATTGGTCTTAGTTGACGCTCTATTCAATCACCAACAAAAGTATTGCGAAGGTGTGAGAGAGGTGGAGTTAAGATGTGATTGTAACTAAATGAAATTAAGCTATAAATCGTCAGTTATTTGCTGTATCGACAAAAAACTATCGAAGAAAGAAACTTAGAAAAGGTGTTTTGTCTTTGGCTGGTAAAGCTGGAAAGAAGGGGGCGGGCGGTAATGCATCACAAAACTGATTCTGTAAGATATCGAACTGTTAGTAACCATAAATAGGGTTTACGGAATAATCCGTAAACCTTATGTGATTTGCTCCTTATCACAAGGTGGAGGGGTAGGGTTGCCCTGTGAGTCATTATTATCAGGCTCTGTCCGAACGACAGCGTCTTCAAGCTTGCTTACCACTGAGCATCATGTCGAGATTTAAAATGCGTTAGGCTTCTTTGAACGCAGTGACGGTATCTTCTAGAGTAAACTGTAAATCGGTCCAGGTATTTACTACCCCGTCGGCGAGAAGATCCCAAGTGTCATCGTCGGCCTCACCCAATTCCTTCAGTTTGGCTTTTGTGGCATTTACTTTCCGCTCGAGATCTGCGACATGTTTGGCATGTTGTTTGATCTTATCATCAATTTGCAAACGCTTTGCCTGGGCCTTGAACTCGCTGAACCTGATTTGAACTGTTTCAAGATCGCTATTTATCTTTTTCAAGAAGGCATCTTTCTCACTCATAATTTATCTCTTTATCTCCATAAGGAATTTGCTGGCTTAGTCTTTAAACTTGGCAGCGGTCTCTCGAACAGCGCTTCTTAATGCACTTAAACAAATACCCACACCGCATATAAATTGTTCCAAAGTATCATCGCTGGTTTCATCCAGTATTTTCAGTTTGGCCTTTGCGGTGTCCGTTTGCTTATCAAGTGCTTCAATCTGCTCGGCGTAGCTGATCTGAGCATCGGTGGCAGAGCTCTTTACCTTAGTGTTAACCACAGCCAACTTTTCCTGTATCAGTTCCAGTTCTGCTTCTATTTCTTGCCTGTTGAATTCTTGTGTGTTCATAAAGTATCTCCTTTGGTGATGGATTTACCATTAAAGGAAGGGTTACAGGCGTCGACCTTGAATGACACGCACCAGAATCACTACCACTGCAATGACAAGGAGTATATGAATGAGTCCCCCCATGGTGTACGAAGAGACAAGACCAAGGATCCAGAGAATAATTAATATAATTGCAAGTGTTTGGAGCATGTTGTTTCTCCTTTTAGTAATTGAGTATGTTTTACTCCGCAATATTGGATATTGAGGAGTTCCAGTGACATTATAAAAGCAATCGTTATGCCAGGTTTTTTTATTCCGAATCAAACAAGCTAACGCACTAATATAATGTAATTATATATCAATTAGCGCAATTGAAGAGCCCTCGTTCGGGCCACAGGAAAAGGTCATATTTAACCGAAGGTCATATATGACCCACATCGAGTCTTTGGTTTTGGATGGCAAATATTTGAATGGGAGTATTGCACAAAATGATTTTCAGAGACTTTGCATCTCTCTACAACATCATATGTGTTGATGGGTGCTGAGGTGTTAGACTCGTGAAAAATTAATGCTATCCTTTTCGAATTCTTCAAGCACTTCATTGCTTAGAGACGGTTGTACTATCGGTGAGATGTGGCTGAATGTCTCGGCAGTTACCAGGAAGTCTTCTTTGCTGGCAAGCTCCTGCTCAAAGGCATAATGGGCAACCTGCTGGAAAAGGTACTCTATATCTGCCGGGGTGAATCCCGACGTCAATTCGATCAAGCGATTCAGGTCGACCTTTCCGGTATTGAGCTTTGCCAGATAATGTTTGAGAATTGTTGTCCTTCCATCTTTATCTAAGCCGCCAACTGGGATAATACAGTCGAATCTGCCCGGGCGAAGCATGGCGGCATCCAAATCTCGGATATAATTGGTGGCGCAGACCAGCAGTATCTTGTTTTGCTGCTCTTTCAGCAAGGGGATTTGTTTGAGAAATTCGTTGGTGATTGACTTGTCGATCCGATCAGCCATATCACGACTGCCGGCGATTTCTTCGAATTCATCGATGAAGAGGACTACTTCGTCAAGGTTTCTTGCCTCTTCCATTACTTCCCGCAGGTTGGCACCTATCTTCTCGACCCCGTCTGCCATGAGCATGCTGGGCACGACCTCTATGTAGCGCCAGGACAAGACTCCGGCGATGGCTTTGACAAAATGGGTTTTACCGGTACCGGGAGGTCCGAAGAAAACGATGGCCTTTGGGGGCACAACCCCGTGTTTGAGCGAAAGGCCTTCCTCCATGAGGGGCAGGATGATTCTGCGTTGGACCAGTTGTTTAGGGGGTTGCGAGTCGGAGATGGTATCCCACAGTTCTCTACTGATAGTCTGAGCCCCCATCTCCTTGAGGATATTGCCTCTTTGAGGGGTTATATTCTCATCAGGGACCTGCTCTAAATTTTCCAGAAAGTCGATGCAGGCAGTTCGTAAACCGACATCTCGTTCGAGTTTTTCCGAGAGAAGCCATTTATGTTTTGATATCTTTAACCAGAGGTCAGCAGCGATAACCGGTTCAAACACCACCCCGCTCAGTTCAAGAATTCTATTGCTACATTCTTCCGGTGATAAGAGTTCCAGTGGATTGTCATTCATACAAAACCTTTATTGAGGATTCCGAAGGTTATTGGACGTGATAAAATGAGATGTGATGAACTGATTTTCCCTGTAGGCGCTTGATAGGCGGCTATCCACCCCATTTGGCTATTAGAGGGGAAAGAGGTCAGTTCATCACGAGTATTAAACCAATAATATCAATTATGGTTTCGCTTTCGGTTGTTTATCAATCTTTTCCTTGTCTTTCTGCTTATGTTTTTCATCTTCTTGTTTCTGGTGTTTATCTTTGTCTTTTTTGCCGCCCTTATCTCCCATGATTTTGCTCCTTTGCAGGTAAATTGTTATTGTTCTTACTATCTGGAACGTAGTTATTTCATGATAAATTTCATGAAGAAACTTTGAAAATTTGAGTTATGACCTGGTGTTTTGCGATACAGTTATTTGTTTGGTGCATTGAAGGTTGCCGTGATTCCTACCGGTACCTTTCCATCTCCCGTACCAGGGAATCAAGCCGAAGCGATACATTAACCCTTTCCTGGCAGCTAATGGGTCTAGCGGCCATTGTCATTGACAAATAGTCTCTTCGAATGGAGTGGAGTCTTGCCTGAAATTCTTGTTCTTCTCTCACAGGCAGGCCACCGCTGATTCTCCCATCATCAATATCTCTTTGCAAAGAGGGAATCCTGTCCATATTCATTGGTGTTTCAGTTTTCGCCGTTCGCACAATCGTGTTGTTTATTTCGACGCTCAGCGCATCAAGTCTGTCGTGGAGGCTGTTCCATTTTTCCTGGTAGACAATCTTGCTTCTTAATTCCCCATAGTCAGTTCGGATGCCTTTGAGTGCCGTTAAAAATATCTGAACCTGGTCGGGAGTGAGCGCACCGGTTTTGATCCCATCTGCAATGTTATCCTCGATTCCAAACATTTTGTTCTCTGCACCCCGTTCATAATCGGCCCAAATGTAAATTGAGGAACAGCCCGAAAAAAAAGCCAATCCCACAACGATCAACACTGCTACAAATGCATACTTCTTCATCTCATTCCTCCTGCTCGTTAGCGCATCATTACGTCTGCATCTGCATTTTTTCCCGCCAAAGCGATCTATCTGCAGGAAGTCTGGCCGTGGTGTGAGCGACAACCCCTTCGGTTGGAACAGGTTTTTCAACATCATTTGCTCTCCCTTGCTATGTATCAATCCTCGTGCCAAGCATGGGAGTATTCGTCGCGTCCTTGGCATCGTCTTGATATTGAATGGAAAATACCTCAAGCAACGGTGGTAATGTAATTCTGAAATACCGTTGTAAAAAGGCCGCATATAACCAGTGGGTTGCATATAACCCCCATTAACCTCCATTTAATTCCCTTTGATATCGTTCTGTTTCAACATACTCAGAGCAGTCCTGTTCATAAAAAATTGGTTTTACATACCGATCATTCGGTGCAGCCGGCGCATACATGATGTTGAGGGAAACCCAAAAAACACGGTCATATGTGACCACAGGTTAAGGGTAACCTCTTTTGTTGATCGATTATAAAAAGTTTTATGTTCTCAGAAAAAGGAATATATCAAATAATATCAAATTGATGGACCGATTAATTTAAAAGTTGCAGCATGGCACAGGAATTGAACATCTAGATTTAGAATGAATAGCGCCTAAGACGAGTCTGTAACCAATGATATAAAGAAACCAACAAAAGGAGCGCTTCATGAAAGAAACAACCGAGAAACCATTGGCCATGTACGGTTTTGTTCGGGCATCGAAGATAATCGGCGAATCAGTGGTCAACCGTCAGAGTGACAATATGGGTACAATCCTCGACTTGGTGATTGATGCTGCAAAGAGCCGTGTGACATATGCAGTTCTCAATTTCGGTGGTTTTCTGGGTATAGGCAACAAGTTGTTGGCCATTCCATGGGAAGCCTTCGAGTTCTCCGGGATTGGAAACAAAGTCATCATCAACGTTGACAAGGAAAAGCTGGTCAGCGCTCCTGGATTTGCTGAAAACGAAAATTGGCCTGATTTCTCAGACACACTTTGGGGAGAATGTATCTACAACTATTACGATTTCACTCCGCCATGGAGGGAAGACCACGAATGATTGTACCGAAGGTTTCGTGGTAATTCGTGTCGCATTATGCAATTGGAACTTTCATTCATATCGGAGGAGAAAAACATCATGCTAGCCAAACAACATTTCTCGACAGAGCAGGCCCGTGAATTCGGTGATAAATTTGGTAGTGATTGGGATTGGAGCTACTCCAACGCTGATCAGTTATCTAGAGAATGTGGCATTGAGTCGGAGTGCGGCTTGAATTCCCCGTTCGCAGACGAACCAGGAAAACTTACATTTGCGCGACGGAATCGAAATCGATCCTCGCAACGCGGGTACAAAGAACGCCACACGGGTAGAAACAATCCACAGCATAAGTGAGGGGGAATGCTTTGTTTCCTGATAGCAGAATATTTCGAGTTGTTTTTCTCGCCGTCTCGCTGTGGTCTGTATTGGTGGGCTTGGTATATGCATCCCCTGGAATCAGCGATAGAGCGGTTATGGAGGAGATGAACTTGGCTCGGACAGAACCACTTATCTACGCTGAATATCTAAAAGAATTTCGCAACAATTTCGAAGGGAAATTCTATCGACTGCCGGGAATGGTCACAGTTATTGAAACCAACGAAGGGGTTGTCGCGGTTGACGAAGCGATCAAATTTCTCGGCAGCCAAAAACCACTTCCGGCTCTGAACTGGTCGCAGGGTCTTGCCGACGCCGCTGCAGAGCTGGTTGAGGAGCAGGGTGAATCAGGTGCAACCGGTCATAATGGTTTGAAGAGTGGCGGAATCCTGGCCCGGGCCAAACGTCACGCAATAAAAGGGAGAATGATTGGCGAAAACATCGCCTATGGTCCCAGCTCGGCTCGGGGTATGGTGATGCAGCTTCTTATCGATGATGGCGTGGCAAATCGGGGTCACCGGAAGAACCAGTTCAATCCTAATTTTGACCGGGCCGGTGTCTTTTGCGGTACCCATCCCCGCTACGAGACAATGTGTGTCATCGATTTTTGGGGCCGGTCCAGGAAGTGACGATGAGGAGAATATCAAAAATTGCCCTTAGAAAAAGGCTAAATGCAACCAACGGTCAAATGTGACCGCCAGCAAGCGGTTGCTGGTGACTGCCATCATATGCTTGTGTCACTCCTTATTCAATTAAATCGGTGTAATAGATGGAATGTTAGTTGGCGTTGGGTATCTGGTGCAATACTTGCATATGGGATAAGTAATATATAACGAAACAGTTGGACAACAGTTCAGAAGTAATGGATAAGGAATATACGCCTCATCCCGACACAGGGAAAGGTACGTTCAAGACGTCTTAATTTTTCCTAAGAGCAGTAAAGACCGATAGATTACGATCTCAAAGTACCGATGGGGAAAATGGGACATGGCAATGGAGTTTAGAGGAGCTTGCAAAGATGAAAAAAATGATTTTAGGAACATCACTGTTGACAATGATGTCGTTAATTCCTGTACCAACGATGGCTGGAATACACATAGACATTCCTGCGCCTCCGAGCATCCACATAAACGTTCCTGCGCCGCCGCATATCCGCATAGGTGTTCCTATGCCTCCGCATATCGAATTTTCAGCACCGCCGAGGTTGGTGGTGGTGCCTGAGACATATGTTTATGTAGCCCCCGACATCGAAGAAGAAATCTTTTTCTCCGATGGCTGGTGGTACCGCCCCTGGGAAGGAAGGTGGTATCGCTCGCGTCATCATAACTCAGGTTGGCAACACTATAGAAGCACGCCCTCGTTTTATAGTCATGTACCCCATAACTGGAGGAACGACTATAGGGAAGGGCATTGGCGCGGACAACAATGGAACTTTCAACCAATACCTCATGTTGAAGTCCAAAGGAATTGGAGAAGCTGGAAAACGAATAATCATTGGGAGAGGAATCGAACCTGGGGCGTTGAGAATTTAGAACGGCAAAGGGAATCGCGACACCCGTCTGAAAGGGGAAGGGGAAAACATTCAAATCGTGGACATAATAAACATGATAATCAGCGTTAATCCATCCTTCCTCAATAACACTTTGAAGTGTCAAAGAAAATACTGAAGATGAAGTATTGTTGGGCTTGTTCTGGCTTTGGCTCTGGCTGGGTTTGGCGGATCATCGGAATATGTTGGCCCTCCGCCAACGATTTTCTCCCCAACTGCAATTTTTTTTTGGTCGTCTTTCGACGCGCGGCTCTATGGGGCTGCATGTGACGATTGGGGTCCTGTTTATCATCGGTGCATCCTGGATCTTCGGAGGCATCGCCGCGGACGTGGTCGCGGGCAACCCGTTGACCACCCTCGATATGAGTATCGCCGAGTGGTTCAACATGCAACGAACTCCCGGACTCGTGACAACTATGCAATTCGTGACCGATCTTGGCTCGACAGCATGGGTGACGGTCTTGGGGACGGTAAGCGCGCTTGTCTTATGCTGGAAGCGGTTCTGGTATCGATTGCTGGCCTTGGTGCTCGTTTTGCCCTGTGGTATGGTTCTCAACTTTCTCCTAAAAACCGCATTCCATCGTCACCGCCCGAGTTTTGAGGGTTCGTTGCTGTTCTTCTCCGGCTACAGTTTCCCCAGTGGCCATGCTATGGCGGCAACGTTGCTGTATGGGTTGCTGGCTGTGTTTGCCATTATCGCACTTGAGACCTGGCGCTGGCAAGTTGCTGCAGTCCTTGGTGCAATCGTTATGATTCTGCTGGTTGGCTTTAGCCGTGTGTACTTGGGCGCCCATTATCTCAGTGATGTGCTGGGGGCTGCTGTCGCGGGTTTGGCTTGGCTGGCGTTATCTCTCACTGCAGTAGACACCTTGCGCCGAAACCGAAATCGCAGGCACTAAACCATCGGTCCAAAACAACTTGGCCAGGTCACTGACCAAAATAGTATAAGCTTCCTCACCATCAATCACCATCCATAATACCCGGAAAACCGAAAAGGGTTGTATATGGCCACAGGTTAAATAAGAAGTCCGTCAAGAGAATCTTGTCCCTGATCAATTCAATCCGTCGGCTGGCAGCCGGCTATGCAGGGGCTCAACGTTTTCCAGCTTTTCCGATGTGATGTAATTTGACATTGCTTTACATTTTACCTTTATTTCCCGAAAGCCATGTTCAATGCGCTCTAAAAGGAAAACAGGGTCATATATAACCACAGGTTAAATACGACCCTGTTTTGATGGCTGTTAATGACACCAGCGTTGATCCTATATCAGGAAAATATTGCATAATATCTGTAAGATGTACTTCGCATCGATGATTAATGTCAACCTGGCACAAGACTTGAAGTATAAGTAGCGGAAGAAGGGAAAAAGTGAATATCTGACCAAAAGATACCCCCTCCCCGCGATCAAGACACGCTTCGATCCAGATCTTGTTCAATCAAGTGAAATCAAAAAATGAGGCACTGTAGTCACGTCCGAAGAAAATGGAGGAACGTTATGCTGAACAATGAAGAAGGCAAGATAGGTTGGATACTGCTATGGGCCTTGGGAATCCCAATTCCGATCCTCGTGGTGCTCTTTGTCCTGCGTGGTTGCACTTGAGAGACTGTGGTGCAAAGAATATTCGGTGATTGAGCGAAAAAGATCTGGAAGCACAGGAAATCTGCCAACGAAGATAAGATCATGCGAAGCGATCTCCGCAGGGGTTGTCGGTGGCAGCATTTACAAAGTAAAGCAAATAAAAGGAGTAAGTTATGAACGAAACATGCGAAAAATCCGTGGCTATGTACGGGATTGTTCGGGCATCGAAGATTATTGGCGAAACAGTTGTCAATCGTCAGAATGAGAATGTGGGCAAGATCCACGAATTGGTGATCGATGCCCAAAAGAATCATGTGGCCTATGCGGTGCTTTCCTTCGGTGGTTTTTTGGGTATGGGGAACAAGCTTTTCGCCATGCCTTGGGCTGCCTTCCAATTTTCGGTTACCGAAAACAAGCTCATCCTCAACGTGGATAAAGAGAAGTTGCAGACCGCTCCCGGATTCGAAGAAAGTGATAAATGGCCGGATTTTTCGGACACTCTCTGGGGAGAGAGCATTTACAAGTATTACGATTTTACCCCACCATGGAAGTACGATCATAGCAATATACCTATCGACTCTTCAGTATCTTCAGGATGCTGCCAAACCAAAAAGCATCCATTGGCAATGGATGTATAAGAGCACGCTATCTCACTTGATCCATATCTCTCTCGAAAAATTCTTTATAACTCCTTGCAGTAGCATCGAGGATAAAACATGCAATTAAATTTTCTGAGAGACAAAAATAAACAAAAAAAGGAGTAACACCCCATGATAAAACCAATATATCGCCTAGCAATGATTGCCACCGTGGCTTCGACATTTTTAATCAGCTCTCCAATCTTTGCAGTTGGGACGGATGACCAAATTGAATCAACCGCCAAAAGAACCTATGTATTCAAGACCTACCTCAAGGATGATAACATTAAGTTGCAGGCAAATGAAGGGGTTGTCACTTTGACTGGTACCGTCTCCGATACATCCCACAAATCATTAGCTGGAGAAACTGTTGCCGGTCTGCTTGGAGTCAAGAGTGTCGACAACAAACTGGTAGAAAAAAATGGTGCTCCTGCTGCAAAATCGGATGCATGGCTCACTACCAAAGTAAAAGCGACACTTTTATTTCATAAAAACGTCAACGCCACCAGCACTGAGGTTACCTCTCAAGATGGCATCATCACCTTGCGCGGCCATGCCGGCAGCACTGCCCAGAAGGATCTGACGACTGAGTATGCCATGGATGTAGAAGGTGTCAAAAATGTTAAGAATGAAATGAATGTGGCAAATGCCCCAATAAAAACAACTACCCCGGCAGCTACCTCTAAAGTGGATACGGTCGTCGATTCGATTGATGATGCATCCGTCACCGGTATGGTCAAAGCGACATTGCTCAGCCATCGCTCAACCAGCGCCATCAACACCACAGTAGATACGAAAAATGGTGTTGTCACATTGGGCGGTAAAGCCAAAACCGCAGCTGAAAAGGATTTGGCAGGTAAATTCGCAAGTGATGTGCAAGGTGTAGTCAAGGTCGTCAACAACATGACCGTCAATTAAATCAACGAGGGTCGACTCGCTGCCGACTCCTTTCTGGTAGGGTGGCGAGTCTCTCATTTGTACAGATCTCGATCAGGGCTTTGTAAAGAGCAAGTTGAAGGCAGTGTTCAGTATTGCAGATCAAATATAGAAGAAGGATGAATCACAGGAAAGCCCACTTCCGACTGAGGCGGGAAAAAACAGGGTGATTGCCAATGGAAGCTAAGGCTGTTGTAAAAGACTTTCCTGTCGTATGCGTGGGTGGTTCAGCCGGTGGGCTAGACGCCTATATTCGGTTACTCAAGTACCTGCCGGTCGATATGGGTGTTGCTATCGTCATCGTTAATCATCTAAGAACCGTGGCCACCATGCTCCACGAGATACTCCCGCACTCCACGGAGATGCCGGTTGAACTGATCACGGAAAATTTAGAGATTCAGCCCAACCATGTGTTCATCATCCCGGAAAAGCGAGATCTTCACATTTTGAATGGAGAATTTCGTCTCAAGCCGATATCAAAGCCAAGAGGGTGGCCGGACGTGATCACGGTTTTTATGCGTTCCCTGACGGAGCACTGGGACGGCAAACTTATCGCTGTCATTGTCTCTGGTTATGATGGTGATGGGGCAGCAGCGCTGTGTGGTATAAAAGAAGTGGGCGGCATTACCATCGCCCAGAAACCCGACACAGCCGGACAGCCGGATATGCCTGAGAGCGCCATAGCAAGCGGGTGTATAGATTTTATTCTTTCGCCTGAGGATATCGCAAAAGAAATCATCCGAATCGCGAACGCGGTGCTGACAGAGGAGTGAAGAGAGAACTTACAACCCCTACAGGAGTGTAGCAGCATTTGCCATCCACATAAACCACGGAAAAATAAAAAAGGGTTGTATATGACCATAGGTTAAATGCGACCGTGTATATTTGGCTATTACGGCCTTCCTGTAAATCCATTATTTACTAATTATTCCTTAAAGTCGGTACGATGGATGAAATGACGATGAGCATTATAAACCTGGCACTAAGGTTGCTTTGATAAAGAAGGGTGAGTGATGGCCACTTACCCTCGTTGGGAACTGTATCCCTGATTAATTCAAACCGCCGGCTTGCATCCGGCTAAACGGAGACCCCCAAAATGGGTCGTAAATAGATCTCGGAAAGCTCAACACAAACCGAGACAAGCAGGAGAAACATCATGAAATCAAGCACAAGAGACAACGTAGAAGGCAAGCTGCACCAGGTGAAAGGCAAGGTCAAAGAGACCGTCGGACGAGTAGTCAAGGACCGTGATATGGAAGCAGAAGGAATAGTCGAAAATATCGGCGGGAAAGCTCAAGAAAAAATTGGCCAAATCAAGAAAGTCTCTGGAAAGTAGTCTGTTAGGTTTACAAAAACCGGGCGTTCAGTTCGTTTATCAGAAACCGACTGAACGTCCGGTGGCCGACAGACACAAGAGAACAGCAGGGACAGAATCCCTTTCCCATAATGCTTCGCACAAACAGCATGTTGCTTTCATTTTGAAATCTTCAAATTCAACCATGAATCGTTTCCAAGAACAAAATGAAGTGATATTAGATACACAGACAGGATTAATGTGGACAAAAAATGGTTCTTTGTCCAATTTTCCAATGACTTGGAATGAGGCATTTGCTTTTGTTAAAGAATTGAATGATTTGAAACTCTATGGCTATGGCGATTGGAAAATTCCCAACCGTAGAGAATTTTTCAGCTTAATCAGCCATCAAACGATTAATCCGAGTCTGCCGCATTCTCACCCATTTATCAATGTATTTACCAGTTATTACTGGACTTCCACGAGCAGCGCAAGGTTGCCGAAACAAGCGTGGTACATTCATTTAGGGGGAGCGAGGGTATTCTTGGGTATCAAAAACAGTTCGTATATGGTGTGGCCGGTTCGTATTGCAGACAATTTTGACACTCAGATATTTCAAACCGGACAACGGAATTGTTATACAGAGACCGGCGGTATTATAGGTTGTGATAATACTGGTCAGGACGGTGATTTTCAGTCAGGTCTACCTTGCAATGAACCTCGTTTCAGAGAAGATGATGATTGTGTTTATGACAATGCAACAGAGCTGACCTGGCTAAAAGATGCTAATGCCAATAACGGCATGGTGGATTGGCGGTGGGCTTTTGATCTGGTAGAGAAGATGAACCGGGAATGCAAATACGGTAATAATGATTGGCGTCTTCCAAGTATTCTCGAATTGGAAAGTTTAACGGATATGAGCCGCCATTCGCCGGCTTTGCCGGTTGCCAATCCCTTTATGAGTGTTCAGGATTTTTACTGGTCTTCAACAACAAGCATGTATGAAACCCGATATGCGTGGGCGCTTTATATGAGAGACGGGGGTGTCGGTGTAGGGTTTAAGCCGTTATCTGAGTTTTATCTTTGGCCTGTAAGAAAATGAAAATTTCACGTGAAGGTCAAAAAGGAGGGGAAAATGCTCATTATAATAGGTGGCGATGCAGCAGGAATGAGCGCCGCATCACAGGTTCGCAGGCTGCAACCTGCGACTGACATAACGGTTTTTGAGCGCGGCCCGCACACATCTTTTTCGGCCTGAGGTATTCCCTATTATGTCGCCGGTCTGGTTGACAGGGAAGATGCACTTATTGCCAGAACACCACAGGCGTTCCGTGAAAAACAGAACATTAACGTCCACACCAGGCACGAAGTTACCATTATCGAGCCGGAAAAGCAGAGGGTTCTAGTGAAGAACCTGAGCACCTCCAGCGAAAACTGGCAGCACTACGATCAATTGCTTATAGCGACCGGGGCAAAACCTGTCCGACCGCCTCTGGCGGGAATCGACAGCGGTAATATCTACGATGTCAAGAACCTGGTGAGTGGTTCACAGCTCAAACAGGCACTTGCCGAGCAACAGCCGAAGACGGCGGTTATTGTCGGAGGTGGGTATATCGGCCTGGAGATGGCCGAAGCACTGCATATGCGCGGTCTGAAAATCACCATGATTCAGCGTAGCGCTCAAGTAATGCCCACCATCGATCCAGATATGGGCGAACGCCTCGGCCAGGCTCTTCGGGAAAAAGGTGTCGATCTCCATGTTAACGAAACGGTTCAGGGTTTTGAACAAAAAAATGGCCTGGCCGTTGCCGTTATTACCGACAAAGAGACCATCCCCACCGATCTGATTATTCTCGGTCTTGGGGTGACGCCTAACAGTGAATTGGCAAAGAATGCCGGTATTCCGCTCGGACCGAAAGGAAGCATCAAGGTCAACGATCTGCAACAAACCGAAACCCCCAATATTTGGGCGGCGGGTGATTGTGCCCAGTCGTATCACCTGGTCAGCCGCAGACCGGTATATGTAGCATTGGGGACGGTTGCCAACAAACAGGGACGGGTAGCCGGTATGAATTTGGGTAGCCGATATGCAACCTTCCCCGGAATAGTCGGAACGGCTATTACCAAATTCATGAATACCGAATGCGCCAGAACCGGTCTCAGTGAGAGGGAGATTAAGGCACTGGGTTTGCAATATTCGGTTGGCCGGATGGACGGCTACACCTTACCCCGCTATTACCCGGGATCCTCGCCGATATGTGTAAAAGTGCTGGCGGAGAAGGGATCTGCTCGACTGCTCGGAGTTCAAATCGTCGGCGGTAAGGGGTCGGCAAAACGTATCGACACAGCGGCAACCGCTCTCCATGCGGGTTTTTCCCTGGAAGATCTGCTCTATCTTGATCTGAGTTATGCCCCGCCTTTTGCCGGGGTGTGGGATCCGATGGTCATAGCCGCCCGCATGGCCTTGAAGGAAGGGTGAATGAAAGCCCAACAGGCCACCCACCAAGGAGATTCTCTGAAAGACGCGGTCCTGGTCGGCTCAAGAAAATCGATGTGCCGACGCTGATTATTCACGGCGATGATGACCAGATAGTACCGATCGGGACTTCGGTGAACCTGGCATCGAAACTTGTCAAGAATGCTACGCTGAAGGTCTACCCCGGGGCACCGCATGGCTTGATAGCAACACATAAAGACCAGGTAAGCGCCGATCTTCTAGCGTTTTTAAAGAGCTGATCCCGCCCTTTCCGCGCTACTGCCCTCGGTGGAGCAGGAGCTGGGCATTTATCATTCGGCCGTCTTGCAAGCTCTTTTCATCAGAGGGCTGAGTGGGATGCGCCGATGAAAAGCTACACTCATATTTATCTCAAAACCATGGAGGAACAACGATGAGCAATGAAAAAACTGGAATGGTATCGCCGCTGGCTCTACCTGCTTTACCCTATGCCGATAGTGCCTTGGCCCCGGTAATCTCGGCAAATACCCTGAGTTTCCACTACGGCAAGCATCACAGAGCATATGTCGATAATCTGGGCAAACTGGTAGCAGGGACTGAGTATGCCGATTTGTCCCTGGCGGAGATTATCACCGCGACCGCCGGGGCAGATGGAAAGACAGCAATTTTTAATAATGCAGCACAAACCTGGAACCACACCTTTTTCTGGAAAAGTCTGCGGCCAAATGGCGGTGGTGAACCGCCGGCCAAGTTGAAGCAGAAGATCGAGGCTTCCTTCGGCAGCGTTGATGCATGCAAGAAAGAGTTGTCGGCTGCGGCGATGGCCCAGTTCGGCAGTGGCTGGGCATGGCTCATACTTGATGGTGACAAACTCAAAGTGGTCAAGACCGGCAATGCCGAGACGCCGATGACTGCTAACAAGAAACCGTTAATTACCATCGACGTGTGGGAGCACGCCTATTATCTGGATTACCAGAATCGCCGCGCCGACTATGTCAATGCGGTGCTCGACAAACTGTTCAATTGGGATTTCGCGGCAGAAAATCTTGGGTGAGAGCGACCTGACTGACGGCAGTTTGTATGACAAATCCAAAAATGAGCAACCCCACATTTTGTGTAAAAGGAGGAACTATGCATCTCGATCCTAAAAAATTTCGGGTGAAATCCGGCGAAAAAGTTGAACTTGCAAAATGGTCGACGGAGATACCACCTCTCTATAAATCGAAGGAGCATTGTCAAGAAATTCTTGGGAAACATGTCAAGGAACTGAGCACCCTGCAAAATCTGCTGTATGCCTCCAACAGGTATTCGCTGCTGCTGATTTTTCAAGCCATGGATGCTGCCGGCAAGGACGGCGCCATCAAGCATGTGATGTCCGGTGTCAATCCGCAAGGTTGCCAGGTTTTCAGTTTCAAACATCCAAGCGTCGAAGAACTGGAACATGATTTTCTCTGGCGCTCAACCCGTTGCTTGCCGGAACGCGGAAGAATCGGCATTTTCAATCGTTCTTATTACGAGGAAGTTCTGATTGTACGCGTTCATCCGGAGATTCTTCTTGCCCAAGGTTTACCTGAGGAACTGCTGGATAAAGAAGATATTTGGGAAAGTCGCTATCGTTCCATTGTGAATCTTGAGAAGCATCTGCAATGGAACGGTACGCGGATCGTTAAGTTTTTTCTGCACCTTTCAGAGGAAGAACAGCGTAAGCGCTTTCTAGAACGTATCGACACACCCGAGAAAAACTGGAAATTCGTGAAAAATGATCTTGAGGAGAGAAAGCTTTGGAAGCCATACACCAAGGCGTATGAAGCCTGCCTGAGCTCAACCAGCACGAAGCATGCACCTTGGTATGTTGTGCCGGCCGACGACAAAAGAAATGCTCGTCTGATTATTTCAAAGATTATCGTCGATACCATGGAACGACTCAAAATGCATTATCCCGAACCGACCAAAGAGCATCGGGAGGAATTGCTGTCATTTCGCAAACTGCTTGCGAAGTAGGCATCTTTCATAGTCGTTGAATCAAAGAAGAACCGGCTGTGAAGCTGCTTTACCCTCGGCCGGTTTAAATCTGATCCAGCCTCTATGGGCAATATATCGCATAAACTGGACGATTCTTCTCGCAGCCTCGTCAATGTCGTCTCCGGTTTTTTCGCTTTGGATGCGGGCGATATCGAGGATACTTCGCCTTCCGTCCATACTGAGCCATGCCGATGAAGAAAGCTCGTCCAGCTCAAGGGTAGAAAGAGGCACCTTGTTGACGAGCCTGCCCATCAGCATTTTCACCGGGTTTATCTTGAATTCCAGAACCACCCTGCCGCCATTGGTCACTCTGAAATCCTGGCGCTTGATTTCCGGAATATAGAGGACAAAATTGTATTTATCCTGTGCATGACAGAGTTGGCTCATTTTGATCCATCCTTTCTCGTTGAGTATATGAAAATCCAGATTGCCAGCAATACGAACATAATGAATGCTGCCAGGTTGCTTTCGGCAACGACTGGGAAGAGTTTGAGTCCGAAAGCGATATCCGTGCCAATGGCGGCAAATATGCCGATAACAATACCGATCAAGGCGTCTCCCGCTACAAGTCCCGAGGCCAGCAGTATGCCTTTTTCAACGGCCTTATCCACTGCAACGTTGTTTTCCTTTGCACCCGCTTTGTCATCTTTAGCATTTTTGTCCTTATCCTTGGCAGCGGGTGTCATTTTTCTCTCTACAAGATCTCTGACGATGCCGCCGGCAAATATGGCTGCAGTAAGTCCGATGGGAAGGTAAATGCCGAGTGCCACCGCAAGGATTGGAATTTTCGCCATGAAACAGAATACCGCCAGTGCCACACCGATAAATACCAGGGTCCACGGCAGTTGCGCTGTCATGATACCTTCGACGATCATTTTCATAAGCGTCGCCTGCGGGGCAGGAACGGCAACGTCACCGATTCCGTAGGCCGAGTTCAATAAAATCAAAGTACCTGCCGCAGCAACAGAGGCAAGTGAAAGTGCCGCAAACATGCCGAGTTGAACCTTTCTGGGCGTGCCGCCGATGATAAAGGTCGTCTTAAGACTTTGTGCTGTGCCACCCGCTACGGCGGTGGCGACGCAAACGACGCCGCCGATCATCAGTGCGGTCTTAATTCCCAGCTCCCCGGTATTGCCCATAAGCTTCAGGACGGTGGTAACGATGAGAAGTGTCGCAATGGTCATGCCGGATACGGGATTGTTGGAAGCGCCGACCAGGCCGACCATTCTGCCCGATACGACTGCGAAAAAGAAGCTGAACAAGACGGCAAGAAGAGAGCCGACGAAGCCTCCGCCAACGATCGGCACAAACCAGGTCAACAAAAAACCGAGTACCGCCGCGGCAATGACCCAGGTGAGCGGCGATTCAAGATCCATCCGACGGACACTTTCGGCTTCGCCTTTGCCCATGCCGCCAATTGCCTGTTTGAAGCTGTTGACGATGGTGGGTAGGGAGCGAATGAGCGAGATGAAGCCGCCGGTGGCAACGGCACCGGCTCCGATATAGCGAATGTAACTGGACCAGATGTCAAAGGCCCCCATCTCGGCAATCGGTACCGTGGAGGGGAAGAGAGGCCCCGTCATTCCGGCGCCGAAGAATTTAATTAAGGGAATAAGGGCAAGCCATGCAACTACCGAGCCGCCAAACATCAAAATGGAGGTTTTTGTACCGACGATGAAGCCGACACCCATAAGCGAGGCAACGGTGTTTACCCCGATCATGGTTCCCTGGTAGGGCTGTATGGTATACGAAGCATTTTCGCCGAAGAATTTGAAGCCGCCGGAGAATATCTTGTAAACGGCGCCAACCCCCATGCCGAGAAGGACGGTCCTGAAGCCGCTGCCACCTTCGCTTCCGGTAACAAGCACCTCAGCTGCTGCCATCGATTCGGGATAGATGAGGTTGCCGTGCTCCTCGACGATAAGGTATCTTCGCACCGGGGTAATAAAAAATACGCCCATCAGGCCGCCGATGATTGTCACGACGACAACCGTCATGATGCTCAGGCCAAAACCAAGGAGTATCAGGGCCGGCAGAACGAAGATGATGCCGCCGGCAATGGACTCGCCCATGGCGGAAAGAGACGCCACCATATTCGCTTCCAAGATATTGTTCCTTCTGAAAAGCCCTTTGAGAAGGCCTGTGGCGAGAATCGCCCCGGGTATGCCTGCAGAAATAGTAAGGCCGACCTTGAGACCGAGGTAGGTATTGGCCGCCGCGAATATAAGGGCGAAGAGGACGCCGATAATAATGGAATATCCGGTCAGCTCGGGCATTGCCTCTGTTGTCGGAATATAGGGTACATATTCGTTTCCGGGCTTTCCGCCGTAGGCGTCCTGGGACAGTTCGTATTTTTTGACCGCAAGCTTCGCTTTAGCCATAATGCTCCTCCAGTGTTGCTTTATTTTAATTTTGCGAGGATCGCCGTCAAGAATGCCCACATATTGGCCACCGAGTGTATACTGAGATGCTCATCCGGCGTGTGGACATTATAAAGGTTAGGCCCGAAGCTGATCATGTCCGTCTCCGGCAGTTTTTCTTTGAGGAGACCACATTCAAGTCCTGCGTGAATGGCCCGTATAGATGCATCGTTACCGGAGACCACTTTGTAAACACTGACACACAAATCCCTTATCTTTGAATCTGCTTGGTAATGCCAGGCGGGATACTCACTTGTCCGGGAGGTTTTGGCGCCTACCATCTTTGCCAAGGCTTCAAGCCGGCGGGTGATCTCTTCACCGATAGAACTCACAGAACTCCTTACGGAGATAGTAATATTGATGAATTTGTCCGATTGCTCAAGTACGCCAAAATTCAGGCTGCTTTCAACGAGATTTTCCAGTTCGGGGCTCATGGACTGAACGCCATTGGGAGCAATCAAGAGAAAGTCGATAAGCCTCTCTGTTGAACCACCGCCAAGGCATGTGGCAACTTTATCGACCGAAGCGACAGCCACCTGCAGTTTCGGATCCGCAGAGGCGAATTCTTTTTTCAGTTCCTTGGAGAAACCTATAACAACGGCCTTGATCTTTTTGAGTACGGAAGCATCGGCGGCAACGGTCACTTGCGCTTCTTTGGCGATGGCATTGTGATCCGAACCACCCGAGATCGTTGTGATATAAAAACTACCTGCTTTCCTGGCTGCATCCAGTATTCTTCCCAGAAGCTTGATGGCATTTGCTCTTTGCTCGACAATCTCCAGTCCTGAGTGCCCGCCTTTTAAGCCGGAAACATTTATGCGAAGGCCACTGTTTGAGGTCTTCTTCCAGCGAGGGGTGAATTCACTCATGAGAATCCGTCCACCAGCGCAGCTGACAAAGAAAACCCCTTCTTCTTCCGCATCGATATTCAGAAGCGTTTTGCCGGTGAGATGTGCTGTTTTCAGTGAAGCAGCTCCATGCATTCCGGTCTCTTCATCGGTTGTGATGAGCAACTCGATTGGTGGGTGGGGGATGTCTTTCGAGTCCAATATGGCGAGGCCATAGGCCACTCCTATGCCATTATCCGCGCCTAAAGTTGTGCCACTTGCCCGGAGAAAATCTCCATCGATCTTTAAGGATATCGGATCCTTGGCAAAATCGTGACTGGACTTTTCGGATTTGCCACAAACCATGTCCATATGTCCCTGGATTATCACAGCGGCTGATTTTTCATAGCCTGCGGTTCCGGGCTTTTTGATAATGACGTTCAGAGCTTTATCCTGATAGACTTTGAATTTTCTTTCTTTTGCAAAATTAACCAGATAATCGCTCACCTGCTTTTCGTTTCCTGAGCATCTTGGAATTGCCGTCAGTTCTTCAAAATAATGAAATACCTGCTTTGGTTTCAAGTTTTTCAACATCTAGACCTCCAATTGAATGAATTCTGCAGCAGCATTTTGTTATTCTATTCTTCAGGCTCTTCAAACTTCATACCAGAGATGGAATATTTGCCTTTCATCACATATCTATCAGAATTTGTAAGAAAAATAACATGAGAAGTGTTGGTGCAGCAGGTGTTGGGAAGCATACACGGAAAGGTCATATGTGACCATTGGTTATATATGGCCGCTGTTTAAGCATATGCAAACGAGAGAGGCTCTGGGATTCGGCGGTTTCATCGGGCTCTGGGATATTGGAAGGCAGCGGCTTTCCTGGATAAGTTCCGTCCAATTCAAGGGTGCAATGAACTCGGCATTAACTTTGCAACTAGGAGTGTCAGCAATAATGAGGGGTTAAATGCTGGAAAATCACACGTAGGAAGGTGGGAGGGACTGTCCGATAGCTCGCTTTTCTCCGTCGATTACCATAGTCAATATTCGAGGAGAGGTTGAGAGCTGAAAATGGAAAAGATACTGCTGCACGCACTGACAGTCTTTATGGGGTTTTTTGCGATAATGAATCCCATCGCTAACATCCCTATTTTCCTGAGTCTTACGCGCGGTGAGGACAAACAAACGAAGGGGTCCGTGGCATCAACATCGCTGATATTGGCATTCCTGATAGTTGTTGTTTTTTCCTTTGCCGGCAAGGTGATCTTTGAATTGTTCGGCATTACCCTCCCGGCCTTTCGCATTACCGGGGGGCTGCTGGTTTTTTTTATAGGTTTTCAAATGCTGCAAGGCAATTTTTCCAGGGTTAACCACCCAAGCGAAAAGGACAAGCAGGAGTCAAAAGAGGCGGAACTCAGTGTATCGGTATCTCCACTGGCTATACCGATATTAGCAGGTCCCGGCACTATCACCACAGCGATGAATTTCTCCGCGGGTGGTTTTGGCAATATGGCAGTGACTATTGCGGTGTTCGCTCTTCTTTGTGCAATAACATATCTGTGCTTTGTCTTCGGTGAGAAGTTTGTGGCCTTCATTGGTGCCAGCGCCTTGGGAGCAATTACTCGTATGATGGGTTTGATTCTTGCGGTAATTGGGACGCAGATGGTGATTGATGGACTCCATGGTGCCTTTGACCTTTCAAGTACATTGCCAAAGTGAATCTGCAAGTTAAACGAAAACCGTCGCCGGAAATGGAAAATCCATCCGTAAACTTTTAGTAATCAGACCTTGGCTGTGGCAATTTTAAGTAGGAAATTCAACTATTCGGGTTTACTTATCACCATCACGCCCCAGTAACTACATCATAAGTGGAGATTGTAATGAACAATGAATTTAATGTAGAAATTTTAACTTTTGTGAAAATTTCTGAGATTGAAAATGTTTGGATGTCAGATGATTATAAAGCACTGTTATCGATGATGGATATAGCCGAAGATGAACTTGGCGGGATGAGTCAATCTGACTTGAAAGAAATGTGTTTGATGTCACTTAATGATTTTGATCATCATGAATCAGCTAAATTTCTTTTAGCACATATTTTTAAAGATGAAATGACTGAAGGCAAGTTAGAACAGTTGAGCCATCAAATGGTTGAAGCTAAACTTTGGGAAGAACATGCCGACCCAGCATTTCACACAAGACTTTTTAATGCTTATGGGCTTTTGAGAAAAGCCTACAATGGCATATTTAAAGAGCCAACAGGAGTGAAGTTTACAATAAAAATCACTGCAAATGATAAAGACTCATTTGAGATCTTTGATCGATCACTCCATGCTGTGATAGTGAGGTTGCTCTCCAAGGGTTTGGAGGAAACTGCAATCTTAAATCGTCTTTATGCGGAGCAAATGAGTGGAGAGAGCTTCCCGGATGCAAAACATATACTGTGGATACTCAACGAAATCTCCATAAAAGAAAAGGAGCGCCAGTATGAAATCACAAGTTCAGAGCTTTGGTTTGGAGAGTTAGAAGAAAGTATGAGTTTTGAGGCAAAAGCTCATGCTGATGAAGAGGAAAAAGATGAGATTGAACCATAACTCCAACTTGAGACTTGGTGAATTCTATATGGGTGCGACGAACATTATACAGAGAATTTTTATCATTGGCTACGTGGTCATTGTTGGTTTTTTCCTGTTCTGCGGGCTTTCGCTTATTGTTATGGCTGGACTGGAACTCTGGCATGGACTCTGGGTTTCCGAACAGGCCTCGCTACGAAACCGATTCGATTCAATATTGGAGAGCATTGGGTTGTTGACTATCGCCGTAGCGGCGCTCGAATTGGGTCAGACAGTTCTTGAGGAGGAGGTCCTGCGCAAGGCTGGGATGAGCGCCCCGACGCGCGTGCGTCGTTTCCTGTCGCGGTTTTTGATTGTGGTTGTCGTGTCACTGTCGATAGAGTGCCTGGTGGCTGTGTTCCAACTCATGCACAAAGAGCCGGCGTTATTGCCTCAAGCAGCAATGATAGGGTTGGCAGCTGCAGGTTTGCTGATTGCATGGGGGTTCTTTCTAAGACAGAACATACACGTCGAAGAACTCGAACCCGAGGCCATGGCTGTGGTGAAAAGTGAGGATCACAAGATGGAGTAATGAGCAGGGTAAAACAAGCAGGGGTGTATTTTCTCCCAAGATAAATTCTAGGCTCAAGGCATAACCGAAAGCAAGGAGAAAGAGAATGGTCAGGAAAATATCTGAAGAGGCCGCCCGCGAATACGCCGAGAGCATCATCAATACCGTGCGTGAACCCTTAATCGTTCTGGATCAGGATCTAAGGGTGGTCTCAGTCAGCCGTTCCTTCTATGAAGTCTTTAAGGTAAATCCAAAGAGACAGTAGGACAGCTTATTTATGACCTCGGTAATAAACAGTGGAATACTGACCAGCGCCGGGTTTATTCACAGCAATATGCCGCTGGGAACGGTGTGGAACCATCCGGCAATCACCAATGAAGATTCCTACGATGTTGCCGCCTATCTCAGTTCCAAGGAGCGGCCGCAGATGAGCGAACTGGAGAAGGATTATCCGAAACTGGAGAAAAAAGCGGTGGACTGCCCCTATCCACCCTATGCAGATGATTTTTCTCAGGAACAGCATCAGTACGGACCGTTCCAGCCAATAAAGGCAGCGCAGAAGAAGAAATAAGCAATCAGGCAGGCGGTCGCGACTTCTAACGAATCAGGCCGGCTAATGACATGCATCACCCACCCCCACCAACTGTAAAGGAGGCCGATATGAACAAAAAAGACACAACCAACTTTTCCACCGTCCTTGATCGTCGCAGTTTTCTTATTGCATCTGCCGGCACCGCTGCCTGGCTTGCGATGGGCGGTCTTTCCAGGGCTGCACAGGCAGCATCACCCCATGTCTTACCTCCTCTTCCTTATGCCGAGAATGCATTGGAGCCGGTCATAACCGCCAACACGATCAGTTTTCATTACGGGAAACATCACAAAGCCTATGTTGATAACCTGAACAAGCTTGTCGCCGGAACAGAATATGCCGACCTGTCCTTAGAGAAGATTATTACCGGTACCGCAGGACGGCCTGAAAAGGCCTCAATCTTCAACAACGCAGCGCAAATCTGGAACCACACGTTCTACTGGAACAGCATGAAACCAAAGAGTGGAGGCGAACCGCCTGCCGCACTCAAGCAGAGAATCGACGCATCCTTCGGCAGCGTCGACGCCTGCAAGAAGGAGCTTGCCGGCGCGGCCGTTTCACAATTCGGGAGTGGTTGGGCTTGGCTGGTACTTGATGGCGATAAGCTCAAGGTAGTAAAGACCGCCAACGCCGAAACCCCTTTGACATCAGGCGTAAAGCCTCTGCTTACCATTGATGTATGGGAGCATGCCTATTATCTGGATTATCAGAATCGTCGGGCCGACTATGTGAACGCCGTGCTCGACAAGGTGATCAACTGGGAATTTGCCCTGCAAAACATTAACAAATAGCGGGAAAATTCATCCCTTTTCAGACCTCGGGTAACATGCCCATAATAATGGGGAGCAATGGTAATGGATAAAACCGGCCTCGCTTTTTCGTTGACATTGATTGGAACCCTTTGCTGGATTGTTTGTTTTTGTTGGATGCATCGGATTTCGACCAAACAAAATGCTTTGTTGGATCAACTTCAGGAGCAGGGCAAACGCTTAGAACAGTTGTCCAAGCTCGAACACGATCTCATAAAGGAAGTGCATCCGCAGGTCGGCGAGATTAAGGAAGGGATGGACACAATGGTAGCCTCCGTAAAAATATATAATGAAAACAAATAAATATTTCTTAATGGAGCGAGTATGAAGGCGTTAATAATAAGTGCGGATAATTTTGAGGACTCTGAATTGCTGGTTCCCTATTACCGTTTAAAAGAAGCGGATATTGAAGTGACGATAGCCTCTATGAACCGTGGAGCCATAAAAGGCAAACACGGCTACGAAGTGATTGTCGACATTACCCTTGATGAGGTTGATGCAGAAGCCTATGACGTCCTCATTCTGCCAGGCGGCAAGGCCCCGGCGGAGGTGAGAAAAGAGGCCAAGGCGCTGGCTATCGCCAAGAGCTTTTTTGTTCAGAATAAACCAGTTGCCGCCATCTGTCACGGGCCGCAGATTTTGATAAGCGCCGATTTGTTGCAGGCGCGGCGGGCTACTTGTTACCGGTCGGTAACCGAGGAACTGAAAGCGGCCGGCGCTCTCCATGAGGACGTTGAGGTTGTTGTCGATGGCAATCTGATCACCTCCCGGCAACCGGCCGATCTTCCGGCGTTTATGCGTGAAATCATGAAACAGCTAGGATTTTAGGTTTATGAAATGTGTAATCTCCACGGCGACCATCCCGATTTTCCTCCTGATTTGTGCCGTTGTGGTGGTCATGTCCGGTTGTCGCTCTGATCCGGAAAAGATTGGCGGAGATGGACCCGCGGGTGGTGCTGTTACTATCCCACATGGTTACATGGCACGGCTGGAGCACGTGCATGAGGGACGGTTGATCGGTTTCGGACCCTTCGTTGGTTATTATTTTCGGCCGGAGGACCCCAAGGATCTGAGTCGGTTGAGCTTCGTCTGTTTCAATGAAAATCAGTTCTACAGTTCCGACATGGCGGATGGCGCCAAACTCTATGAAGGAACAGCGCTCCTGGTGACCCTGCCCCCGGCCGATATCACCCTCCCCACCGAGAACAGGATCAATCCGGTATTTTTTCAGGAAGCACCCGATGGTTGGCGTAACTCCCGGCCTGAGACCCAAGATGAATTTGTGCATTTTCACTCCGGCTACGACAGTACCGGGCCCGTGCTCACCGGATACTGGATTCGTCACGTGGCGGTCTCCGAATTCACCTATGACATGGGAGGGCGTGTCGGCAAGGAGAGTCCGCTGTATCACCGGGTTCGCATTGGTCCAGACCTGAACTTTGCCAGGATTATAGAATTCGACAGGGGGCCGGAAAAATAAGGATTGAATGGGCAGCATTTTCCCGAACCGACTCGAAAGTATTAATGACGATAGATAAAGAGGATAGAAAAGACATGGAACATAGCAAACTGATTCGTTATGTGGCGATTGCCGGGATTTTGCTGCTTGGCGTCTACTGGTCGGCGGCTTCGGCAGTCACCGGCGAAGAGTATCCCAACGCCGCTTTCCTGGCCACCGGCGAGTGGCTGAAATCCCACAAGGAGGATGCTTCCCTAGTCATCGTCGATGTCCGAAATGATAAAGATTTCGACGGCAAACTGATCCCCGGCGCCATCCGCATGCCCTGGTCACAGTACCAGTCCGACGAACCCGTCAACAACATGGGTGAGGTGTTCGTGGGCATTGTCCGTGCCCAGCAACTGCTTGGTGAACACGGCATCGCCCGAAACGACACCGTAGTGCTCTACGATTCGGTGAAACGAGATGGGGGCGCCACCAGTTCCTATATCTTCTGGGTTCTCGACCTGCTGGGTCACAAGAACATGAAGGTGCTGGAGCGGGGCATCGACGGCTGGATCGATGCTGGTGGTGAAACGGCATCTACGGCTCGCAAGGCGGAGGGGGGCCTTTACCAGGCCCCGTCGGCTGAGATCAACCTGCGAAAATGGGTGAAGGCCGACTACATAATGCCGCGACTCGGCGATCCCTATTATCAGATCCTCGATGTCCGGTCACGGGAAGAATACCTGGGCGAAAAACCAAATGCGGCGCTTGACGGCATGGTCCTCAAGCTGGGACATGTCCCGACCGCCTACAACAACGACTATATCAGCAACTGGGTGAACTCCGACAGCAAAGCCTTCAAGCCGTACGCCGAATTGCAGGGGCTTTACCAAGGCCTCGATCCCGGCAAGGCGGTCATCACCTACTGCCACTCCGGCCGACGCGGATCATTCGGCTATTTCGTCCTCCGCCTTATGGGATTTGAGGATGTGCGGCTCTATGAACCCTCATGGATGGAATGGGGAAATAAGCGTTTTTTCTACCCGGTCGAAACTGCCGAACACGTCCTCAAAGGTGATAATGTACCAGGGAAGGTGTCCGCACCGGCTACCTCGGGCAGTGGAGGAAAGACCAACCGGAAAAGCGGCGCGGCCGCTCAATCCGGAGGTGACCGCGGCGCCAAAAGCGGTTACGTGTCCTGCGGAGGATGAGGCCCATGGAACATACGAACAAACAGCGCATACCCTATTGGCATTGGATTCCAGCGGCTTTTGCCCTGTCAGGCATCATCGTTTTTATCTTCGCCACCTACGGGCCGCCAGCCTCATCCAGCGGCTTTGTCAGCACCCTCAAGGGCTTTTTTGAGTGGGTGGCGCCGGAATACGTCGCGGCCAAAGCCCACTACAAATCCATTCCCGGCCCCGGCTCGTGGCTTTTCGCCTTTGCGCTGGGCATGGCCATCGGCGGCTTTATCGCCGGCCGGACATCGAAAGAAATCCCGGTGCGCGATATGCCGCCGATCTGGCAGCAGCGGTTTGGCGATAGCCGGGCAAAACGCTACGCCGCCACTTTTCTCGGCGGATTCCTGATCCTCTTCGGAGCGCGGCTGGCCGGCGGCTGTACCCTGGGGCTTTTCATCTCCGGGTCGACGCAACTGGCTATCAGCGGCCTTTATTTCGGCGTCGTTATTTTTGCCGTGGCCATGCTCACCGCCCGGCTGATCTTCGGCAAGATCGCGGAACAGGAGGAGATCCAATGACAATGATTTGGCTGGGACTTTTTTCGGGAATCGCCTTCGGCTTTGTTGTTCAGCGCGTCGGTGCCACCGATGCCCATCGGATGGCCCGGTCGCACCTGATGCTGGATGCGGATATTCCAAGGTTTATGATGTTGGCGGTGGCCTTGTCCGCCGTGGGCCTCTTCGGCCTCCAGTCAGTCGGCGTGGGGCGCGTTGTGCCTTTGCCTACCAGCATTGTGGCCACCGGCCTTGCGGCGGTGATCTTCGGCATAGGCTGGGGACTGACCGGCTACTGCCCAGGCACTACCTGGGCGGCCGCCGGGGAGGGACGCATGGATGCGGTCTTCGCCCTCCTTGGCGGACTTGCCGGCGCAGCCCTTTTCGCCCATTTGCACGAATGGCTGGTCCCTCTTTTATACGACCCTACCAATGTGGGGCAGATCACCCTGACGGATTTGTTCGGCAACCAAGCCGTAGCCGTGACGATGCTGGTCGTCGTTTTCGGCCTGTGTACCTGGGGTATTGGCAAGTTGTGGAAGAACAATTGAAGAAAAATCGGAATCAAAGGCAATACCGAAAACAATCAAAAAGGAGAATATCATGAACAAACAAACGAATACCAACATCATCAGCCGTTCTATCCTGGCATTTGCCTTGGCCCTGATCATCTGGGCTCCCCTCCAGTCGCAATCTGCCGAGTCTGTGGCGGGAAAAAACATGACAGAGGCAAAAATGATGGAACACTGCCAGGAGATGAAGGACCAGAAACAGAAAATGATGGCAGAAATGCAGGCGCAGGACGCCGAACTCACCGCGAAGCTCACCGAAATGAACAGCGCGCCGGTGGATAAAAAGGTCAACCTGATAGCCGCCGTCGTGACCCGTATGGTGGAGCAACGGACCGCCATGCATGCGCGAATGGAGAAAATGCAGCAGGAGATGATGCCGCACATGATGCAGCATATGCAGATGGGCAAGGATTCCATGGCGAATTGTCCGATGATGAAGGACATGAAAGAAAAGAAGGACATGAAGGCCATGAAGGGTATGGACCACAAATCGATGGATACTAAGAAAGATTAGAACTGAGTGAAAATCGTACATGTTCAATCAACCGAATCTCAAATGGCAGCTCGATCTCGGTGCGACCCTGCTTCTGGACGGAAGTGTCCGTTTCCGGGTCTGGGCACCACGGGTTAGGGAAGTGTCGGTAATTCTGCCGCATCGGGGTGGCAATCCCGTGCCACTCACCGCTGAAGCGAATGGCTATTTCAGCGGGGTTGTCGCGGATATCGCCGAAGGCGAGCGCTATCTTTATTTGTTGGATGGCGAGACTTCCCGGCCTGATCCGGCCTCACGCTTTCAGCCGGAAGGTGTGCATGGACCGTCCCAGGTGGTCGCTACGGGTGGCTCTCTCCGGCACGATACCGGCTGGACCGGCCTCCCTCTTGAAGAGTACATCATCTATGAACTGCACGTGGGAACCTTCACCCCGTCCGGCACCTTTGACGCAGCGATCTCCCGTCTCGACTACCTGTGTGAACTTGGCATAACTGCAGTGGAACTGATGCCGGTAGCCCAGTTTCCCGGGAAACGCAACTGGGGCTATGACGGCACCTATCCCTTTGCGCCCCAGAACAGTTATGGCGGCCCGGACGGCCTGCAACGGCTGGTCGACGCCTGCCACCAGAGGGGCCTGGCCGTAATCCTCGATGTGGTCTACAATCACCTCGGGCCGGAAGGGAACTACCTGCACGGCTTCGGCCCCTACTTTACCGACCGCTACCGCACGCCTTGGGGAGACGCGATCAATTTCGACGGCCCGGAAAGTGATCCGGTCCGCCACTACTTTATCGCCAATGCCCTCAACTGGATCACCGAATACCACATCGATGCCCTGCGACTCGACGCCATCCATGGCATCTACGATTTCAGCGCCTTGCATATTCTCCAGGAATTGGCCGAGGCTGTGCACCGGCAGGGCGAGGCCCTGGGACGGCGGGTATATGTTATTGCCGAAAGCGATCTGAACGACGTACGGGTGATAGGTTCCCCGAAGTCTGGCGGCTACGGCCTCGATGCCCAGTGGAACGATGATTTTCACCACGCACTGTGGACACTCCTGACCGGCGAGCAGGCCGGATACTACGGCGACTTCGGCGGGTTTGCTGATCTGGTCAAGGGTTTTCGCGAGGGCTTTGTCCTTTCCGGCGGCTATTCCGCCTTCAGAAAGAGGCGGCATGGCAACTCTTCGGCAGAAATTTCCCCCAGCCAACTGGTGGTATTTTCCCAAAACCATGACCAGGTGGGCAACCGCTTACGTGGGGAACGCCCGGGCGAGCATCTTTCGTTGCCGCAGCAGAAGCTGGCCGCCGCAACAGTGCTGCTCTCCCCCTACCTGCCGCTGCTCTTCATGGGCGAGGAATATGGAGAATCGGCACCGTTCCCCTATTTTGTCAGTCATGGGGATGAGGAACTGGTGGCGGCAATCAGGCGGGGACGCCTTTCGGAATTCGCCGCCTTTGCCCACCAGGGATCCTCACCTGATCCACAGGCAGAGGCAACCTTTCTCTCGGCAAAAGTAAATATGGAACAACGCCTTCGGGGCGACCACCGTGCTCTGTTCAATTTCTACCGCGAACTGATCCGTATCCGCAAGGAATGGTCACCTCTTACCAGGATTAGCCGAGAAAATTTGCAGATTGTCGCCTATGAGGAAGAACGGGTGCTGGCAGTTATCCTGAGCACAGGTGGTGGCCGGACACTCTGCCTGTTCAACTTCAGTGATCAAAGCCGTGTGATTCGACCGCCCTTTACCTTCGGCATCTTGCGGGTCCTGCTCGATTCTTCGGGAAACTCCCCGCCGGGCAGTTGCGTAACCGTGAACGCCACCTCTCTCGACATCCCGACAATCGCCCCTTTTGCGGTTGTCGTCTACAAAAAGGAGTAATTTATGGAACGATTCCTTTGCATCCATGGCCACTTTTACCAGCCACCCCGTGAAAATCCCTGGCTGGAGTCCGTTGAAATCCAGGATTCGGCCTATCCCTATCACGACTGGAATGAACGGATCACCGCCGAGTGTTATGCCCCCAATACCGCCACACGGAATCTGGACGGCGAAGGCCGTATCATGGCGATCGTCAGCAACTATGCCCGGATCAGTTTCAATTTCGGACCGACGCTGCTCTCCTGGATGGAAAAATATGCCCCCGGCGCCTACCTTGCAATCCAAGCGGCCGACCGGCAGAGTATCGCCTGGCGCTCCGGCCATGGGGCGGCTCTCGCCCAGGTCTATAACCATATCATCATGCCCCTGGCCAGCCTGCGCGATAAACGAACTCAGGTGCGGTGGGGAATCAAGGATTTCGAACATCGCTTCCAACGTTTCCCCGAGGGGATGTGGCTGGCCGAGACCGCGGTGGATGTTGCTACACTTGAGGTGTTGGCCGAGGAGGGTATCCATTTCACCGTCCTCGCTCCGCATCAGGCGGGACGGGCTCGGAGGATCGGTTTCGGCCGGTGGAAGGACGTCGGCGGTTCGCGTATCGACCCTTCGCGGGCCTATCTCTGCCGGCTTCCCTCAGGGCGAAGTATCAGTATCTTCTTCTATGATGGTCCCATTTCCCAAGCAGTGGCGTTTGAGAAACTGCTGAGGAGCGGCGAACATTTTGCCGAGCGTTTGATGTCCGGTTTTTCCGATAATAGCAGCCATCCCCAGCTGGTCCATATCGCCACCGATGGTGAAACCTATGGCCATCATCATGCCTTCGGCGAGATGGCTCTGGGCCATGCCCTGAATCACATTGAGGTGAACAACCTGGCCCGCCTGACAAATTATGGCGAATACCTGGAACTGCACCCGGCCACCCATGAAGTACAGATTATCGACAACACTTCGTGGAGCTGCATGCACGGCATCGAGCGCTGGAGGAGTGACTGCGGCTGCAACTCGGGCGGGAATGGCAACTGGAACCAGCAATGGCGCAAGCCGCTGCGGGACGCCCTGGACTGGCTCAGCGGACAGCTGGCCGCCTGTTTCGAGGATGGTCTGATAGATTTCGTAAAAAACCCATGGGAGGCACGCAACGACTATATTGCCGTCATGCTTGACCGCTCCGAGGAAAACGTCGCCGCCTTCCTGCAGCGACATGCCCTGCGGCCCCTGGATGAAGATGCAGTCACAACCGTCCTCAGTCTGCTGGAAATGCAGCGACACGCCATGCTCATGTACACCAGCTGCGGCTGGTTTTTTGACGAACTTTCAGGAATTGAAACGGTTCAGATTATTCAGTATGCCGGCCGGGCGATGCAATTGGCGGAGAGTTCCGGTAATCAGGACATCGAAGCACTTTTTCTGGAGCGGCTGGCCTTGGCCGGCAGTAATATGGCCGAACATGGCAACGGCTCGGAAATATATGCAAAATTCGCCAAACCCGTCATGATCGACCTGATCAGGGTCGGTGCGCACTATGCCGTCAGTTTTGTCTTTGAGGAGCATGGCGAGGAAACCGATATTTTCAGCTATCGCGCCTTCAGAGAGGATTATCTGATACTCCATGCCGGGCAGATGAAACTGGCGGTCGGCAGGATACTCATCCGCTCGCTCATCACCCTCAAAGCGGACCGGATAAGTTTCTGTACCTTGTATTTCGGTGGCCACGCCTTGAACTGCGGAGTTCGCACCTTCATCGGCGACGAAGCCTATCTGAACATGAATCAGGAGGTCACAAGCGCCTTTAACGAAGGTGATTTCGCCGCAGTAATCAGGTTGATAGACACCCATTTCGGCATGCACAACTACTCCCTCAAAGACCTTTTCCGCGACAAACAGCGTCATATCTTACGGCTCATCGTCGACGGCACGCTCCAGGAGTTTGAAGACAAGTTCATTACCCTCTACGAAAACAGCAAAAGCCTGATGGGCTTTGTGCGGGAAACCGGCATGCCGGTACCGCCCTACTTCATGAATACTGCCGAGACGGCTCTCAATCTCAAACTGCAAAAGATGTTCACCTCGGAAACGGTCGACCCTGGCAGAATCAAGGAGGATGTGGGCGAAATCAAAAGCTGGCATGTCGCTGTCGACAATGTGGCGCTTGAATTCATCATCCGCCGCAGAATTGAAGGAGCTATGGCTGCACTGCTTTCGGAGCCGGAAAATGGTCAGCGTCTTTCCGAGGTTATTCTCTTGGTAGAGGCGGCTACCTTACTCCCGCTCCAGGTGAATCTCTGGCAGACTCAGAACATGTATTGGACCCTGCTGCAATCCCGTGCTTCCGAGCTCCTGGCCACTGTCGGAGTGGCAAGCAACTTGATCTCCTGGAGTGAAGGGCTTAAAAATCTGGGGAAATTACTCTTTTTCAATGTTCCGGTGGTACTGGAAAAAGTTAAGGGCGATCTATGAATGGCAAAGGGCTGAGAATACCGCTATCAACCTACCGGCTGCAGTTCAATGCCCATTTCCGCTTTAGCGATGCGAGGGAGATCTTGACGTATCTGCATAGGCTCGGCATCGGCGACATTTACGCATCGCCCTACTTCAAGGCCCGTGCGGGCAGTCTGCACGGGTATGACATCCTCGACAAGAACAGCCTGAATCCGGAAATCGGCTCGGAGGTCGAATACGAGGCCCTGGTCGGCGAACTGAAGCGATGGGACATGGGCCAGATCCTGGACATCGTCCCTAACCATATGTGCATTGAGGGGCAGGGGAATTCCTTGTGGATGGATGTCCTGGAAAATGGCCCCAGCGCCACTGCTGCGAGTTTCTTCGATATCGATTGGCACCCGGTCAAGAAAGAGCTGGAGAACAAAATCCTCATCCCGATATTGGGCGAGCAGTACGGCACCGTCCTCGAAAATGGCGACCTGCGCCTTTCCTTTGAAGAAGGGTCCTTTTTTATTTATTACCACGACCACAAACTGCCGATCATTCCGAAAACCTACAGCAATATCCTGGCGATGGGCATCGAAGATCTGCAACGGGAACTTACCGATACCGAGCCTCAGTTTCAAGAATTGATGAGCATCGTAACCGCGCTCAGGCACTTGCCGCCCACCACGGAAGAGGATCACGAGCGGATCGCCGAGCGTTACCGGGAAAAGGAGGTCGTCAAGCGGCGCCTGTGGAAGCTCTATCAGAACGGCAGGGCGATCAGAGAATTCATTGATGGCAATGTTGCCGCCTTCAACGGAACGAAGGGCGACCCTCGTAGCTTTGATCTACTGGATGCACTCCTTCGGCAGCAGGTCTATCGCATTTGCCATTGGCACGTCGCCACCGAGGAGATCAACTACCGCAGGTTCTTCGATATCAACTCCCTCGGCGCTATCAGGGTGGAGGACCCGAGCGTTTTCGCAGAAACGCACAAGCTGGTCTTCTCCCTGGTGGCAGCTGGAAAGATCAGCGGTCTGCGAATTGACCACGCCGATGGCTTGCGGGATCCGGAAGAGTATTTCAGAAGACTGCAATCGGCCTGTTTCGTTCGGATGCTCGACGGCTCTCTTGAGGAGCGGCAGCCTGGGCGCAATGGAGTTGAAGACCCGGATGCATCCATAAGGGAAAAATATGCTAGGCATGTTACTGCCGATCCAACCTACAAGCCGTTCTTCATAATTGGCGAAAAAATTCTTCTCAAAGCTGAAAAAGTACCGGAAAGCTGGCAGGTTTTCGGTACCACCGGCTACGATTTTGCCATTCAGGTAAACGGCCTGTTTGTCGACACAGCACATGCCAAGCTATTTGAAAAACTGTATACGCGCTTCCTGCAGCATCCCATCGACTTCCAGGATGTGGTCTGTGAGAACAAAAAACTGGTCATGCATGTGGCCATGTCGAGCGAAATCAACACGCTGGGCCACTATCTGAACCGGATATCCGAGCAGAACCGCCATACGCGTGATTTCACCCTGTACAGCCTGATCAAATCAATTGTCGAGGTGATCGCCAATTTCCCGGTCTACCGGACCTACACCAACAGCTTTGAAGTCTCGGAACGGGACCGTCAGTACATTGAGTCGGCGGTTGGTTGGGCAAAGCGCCAGAACCCGGCGATCAGCACGTCGGTTTTCGATTTCATCCGGGATGTGCTGCTGCTCCGCTTTCCCGACACAATGAACGAGGAGCAGAGACTGGCCTGGCTCGATTTTATCAAGCGGTTTCAGCAGATCACCGGCCCGGTCATGGCCAAGGGGGTCGAGGACACTGCCTTCTACGTTTACAATCGGCTTGTCTCCCTGAACGAAGTAGGTGGGAGTCCGGAACGGTTCGGCATCTCCGTGGAGACTTTCCACGGCCAGAATATCGAACGGTGCAAGAGCCGTCCGCTGGCCTTGCTGGCTACCTCGACCCACGACACCAAGCGCAGTGAGGATGTTCGGGCCAGGATCAACGTGCTTTCGGAGATCCCGGAACAATGGCGCAAGGGTCTTTCTCGCTGGAGCCGCCAGAACCGCAAGTTCAAAACCATGGTCGATGGCAAAGCCGCACCGAATCGCAACGAGGAGTACCTGCTTTACCAGACCCTGGTTGGAACATGGCCCTTCTGCTCTCCGGATGACAACGAGTTTACGTCATTCCGAAGCCGGATCAGGGAGTACATGTTGAAAGCCATACGGGAGGCTAAGGTCAATACCAGCTGGATCAGTCCCAACATCCTGCATGAAGATGCAGTGATGCATTTTATCGACAGGATCCTGGAAAACTCAAAGCATAATAATTTTATTTATGATTTCGGAATATTCCAGAGATTGACCGCCGCCTGCGGACTCTTTAACTCCCTTTCCCAGACACTCCTGAAAATAACTTCACCGGGTATTCCCGATTTTTATCAGGGCAATGAGTTGTGGGATTTCAGCCTGGTCGATCCTGACAACCGCCGGCCGGTTGATTACCGCTTGCGATTAAACCTGCTGGATGAACTGATCTGCATGGAATCAACTGCCGGACCCCTGGAAACGGCCCGTGAGGTGGTTGCGACCCGTGATGACGGCCGCATAAAGCTGCACCTGACCTGCAAGGCGCTGAACTTTCGCCGAGAAAACAGAATAGTATTTGAATGCGGAAGTTACCTGCCACTCACGGTGGAAGGCGCCTGCCGGGAGAATGTCTGCGCCTTTGAACGTTCATTAGGCGGTAGCTCGGTCCTGGTGGTGGTGCCACGTTTTTGCAGCCGCCTGATTGCGGACAGTGGCGGGCTGCCGCTGGGGCCGGAGGTGTGGCGGGACACCCGGATCATCCAAGCGGAAAATCCGGGATCATATTGTTATCGCAACGTGTTCACAGGAGAAGTTTTGAATCCTGAACAACAGCAAGGTCATGTGAGCCTTTGCGACATACTGTCGGTATACCCGGTAGCCTTGCTGGAACGGATGAACAGCAAGAAACCATGAACATGAGACAGTCTTGGCTTTTCCTCCCCTCCCTTGACGGGAGGGGATTGAGGGGTGGGTGACCTCAATGAAACCACGAAACTCCCTGCGAACATTTGCAAGAGACTTACGCAACACCACCACAGATACAGAGCGTCTCCTCTGGCGCTATTTTAAAAACAGCCAGATCGAAGGCGTCAAGTTCCGCAGGCAACAACCGGTTGAAGCATATATAGTTGACTTCGTTTCCTTTGATAAAAGAATCGTTATCGAGCTTGATGGTGGACAGCATGCGGAGAATGAGGAGTACGATAAGCAAAGAGATGCTTGTCTCTATGCGAACGGATTTGTGGTGTTACGGTTTTGGAATAATGAAGTAATTGAAAATATTGAGGGTGTTCTGGAGGCTGTTCGGGAGCAATGCCTGCACGTGGCTTCCCCCACCCCCTGACCCCCTCCCGCTAGGGGAGGGGCAATTTAACAAGGAATGAGAGCGTATGCTGAATAAACGTAGCTGTGGAATCCTCCTGCACCCGACGTCGCTGCCCGGTCTCGGCGGGATAGGAACCCTGGGGGCGGATGCCAGGAGTTTTATCGATCTGCTGCAAAACATGGGAATGTCGTATTGGCAGGTACTGCCGCTGACACCACCTGCCTGTGGCAATTCTCCCTATTCCGCCTTTTCTGCTTTCGCGGGGAATCCTCTGCTGATCGATCTGCAACGGATAGTAAGTGAGGGTGATCTTGTTTATGCTCCCTCTGTCGGCTCTTATCCGCCAGATCGTGTGGATTTCACTGCCGTCGCCGCGGCCAAAATGGAACTGCTGCATCTTGCCGGTTCGGCCTTTATGGCTCGGAAGGCGACAGCCCGCACCCTTCTCTTCCAGCACTTCTGCGCCACCACCCCCTGGCTGCACGATTTTGCCCTTTTCATGGTGCTGAAACGCCACTTTCACGAGAAAAGCTGGAGTGGATGGCCCGAGGAGGCGTCGCGCATAACTCCGAAGACGTACCAGAAATATTCGCAGGAATTCGCCCATGAAATTGCCGTGCAGAAATATCTGCAATGGCAGTTTTCACGGCAATGGCGGGAACTGCGCGGCTATGCCAACGAGCGGGGTATCGCGGTGATTGGCGATATCCCCATCTATGTTGCCCATGATTCTGCCGATGTCTGGAGCCACCGCCAACTCTTTCTCCTCGACGACCAGGGCAATCCGACGGCGGTCGCCGGCGTTCCGCCCGACTATTTTACCGCTGACGGTCAATTGTGGGGCAATCCGCACTATGACTGGGATGCCATGGAACGGAACGGGTATCAGTGGTGGACCCGACGCTTCAAGACGACCTTCGAGCTTTTTGACATTGTCAGAGTCGATCACTTTCGCGGTTTCGAAGCCGCCTGGCATGTGCCGGCGAATGCAAAAACTGCCAGGGAAGGAATCTGGGTCAAAGGGCCGGGCGAGAGATTTTTTGACGCCCTCCATACTGCCCTGGGCACGCTCCCGATCATTGCCGAGGATCTGGGAGTGATCACCCCAGAGGTGGAAGTGCTGCGAGACCGCTACCATTTCCCCGGCATGAAGATCCTGCAGTTTGCCTTTGACGCCGGGCCGGCCAATCCGTATCTTCCGCATAACCACACAAAAAATATGGTCGTCTATACCGGCACCCACGATAACGATACCACCAAAGGCTGGTATGATTCCATTTCGGCTGCAGAGCGCCGCGCGATGCATGTTTATCTCGGCACTTCGGGGGATGACTGTGTCGGCGATCTGATTCACGCCGCCCTGATGTCAGTTGCGGACACCGCCATCATTCCGTTTCAAGACATACTGAAACTGGGAAGCGAAGCACGTATGAATCTTCCCGGCACTGCCTTCGGCAACTGGCAGTGGCGTTTTTCCTGGGACATGCTCCAGCACGATCTGGCCGCTTCGATGCGAAACCAGGTGGAGCGCTACGGCAGGGCCCGGAAGGGAGGAAAAACCTATGCGTCATGACGATTCTGTCCTTGAAGACAACCCTAGCTGGTACCGGGATGCCATTATTTATCAGGTTCACATCAAGGCCTTCGTCGACTCCGACTCCGACGGCATCGGTGATTTTCGCGGTCTGATCGGCAAGCTTGATTACCTGCAGCAGCTTGGAATTACAGCAATCTGGCTGCTCCCTTTCTATCCCTCTCCGCAGCGGGATGACGGCTATGACATCGCCGATTACTATAATGTCAACCCCAGCTATAACTCCCTCCGCGAGTTCAAAAACCTGCTGCGCGCCGCCCACAGTCGCGGCATCCGGGTAATCACCGAACTGGTGCTCAATCACACCTCGGACCAGCACCCCTGGTTTCAGCGTGCCCGCCTGGCCAAACCGGGTTCCGTGCATCGAAACTTTTATGTCTGGAGCGACACGCCGGAGAAGTACCGCGAAGCGCGCATCATCTTTCAGGATTTCGAAATTTCCAACTGGACCTATGATCCGGTTGCCAAGGCCTATTACTGGCACCGTTTCTACTCGCATCAGCCGGATCTCAATTTCGACAACCCGAAAGTGCAGGCCGAAATGCTGCGGGTCATCGACTTCTGGATGCGGATGGGCGTGGACGGCGTCCGGCTCGACGCCGTTCCCTACCTGTTCGAGCGGGAGGGAAGCAACTGCGAAAATCTTCCGGAAACCCATACTTTCCTCAAAAAACTGCGGGCTCACCTCGACCATTCCTTTAAAAACCGCATGCTGCTCTCGGAGGCCAACCAGTGGCCGGAAGACGCCGCTGCCTATTTCGGTGACGGCGACGAAAGCAATATGGCCTTCCATTTCCCGCTCATGCCGCGGATGTTCATGGCAATCGAAATGGAAGACCGCTTCCCGATTGTCGACATCCTCGATCAGACCCCGGCCATCCCGGAGGGTTGCCAGTGGGCCATATTCCTCCGCAACCACGATGAGTTGACCCTGGAGATGGTGACCGATGAAGAGCGCGACTATATGTACCGCGCCTATGCCTCCGATCCGCGGGCTCGCATCAATCTCGGCATCCGTCGCCGTCTGGCCCCTTTGATGGAGAATAATCGCCGTAAAATAGAGCTGATGAACGTCCTGCTTTTCTCCCTGCCGGGAACCCCGATCATCTACTACGGCGATGAAATCGGCATGGGCGATAACTACTTTCTCGGTGATCGAAACGGCGTCCGAACCCCGATGCAGTGGAATCCCGACCGCAATGCCGGTTTTTCCAAGGCCGGTCCCCAGAAACTGTTTATGCCGGTCATAATTGAAGCGGAATATCACTATGAATCGATCAACGTCGAGAATCAGGAGCGCAACCCGTCGTCCCTGCTGTGGTGGATGCGGCGCACCATCGCCATGCGCAAGCGTTTCAAGGCCTTCAGCTGCGGCAGCCTGGAAGTGCTCGCCTCGGATAACCCGAAGGTCTTAAGCTTCATCCGCAGCTTTGAAGGCGAAAAACTTCTGGTTGTCATCAATCTCTCGCGTTTCACCCAGACGGTCACCGTCGATCTTTCCCGCTATGCAGGCATGGTCCCTGAAGAGGTCTTCAGTCGCAACCGCTTCCCGATGATCCAGGATGCACGATACCACTTTACCATGGGACCTTACGACCCTTTCTGGTTTGTGCTGCGGAGCACCGAAGCGGGGCTCGAACTCCGCGAGGTCGGCGATACACTTATGCTGAAGGAGGGACATCCCTGGTCGGACGTGCTGAAAGGCCGGGCAGGAGAGCGCTTATGCAGGGTCGTTATGCCCCATTATCTGCAGCGGGTCTTCTGGTTTTGCGGTAAGGGGCGGACCATCAGCCAGATCAACGTTATCGACAGTTGCCGGCTGAAACAGGATGATCAGCTGTTTCTCCTGGCCTTCCTGCAGGTCACCTACACCGAGCAGGAAACCGAGATCTATCTGATCCCCATGACCTGGCTTTCGAGTGAACGACTGCAGGCTCTGACCGACTGGCATCCGCTGGCAACCATAACGGCTCTTTCGCTCGGCGATGCCGAAGGTGTTCTCTACGATGCGATCTACCTAGAGGAATTTCGCGTGCTCCTCTTAGAGCTGATGAGCGGCCGTGCCAAGGTGCACGGTGCAAACGGCTCAGAACTTGTAGGCATGCGAGGTGGAGGTGTTACAAAAATCTCTCCGCCCAGGCCGGAATTGTTTCCAAGCAGGGTTGCGATTGTCGAGCAGAATAACACCAGCATTATGTATGGCGACCGGCTGCTGTTTAAAATGTACCGGAAACTGCAGGACGGAATCAATCCGGAGCCTGAAATTCTCCGGTTTCTCGCCGGCAATAAAAAATTCCGCAATGTACCGTCCTATGCGGGAGGGATCGAATACCATGCTGCCGGAGGCAAGGCCTATGATCTCGGTGTTCTGCAGACCTTCATCCCCTGCCATGGTGATGCCTGGCGGAGCACCCTGACAATCCTCACTCAATTTGTCGAGCACCTGCTGGCACATAAACAGGATCTGCCAAAACTTCCGGCCCACCTTCCGACACTCCTGGAAGTCGTCGACGGTGGCATCCCCGACCAGTTCCGCGATCTCGTCCGCGGCCTGCACCTGGAGATGGCTCTGGTGCTTGGCAAGCGCACTGCCGAGATGCACCGGGCGCTGGCCGCAAGCGGGACGGACAGTGCCTGGAGGATGGAACCGTTTTCCACCCTCTACCAAAGATCCATCTTCCAGTCAATGCGCGGACTTATACGGCGTAACTTCCAGGTCCTGACCAATAACTTCGACCGTCTGCCGGGCGATGTGCAGCACCGGGCCACCTTGATTCTCGCTGCCGAAAAAGAAATTATCGCCTGTCAGCAGAAAATTACCGGCCGGCGCCTCTCCGCCATGAAGTGCAGGATTCACGGCGATCTTCATCTGGGCCAGGCGCTTTTCACCGGCAAGGATTTCGTCTTCATCGATTTCGAAGGGATACCGGCCCATTCTCTCAGTGAACGACGACTGAAACACTCTCCCCTGCGGGATGTGGCAAGCATGATCCACTCCTTCCACTATGCCACCATAACCACGCTGATTCATCACAGCGCCGGTCATCCTGAGGATAGAGTGTTGCTCGAACCCTGGCTGGAGGCCTGGTACATCTATGTCAGCGGCTCTTACCTGAAAGCCTACCTGCATACACTGAAAAACTCGCCGCTGATTCCAGTGGACAGGGCAGAACTTGCGATCATGCTGCGCTGCTTCATGATACAGAAAGTGGTGCACGAGCTGGGATACGAGTTGAACAACCGCCCTGACTGGGTCGATCTCCCTTTGCGGGGATTGGAGATGCTCCTTAAAGAATGCCGTTGCTCATGACGCATATCGCTTTTAAATCGCAAGGGCATAAGTTTCGTTTGAGCAGACGTATCGATTCAGCACTTTGATAAAGTTCCCCCGCCCCTTGCGGGAGGGGGTTAGGGGGTGGGGGAAGCTGCAATGTGCACCTTCATGTCAAACTCACCCACCCCTCAATCCCCTCCCGTCAAGGGAGGGGAAGCTAAAACCAATCGGTCAATCTGGCACAAGAATTGTACAGGAAAAGCCAGGAACACATACCGAGAACATCATTCTTGAACACTCAGTGAGGTTATGCAATGCGATACCACGTTTTAGCAACAGATTATGACGGTACTCTCGCCCAAGATGGCCGCGTCGACGCAGCCACAGTCGACGCGCTCCGCAAACTCCTGGCGACCGGTCGACGCCTGGTCATGGTGACGGGGCGCGAGCTGCCGGCAATATTGAACATCTTTCCGGAAATCGACTTGTTCGAATGGGTTGTGGCGGAAAATGGCGGTTTGCTCTACCGACCCTCAACGAAGGAAGAAATACCCCTTGCCGAGCCACCGGACGACAAATTCCTCCAGGCCCTGCGCGATAATAACGTCGGCCCCATATCAGTAGGACGCGTCGTCGTCGCCACCTGGGAGCCTCATCAGGAGACGGTCATCAATACAATTCGCGATCAAGGGCTGGAACTGCAGGTCATCTTTAATAAAGGGGCGGTAATGGTCCTGCCGGCCGGTATCAACAAAGCCAGCGGATTGATTGCGGCATTGAAGAGGATGGATATCTCGTCGCATAATGTGGTCGGTATCGGCGATGCGGAGAACGACCATGCGTTTTTACGACTGTGTGAAATGTCCGTGGCCGTGGCCAATGCACTTCCGGCCGTAAAGGAAACGGCGGATCTCGTCACCGCCGGGGATCACAGCCAAGGTGTTCGCCAGTTGATCGAGGGACTGGTCGCCAATGATCTGGCAGATCTGAATCTGCGCCTGCAGCGACATCATCTCGAACTGGGAACATGCGATGACCGGAAAGTGATGTTATCCCCATACGGGCAGAGTGTCTTGATCTGCGGCCCATCGGCGAGTGGCAAATCGACTGTCGCAACGCGTATCGTCGAGTCTCTGCAGGAGCGGCAGTATCAGTTCTGTTTGATTGATCCGGAGGGAGATTATGAGGGATTCGAAGGAGCGGTTATATTCGGCGGTCCGAAGGCGGCTCCCCCCGAGGATGAGATCCTGCGGTTACTGGAAGCTCCGGATGCCAATGCCGTCGTCTGCCTGACCGGAATGCCCATTGCCGATCGTCCGCCGTTTTTCCTGCGACTCATGTCGCAACTGCTGCAGATGCGCTCGCGAACAGGTCGGCCGCATTGGCTGATTCTTGATGAGGCCCATCATCTCATGCCGGCGGAATGGTTACCGCTCGATGGCACCCTGCCCAAGGAATTGACCAACGTCGTCATGATCACCGTGCATCCGGATCTGCTCTCAGGAACCCTGTTGGAAAGGGTAGACACTACGCTGGTGGTGGGGGCTAACGCACTTGACACGCTGACCGGTTTTACCCGGGTAATCAATCAACCCGCACCACAAATGAAGCAGGAGGCCCTTTTGCCCGGTGAATTTCTCCTGTGGTTGAAAGGGAGTGCCGCACCTCCGCAAAAGGTCCTGGCACATCCCTGCAAAATGGTCCGTCATCGACACCGCCGAAAATATGCTGAAGGTCAGCTTCCCCCGGATCGCAGCTTCTACTTCCAAGGTCCGCAGCACAAAATGAATCTGCGTGCCCAGAATTTGATGCTCTTTCTGCAGATCGGCGACGGGGTCGATGACGAAACCTGGCAGTACCATTTGCGTCAGGGCGATGTGTCTCGCTGGTTTCGAGAAGGTATCAAAGACGACAATCTCGCCTCCGCTGCCGAGCTGGTGGAAGCATTGCCGAATGCCACACCGCAGGAAAGCCGCGCTTTAATCCGGGCTGCAGTGGAACTGGACTATACGGTTTCGGCGTCGTTACCCCTGCCGGTAGCGGGCGCCAGTTGAATCAACAATGAGGGAATCGACATGAAACCTACAAAATCTACTTCGTGGTTTACCCGCTTTGCAAAAGCGACAGCGCGGAAAACCGGACAGCCTCTAGCCTTCATGATTGCTGTTTCGGTAATCATAATCTGGATACTTACAGGTCCGATCTTCAAATTTGGTGATACCTGGCAACTGGTTATCAATACCGGCACTACTATTGTCACTTTTCTTATGGTGTTTCTGATACAAAACACACAGAACAGAGACTCTTTGGCCTTACAGGTAAAATTGGACGAATTGATTCGTGTTATGGAAGGAGCACATAATGCTCTCTTGGATCTGGAAGAATTAGATGAGAAGGAACTCGATAAAATCCGAGTCAATTACGAGAATCTGGCAAAACAGGCAAGAGAGGATCTGGAGAAAAATGCCGATGATACCGGAGTGCCACAAATTAGCCAATCATGAACAGACGACAGAATGCCTTGCAATTGATAATTCGTCTCCTCACCTTCCTGCTGCTGGTAGGGCGTGGGTTTACCTCCAATAAAGGACTCCTGCTTGCCGGTGCTGTCGCCTATTATACCTTGTTGTCGATCGTGCCACTCTCCATACTCGCCCTGATTGTGCTCACACAATTCATAGAAGAACAGCAGTTGATTCTCACCTTGTCGACCTACCTGAACATGGCGGTTCCCGGCTATGCGGCAACGTTGACTGATCAGGCGCAAACATTCCTTGAAAACCGCAAGGTTGTCGGAATTATCGGTTTTCTTGTTATGTTGTTTTTCAGTTCTGTAGCTTTTTCGACGCTTGAGAACGCCATGTCGGTGATCTTTTATAAGCAGGACAGAATTGTTAGGCGTAAGTTCTTGGTTTCCGTAATTATTCCCTATGTGTACATTTTTGTGATGGGGTTCGGTATTGTGCTGGTGTCGTTTATTGTAGGTGCAATAACGACCCTTGAAAACAGACACCTGACAATTCTCGGTTGGAGTTTACATCTTGGCGGTGCAACCGGAGTGGCACTGTCTCTCCTGGGTATAATCGGCGAGGTGTTGATACTTACCTCTATCTATCTGGTGATGCCCGTGGTGCGGGTCAGGTTTCTTCACGCCCTCATCGGAGGACTGACCGCAACGGTTTTATGGGAGATCACCCGCCGGGTGCTGATCTGGTATTACGCGAGCGTATCCATGGTGAATATCATCTACGGTTCGATTGCCATGACGGTGGTGGCTCTTATAAGCATTGAGTTTGTGGCAGTGATCCTGCTGCTTGGAGCCCAGGTCATTGTCGAACTGGAGCGTAAATCCGATACATTGAGCGGAGAGAAAACCTCGGAATCAAGACATGATGATTGAGAGCAATGAAGGACCGTTTTGAACTTTGATATACTATCCCCTTTCAAGTGGATTCAGGAAGTTACGTGGCAATGCCTTACACCCCCAAGAAGGAAAACGATGAATAGCATCCAACCGCTCCGTTGGCTCCACCTTATGACACGTCTGCCCGTCATGGCTGCCAGCCTCGCTCTGCTTCTGGTCGGCTGTGCGACGCTGGCACCGCCCTACGAAGTGCCGGCCTTGCCGGTGCCCCCTCTCTACGCGAACAACTCCTCGCAGGAAGGCGTAAGCGTTGCGGCCATCGGCTGGCGTGAATATTTCATCGACCCGCAACTTCAGGCTGTGATCACCTTGGCGCTGGAAAACAACCGCGATTTGCGTACCGCTGTGCTGCGCGTCGAGGAAATGCGTGCCATTTACGGCATTCAGCGCGCCGAGCAGTTTCCCGCCATCGGCGCTCAGGCCGGCTTGGACCGTTCGCGCATCCCAGCAGACTTGAGCCCGACCGGCAAGTCTTTGGTGGGCAGTCAGTACCAGGTTGCGTTGGGCCAGGCGAGTTGGGAGATCGATTTCTGGGGCCGCGTCCGCAATCTGAAGGATGCAGCCCTGGAGAACTATCTGGCCACCGACGCAGCTCGCCGTGCTGCCGCCATTGGCCTGATCGCGCAGGTCGCCGGCAGTTACCTGAGTCTGCGTGAATTGGATGAGCGTCTTGTGCTGGCGCGTCGGTCAATTGCCAACCGTGCTGAATCCTTGCGCATTTTCACGCGCCGCGTGGAAGTCGGATCGACCTCGCGGCTCAATCTGACCCAGGTGCAGACATTGCTTACCCAAGCCCAGGCGCTGGGTGCCCAGCTCGAACAGTTGCGCGCGGCCCTGGCTCATGCGCTGACGCTGTTGGTCGGTACTCCCGTCGATCTTCCCCTGGTGCCGGAGCACCTTGATGAACAGTCCGTGCAGGTTCAATTACGCGCCGGATTGCCATCCGACTTGCTGATCCAGCGGCCCGACATCGTCGCGGCAGAACACCAGTTAAAAGCCGCGCATGCGAATATCGGCGCTGCACGTGCCGCTTTCTTTCCTCGCGTAACCTTGACCAGTTCATTGGGCACGGCCAGTGCCGAACTTGATGGTCTGTTCGCCTCGGGGAGCCTGGCGTGGATCTTCTCGCCGAGCATCTCACTGCCGATTTTCGATGGCGATCGCCGGCGCAACAACCTGAGCCTGACCGAAGCCCGCCGTGATCTGGCGGTGGCCAATTACGAGAAAACCGTGCAGAGCGCCTTCCGCGATGTGGCCGATGCGCTGTCAGCCGGCCGTTGGCTGGCCGAACAGTCCGCCATCGCCCAGATGTCACCACCGAGACAAAGTAGACCCATTCGAAGGGATGCCACGAACCCACCCATAAATTGCAGTCTGCTGATACAATCAGGGTTTTTCACCGATTAATGAACCCACCGGAAGAGAAAAAAGTAACGGCTGAGATGGTCA
>JANNQF010000063.1:0-14211 GCA_031441605.1 Deltaproteobacteria bacterium
ATTATGATATATTGTTCCATTATTTTTAGGCGACCATGCATCGAAGTGTGATTTCCATGTGAAGTCAGCCTAGGAGGTTGAGTCGTGACCGTTGAGCTTCACAAACCGTAATTCACCAAGGAGGCAGTACTATGAGCAAATGCAGATGGACAATGTTGTTGGTATGTACAATGGTTTTTTGCACCTACGGAGGAGCTGAGCAGGTTGTGGCCGAAGACAGACCCATTGAACTGACCTTCTCCAATTTCTTCCCGGCCCCCCACACCAACAGTGTCCTTGCTGAGGAATGGGCCAAAGCAGTTGGCGAGAAGACAGGCGGCAAAGTCAAAATCACCTTGTTCCATGGCGGCACATTAACACCTGCGCCACAAATTTATGATAGCGTCGTCAAAGGTTTATCCGATATCGGCATGTCTGCACTCAGTTATACGCGCGGCCGCTTTCCCCTCACGGAAATCGTCGATTTGCCCATGGGATACAAAAGTGGTTACGAGGCAACAATGGTTGCCAATGCCTATTTGAAGAAATTCCAACCAAAGGAATTTGCCGACACCCAGGTAATGTTCCTGCACGCCCATGGTCCAGGACTCATTCACACTAAAAAACCGGTAACCAGCCTCGCTGATCTCAAAGGCGTGAAACTCAGCTGTACTGGTCTCAGCGCCAAAATCGCCGAAAAACTTGGTGCCACACCGGTCGCCGGGCCTATGTCTGAACGTTACGATTCAATCTCGAAGGGGGTAAGCGAAGGAGGGATGTTCCCGGTGGAATCGCTTAAAGGCTGGAAACTTGCCGAGGTGGTTAAGAACACCACAATAAACTATGGTACAGCCTATACGACAACCTTCTTCATCACCATGAACAAGGACAAATGGGCAGCCATGTCTCCCGATATACAGAAAGCCATCATGGGGGTTAACGCCGACTTTATCGAGAAATGGGGACGCGGATGGGATGCTATCGACAAGGACGGAAATGATTTTGCCGTTTCTCAAGGTGTGAAATTTATTACCTTAAGCCCCGAAGAAGATAAAAAATGGATAGCCGCTGTCACACCTATTTTTGATGAATACGTAACAAATATGAAGGGTAAAAACCTACCAGGAGAAGACGCATTGAAATTCTGCCGGGAAGAACTGAAAAAATTGCAGTAGCTATCCGCTTGAGGGGGAATGATGTCCTGTAGCATTCCCCCTATTTTTTTATGAACCATTTACTGAGCAGGTACGAAATGGAGTGGTTGAACAAACAAACTGAGGAGGTATGTAAACTCCTCAATATGATCGCAGGATGTGTTCTAACATTAATGATGCTTCTTACTGTTACCGATGTCATCCTGCGGTTTTTTCGTATGCCCATTATCGGGGCATATGAGCTTGTTGCCTTTGGGGGCGGAATAGTTATCGGATTATCGTTACCGCTGACCAGTTATAAGAAAGGGCATATTCTGGTAGATGATTTTCTCAAGGGATTCTCAAAGGACACTCGCAAATATATTCATCTCAGCACCAGACTTTCCGGCCTAGGACTTTTTGCAATTATTAGCTGGAATATGTTCGCTATGGGTATTGATATGCTCCGTAGCGGTGAAGTTTCTCTGACACTGGAGATGCCTTTCTATCCGGTTGTGTTTGGCATCGGAGTAGCCTGCGTTACTCAATGTTTGGTGTTGTTTATCCAGATATATAAAGTGGTCGGGGGAACCTATGAGTGATATTACCATCGGGCTGATCGGTGTAGCCTCTGTTTTGATTCTCTTTTGGACCGGGATTGAACTGGCATTTGTCATGGCCTTGGTTGGTTTTGTCGGGTTCTCCCTTGTGCGGTCATGGAGCGCCGGGTTCAACCTTCTCGCCAAGGATTTTTTTGATGTTTTTGCCTCGTATGGATTTACTGTTATCCCACTCTTTGTTTTGATGGGACAAATTGCTTTCAATGCCGGTATCGCTAAACGTCTGTATGACGCTTCGTATAAATTTATTGGGCATATCCCCGGTGGTCTTGCAATGGCGACTGTTATCGGGGCAACCGCCTTCAAGGCAATCTGCGGTTCTTCTGCGGCGACGGCTGCAACTTTCTCAGTAGTCGCCGTGCCGGAGATGGATAGATATAATTACAATCGGAAACTGTCTACTGGCATTGTTGCGGTAGTTGGTACTTTAGGGGTTTTGCTGCCTCCAAGCGTCACTCTCATCGTATTTGGGATAATTACGGAACAGTCCATAGGTAAATTGTTTCTCGCCGGGCTTATTCCTGGATTGATGATTGCTGCCTTTTTCCTCGTAATAATTTACGTCTGGTGTCGAATTGATCCCAACCTCGGCCCAAAGGGAGATCGTTCAACATGGCCGGAAAGAATGAAAACGATTCCCGACGTCCTGTTAGTATTATTGATTTTCGTTTTAACCATTGGCGGCCTGATGAATGGCTTCTTTACCCCCACCGAGGCAGGCAGCGTTGGTACATTTGCAGTGTTGGTTCTTTCGATTTGTAAACGAGATATAGGTTTCAAAGGTTATATCAAATCTGTAAACGAATCTCTGCGAACAGCCTGTATGGTTTTGCTTCTGATTGCCGGTTCCCAGGTTTTCGGGCATTTCCTTGCTGTTACCCGGATTCCCATGGTTACCGCAGATTGGATTGTGGCTTTACCTTTTCCATCATGGCTGACAATGGTAGCAATTATTTTCGTCTATTTGATTGGCGGATCATTTATCGATGATCTGGCTTTTATGATACTTGCCACCCCGATTTTTTATCCGGCCATCGCCAAATTGGGTTACGACCCTCTCTGGTTCGGAATAATCATTTGCATTACCGTCATGGTCGGAGTGGTTATACCACCTGTTGCCATTAACGTTTTCATTGTTAAGGCCGTCACGCAAGAATCATTCCGTACAATTTATGCTGGTGTGTATCCCTTCCTGTTGAGTCTTGCTTTCTGCGCACTGATTTTATTTATTTTTCCTGGATTAGCTACTTGGCTCCCGAATTTACTTATGAAATAAGACACACCTGCCGATGATCAATGAAATCCTCCCGTATCGCCTGTTCCTTTGCCGAACCCTGGAAAAGGTAATAATTCCCTTGCCGGAAAAAGCCTTCGTGAAAAACCATGCAAATATATTTCCGATAGTCTAAGAACAAAGATCGAAGTGGAGATAAAATTCATTGGGTGCGGCCGCTTGCATCGAAGAATTGGTGTTCATTGTTTTGTCATCACGGGAAATATTATTTCTCAACTCCCCGGAAGAGGTACGTTTTCATGATTGATTTGGGCATGTTTGGCATAATTCATTTTAATCTCGCCTTCCTGTATAGCGTCGGAAGTATCCTGTTCATCGATCTTATTCTTTCCGGTGACAATGCTGTCCTCATAGCTATGGCGGCTCGCAACCTGCCGCCGGCTCAAAAGACCAGGTGCATTTGGCTTGGAGCGGGTTTAGCTGTTGTCATAAGGATTATTCTGACGTTCTTTATTGCCCAATTACTTGAGATCAGTTACGTGAAATTGGTCGGCGGGGCACTGATATTATGGATTGCCGTAAAACTCTTCGAAGGCAGCGACGAAGTTCAAACAGGTGATGCGGCGTCGATGTGGCAAGCCCTTAGACTGATTCTCATCGCTGATTCAACCATGTCGCTTGACAACATGCTCTCCGTGGCCGCGGTTTCCCATGGGAATATGTTTCTCTTGCTTTTCGGCCTTGGCATCAGCATCCCTCTGGTGGTTTTTTCCAGCAATCTCTTGTCGACACTGATGGACAAATACCCGATAATCGTTGTTGTCGGTGCGGCCGTCCTCGGCAAGGTAGGTGGCGAGATGATGATTACAGACCCTTTTGTGATCAAGCTTCTGCCTTCAAGCTTGCTTGCACTCAATATGAAGGAACCCGCAGCGTTCCTTCTATATGCTGTTGAAATAGTCGGCGCTATAGGTGTTGTTGTCATCGGCAAAATGTTGGCAAAGATGAAAATCAAAAATGAAGAACAACTTGAAAACGTTAATCTCTAAAGCGGGCTGACGCCCGCAACCCAAAGGCTATAATCCCCTCCCACAACAGAGGGGATAAGTACCTTGAGACAGATTGATTTCTTGTAAAAAACCAAGAAACCAATCTGTAAGGTACTAAAAAAAAGGTATTTTATCTTTTATGAAGGAGTGCTCATGGCTATCTTAACATTGTCTAGACAGTTTGGGTGTGGCCAAGAGCTTGGGAGATCTATTGCTTCCTTGATGGACTACCAATATGTAGATCGACAGGTAATTCTTGAAGATTTGCGTAAGGTAGGCCCTAAGTGGGAGGCTTGGGCCAAAGAGCTTGACGAACATTGCCCGACTTTTTGGGAGCGAAACGACTGGTCATTTCGCGGTTTTGCTGCACTGATTCAATCTGCAATCCTGGAATACGCCGTGAAAGACCGCGTTGTGATTATGGGAAGAGGATCAAACTTTCTTCTTGAAGGGATAGACTCCACTTACCGCGTTCGCTTGGTTGGACCTGCTGAATACCGAATTGCGGCAATCATGGAACGGGATAGCCTCGATTTGGCAGCGGCAAAATGGCTTCTAAAAAAGACCGAGACCGATCGAGCTGGTTTTATTACTTCTATCTATGGAAAGCAGTTGGATGACCGATCCGGTTACGATGCCATCTTTGATATGAGTACTACTTCAATGGCCGACCTTATTCCTGAGGTTATTGAAGTATTGAATAAAAAAGAATGTGTGAACACACCGGAAGTCAAAGCCACCCTGCGTATGCGTGCTGCTGCAGCCAGGGTCAAGGCCGGCATCGTAACAAACCCTGCTTTCTTTCTTCCTGTTCTTGATGTTTGCGTTGCTGGGGACGTCCTTGTGATGCGTGGTGTCACACACACAGCCAACGAACACAAACGACTCAAAGAAGAGGCAATTCAACTTGCCGGCGATGTCCCAATTCAGTTTGAGCTACAATACAGGTAACCAGGAAAAGAGTAGTCCTCCCCTATCGCCACATCCGACCTGACGGCATTGGAGCCCAAGTCTGATTATTAAATTACAGCTTGCCTTTCCAATAACACTTGCAATTTCCAGGTTTTTTCCATAATGATCAAAAATTAAACCATTCCGAAACACCTTGACCGCCTGATATCGTTTTCGTTACGGGAACTTATATGGAGCAGGAACAACAAACACAAGAAAGGGCACACATCACCTCCCTTGACCACCAACCGAGATACCAGAACATTTTAATTCATATCTTGAAAACGGCTTTAAAACCATTGCCTTTCAAAGCAAAAATAACCCGAATTCTCGACTATCTCCTCTCACTCGGCCATCTTCATCTCGGGACCAAAGCGGCCTTTTTTATTGTCAACCAGGACTCGGACACCCTTGATCTTCTTATTTGTAGAGGTTTTCCTGCCTCAAAGTCTCATACCTGCAAAACCAGCCGACTTGGCGTTTGCCACTGCGGCGTAGCAGGAAAAACTGGGAAAATCAGCTTCTTCAACACCCTCCCGACACTCCACAGCAGCCCCCAGGGGTCGGCACCTTATGCCGGAAATTACGGTGTGCCGATAATAAAAGACAGCCAAGTCCTTGGGGTTTTTACCATATATGTCACCACCGGCCACAATCATTCAACCGCGGTCGAAGAACTGCTTGAGGCAATCGCCAACATCTTTGCGGTGATTATTGAAAGCCAACAGATGGATCAACAACTCATCCAACTGGTAAACGATCTGCGCAGCTCCATCATCGATCTGCGTGAAGAAAAGAAATTCTCCGAGTCGATCATTCAGGGTTTAAACCATGGCCTGATTGTCGCCGATATGGATGGTAAAATTAGAAAAAGCAATTCCGTTGCCCAATCTATATTCAAGCCGTTCTCAAAAGTACTCGACGGTATTTATTTATCCGATTTTATAGGAGATAGTGCATCAAACGAACTTCTTTCCACCACTCCCTCGGAATCCGGGCAGATGGAAAAGGAGCTGACCTTTGTCACCCCAACCCGGGAAAAAAAAATCATCGGCTATTCCAATGTCCCAAGAGAGGATGCCAGGGGAAATAAAGTGGGCGTCATCATCTCCCTGTCGGATATTTCCGAAATAAAATACGTGCGCAAGGAAATGGAAAAGATGAATCGTCTTTCAACCGTCGCAGAAATTGCCTCGGCGGTGGCGCATGAGGTACGGAATCCCCTTGCCGGCATCAAAATCATGGCCCAATCCATTGAAGAAGAGGCTAAGGATAACAGTGAACAGCTGGAGTGCTCGCAGCGGATAATCCGGCAGGTTGACCGACTCAATGAATTGTTGAGCGATTTCTTCTCCTATGCCCGTCCGGCCGAGCCGAACAAGAGACCAACATCACTCAGTTCCATAGTTGGTGAAACCATGCCGCTGATCAACAACCGACTGAGCAAAAACCAGATCACCCTTACACAAGATGTCAGTGACCAATTGCCGCGGATAGTCGCCGACCCACACCAGGTCCAGCAGGTTTTTCTCAACCTGTTCCTCAACTCCATTGACGCCATTAAGGAGCAAGGCCATATCGAGATATTCGCCTCTTTCCTGACTCCCAGTTTGCTCAAATACTACAAGAAAAGGTATCCGGCTCTCCTGGGCATGCATAAATACGTCATCCTTCGTTTTACCGACAACGGAACAGGCATGCCAGCGCATGTGGCTGACCAGGTATTTGAACCGTTTTTTACTACGAAAACCTCCGGAGCCGGCCTTGGACTTGCCATCGTTTACCGGACACTGAAGGAAAATGATGCGGAAATTGTCCTTGAGAGCAAAGAGGGCAAAGGTACCACCTTTACCATTTTCTTCAGAGCGGATGTCTAATGGGTACAGTCCTCATTGTTGACGACCAGAAAGATTTACGATATTCACTGGCAAAAATTGTCGAAAGACAGGGTTACCGTGCTACCACTGCGGCAAACGGGGCTGATGCTCTGAATATGCTGCATTCGGCTATTGTCGATCTAGTCTTTCTCGACATCGGACTTCCCGACATCAGCGGCATGAGCCTTATCGGAATGATAAAAGAGATAAATGATGATGTCGATATCGTCATGTTGACCGGCATCAACGAGGCCAAGACCGCCGTCCAGGCTTTACGCGCAGGTGCCGTCGATTACATCGTCAAACCTTTTGACATAATCGAATTCAAGGCCATCCTGGAAAGAATCCTGCAAGCGCGACTGATGCGCAAAAAGGCCACTCTTTTGCACCAGGAGGTCGGCACTGCTGCCATCATCGGCACCAGTCCGCCTATGATACGGGTTAAAGAGGCTATCCGCATAGCCGCCCAAGTCGATGCCGCCGTCCTCATAACAGGGGAAACCGGCACCGGCAAGGAACTGGTCGCCAGAGCCATTCACGACAGTCGACCCGGTCAAAACGGCGTCTTTGTCAAGGTGGACTGCGGCACACTCTCTTCCAACCTCATGGAATCGGAACTGTTCGGCTACGACAAAGGCGCCTTCACCGATGCCCGCAGCGAAAAAAAAGGCCTGGTTGAAGTCGCCAACGGCGGCACCCTGTTTCTCGATGAAATCGGCAACCTCTCTATCGATCTGCAACCAAAACTCCTGCGGCTCATTGAGGAATCGACCTTCAGACGGGTTGGCGGCCTCAAGGATATCCAGGTGAAAATCCGCATTATCGCAGCCACAAATGCCGAAATCAAGGAGCAAATCGATCGGAGCAGGTTCCGCGAAGATCTTTACTACCGCCTGAACGTATTGCCAATCGCCCTGCCGCCGCTGCGTGATCGGGGTGAGGATGTTCTCCTTCTTGCTGATTTCTTTCTCCATCAACTACAAAGAGAGTTAAAAAAAGATCTCCAGGGATTCACCCCGGAAGCTCGCGGCAAAATCCTTGGCTATGGTTGGCAGGGCAATATCAGGGAACTGCGCAATCTCATCGAACGCGAGGCAATTTTCAACCAGAGTGGCTGGCTGAGTATGGCCGGTCTTAACTCCGAAGGTCCGGTGACAGTCGAAAAGAAGGTACCTTTACTGAGTCTCAGGGAGATGGAGCATCAATACATCAACAAGGTGCTTAATGCCGTCAACAACAATAAATCAAAGGCAGCAAAGATTCTCGGCATCTCCAGAACGACCCTGAGAGACAACCTGTAACTGGTCAAAATCTGACCAGTTGGTCAATTTCTCACCACCCCAGAGCTGCCGCCGACCCCAGGCCTTTCCAAACTGCAGTTACTATTCTCTGTATTTTCATGTTCTTAATTTTTTTTCTCCATTGGTCCCTCTTTTGCTTTCATTTTTTTAACCGGGCTAAATCGGTCCGGAGACTCGATAATTCAAGCAATTCCTTGTCCCGAGCGCCTGTCGTAAAAACCGGGACAGAAAAATGGTGACACTATGAAGAGAGTTCTGGTTGTTGATGATGAAGAGGATATGCTGTGGATGCTCCAGAGAAATCTCAATAAGGGAATGAAGGATGTAGAAATTCTCGCAGCAAAATCAGGGGAAGAGGCACTGGCAGTGTTGAGCGACAGGACGGTGGATCTGGTCATCACCGACATCAACATGCCGGGCATGAATGGGCTCGATCTGCTGATCGAGATCAATAATCGCTTTCCCGGAACCGGTGTCATCATCATGACCGCCTATCCATCGAACGCCTACGAGAACAAAGCGATGATGAGCGGAAGCCTGCGTTTTATTGAAAAACCATTCGATATTAAGGTCGTCAGGGCTATCGTTCAGGAAGTCCTCAAGGACAGTGAAGGCTTCCAAGGCACTGTCGACGGCGTTGATCTCATCGACATCGTCCAGTTCAACGCTCTTTCCAAAGCCACTGCAGCCTTGAAGGTCACTGCCGGCGACCGGGAAGGTATGATTTTTTTCATGGAAGGAGCGGTGGTCCACGCCATGTGCGGCAAGGAAAACGGAGAAGAGGCTTTTTTTACCATTCTCGGCTTCAATGGCGGCTCTCTGCAGAATATCAGAGGAATCCAGCCACCCGCGGTCAGCATCCACAAAAGCATTGAAGCTCTGCTCTTCGAGACGGCGCTTAAGAGTGACGAAAAAGCCAGTCTTATCGAAGATCTAAATTTAGATACACAAACTCCCGACGATGAGATCGCCAGCCGATCTGACGACGACTATCCTTCAACCCCAATCGTTCATCCTGCACTAGAGATCCCAGGCGAACCTGAGCTTTTAGAAAATAGAGTGGAAATTGAACCTACAACTTTTTCAGAGGACTTTGAAATGACAGCAATACAGAAAATATTAGCCGAGTTCACCAGCATAGAAGGCGTTCATACTGCTTGTCTGGTGGGGCGTGATGGCTTTCTCCTGGACAGCCTCGCACGGGCAGGAATCGACTCGGAGATGATCGGGGCCATTGCCTCATCGGGCTTCGGTTCGGCTGAATCGATGGGCACTCAGCTTGGTCAGGGTGATCTGAAAATGACCATGTTTGAATTTGCCAACGGGCCGGTCATGTTTGCCCCGGTTGGTGAAGAGGCTTTTTTGGTAATCGTTGCCGATCAGGAGACCAACCTCGGTTGGATCAGAATCAGCATCAAGAAAAATTCTCATAAAATCAAAGAAGTGGCTGCCCTATAAAGTAACGGCCGGGTTTTCCATGGAAGATTCGGCCGACTTTTTCCTTGCCGGCAAGGAGCAAAGCCATTGCTTAGGGGCCGTTAAGAAATAACTCCTACTATTTTCACTATTTCTTTAGGGCCCCGTATGCCGTTGTTCATGACACTGAGATGGATTAATTATTGTTGGACGACGGCTTACTGGAAATTTTCCTTAAAATAACCGGCAAAGCCGGTGAACTGCGCCTCGTATTTTTTGATCAGCAACCGCGCTTTGCCCAACCACTCCTCTTTGGAAGTCATTACAAAAATAAAGAACGGCTGGTCGTCGATATGCCTGATGATAAAGTGATAATGGCGGGTGGTGATCAGAATATCCTCGACATCTTCGTCATCGGCCAGCAGGTTGATTGCCTTGGCATTTGATTTCACTATAGAGGCCAGATAGGCTGCAGCGGCTGCTGTTTCGATATCCTCTCGGCGCCGAACTTCGGCGATGGACATTCCGTCCTCAACGGTTACCACAGCTGCCGCCAAAATTCCCGGAAGCTCTTTCGACATCTGGTCAAGAAGATTCTGAAGTTGTTTAATCATGGACTTTCCTCGTGAAGTTGGGATTTTCAAAGTATTGTCAAATACCCGTTGAAATGAATATACCATTTGACTAACCTAATATGAAATGATTTCTTGCCATTAGAGATGCTGGAAGGAATCCCACGAACAATGAGGAAAAAAGATGCGGGCGGTAATACAGCGAGTGAGCAGGGCTGCAGTTGTCATTGGCGGCATAAACACGGCAAGAATCGATCGCGGCATCGTCATTTTTCTGGGAATCCGCGGCGGCGACAGCGCCACGGATCTCATATGGATGGCCGACAAGATCATTCATATGCGGATTTTTCCGGACATTGACGGAAAAATGAACATCTCCCTTGCAGACATGGGCGGCGAGATGCTTATTATCTCCCAATTCACGCTCTATGGCGATTGTCGCAAAGGCAGAAGGCCGGGATTTTCAACGGCAGCCCCTCCGGAAATCGCCGAACCTTTATACAATCAATTTATCGAAGAAGTGCGAAGACGGAGCATCCCTGTGGCCACCGGCACCTTTCAGGCGGAAATGGCCGTCGATCTTGTCAATGACGGGCCGGTCACCATCCTCCTTGACTCGGAAAAAAACTTTTAATAAGGATATTCAATGACTTTCAGCCCAGGTTCCACCTATGCCGGTTTTACCCTCAAGACCCATACTTTTGTCCGGGAAATCGATTCCGATGTCTATATATTCGAGCATGAACTGTTGAAATGCCCACTCCTGGCGATCAAAAACAGCGATTCCAACAAGACCTTCACGGCAGCCTTCAATACCGTCCCCACCGATTCGACCGGAGTTGCCCATATCCTTGAACATTCAGTGCTCATGGGATCGAAAAAATATCCGATCAAAGATGTCTTCGGCGAGATCAACAAAGGAGGGCTCACCACCTTTCTCAACGCCATGACCGGCGCCGACATTACCTACTACCCTTTTGCCACCCGCAACCTGAAAGAATATTTCAATATCATGGATGTCTATTGCGATGTGGTTTTCAATCCGCTGCTGGCGAAAAGCACCTTCGAGCAGGAAGGCTGGCACTATCATCAGGAAGGACCTGACAGTCCGCTTCTCTTTCAGGGGGTCGTCTATAATGAAATGAAAGGGGCCTTCTCCGATCCGATCCGCCATATCTTTCACAACATTTTTTCAGGTCTTATGCCCGGCTCCACCTATGCCCACGAATCCGGCGGCGATCCAAAGAACATTCCCGACCTGAATTATGAACAATTCTGCCGCTTCCACACCGATCATTATCATCCCAGCAACGGCATGTTTCTGGTGTATGGTGATGCGCCCCTGGAAGACGAGCTGAATTATCTTCAGAACAAATTTCTGTCAGCTTTTACCACCCCCGGAAAACTTGCCGCCATTGAAGAGGGTCAATCGCCTTCGCAGCCGGTATTCATCACCGAAACCTATGCGGTCGACAGCAGCGACATCGCCGGAAAAACCTTTCTCGCCGTCGGCACCAGTGTGGCAACCATCGCCATGCGCCGCGAGAACACCGCCTTTCAGATCATCGCCAACATTCTTTTCAACTCGGACGGCTCGCCCTTAAAGAATGCCATTGTTGGGAGCGGACTGTGTAAGGATTTCGGTGGTTTTTTCATGGCTACCTCATCCAGCAAAACCCTGATGATTACCTATCTGGTCGGCAGTGAACAGCAGCATCGCGACACCTTCCTTGCTCTCTACAAAACCTCCCTGGCAAAAATGGTGCAGGAGGGTCTTGACCGGGATCTGGTGCTGGCAGAGCTAAACAAGTTTGAATTCAACGTCCGGGAAGAGGCCAGCAAGGCCCAGCGAGGCCTTGACCTCATCAGCAAGGCGATGACCGGCCTCAAATACGGCACCGACCCGATCGACAATCTGTTGAGCGAGGAACTGATCGGCTCCCTGCGGCACAAGGCGTTGAATGAAGGTTATTTTGAAGAGCTTATCCGGCACTATCTGCTCGATAACCCGGCACCGGTGATCGTCACCCTGGTCCCCGACCCGGAGAAACAAAAAAGGACCCAGGCCGAGGAGCAACAACGCTTAGCCGCCCACGATGCGGCCATTTCCGAGGAAGATAAAAATGCCCGAATCAATCGCACGAAAGAACTGATGGAGGAGCAGCTACAGCCGAACAGCGTTGAAACACTTGCGCTCCTGCCGCAGCTGTCGCTTGCCGACCTGACAACCACGATTGATTTTCCGAGCGTTGTGCCGACTGAGATGTTTGGCCGGCAGGTACTGGTCAGCGAGCTTGCCACCAATCATATTACCTATCTCGATGTCGGTTTTGATTTTTCCTGTCTGCCACCGGAACTCCTGCCGCTCCTCGATCTGTTCGGCACCATTGTCACCGAAATCGGCACGAAAAGGCTGAGTTACCAGCAGTTCGCCAAGGAAGTCGCCACCTGCACAGGATCTTTTTCCCACACCCTGAACACTTACACCCACCGCCTGCAAGGGGGTGTAACCAAACCGGTGTTCTGGATGCATCTGAAATGTCTGCCGGAGTATCTGCAGCAGGCATTGCAGCTCCTCGCCGAGGTCTTTTCTTCGGTCTCCTTTGCCGATATGGCGCGAATTCGTGAGATCGTCGACCGAGAATTCGCCTGGGCCGAACATGCCGCCCAGAGTGAAGGGTACAATCTTCCGTCAACCCGGGTTTTCGCCCATTTGAGCACCGCCGGACTCTATAATGAGACAGTCAACGGGGTGACTTCCTACCTGGCATTGAAAGACCTGGTCCAAAACTATGAGGTGAAGGAGGAAAGTTTTCTTGAATCCCTTGAGCAAATCGCCACCTTGCTGTTCAACAGCAACAACCTACTCCTTGCCACAACCGCCGACAGCCGCGAGCTCGGCCACCTCTTGCAGGTCGGCGGTTGCATCGCCGATGCCCTCAGCTCCGAGCCGCGGGTTACTTACACCCTGCCGCCACTGCAACTGGCGGCGCATGAGGCCTTCATCACCTCGGCTGAGGTGGTCTTTGCCGTTCAGGGCGGCAATCTCCTGAAAAACGCCGACGGCTACAACGGTCATTTTGAGGTATTGAAAACCTATCTATCGCGCGATTATCTATGGAATACCGTGCGGCAGATGGGCGGCGCCTATGGCTGTTTCATCCAGTTCGGACAGCTGAGCGGCAACCTGGCCTATGTCAGCTACCGCGATCCGCAGGTGAAAAAAACCTATGATGCCTACAACGGCGTGCCGGATGTCGTCGCCGCTCTTACCCTTCCGGACAAGGTTCTCGAACAGTTGATCATCGGCACCTACGGTAATTTCGACCCGTTGCAAAGCGCCGCATCCAAAGGGGCCACCGCCAGAAATGACTATTTGAACGGCATTGACGCCCTGTATAAGCAACAGCGGCTGACCGAAATAACCGCCACCAGCCTTGCCGATCTGCGCAGCTTTGCCCCGGCCTTCGCCGCCATGACGGCGAACAGCCACCGGGCGATTATCGGCAACAGGAGCAAGATCGAGGCCGCCGGAGCGCTTTTCGATACCATTATTGAATTATAGTTACAATATCATTCATCAAAACAACATTTTTCCAAGGAGAAAAGGATGATCTACTCTTCTGAAGTCATGGAAATGTGCCGGGTGGCGCAGGGGGCCAATCACGGTCCCGCACCCATTCCTCAGGAAGGCGCATGGACAAAAGTCAAAGAGATCAGGGATATTTGTGGCCTCACCCACGGCATCGGCTGGTGCGCGCCGCAGCAGGGTGCCTGCAAACTGACCCTCAACATCAAAAACGGCATTATCGAAGAAGCCCTGGTCGAGACCATCGGCTGCACCGGCATGACCCATTCGGCGGCCATGGCCTCGGAAATTCTTCCCGGCAAGACCATCCTTGAGGCGCTGAACACCGATCTGGTGTGCGATGCCATCAACGTGGCGATGCGCGAACTGTTCCTGCAGATCGTTTATGGCCGCAGCCAGTCGGCGTTTTCGGAGGGTGGCCTACCCATTGGCGCAGGACTTGAAGATCTCGGCAAGGGCCTGCGCTCGGTTATCGGCACCATGTACGGCA
>JANNQF010000064.1:0-161110 GCA_031441605.1 Deltaproteobacteria bacterium
GATGTCATCTTGTAACATCAATCCGGTGAAATGGGCGATTAGCCCTATGATAACGGGATTTTGGGTGAGGCAGGAATCTTGTAGCACAACCGCAGGAGGCCGGGAATTATCGGCAACACAACGTTCTACCGTGTTTTTTTCTTGGCAGCGATCTTGTAACACGCCGGGTTCGGCCTTGCGAGATCCCTTGCCCGGGTTGTCGAGGCGCCACTGCCTGACTCTTGCAACATGCACGGGGCCTTTGAAGTAGTCGGGATTCTTTGCTCGCCACGCTACCTGGCTTGCGGCTTTGCTGGCTTTGCGACAGTCGGGCAGGTTACAGAACTCCTGTCGACCGATGTTGCGGTGATCGGGAATAAAAAGGATGCTGCAGTTTTGGCATTTCGCTTTCTTGCATTGATGCATGGCTTGTTGCCTCCAAGCCAATACATCGGAAGAATCTTCTGAAGAAGATTGCTAGAACAACAATAACCCAAGAAGAAAACAGGAAGAATTTTTGAAAATTACATTTTTTTGAAGAAAAAGGGCGGGAAGAAAATCAAGCTATTTCATGCGGCCATGCTTGGTGTGCTTTCAGAAGATCCCTGGCACTTGGGCGGCGTATGCAAATTTCTTTAGTCTGACCCGCTTCCTTTTGCTCTTTTATAGATTTTTAGAACGAGAACATTTGCGGCTTGTCCGCAGAATGTTTTTGTTGTGCTATTTTCTCTTAAAAGTCCCTTTTGAGTCTTAAAATGACGGGTTTAAGGTGAAATATTGCCTATTATTTATGATCTTATTATGTTAAATCAACAATATGACTTGGTCCGACCCCGTCTTCGTCAACTGCAAAGCCGGGAGTTTACCTAAAGGAAATTACTATACGTTGAAGATAATTTTTGATCAATAGGGAGGACGATCATGCGCTGGGAGAACGAACAGAAATCCTCAAATGTTGAAGATAGGCGAGGTATGCGCCTGTCCGGAAAAACGAAAGGTGGTGGAATCGGCATCCTCCTTTTGGCGCTTGTCGGCATGTACTTCGGCATCGATCCCGCTGTTATCTTAAACCTCGGAGACTCGATCCAACAGGGTCAGGTCGGACCATCCGGCCCTGTCCAACAATCGGCCGAGGAGAAACGACTGTCTGATTTTGTCTCGGTTGTCCTGGCCGACACGGAAGAGACTTGGCATAAAATTTTTTCTGCCGGCGGCAAGACATACCAAGAACCAAAACTGGTGCTCTTTTCCGGAGAGGTGCAATCAGCCTGCGGTTACGCTCAAGCGGCCATGGGGCCTTTTTATTGCCCTGGGGACCGCAAGGTTTATATCGATCTCTCCTTTTACCAGGATTTGAAAAAGAAAATGAATGCCCCTGGTGATTTTGCCCAAGCCTATGTGATTGCCCACGAGATAGGTCACCATGTGCAACAGCTGCTTGGCATCTCTGATAAAATTCAGGCCCGGAGGCGGCAGGTTTCTCCCACGGAATACAATAAGTTGTCGGTCAGGCTTGAGCTTCAAGCAGATTGCTTTGCCGGGGTATGGGCATACAGGGCGGATAAAGTGAAAAATCTGGTTGAACCTGGCGACATCGAAGAAGCGCTGAACGCCGCCAGTCAGATAGGCGACGACCGGCTGCAAAAGCAGCATAAGGGCTATGTGGTTCCGGATTCCTTTACCCATGGCTCATCCGCCCAAAGGGTCCGTTGGTTCCGACGCGGGTATGAAGCCGGCAACATCAACAATTGCGATACATTCAACCCGGCCAGCCTGTAAGGTGGATATTGGCCATTGGGCATTCGTGGGTATGTCTGGACTTTCACCAACGAGTACGTAACCACGCCGGTCGCACCCGAAGAACAATCGCACAAGACCTGTTCTCGGGGCCGGCCCCCGACTCCCTTCCCTTTGGCGGAAATACCTGGACCAGGAGAACTAAGAAACAACGATTACATCGAAACAACAACTGACTAATTTAATAAGAAAAAATAGGTTTTATGACGTATACTCAGGAAGAGGTTTTGTGGTATGCTTTCAAGCCAAGACTCGCCAAGAGAAAGTTAACGATCTGGTCAGCCGCACCGGGCAACTGACGATCGCAAACAAGAACGAAGCCTCCCCGGTGTCGGCTGGACTGGCTGTTCGGCTTCTTTTTGCCGTTATTTTATCTTGGTCTGTCCCAATTGCTCCCCAACGCTACGCAAAAGCAATTGCAGTGTTGTGCAGCAGAATTGCAATTTTATATAATGCGGTTGATATGCAGCCTTATGCAAGCCCGACGAGATTATAATCATCAATCGAAAACCCCATCGTGTAATCGAGTTCGTGAAGCGGTTTAGTCTCACGGAATGCCGTCCAGTCTAAATGACGACCGAGCATTTGTGGAAGGCATGTGAAGTACCAATTCCCATAAGTAAACATAACTTTCGGATGGCTTGTCATCTGAAGCATCAGGCGGTCATCCCCTGATACTGGGAGCAATAGCCTGCTGTCTATGATACGTCGATTAGGATTACCTACAATTTCGACATCCGCTAAATCGTAACTAGGTGCAATTTTACATATCTCGCGTACAAGTTTTTCATCCTCGTGGATTTTAATCTCGTTAAATCTCAGGATATATTTAGCGATATCATCGTACCCAAACTGTTCAGCGTGTATAGCAAACACTGCGGCATGAATACGAGCGTACATTGTGTATTGTGCGAAACTTAATGAATGAACAACAGATTTTGTGGCAGTCTTTACGGCATCCATATTTTTACCGTAGTGTGAAAATATCTGTGTGATTAGTTGCCCAATAAGAGCGGAAAGATTGACCCAATAAATTGGGAGCTCAATGTGAAGAGTCTCTGATACTCGTTTGATCTGTTCGATAACTGGTGGCGGTGTTTCAGGTGATGCTACAGATTGTTCCGTAATGTCGGTTATCTTCTGGTTAAAGCCATGGTTTTCAATTCGTACATGAAGATCCACGAATGCAGATCTTGTGAATTCGTACAGTTCTTCTTGGAGCGCCCGTACATCGCAGGTGAGATCTCCAGCATTGAGGGAAATATCAAAAATGTAACTGTTGCGAAAAATAGCCTGGAAGATCTCACCTATTCCGGCACCGTGCTCGTCGATCGGCACGTAAATCTTGTCTGCCAAAATTGTTGGGATGTCACAACCTTTAAGTAGCAGAGGGATCACCTTGGGGCCGACACCATTTACTTCTTGAGTGAGTGCAATGGAAAGCTCTTTCTCCACCCATGCTGACGTTTTTGAGTTTTCGGTAACAAGTATCAACAAATACTCAGCGTTTCCAATACCTTCCGCTATCTTCTTTAGAAGCGAATCGCCTGCCCTCAATTCTAGGCGATCGAACCAAACATCAATCGCTTTATCGCGAAGAATACGGAAGATCATTGTCGCTAACGGCTTGTCGGCTGACGAATGAGATAAGAATGCTCTCATGAGGAAAAACCTCCTTTGCTTGTATGCTTCTTAATATGCCGAACGTTTGAATTCACCGGCCTGCGCGGCTTTTCGCGCAGGTCCGGTGGAATGATGGGTTAGCCATCGATTTTCGCGTCATGGGGAGATTTCTCAGTTTTTCTGCGCTTGATTCGGACAACTGTAGCCAAAACCTGGGCTACGATTACCAAGGCAAGCACACCACCCATTAAAGGGAAAAGCTTTCCATAGATCGAAGCAAAAGGTGACGTACTGACAGTATCGAATAGCTTGCTTCCGATTAGCGCGGACGCTACTGTCGCCGCAACGCCAAGGAGGGCAGTTGTTACAGCTATTACCCGTTCTCTGCTTTCATCTGTTCTTAAGGATATCTCGCTCCTTTTCTCAGAAAGACTTGCGATGGACATAAGTATCTTTCTTGCCTCCTCTTTCCGCTCCGGCTGTAGCAAAGATTCAAATTCAGAAAATTTCCCTGCCATTTCCGCATTCAATTCATCAAGCCGAGTTGGCTCACGATGCTCACGTGTCTCTCGAATAAGCTGTTCGATCTTCTCCGAATATTCGGACTTCTGAGGAATGTCGAGGTGGCGACTGCGTTGTAGTCGCAGCGCGACATCTTGAAGCAACGACACCGCAGTGCGTGTTGGACGTAATGCGACCGAATGGTCGCGTTCAGAGGCGTGGATCAGGTTCTCGATCACTTGTTCTGAAAGTCGTTGCTTATTAATGATGTAGCTTTCGACAACATCGAGCAGTTCAACTGTCGCATGTTTCTTTCGTTCTGCCGATGCCGATGCCGTGTCCTTCTTCTGTAGACGGTAAAAGGTATACGCCACGACGACACCGATGACGATGGAGAGAATCGACAGCCAGTTATTTTCGAGGAAGATTTGCATAGTGATAGAGCTCGATGGCTAACGTGGAGTTCAGCGGACCTGCGCTGTTTGCGGGTCCGCTGGAATGTTTTGTTCGGTTTCAATATTCTTTGGATTATAGGCTTTCCATTTTTCGAGAATAAAATTTTCAAATTCAACAATACCTGGAGCAGTTGATACCGAAGCAAGTTCATGCCCGATTTGTGTTAGCATTGCTTTCCCTGTATTAATTTCATTATCGCTATCTTTTTCAAACGTCAGAATAAACTCTTTACCACAGTATGAAACAGGAAATTTTTTAGGGACATGAATTTTACGAAATCCGGCCAAATTATCGAATTGTATAAGTCCAATACTTTCAAGATGAGAAAGAGTAGAAAAATTAACTCCATGATCATTATATATTTTTTCGCTTGTATCGAAAACTATTGGGGTGAATCCTCCAACATACCAACCAAAACTCAATAATGATTGAAACTGTTCTGCATCTCTTTTGTCCAGATCAGCTAGAAAATTTACAGTACGTTTCGAGTATGAACCTGGTGCATTTGCTTCACCAGCTAATACACTAGCCCACAGCAACTGCATTTCCTCATCAGATACTATGCGAGATTTATCGAAGAAATTAGCAAGCCAATCATTTTCCATAGAATTAGGATTTGAATTCTCAGCTAATTTAGGTATGGCTTTTCGGGTAATCTGTTCCATATTCTCTTGGCGAGATGCTTCCTCCTCAACGAAGCGATGCATTGCTCTTCTATGAAGATCTGTAATCTTAATATCTGATTTTGCCTTAATTAACTCAGCTTCAGCCTGTGCTTTAGCAACACGTTTAACTTGCCATGGTTCGAATATGCCACCAATAGCATTAGAAACTTTATTGATTAATGTGTCTGCAGGCTTGGATAAGTTGCCAAGATTGACAAGTGAAATAGATTTTTCTTCAGTCATTATTTTAATACCGAACGTGCTGGTCAGCCGCACCGGGCCACTGACGTAAGAATTCAAAGCCGCGGCCTTCCCGGTGTCGGCTGGACTAGTTTGTTATGGTTTTGTTAAATTAAGGTTTAAATAATGATTAACTACCCAAACAACACAACAAGAAAGAATGAAAATAATTACTCCAACGGCAATTTTACCAAGAAACGTTTCATGCCACTTATCAACTTTTTTGATAGATTTGCCGGGAAGTATTATGGATGTATTATGTAGATTATTGGTTTTATCACTGGTGTTGGAATTTGCCATACTTTGTTTACTGGCAAGTTGTTTTTCTTCTTCTGCTAGACGAAGTTGATAACAGGTTTGAAGATATGCGAATTTTTCTCTTTGAAAATGTGAACGGTGACCAAGATTTATCTCATACAGCATTTCTTCTGTTGAAAGAGATTCTATTCGTTTTTTCTTTTCATCAGTTATCATTTTTTTACCATAACAGTAGGCGTAAGGGGCGGAGCGGAGTCCGCTTGACGCCTTGGTTAGCTAACAATTAATATTGTTATGAACTATTTTTTAGGAGTAAATCTTTTGCCTTTTGAGTCGATGCTATATAAAGCACCAGCTTTAAAGCTCTCTTTATAGCGTTCTTCCGACCACTCCTCAATATTAGATGAGCCACATGATGGGCATTTAGTGTCGTCTTGTTTTATAGGGTTTATTTTTTCACACGCAAAGCATCTGATTGTTTTTGACATTTTAATCCATCCCTTTGATGCGATTGTTATGAATTTTTGTTTTCAATATTTATTATTTCCTGCCAAAATTCTTTGAATATCTCCTGCTTAATAAGTTTTTCGAATTTGTCACCGGTCACAGTATCTGGATGATACATTTTTGAGAACTTCATTTTAACTTGTCTAAATTTCAAGTCATTGTTATTTGTTCTACTTGAAAGCTCTTTTTCGGCAACTTCTGCTCTCTTTCTCCATTCATCCCTAGAAGCTACTGCCTGCTTGCCTTTTTCTCTCAATTCTTTAATTATATCATTTAGTTTCTCAGTTTCCGATTTGGGAGAATTAATTTTTGTATTTTTAAATTCTTCTTTCTTTTTGGCCTCATATGCATTGATATCGATTTTACATCGAGAACATATCTCAACTTTTTCTCTGGTTAATTTCCAGCAATTCGGACATGTATACATGAAATTATTTTATCTTTTCATAACGTGTGGATAAGCGGAATTTTTTCCGCCATATCATCCACTATGGATGGACAGAATTTCCACTTATTCTCATATAGAGATTCAAATATGGAAATATTGCCAAAATTAATTCCACTTATTGAATATTCCTGGAAAGTTTCCACTTATCACGTTATCCTAGCATAGAATATGGAAAGTCAAAAGAAAAATGTGGTGTAATTCCGGCCAAATCCCAGCCTGAAGCTTATGGATCAGGTGCGCGAAGTGCTGCGCTATCATCATTATGCTTATCGCACCGAGCAGACCTATTGCCAGTGGATACTCCGCTACATCCATCATTTTGGCGGCAAAACCCATCCGAAGCTATTTGGGGCACAGGACATCGAACGATTCCTTTCCCACCTCGCAAGCGTTGGCAAGGTGTCTGCATCCACCCAGCGACAAGCCCTGCATGCGCTAGTGTTTCTCTATCGGGATGTCCTTGACAAACCTCTGGCTGAAGAGATCGCTCCGGTTCGCAGCAAACGTCAGCAAAGGCCACCCACCGTGCTCATACAGGCGGAGGTGCAGCGCCTGCTTTCAGCCATTACCGGTAAGCACGCCCTCATGGCCAAACTGCTCTATGGTGGAGGTTTGGGCCTGATGGAGTGTATCCGCTTGCGTGTTCAGGATGTGGATTTTGGCCAGGGCCTCATTTTTATAAGGGGTGGCAAGGGCGGCAAGGGCCGGACCACCATCCTGCCAAAAAATCTAGCAGACGAGTTGCAGAGGCAGATTCAGGCGGTAAAAGCGCTTCATCATAAAGATTTTGAAGAAGGATTCGGTGAGGTGTATATCCCAGAGGCTCTGGCCAGAAAATATCCCAACGCCGGACGGGAAACCGTCTGGCAATGGGTGTTCCCGGCAAGAGAACGGTCCATCGATCCGCGATCAGGCAAAGAGATGCGCCATCATGTGCTTGAATCCGGACTACAGAAGGCAGTGAAAAGGGCGACGGAACAGGTCGGGATCGACAAGAAAGTGGGCTGCCACACCTTGCGCCACAGCTTTGCTACGCATATGCTGGAAAATAGGGTGAATATCCGGGTATTGCAAGAACATCTCGGACATGCCGACGTCAAGACCACCGAGATCTACACCCATGCGATGGCCCGAGACATCCGCAAATTGCAGAGCCCTCTGGACCGGTTTTAAGATCCAATATCACCTGTCGTTTGTTGCCATTGGTTCAATGGCCAATCCGGTTGCAATGCGAGAACATAGTGGTTACAATGAAACCATGATATTGAGTTTTGCTCATAAGGGATTAAAGAAATTCTTCCTTACCGGAAACTTGGCTGGAATCCAGGCAAAGCATGCCGAGCGGTTGCGGCTTATCCTGGCCCAGCTTAATCAAGCCAGGGTCGTTGAAGACATGCAAATTCAGGCTCTTGCGCTTCACGAATTGAAAGGTGGAAGAAAGAAAACTTGGGCTGTAACCGTGCAGGCCAATTGGCGTATTACTTTCCGTTTTCAGAACGGAGATGCTCAAATTGTTGACTATGAAGATTATCATTAGGTGAGATTATGAGGATGCACAACCCTCCCCATCCCGGCGAAATTCTCAGTGGGCTATGGCTTACCCCCATGGGCCTGTCCGTTACTCAAGCTGCGGTTGCTCTCGGTGTAAGTCGCAAAACTCTGTCTAAAATTATTAACGGCAATTCAGGGATTTCACCGGAGATGGCGTTTCGCCTCTCCATGGCTTTTGGTGGTAGCCCGGAAAGCTGGATGGGGCATCAGGTTGCCTACGATCTTTGGCAAGTAGAGCAACGTAAACAGGAATTGAACATCACGCCCCTCCCTGTACGAGGGTTTCATTGATTAAAATTCAGTACTGGAAAAAGATCCTACCCACCGATTCTCTTATTGGTAGAAACGAACCTGAGGAAGGAAGGCAGATTCCGCAGAAAGCGCAGCCAACTATCCGGCGATTTCCAGAGCATCGTAACATAGCCCCAGATGACCCGGTTTCGTTGAAAATGGCTGCGGTAAAAGTCGATAAACAGCTCCTCCATCCTTGCCAGCTCGATCCCCCGCGGCACAAACTGGAAGCACATGCAGTCCATCTTTTCCCAGTCCTCCATGAAGGTTCCCATTGTCTCCCCGGTTTCTTTGATCTGTTTGTACACCGGTGAGCCGGGAAAGGGGGTGAACTTGGAGAGATTAAAGTCATCGATGGGCAGAGAAAAGACATAGGCCTTGCTCTTTTTGATGCTGGCCTCGGTTTCTCCCGGTAAACCCATCATCAACAAGCCTTTGACCCGGATTCCCGCCTTTTTTATCAGGTCGATTTTCTCGCGCATCATCTGCAGATCGACATTTTGCCGATGGGCGGAAAGAAGCAGCTCGTCGCCGGTCTCAATCCCCAGGCTGATCATCCAGCAGCCGGCCGCCTTCATCAGTTGCAGCAGCTCAAAATCGAGGTGCTCGGCCCGGGCCGCACAATTAAAGGTCATCCCCAGCGGTTTTTCCATGACCATCCGGCAGAAATCAACAACTCGCTTGCGATTAAAGGTGAACTGGTCATCGTAAAAATTGAGATGCCGGAGCTGATAGGTCTCTTTCAGATAGAGGACGTGGCGGTATAAATAGTCGGCAGAATTATAGCGGAAGGTCCTGCCGAAAACCGAGCGATCGCAATAGCTGCAGGCGTAAGGGCAACCGCGGCTGGAGATACAACTGCCGTTCGGGGCCTTTGGATAGTTGAAGATCGGCAGGGTGTAGGCCTCCGGGTAGCCCGCCAGTTTGCTATAATCGGGAAAAGGCAGGCTATCAAGATCGAGGAGTTTTTGCCTCCGTCCGGTGAAAAAGGCCTTGCCGTCCGGGGCGCGCAACACCAGGCCTTCTACTTCAACCCGCCTTTCTTCAGGGGTGGCGAGTAATTCCCGCAGCGTTTCCTCGCCTTCGCCGACCACCGCGTAGTCGATTACCGGGTAGGTGTCGAGGACCTCCTCCTTGACGGCGGAGACGTGCACCCCGCCGAAGACCACCTGAATTTCCGGTCGGATACTTTTCGCCAGACGAGCCAGCCGCTCACCATCGAAAAAACTCGAGGTGGTGCAGGAAAAACCAATAAAGGCCGGGTTCTCGGTGCGCAGATAGGAACTGATCCGTGCATCGGAGTCGGGATGGGCATAGCAGTCGATGATGTCGTTGCGGTAGCCACCCGCACTCAGGTAGGCGGAGATGGAGGCGAGTCCCAGCGGCGGCATGATGTTGGCCACCCGCGAGATATCGCTGCCGGCGCGTTTGGCACTGTAGCCGAGGGGATGGACGAGAAGAATGCTTGCTCGCTTCTGTTGCATGGCCGTTATTTGGGTAAGAGGTTGCGGCGTTTCAGCCACTGAATAATGTTATTTTTATGCCGGTTCCTGCCAAAAACCCTGACGCCACTTATGGTGAAACTCACGCAGCCAGTTGGGGGTGTAAAACTGGACCGTGCCTTCGACATCGGTCAACAACTGCACGGTATAGCCTCTGGTTGCCACTTGCCCCTTGGGGTTGAAGATGGTGTAGGAAAAGTTCAGTCTGGCAGCTTCCGTCCAGTGTAGGGCCGCCTCTATGCGGATGGTGTCGTCAATGCGCAGCGGCAGTTTATAGTCGAGGTGCATCTGCGCCACCGGCGCCATCATCTGATTGGCCCTGATGCTGTGATAGTTCAAACCGTAGGCATCGCCAAAGGCGACGCGCCCATCTTCAAAATAGCTGGCATAGCGGCCATGCCAGACCATCCCAAGAATATCTGCATCCTCAAAATTAATCCGCCTGGAGGCCGACGCCACCAGTGGGGCAGGATCTCCCTCCTGCCGGGGAAAATAGCTCCGCGGGACAGCCATATCATCAAACATCCTTCATGAAAATTAAAAAATACCCGGTTTACACCCTATCACCACAAAGGCTGCATCACACTCCGGCGGGGCAAAAGAACCGACGTCGTCAGAGATGCTCACGGCGAAACTTTCGTCGGTTCCAGGTAAATCCGTAGTCCCAGCCATGGCTGGCGGTAGACCACGGCCTCAGCGTCTGCCCCGGTCGACATCTGCCAGACCTTGAACGGCCCGGCCTGACCGTATTTGAGCCAACCTTTATCCTCACTTTCTTTGCGGCATACCTGATACAACCAGGAACCGATGCAACCCATGCCTTCGGCTCCCTGCAGATAGATTCTCGCCAGGGCCTCGGACAGAAAGGGGCCGAAATCGGAATTTTTCAAGGCCCCGCTCAGCCGCAGCACCTTGTCGCTGCCGTCGCCGGCCACCGCCACCTCAAGGAGTTTTACCCCGGTTGCATCGAGGACGACATATTGCAGCCCCGCCGCATTCTTCTGCAGGCCGAGGAGGCCGGAAAAACGCACGGTATCCCATCGTTCCACGCGGATACGCAATAATTGTCCGGCCCGTTGCTCTTTGCCATCCATATCGGGTTGTGACACGGTGTGCGGCAAACTGCATGAGGTTAGAATAAGACAGAGGCAACAACACACAATGAGAGCGCTGGTTTTCATCCTTCACCCTTTTTTGCCAAACACCAGAAGTGCCGGACTGACCAGAAGAGCCGTCGGCCAGGCCACGCCGATTCCGATTAAAACCGTCACCCCCAGGGCGTACAGGGCGGGATGTCCGGCAAAGGCGAGAACGCCGAAGCCTATCAGGGAACTGGCGGCGGTCAGGCTCACCGACCGTTCCGACACCTTTTCCTGGCCTGCCAGTTTGGCACAGACAATGAAAATACCATAATCAACACTGACGCCGATAACCATAAGGCCCATGATAAGATGCATCATGTTCAGCTGGCCACCGGTCAGAAAGCAGAAGATCGACATGGCGGCAAGCGATGAAATGACCGGTGCCAGCACCGCAATGACAGCCCTGGCATTACGGAACTGATAGACCACCATAAGGGTAATAAGCAAGCCGGCGACCAGCGACAGGGTGAGGACATCATAGCGGAGCAGCCGCTCCACCTCCGCCCGCCACTTTTTGTTGGCAAGAACCCGCACTCCCTCTTGCCTCTGGCCAAACTCCAGGAGTTGCGGCAGCAACCGATCGTCGATGGCGACCGTGGTCATGGCCATATAGCCATTGTCTTCCTCCCCCTTTTCCCTGGGGATTTTCAGCATTGAAGAAAACAGCGGTTGCAGCGGACCGCCTAGGAATTTTTCCGGCGACAGAGCTTGCGGCGGGGCGCTCAGCCACGAGAAAAACGGTACGAAAGCCTTTTCCGTGAAGCCCCGGGCAACCGCCGCGGCGACGAACCGAGCCTCAAGTTCCGCGCCATTTTCCGTCCAGAATTGCTGCCACCCCTGCAGGTTATGAGCCTGGGCGCCAGGTCCGGGCAAAAGTGGTGCAAAGGATTGAAATTTTTTCACTCCCTGTTCCTTTAGAAAACGGTAAACCTGATAATTTCTGTCAAGCACCTCATCAAGACTGTTGCCGGTGGCAATGACAAAGGCCTGTTCGTCTCCCCCACCCCAGGTGGCGTTGAAATGACGCTCACTGGCGATAACCTGTTTGTCGGGGACGTCGAGCCCCCGCAAATCACCGTTATAGTGAAGCCGGGGCCAGCTTATGACACCTAAGATCACAAGAATCAGCCAAACCAAGAGAATAGGTCCGGGACGTCTGGGGGTAAAAGGCGTAAGCCAATTGCTGGTGACAGTTTTCGCCGGTTTCTTCAAGTGCGATGAGGCAATCGCCGGGATAAGCAGATAGGCGCAGGCGGTAGCGAACAGTACTCCAAAAAGAGCCAGCAAGGCCATCTGCCTGTGGCAGGGAACCTGGGAAAACATCAGCACGACAAAAACCGCGGCAGTCGTCAAGACAGCATAAAACACCGGTTCAGCTACTTTCTTCATAGCTTCTCGCGGGCTGCCCTGTCCCTCGGTCAGGGCCAGGTACAGATGGGTGGCAACATCGACGGTGATACCCAACAGAACAATGCCGAAACCGAGGGCGAGACCACTGAGTTTGTCATAGAAAAGACTCGTTAAGGCGATGGCCGGAGGCGCCGCCAGATACGGCACACTCACCACCACGAGAAAACGAATATTACGCAGAACGACCCCAAATAACAGAACGAGGAGAATCGATGCCAAGGGCAACAGCACCCGCAGATCGTTCTCGACGGATCGGCTGTTGGCGAGGGTGTGCGGCAGACTGCCGATGACGCTCGCCTCGATTCCGGCAGGCAGCGCCTGGCGATATGCCTCACCTATAATTTTCTCTATGGCCGCTGCCCGGTCCGAATCGGTCAGGGATTCACGGCTTTCAGCCACTAAAAGACAACTCTTGCCATCCTTGCTCATGAAAAAACCATCGTCGAGTCGTACCGAGAACTCAGAGCGAATAAGGTTCAGCTTTTGCAGGGCCAGGGTGATCAAACCCAAGGGATCGACCTGCACCTGTTTTTTCAGGGCAATGCCGGCGGGGCTGTTGAGCAGGGCGAACGATCTCTGCAAACCGGCCTCAATTCCGGCAGGCGAGGTCATGACGGCAAGGGTCGCCAGATCGCCTTCATCGAGCAGCAAGGGGAGCGACGGCTGAATGGCGGCAAAAAGGGAGAACTCATACCCTTGCGGCAAATGCGACAACACATAGGAAAAATGGCCGCTTGCCGTCAGCAGGTCGCCAAGTTTCTTGGTACTCTCCTGCAGGGATTTCTTGCTGACCGGCGAAGTTCCTCCATCCTCTTCTTTGACGGAAACGGTGATAAATAACCGATCGACCAGGCCCATGCGCTTCAGCATCCGCAGGTCGCCGCGCACCGCCTCGCCCGGCAGCAGATCGATGGCATCGTCGGCGAGTCTCAGATCATTGCAATAATATAAACCCACACCGCAGGCGATGAGCGCTATGAGCCAACGAAGAATCGCCGCAGTTCTACTCATCGGTGCCACAGCGGGAAAAACGAACATCCGGGGTATTGCCGTTTAAGACATAGGATTTGAAACTAATGATGGTGGTGTCACCGCCGGGGTCGGCAATTTCGACCTTTTCGGGTTGTCTGCTGGTCGTGTTGAAGGTGATGGTGACGCTGCTAATATAGTCTAACATCGCCTGATTTTTCGGAGTTATGCGCAGGGCAGAAGGCCCTGATTTTTCCATGAGATATAAGGCATTCAAGCGTGAATAGTCGCCTCCCAGCCAGAGCCACAGCTGCTCGGCTACGGCTCGCATGATCGGATCGGTACCGAGATCGAAATGGGTCGGCGGCGCCTTGTCGTTACAGCGAATTCCCTGCTCACCGCGGAAGATAAGGACGGAGGGAAGAGGTGCGGTAAACTCCCAGCGCAACCGGTCCGGCCGAACAACCGTCAAGGAACCATGGAAAATCACCGGTTCGGTAAAGAGAGCCAACCTTCTTTCCTGGACAAATTCGCTGGAAAAAGAACGGACCTTTTCCGATGCGGCTTGAATTTCAGACAGAAAACTACTCAATTCCTCGGACTCTGCCGCAACCAGCAATTGCGGCAAACTCACCACCAGCAATGTACACCAGAAAAAAATTGGCGGCGAAAGACCAACTAAATGGGCAATGAGTTTAAGGCATCGCATTGCGGTTCAGCTCCTTCGACACATTGTTGTAGCTCCGAATTGAAATGCCTTTTTCATGGTTTGAAAAGCTCCATGGCGGTAATATTCCGGCCCAACCCCAACACCAATATTTTGGTCTGAGACGTATCGAAGACAATATCCCTGCCACCGACAAAAGCTCCGGGAACCAGCCCTGCTTCAAGAAAAGAGGCGGCAAAGGCCGTCGCTACGGCGGAAGCTGAGGCGAACTCGCCGGTCAGTTTACGGTAGCGGATAAGCGGCGCCGACCATTGCGCCAGCGTCATAAAGTGATCCAGCTGTTTTTCGCCCTGCCGCTCCATGGCAGCAGGGATCCCTACCAGAACCAGGGCATATCGGCTCTGCCATTCTGCGCTGGTGCCAAGAACTGCTATCAGTGATTCAATTACTGCATCTTTCTCACTGCTTGCAAAAAATGGAATGGCAATGCAGCACTTGGCCCCTTTTGTCGTTCGACTGACGGCAAAAGCTCCACCTCCGTCGGCAAGCGCTGAACCGGGATCAATCGAGGCATCAAGGAGTGGCGAGAAGGCAGGATGTCCCTCGTCGGCACCGAGGATCAGTGCTGGATGCTCCGCATCATGGTACATGAGGTCGGCGGCAAGCAAGGCCTGTTCGAAAGAATAATCACCGCCGCTGGCAGTAATATTCGGTCCCGTGGCACCAAACATGATCGCCACCTGGCTGGCGGGCCCATTGTGAACGGAACCGACAAAATCGGTGGGGCTGGGGAACTGTTCCTTGGAAGCATTGAGACGGGTCAGAAAGTCGTGGGTTTCCGAAAGGGCTCCCCAGCCGGTACCCATAAATACTGAACCTGGCTTCTGGGCATCAAAGCCCGAGTCCTTATGCGCCATAACGGCAAGCGACAGGGTCATGCGGGGTAAACGCTTCAGCCGCCGTATAAGCTGGGACGGCAGGTTTTCGGAAATTTGCGCGAGATCGGCCATACCGGCAGCCGCTGCACCACTGTTGATCCGCTCCATGGTGGCATAGGTGTCACCCGCGCCACTCAGGCAGGCGTAACCATGAATGGCTAAGGGTCCGCAAGCCTGCAGCGAGGATTGTTGCCCAAATGCGCCGGGGGCGCCGATCACCAGAGAACCGTTGTTGCCGCCAAAACCAAAGGAGTTGGAAAGAACGGCTTTTACAGGAACCTGCACCGGATGTATCAGCGGCAGCAGACCGAGTGCCGGATCAACCTGCTGCAAACCGGTATTGGCGGGCATCAAGCCCTGCAATACCGCCATTACCGACACCACCGCCTCAACGCCGCCGGCGGCTGCCAGGCTGTGGCCGGATGCGCCCTTAATCGATGAAAGCGGCGGCGGCACTACAAAAAGCCTTCGCACGGCTTTTGCTTCCGCCAGATCGTTGTCCGGTGTTCCGGTACCGTGCAGGTTGATATAACTGATATCTTCCGGATGCAGTCCGGCATCGGCCAAGGCACTCTGCATTGCCATAAAAGCACCTTGACCTTCAGGATGCGGGGCGGCGGCATGGTAGGCATCACAGGAAAGGCTGGCACCAAGAAGTTCAGCATGCGGGCCATCCGGTCGACTTGTGGTCAACAGAAGCATCCCGGCGCCTTCGGCAACGGCCATCCCCTGGCGGTTGGCATCAAGAGGCTTACAACCGTTTCGATCGACCAGCTGCAGGGAATGGAAGCCAAAATAGGTCAGACGACTGAGAGAATCGACTCCGCCGACAAGAATGGTCCCGGCCCAACCCGTACGAAGCATCGCCATACCAAGAGCAATGGCCACCGCTCCGGAAGAGCAGGCCGTGGAAACCGTGAGCGCCGGACCGCTGCAGCCGAATTCCCGGACAAGATACTCGGCAACCGTGGTTAAACCATGGTACCGGTACAGCTCCTTGTTGGCTTCTGCGCTCCTCAGCAATTCCTCGGTGGTTGCAATTCCACCGGTGGTGGTGCCGATGATTACCGCATCGGGCGGGTGGCTGCACCCGGCCATAGCCTCCCCGGCAGCAAGATGTGCCAACCTGTGGGTTCTCGGAAGTGCTGATGGAAAATCCGGACCATCCACCTGCCCCACCGGCAAAGGTGTCCCCTGCAGCAGTGAAAAGAGTGTCAAAGGTTTGATTGCCGAGCGGTTGGCACACAGTGTCTTCTCTGTTGCGGCAAGACCCGAACCGAGAGCGCTTATTATCCCTGCGCCGGCAATATAGACTGTACTACTCGTCAAGAAGATGCCTTGGAGGAGTTTTCCTTGATATAGCGGGCAAGACTTGCAAGTGATGAAAAGACCTTTTCCCCAACCTCCTGATTGTTGATGATGAGTCCGTAATCTTTTTCAACCATGACGACCATCTCCAAGACATCAATGGAGTCGATACCCAACTCGCCACCGACCAACTGGGCATTTTCATCAAATTTTTCAGGCGTTATGTCCTGGAGGTTAAGAATTTCTATCAATTTAACTTTCAGCTCTTCTATAAGTTGTTGCATAATTTTATATTACAGTGCGTATTAACTAAACATTTTCGAGAATTGCATCGGTGAATTTGTACGCCGTCATCTTATATAACGAACAGGTTTTTGTCATCAAATTTGGTGGCGATTTCAGAAATAATAAGGTATCAGTGTCGAATATTCCATGAATACCATACCACTCTCCCATATATCCCTAGAGGACCTTCTCCCGCATCGTGGCGACATGTTGCTGATAAGCGAGGTGCTTGAGGTTGACCGGCTGCATGCCTTGACAATCAGCCGTGTCGACAGGTTTTGGCCTATGGCCGATGACCAAGGAGTGATTTCGTTGGTTTTAGTGGAACTCGCGGCGCAAACCGCGGGGGTGTGCAACGGTTGGGATAGAATCCAAACGAAAGGACTGGATTCAGAAAAGATGGGTTGGCTGGTGGGCATCAAAAAAGCTGAATTCTTCATTGATCACCTGCCCATTGGCGGCAAAATCCTGTCCCTGACCGAAAATCTCTATAATTTTGGCAATCTCCGAGAGGTATCCTGCCGGCAACACATGGACAATACACTCATCGGCAGCATGACCCTCCAGCTCTTCCAGGCGTGAATATAAAAGAATGACAGAGAGCGACGAACGAAAAATAGCCATCGTAACCGGCGGCAGCAAAGGCATCGGCAGGGCGATCTGTGTCGAGTTGGCACAACACGGATACTACACCGTAATCAACTACATGGCTGATAAAAACGGCGCAGAACAGACCCTGGCGACGGTTATGAGTCTCGGCGGCCAAGGTGAGATTTATCAGTTCGATGTCAGGGATGGCCAGGCAACCGAGACGGCAATTGAAGACATTGCCGAACGATTCGGGAGAATCGATGTCCTCATCAATAACGCCGGTATCATCGCCGACGGTTTATTTATGATGATGCCGCCGAAAAATTGGCAATCGGTCATTGATACCACCTTGAGCGGGTTTTATAACATGACCCGACCGGTCATCGAAAAAATGGTGCGGAGGCGCAAAGGGGCCATTGTCTCCATTTCTTCCGCCAGCTCTCTCATGGCTAATCGCGGCCAGGCTAATTATTCGGCCGCCAAGGCCGGTTTGAACGCCGCCAGCAGGTCGGTCGCCACCGAGGTCGCTCGCCTCGGCATCCGCATGAATGTCGTAGCTCCCGGTCTCATTGAAACCGATATGATTCGCGAAGCCCCGAAAGAGCATATCAAGACCCTCATTCCCATGGCCCGGATCGGTAGAGCGGACGAAGTCGCCAAGGTTGTCGGATTTCTCTGTTCGGATGCCGCCTCCTATGTCACCGGCCAGGTCATTTCCGTAAATGGCGGGATGTTCTAGTTACCTTATTTAATTTACTATGAAATTCAAACTCATTTACCCAAAATGGTCGAAGCTCGACAGACAAACCGAGTTTCATCTGCCGCCGCATGGCCCGGTAGTCTTTGCCGCTACCCTCCCCGATTATGTCGATATCGATTTTATTGATGAAAATTTGCAGACCATCGATTTTGATGAAGTTGTAGATATGGTCGGCATCTCCATGATGCTCACCATCCAAGTAAAAAGAGGCTGGGAAATAGCCGATACCTATCGTAAAAAGGGCATTAAAGTCATCTTTGGCGGCATTGCCACCATGCTCCATGCCGAAGAAACCATGGAACACGCCGATTCGGTTTTCCTCGGTGAGGCCGAAGGGCGGATGGAGCAGGTACTCCAGGACTTCCGGCAAAACAAATTACAACCTTGTTATAATTATATCGACAGTCGCCCGGATATTGCCCTCGTTGGTCCGGCACGCCGGGACATCCTCAACCGCAGGCTTTATAACCATAAAGGCGTGCAGATGGTCGACCTGGTGCATGCTTCACGCGGTTGCCGCTTTAATTGTTATCCCTGCGCCGTTTCCTACCTTGGCGGCAGAGCCTTTCGCCCACGACCGATCGAAAAAGTAGTCGCCGAGATCGCCGGGATTGACAATAATCGGCTGTTTCTCGTCGATAATTCCCTGGCCCAGGATACCAAGTGGGAAATGGAGCTGTTTCGCGAGATGATTTCCCTGAAAAAAAACTGGTGTTCGCATCCCATCGAAGACAAGCCGGAGGTCCTCGATCTGGCAGCCCAAGCCGGGGCCTGGTACGTCTACCAGGCGGTTTTTGACACCTCCGACTATATCAAGGAACGGATCAAACGCTATCACGATCACGGCATCATGGTGGAAGGGACAATTTTGCTGGGCCTTGACACCCATACCGAAGACTATATCAAGCACTTCATTGACTTTCTCCTGGAAATCGAGCTCGATCTTGCCGAATTTACTGTACTCACTCCTTTTCCGCACACCAAGGCCTATGACGATCTGAGCCGGGAAAACCGCATCCTCTCCCACGACTGGAATGAGTTTTCCGCCGACCAGGTGGTGTTCCAGCCAAAGCATATGCGCCCCGAGAAACTTCAGGAACTGCTTGATTACGCCTGGAACACCTTTTATCATGATGAACCGCAACGGTTAAAAATGGCCAAGCTGTTTAAACAGGTCGTAAAAAAAGAAATGGATGGCAACACCTTCAGGCCGCGCGACAGAAGCCTTGCCGGACAATCTTTCGGCCGGGCAGTAACCAGGGAAGATGACAGCATACTCTTCGACAAATAGCCTTGATGCGGCGGTGTTGGACTTGCTGCAAGGGCCAAAATTCCCGGAAAAAGAATTTGTTCGGGGCGGCGCCACCTTCGGTGAAGTGTATAGGCTGGCCGCTGGCTTGCGTATTGCCCTCAGCGACATGCAAGAGCCGGAAACTGTTATCTGTCTTGCAGCAGAAGACAAGGCGATTGTAGCCGCAGCACTCCTCGCCTCCCTTGCCGGTGGCCCTACCCTTTTGCTCCCCTACGCTTTTTCCGCCAATGCCCTCACGCAATTGCAGCAAACGACCGGCTTTACGACAGCTCTAGCAGATACCACCCGGGAATTTCCAGAGGGGGTACAGGTGCTTTGCCCTCAAGCTGCCGCATCTGCAAAGATTCCGATTGATCCCCTGGCCTTGCCACAACGTGAATTGCTGAAAATCTTCACCGGCGGCTCAACAGGCACGCCGCAGGTCTGGTCAAAAACAGGTGAGAATCTTTTCGGCGAAGGCTTCTTTCTGGCAAAACGCTATGCGGTGACGGAAGACGATTGCATTTTGGCCACTATCCCGCCCTACCATATCTATGGTCTGCTTTTCTCCGTTATTCTGCCGCTTGTCTCTTCGGCGACCGTCGCACCGGAAACACCCTCCTTTCCCAATGAAATTGTCGCTGCTGCAAAGAAGTGGAAGGCTACCGTTTTGGCCAGTGTGCCGGCGCATTACCGGGTTTTGCGTGACAAAAAAATGTCCCTCCGCCTGGCTTTTTCTTCCGCCGGTATGCTTGACACAGAAGATAACCAGATGTTTTCCAGGCAAAACTCCAGTGGTATTATCGAGGTCTATGGTTCCACCGAAACCGGTGGCATCGCCACAAGAAACAGATCGCTGGGCGAAGAATTTTTCACTCCGTTTTCGCCGATACGCTGGAAAGTCATAGATTCTCGCCTGGCCGTACACTCACCCTTTGTATCACCTGAACTGCCGGCAGATAATGACGGTTTCTTTAGCACCAGTGATCGAGTGGAAGCTCAGGATTCCAGCCACTTCGCTCTCCAAGGTCGAACCGACAGCGTCACCAAGGTCGGTGGTAAGCGGGTGGATCTTCGAGAGATCAGCCTTCTCATCAAAAAAGAACCTGGAGTGAGCGACTGTGTGGTTATGGCCCTTCCTGAAGCAGGAGGACGTGAAAACTGCATTGGAGCCTTGATTGAGGGTGATACGGCCAATACCAAAACAATTAAAAAAAATCTCACCCTTTGCCTTGAGCCCTACGCCCTGCCTCGTCGCCTAAAAAAGGTTGAGCGGATTCCCCTGACAAAAAACGGCAAATATGACTGGATTGCCATTGTCCGGCTTCTCAAACAATGAGTTTTCTTGGCAACAGCTTTTCCACTGCCTATGCGTGTCTTTCGGCATGGGCCGATCTTCTCGATCGGATTAATGTTTTTCCTGTCGCCGACGGGGATACCGGCACCAATCTGCGCATCAGTCTGGCGCCCTTTCGTAATCCGAGCGAGACTACCGAGAAAACCCGCCATCTTTTAGCCCACTGTGCCACCGGCAACTCAGGTAATATCGCCGCCGCCTTTTTCCGGGAATTTTGTCAGGCAGAAAGTTTCGCAGCTCTCGCCGAAAAAGCGGCTCTTGGCAGGGAAAAAGCATGGCAGGCTATTGCCAAACCCTGCGCCGGCACCATGCTTTCGGTTTTTGACAGCCTGACTGAGGTTCTTCAGTCCCAAACCGATTTAACTACCCTTTACCCCCCCCTCTGCCAAGCTTTGCAAAAGTCAGTTTTCGATACCACACAGCTCCTTCCTGATCTTCAGAAAGCCGGGGTTGTCGATTCCGGGGCATTGGCCATGTATATTTTTTTTGACGGATTTTTCCGGCACCTCAGCCGCCAGGATTGTGCAACCAGCTCCATTTTCGACATTTTTTCCGGCAGGCTGTCAATCAGCAGTTCCTTTCACCAACAAGCAACCGACTGCTACTGTGTCGATGTCGTTATCCAACTGGATGAAAAGCAGGCACCAGGTGAACATCTTGCGGAAAACCAGACAGCTGTCAAAGACAACCTTGCCAAACTGGGGGAGAGCCTTGTGGTGGTTCAGGATCAATCCTTCCTGAAAATCCATATCCATACGCCGGACCCTGGACAGTTGCGCGGGCAACTTGGTTCCTTTGGCAATATCGTCCAGTGGACCGATGCGGCGATAGATCAAGGGAACTTCAAACGCTCTCCAGAAACCGGAAAAATGCCGGTTCTCCATATTGTCACGGATTCAGCCGGATCTCTTCCCAAGGCGATGGCCCAGGACCTTGGCATCACCCTCCTTGACAGCTACATCATAATCGACGACGGTGCCAGACCCGAAAGCCTGTATACCTCGGAGCAAATCTACCCCCTGATGCGAAAGGGCAGCAAAATCACCACCGCCCAAGCCTCTAATTTTGAACGAAATCAGCACTATCGAAGTATCTGCCAGCAGTTCGGACCCTCCCTGTATCTCTGTGTCGGCGCCGCCTTCACCGGCAATTATGCTGCTGCCGTGAAATGGACAGAAAGTAACGAATTAGGCAGACTGCTTACGGTTATCAATACCGGCGCGGCCTCCGGACGTCTTGCACTCATTGCTCTTCTCACCGCCCGCTATGTAAAAATTTGTGACGACCCGGACAAGATTATTGCTGCTGCGCAAAACCTTATGGCAGAATGTGCTGAATATGTCTTTATTCATGAACTGAAGTATCTGGTAGCCGGCGGCCGGGTGTCGAAGGCAAGTGGTTTTTTCGGCGACCTTTTGAAGATGAAACCGGTGATCTGTCCAACCATTGATGGGGTCAAAAAGGTCGGCGTCGTGCATAGCAGTAAGGGACAGCTCGACTTTGCCTGCGAAAAGCTGAAAGAACGCTATAATCAAACGGCAACGCCGACAATATTGCTGCAATATTCCGACAATGAGCCTTGGGTGGCTACCGCCGTTCAGCAACACATTAAAACCTTTTTGCCGCAAGCGGAAATCCTTCTCACCCCTTTGTCGCTGACCTCCGGGGTCCATATGGGGCCCGGAACCTGGTCAATAGCCTTCGGCTGTCTCCCCGTCCCGGCGACTGATTCCCCGACACAATGAACGCATCACCCGTAAACCCTGGCCATCAGACTCTGCCAATGCCCATGCGACCGGCGATCATCATCCCGGTATACAACCATAGCCTGTTTATCGGTGAGGTTATCGGTAAGGCGCTGAATCTTGGTTTGCCGATTATTGTGGTGGATGACGGCTCAACCGACTCGACCGGAAAAATTATTGGTGAAATTGAAGGAATCACTGTCCGGCACCACGCGATAAACCTTGGCAAGGGTGCCGCCCTCCTCACCGGTTTTGCTGCAGCCCTGGAAAATTCTTGTAATTGGGCAATCACTCTCGACGGGGATGGTCAGCATAATCCTGAAGATACCGCTGCCTTGCTGCAGGCTGTGAAAGACGGTGAGCGCTGCCTGGTCATCGGTAACCGCCAGGGCATGGCCCAGAATAGAAATGTGCCGTGGACCAGCAGATTCGGTCGCAATTTTTCCAACTTCTGGGTATGGGCATCGGGAGGACCTTGGGTAGAAGATTCCCAGTCCGGCTTCAGGCTTTATCCCCTCCCGGAGATCACGCACCTTAAGACAAGGGCCAGAAGATACCAGTTTGAGGTTGAAATATTGGTGAAAGCGCATCAGCAGGGCATGACAATCAAGGAAACACCGGTCCAGGTGGTCTATCAGAAAAGGGGCGAACGCGTCAGCCATTTTCGTCCCTGGCGTGATTTCCTGCGTAATTCTAAGACGTTCAGCAGACTCATCTGCAATCGAATTTTTTCCCTCTTTCGATCATGAACGGCTTCTGGTACAAACTCCTTGCCTGGATCTCCGGCCACTGTGGATCCTGGTTGTTTGCCCTCACCGCACGGATTATTGCAACCGGCTATTTTTTATTTTCACCGCGGGTAGGGGAAAGTCGCCGTTTCTATGCAGCCCTCTATCCGGAGAGAGGGCTGCTCTATCACCATTGGTGTTCCTTTAAACAATACCAGAACTTTACCACCATCCATCTCGATCGATTTCTGGCGGGTCAGGCTCAATCGGCTGCCTGCACTTCCCAGGGCTTGGAAAAACTTGAGGAAGTCCTTGGCCGGCAAGGCGGAATTCTTCTTATGTCACACCTCGGCAACTGGGAAATGGCGGCAACACTCCTGAAAAAGCAGCGGGAAGATCTGCAGTTGCTTCTTTATATGGGAGTGAAGGAAAAGGAAGGAGTGGAGCGGATGCAGAAAGATGACCTGCGTCGATCCGGAGTGACCATCATTGGTGTAACCCAAGAAGACAATTCACCCTTTGCTTCAGTCGCCGCCCTGCACTTTTTACGATCGGGAGGTTTAGTGTCCATAGCGGGGGATATTGTGTGGCGAAACGATCAACGCAAAGTGCCTGTCACCTTCCTGGGCCGTGATGCCTACCTCCCTGAAGCGCCTTTTATTTTGGCCTTACTGTCCGGCGCGCCGCTCTTTGTATTTTTTGCCTTCCGCACCGGCAAAAACAGTTACCAGTGCACTCTGTCCGAGGCAATTCCTCTTCAGCCGACATCCCGCCGCGACAGACCGGAGGCCATCGCAGGGGCCGCCCAGCGATACGCCGATCTTTTGGAAAACGCCCTGCGACAGCATCCCTTTGAATGGTATCACTTTGATCGTTTTATCCTTTGAGATGGGATAAATGGCAAGGCTCTATGGTCACAGTTCCGAGTCTTCCCGGACAGGTTTCATGAACCACTATCAATCCGCTTGTATAGGCAAGAAGACGGTAAAGGTTGCACCTTTTTGCGGTTGACTCTCAACCCGAATTTCACCCTGATGATTTTTGACGATCCCATGGCAAACCGACAAGCCTAGGCCGGTTCCTTTAACTTCGGGCTTGGTGGTGTAAAATGGCTGAAAGAGCAATTCCATTTGCCCGGGCTGAATACCGATTCCGGTGTCTTTGATTGCTATTGCGACTCGGTCGTTTTCCTGCCATGTACTTACCGTTACAACACCGCCGGATTGTTGGCAGGCGTCTGCGGCGTTGCTCAACAGATTCAGCACGACCTGTTTAATCTGGTCCGGGATAGCCATGATCAACGGCAAACGCTCGGCATGGTCGATTTGCACGGAAATCCGTTTGTTCTTATAGTCGCTTTTGTTTAACAGCAGCAGGGATTCTATTGATTTCTGCACATCCATCAATACTTTCCTGTAGGAGGATGGTCGGTTAAAATCCTGGAGACTGCGGATCAATTTTTTAATCCGATCACCTTCATCAATCGCTGCTTCCAGTAGTTCTCTATCCTCCTCCTCCATGGACGCCCTTTTTTTCAAGCCCTTAAGGACGGCCATAATACCCTGTAAAGGGTTATTGAATTCATGGGCAATAGAGGCGGATAATTTGCCGATTGCCGAAAGTTTTTCCGCATGGAGATAGTGCAACTGCGTTTCCTGCAATTCGCGGGTGCGTTGCTCAACCCGCCGTTCCAGCTCGCAATTGATAGTTTGCAGCTGGTTCTCCACCCGCTTGCGCATGAAGGCTTCGACAATCGAAGGTGTGAGGGCTTCCAGCGTATCTTGCTGAGACAGGCTATATCCTTCATTGCGATTGCCGACTGCCAGTATACCGACAACCCGTCCTTCACGCATCAGTGGTACGCCGAGAAATGATGTCAGCGGCGGATGATTTTCCAGCAGACCGATGCTGTCCGGATAGTTTGCCGGATCGTTGGTGAACATACTCTCGCCATCCCGAAGAATTCGGCTGAAGATGCCATGAATTTTCAAGTTTCCGGTTGACGGATGTTGGTTTATGGAGCTGTGGTTGTTGTCGGCTTCCCCTTCGGGCTTGCTGGTTTCGATGTCTATCCGTCCGGCCTCGTTCATAGTGCCGATGCATCCGAATCGGCTGTCCGTCAGCTCCTCGGCGACATTCAGACAGGCCAAAGCCAACTCTTTTTCCGTGTCGCAGGTGAGGGCCGTGCGCAGTATCCGGTTGATCGCCGCCAATCGTTCCTCACTCTCACGCAAGCGCTGCACTGCAGCGTGTTTGTATAACGCCATCTCAATCTGAACGCGCAGATCGCGCTCGTCAAACGGTTTCAGGATATACCCGAAAGCTTCCGCCTGCAGCGCGCGTTCGACCATGCCGCGGTCGATATGTGCCGTCAGGAACAAAACCGGTATGTTGCGCTCGCGATGGATTTGCTGTGCAGCCTCAATACCGTCCATCGCACCGGCCAGGTGGATGTCCATCAGCACAAGTGCCGTGCCCGGCCGACGGGCGAGTTCGACTGCTTCCTCGCCGGTTGCGGTTTTGCCGGCGACATCGTAGCCCATTAGCCGGATCTTGCCGGCGAGGTCTTCGGCGACGATGGCTTCGTCTTCGACGATCAAGATGGAGAGATTGTTCATGCTTGAAATCCTGTTAGGGGGAAGGTAACTGTGAATTCGCTGCCGGGACCAGCCCCCGTTGCCACAGTGCTATGCAACTGGCCGGCCAATATTTGCACAAGACGCAGGCCGAGCGAGCTCGATTGCCGCCAATCCAGGTCCGTAGGAAGGCCGACACCGTTGTCGTGTACTCGCAGGCAGATTGCATTGCTAACCGGGTCGTAGTCGAGGCCCACGGTTACCTCACCGCCTACATTGCCCGGAAAGGCGTGTTTAAGTGCGTTACCGGCCAGTTCGTTGAGAATAAGTCCGCAGGGGACCGCAACCTCAATCGGCAGTACCACGGGGGCAACCACAAGATTCAGTCGCACCTTCTCGGCCAATGAGCCGTGCGACCGCCAAAGATAATGCAGCAGGCTTGCGGTGTATTCGCCAAAGTTGAGTTGCTGCAGATTGCTTGACTGGTACAGTTTTTCGTGGACCAGCGCCATTGAGCGGATACGGTCGCGCACCTCGTTCAGCTCTTGGCGTATCCGATCGTCGGTCAGGCTGTCGGCCTGCAAACTGACCAGGCTGGAGATAACCTGCAGGTTGTTTTTCACCCGGTGATGGATTTCCCGCAGCATGACCTCTTTCTCCGCCAGCGATGCCTTGATCTGCTCCTCGCTTTGTTTGCGGCCGGTAACGTCCCGGGAAATACCCTGGAGCCCAACTATGGAATCATTTACACTCATGGGGACCATATTGATTTCCACATGATAAAATGTGCCGTCAGCCGACAACAGCCGCAGCTCCAGGGAATTAATACGTTCCCCGCCGATGACCCGTTTAAAGGCAGAGAGCGCCGGTTCGAGGTCATCAGCGGCGATATAGGTGCTGAAATCCTTGCCGATAACGTTGGCTACACTGTAACCGTATCGAACAACAGCCTGAGAACAGAATACCACCTTTCCGGCAACATCCAATTGGAAGATAAGATCAACGCTGGTCTCGGCTATAAGCCTGAATCGCTCTTCACTTTTCTCGAGGTTTCGGAAGATGAGCGCCATGGGCCTCTCAATCCCCGTTACGACAATCGCCCGGTAGAGCAGAACGGCGGAGAGAAAGAGGCAAAGATGGCCGATAAGATTTACCTGTCCGTAAACATTCTGATATTGGGAAAAGGCGGCATCGGCTGCTGCAGCACTAATAATAGAAAAAGCCAACATCCGGAGAACAAGCGGGTCGAAAAGGTGGCGCTTTCTGAGGAGCAAGCCGAGAGCTGCTAAAAGGATGACAATGATGATGTATTCACTGAAAACCTTGAAAGGTGTCAATCCTTCGCCTTCGATGTAACAATCCGGAAAAAGACCTGAAAAAATCGCGACAAAGAGAACAGCGGTAATAATAGTAAAAGCAGTGAGCGTGGCTGCGACGTTAATCCGACGTGTGGTAAAAGCCGGGGCGATCAGAAATGACAGGCTGAATACATAGCGGAAAGCAATCCACAGCTGGGTGGGAAGATTAGCGTCATTTCCGGGGAAGATACCGAACCCCTTGAAAGCGAACATATGCACCAGTTGAAAGGCGGCCGAGGAAAGAAATGAGATACCGAGAAACAGGATATAGTGGTTATCCAGGAGCTTTCGTGAGTTCCAAGCCAAGGCAACCACGGTGAGAATGACGATTATGCAAACAGCTTCGATGAGGCCGTGAAAAAAAAGATAGGAATATAGGGTGCTGACGCTCAGGCCGGTAACTGCGAGGGCAAAAAGAAAATAGGGAAGGATTATCCGAATCGGTGAATGAGGTTTTGCGATCTTGACCAATTGACTCACCACTCTCTCTCTGAACTTCCAGTAAACGCCACCCCTTCTTCCGTCCAAGTGCAAGAATGCGCTCTGCATCTGGAAGAAAGCGTAAGCGTCGGATGATAAATGATCAGTGCCGGGATGGTCAAGGTTTTATCTCCTTGAAAAGGAAATCCTCTTATGGTATAAGTAAAATTATATCCTACTCTGTGGCACAAAAGACTATGCTCCGAATAGCAAAAATTACATACTTTTACTCATCATTACTGATTCTTATCTGTCTCACCTCGTGCTTCTCAAGTGTCAAAGGGTGGTGCGTTGAGAGCCGGAATGACATTATCGATACCCATATTGAATTGTCGGATTGCCATTCGGACTTTTCGGCTTGTGATGTCACCGCTCCTTTCGAATTTCCGCCGGCACATACAAGCGGTGAAAATGACTGCACCACCTGCTATGACATTGAATCTGATGTCATAGCAGCAAAACTGGTGAACGATTCTTGCGGATCTGTCGTTGCCCCTCCCCCCAGTAACGGTATTATTCCCCCTCAACAGTATTCACAGCTAAAATCCTTTGCCACTGCATCGCCTGGCGAAACAATGGCCTTTGATCAATCATCCTCGCACCATACCCAGCAAAACAAAGCCATCCGCACTGTTGTTCTTCTGATTTGATACCCTCCCTTATTGCCTGATTTTAAGTGATTTGTCATTGCCCTCTTTGACCGTATCCATATCAAAGACGACAACTTCAATTTCTGTGATCAGTAGCCTGTCTGTTTCGAAACCATTCTAGGTATTAATACACCTCTCTGGAGTTATTTATGAAAAATACCCAAGGTCAGTCGCGACCCTTTATTGCCATTGTACTTGCCCTTATTGTCGGATTTACAGCCGGCGTTATTGTTGCTGTCTACACCGTCCCATCGATACTGTCGAAAATCCCACAAACGCAGCAAAATGGCCCGTCAGCAAAAGAAACAGAAAAACATATCAAACATATGGAGGCAGAGGTTGGAAAAAATCCGCAAGATGTCAAAATGTGGATAGACCTCGGCAATGCCTACTTCGATTCGGAATTTACGGAAAAAGCAATCAATGCCTATCTCAAAGCACTGGCCATTTCTCCCGACAACCCCGACGTCCTTACCGATCTCGGAGTAATGTACCGTCGCAGCAAACAGTCGGAAAAGGCTATCGAGGTCTTTGATAAAGCAGCGCAGATTGACCCGAATCATGCTCAATCGCGATTCAACAAAGGCGTCGTCCTCTTTCACGATATGAACGACAAGGAGGGAGCGATAAAGGCATGGCAGGAAGTGGCAAAGCTGCGACCAGATTACACCGTTTCCACCGGTCAAACTATTCTGCAGCTCTTAGAACGCATCAAATAACCGTCTGTCCCATCTTTGTCTAAGATGCATCAGTTCAACTATAGGTAACATTATGACATTAAAAGAAAATCCCATCGTGGAGCTTTTCTCTTCTGTACGTTTTGCTTTCTTTATTATCTCTCTGCTCGTGGTAACCTCAATCATCGGGACCATTCTTCCCCAAGGGCAGCCATTGGGATTATATATGGAAAAATATGGACAGGCTAACGCCATTATTTTGGAAATACTTGGGTTCACCAACACCTATACCTCCATATGGTTTCAATCCCTTCTTCTTCTCTTATGCCTTAACCTTGTGGTCTGTTCGTTGGATCGCATTCCTCAAGTAATAAAGTTTATAAAAAAGGATAACTTGGGCGCTGATATAGCTAAATTGAAGAGGAACAAGGACAAAATAGTCTTCACCTCCAAAGGCGACACACAAACCGTCGAAACTGCAGTACACGCAGCACTTGACCAAAAAGGATGGAAAACACACTCAAAGCGCAATGCCAATTTTTTCCTGCTCTTTTCCGAAAAGGGCGCTTGGTCGAGACTTGGGGCATATCTTGTGCATGTGAGCATTCTCGTCATTCTTTTCGGTGCCGTCATTGGCAGCACTTTTGGCTTTAAGGCCTTTGTGATGGTACCGGAAGGAGAGGCTGTCAATTCTATCACCAGCAGGAAGGATGAGCAGACACAAATTCCCTTGCCATTCACGTTGCGCTGTGACGCTTTCGATATTGACTACTACGCCAATGGCATGCCGAAGGAATACCGTTCCGATCTGGTAGCCCTTGAAGGTGACAAAGAAGTCGTAAAAAAGCAGATTACCGTAAACGACCCCTTCAACTATTCAGGTCTGACATTTTATCAGTCGAGTTATGAACCGGTGAGCAACCAGTACACTGTGCAGATAACCAAACAATCCCCTTCCGGAGAGAAAAACCAGAAAAACCGGATCGGACAAAAAAAATATGTGGCACCCTTTAAAAAACACACGGTGCAAGACTACCAGGCACGTTACGAAATCATTGGAACCGGCGCCGACGGACATGGCCATGGTCCGTATAAGATATGGTTTGACGATGAATTGGGCGAACCTGTTGAGTTTATCGCAGAAGATAAACAGCCGACAACCATTAAACGTGGCGATACCTCATACAGTTTTACGATGAAGCAACGCTTTGCCACCGGACTGCAGGTGGTAAAAGATCCCGGCGTATGGATTGTCTATGGAGGATTCGGCTTGATGCTGGTTGGCATGTATATGGCATTTTTCATGTCGCATCGGCGGTTATGGATCGCCATCGAGAAAACCGGGGCGATCGTGACTCTTATCCTCAGTGGTTCCGCCAATAAAAACCAGGCTGGATTTTCTAAGACTCTTGAGGATATTGCCCATGGCTTACTCAACGAGAAAACTCTCAAACTCAGGAGGATGTAACGTGGATTCTTCACTCTTTTTAGGATATACGACGTTTATTTATCTTGCCGCGACGGTCTGTTATGCCGCCCTGACAGTTTTCAGGGTCGAAAGACTTGGTCTGTTCGCCACCGGCTTGACAATCATTGGTATATTGACCAACAGCATAGGTATAGGCTTGCGCTGGAACGAGTCCTACCAACAGGGCATCGGCTATGTACCACTTTCCAACATGTATGAATCACTGGTATTTTTTGCCTGGACGATTGCCGTGGTTTATCTGGCGATTGAGTATATCTATAAAACGAAATACCTGGGGAGTTACATAGTATCCTTCGCTTTTATAACAATGGCCTATGCTTCGTTTTCCACAGAATTCTCAAAGGAGATAAAACCTCTCCTCCCGGCCCTGCAAAGTAATTGGCTGGCCGCTCATGTCATTACCTGTTTCATCGGCTACGCCGCTTTCACCATAGCAGCCGGCCTGGCAATACTTTATTTGGCCAGGGCCGGAGGCTCGGCTGAAAAGGCTCGTGCAAAACCGCAGGCGTCTGGAACCATGATATTGGATTTGCAGCAACTCGATATCATAATCTATAAAATGATTATGTTCGGGTTCCTCTGGCTGACCGCGGGAATCGTCACCGGTGCGATCTGGGCAAATTCGGCCTGGGGTACATATTGGAGTTGGGACCCGAAAGAAACCTGGTCGCTCATTACCTGGTTCATTTATGCCCTGGCCCTCCATGCCCGTTATACGAGAGGCTGGAGCGGCACCCGTATGGCCTGGATCGCCCTAGTTGGTTTTCTGTCGGTCCTTTTCACCTACTACGGCGTCAATTTCCTCCTTTCAGGACTTCATAGCTATGGCGGCAAGTGAGTATCCCAACACAATTGACAACAACACCCTGGCATAAACAAATATCATAGACACGGAAATACAAGGAGACAGATGAATACAAAAAGACACTCTACCATTGTTCAGGTCGCACAGATAAAGCAGGTCGCAAACCGTTTTGTGCTCATGAGCTTTATATTTGCGTTAAGTTTTTTAGTCCTCTTTCTGACATACCTGCCCGCGACGGTTTTCGGGAGCGATGATCCCGTCGCTGAAATTGCCGAGAAACAATACGATTTCGGCGAGGTTTCCGACGGTAGCGAAGTCGTTCATGATTTTCTTATCAAGAATCGAGGTGCGGGGGAATTGACTATCTCCGAGGTAAAAACCGGCTGAGGCTGCGCCGCTGTCTCGTATACGAGACAAATCCCCGCCGGCGGTGAGGGAAATATTCTTATTAAAGCCACGATAAGCAAAGGAAAAGACTTGAAATATCGTCGGGTAATTACTGTTAAGACCAACGACCCTGTTCATCCTACAATTGAGCTTGTATTGACCGGCTCAATAAAGAATTGAGCAACCCAAAGAAATAAGGGAGATTTTCAATGTGTTGCGTCCTATACCACCGGCTTTGCCAGTGGTATAGGACAAGCGACGGTTTCTCGCTTAATTGTCATGTTAACTATTTGTTTTATTGATGTTATTATGATTTTTTCCTGCAGCAATTTTCTGACCTGAAGGTACTGGTTTGAACCCGACTCTGCTCGGACTGCGGCCATTTTTCTGCATAGCCACGGTTTGAATGGACTGCTGGTGTGAGGTGGAGATGTTCTCCATCCACTGTTTGATCCGGTTTGCATCGCCGACACGAGTCAGCGCGCCTACCGAATCAAGCAGAACGATGACCACGGGTTTTTCAGCAAGACGTGCCTGCATCACAAGACACTTGCCCGCTTCACTAATATAACCTGTCTTGGAAATCCCCACATCCCAAGCCGAGCTCCGCACCAGGGGATTGGTATTGCGATATGCCAGATCCTGACCGTCAACCTCAACTTTCGCCTCTGCAGTAGTCGTAAAATCCCGAATGAGTTGATACTTATGGGCTGCAGCAACCATCTTAGCTAAGTCAATTGCAGTTGAAACATTGTTGCTGGTAAGGCCGGTCGGATCTTCAAAGCGGGTATTCAACATGCCGAGTTCCTTCGCCTTACTATTCATCGCCGACAAAAAAACGCGCATCCCGCCGGGATAATGGCACGCGAGTGCATTAGCTGCTCTGTTCTCCGAAGACATCAGTGCCAAAAGCAAGGCAGTTTTGCGGGAAATGATAGTACCGACAGGCAATCGAGAACGGCTTCCACGTAAATAATCGACATCGTCATCAGTGATTGTAATCGGTGCGTCCAAGATTGGCGAACTATCCAACACCACCATCGCGGTCATCAATTTGGTAATAGAGGCAATTGGCACAATCTGGTTGGCATTTTTCTGGAAGATCGCATCACCACCAGTGTGTTGCTCAATGACGAGCGCCACACCTGATTGAACAGATAGTTTGCCGGGGTACCGAACAGGTTCCGATGGAATTGGTGTGGCAATTTTGACAATTTTGGCGGTCTTTTGCTTCTTGGTGTTCACTGCGGCTGACTTGATTGCAGCAGGTCTTGCCGCGTTCTTTCGCACAACGGATTTATTGGCAAGGCACCTTTCGGCAGCCCACACATCACCGAAGAATATACATCCGATCCCCATCACAAAAAAAATCAACGCAACTTTCAATCCGATATTCATTTGTGTTCCCAGCAGGTGATAGGTGACAAGAAATCGCTTTCCTCATGGGTGATTAAAAGGCTTTCCAAAAAGAGCCCTTTGGCAATGTGCAGCACAAGGTACCCCATCAAGGAACTTTTTGCAATTACTTCAATTGGTCCAAGGAAATGGCATAGTTGTCACAACGTCCGCGATAAAGAATACGAATTTGAAAGAGCAGAGGCAAACACCGGGTCAGGAGGAAAAACTTGGTAAAAGCCGGGACAACCAAAAATGAGAGGCTGAAAACGCATCGAAAAGCTTCCTGCGTTGGGACTGCGTTGGAAGATTGGAGTATCGGAATCGAGTTTCGGTTCTTACAAAATATTACTTTGGCGCCCGACCTGACTGACTCCCGGAGGAGCCAGTCAGGTTTTAACTATTGTCGTTGGGTAATAGTATGGATAATTGCGAGGAATGAGTAATGTTAATGATGACCGCCACCACCACTACCTCCGCTGCCTCCGCCGTCACCACCATGACCGCCGCTGCCACCACCGCCATGAACACCGCCGTCATCCTTACCACCGATATCCTTGCCATGACTGCCGTCATCTTTACCACCGACATCCTTACCACCGACGTCCTTACCATCAACGCCGTCCTTACCGTGACCGCCACTCGAACTACCGCCGCTTCCCATACCGCTACTTAAACCAACGGCACCGGACATCATCCCGGCTTTGTCACTGTCATGCATGGCAGACAGCGTACCTGCCACATGATCCTGATCCTTTCCCAACCCCGGATTTCTGGCAGTAGCCTCCGCGATATCATCTGATTTGGACCTCATCATTGAACCTGTGGCTCCACTGGCCAATATCGGCGGCATCGAGGCACTGAGGCAAATCAAGGAGTTCAATCCAGCCATACCGATCATCATCATGACCGCCTATTCATCGGTGGATACGGCTGTGGAGGCCATGAAACTCGGGGCCTACGACTATCTCACCAAACCCTTGAACTTTGAGGAACTGAAGCTCATCATCGATCGGGCCATGGAACATCTGCAACTTACCCTGAAAAACAAGTCATTCAAAGAACAGGCCGCGGCCGAAAACCGTTTCTCAGCAATCATCGGCTCCAGCTCTTCCATGAAAAAAGTGTTGGACATGGCCCGGATCGTTGCGCCCACGGAAGCAACCGTGCTGATTACCGGGGAAAGCGGCACAGGCAAGGAATTGTTTGCCAAAGCCATCCATGCCGCCAGTGAGCGGAAGAATGGTCCGCTGGTCACGGTGAATTGTGCGGCACTCACCGAGACTCTCCTTGAATCGGAATTGTTCGGACATGAAAAAGGTGCCTTCACCGGCGCCGAACGACAACGAAACGGGCGGTTCATGCAGGTCGACAAAGGGACAATTTTTCTCGATGAACTCGGCGAAATTCCCCTGTCGATGCAGGCTAAAATTCTCAGAACCATTCAAGAAAGGGAAATCCAGCGACTGGGGAGCGACAAAACCCTGCATGTCGATGTGCGGATTATTGCCGCCACCAACCGAAATCTTGAAGACGAGGTCAAACAAGGACAATTCCGTGAGGACTTATTTTACCGCCTCAACGTGATGAATCTCCATATCCCACCATTGAGAGAACGAGGAGACGATATCTCCCTTTTGGCTATGCACATTCTCAAAAAGCATGCCCTGAAAAACCGAAAACCCTTGCGAGGATTCACCCCCGTAGCCATGGATGTGCTGACCAAGAGTGGTTGGCCGGGCAATATCAGGGAACTGGAAAACGTCATCGAGCGGGCGGTGATTCTCAGCATGAGCGCCTATATTTCCGATAAAGACCTGCCTCCGTCCTTGATAGCCTCGTACCACAAGGAACATAAGGACAAGATGCCCGCCTCCGGGCTCGGTGGCAAAACCCTGGATGAGATCGAAAGCCAGGCCATTCTTGAAACCCTTGAACAAACACAGGGAAACAAGAGTGAAGCAGCTAAAGTACTAAACATCACCAGAACAACCCTAAATAATAAATTAAAAAAATATAACCTCGCCGAATGATTCTATCAGGTCCGAAAAAAGGTAACTCCGATCAGTAATTTTTTGGCTAAACGAACAAAGCCATTGACACACTGTAGCACACAATTTATCATATGAACAAATGATCACATATAGGAGCATTACATGATACAACTGCACTATACCACGGACGTTTGCGAAGAGTTATGCGAGCATGACCAGATTGTCTGCTTGGCAAAAGCCGAGATGCTTGTTGACGATGATGCCAGGCAGATTGCCGAAACGTTTAAAATTTTAGGAGATCCCACAAGGATTAAGATTTTACATGCCCTCTCCAGAAGAGAACTTTGCGTGTGCGACATTGCCGCTATCGTTGCCATGGGGCAATCGGCAGTGTCGCATCAGCTCCGCCTGCTGCGTGGGGCGCGACTGGTGAAATACCGTAAAGAGGGCAAAATGGTCTGGTATTCTCTTGATGATAGCCATATCTCACTGCTTTTAGCGCAGGGGATCGAGCATATTCAGCATAGGTAAAGATAATGAAAACAGCGAATTTATTCAAACCCACAGAAGGATTGGAAGGACAGCTTTGCCAGGGTCCCTGTTGTGCAGGTGTTGAAGATCTTTTTGACATAAACAAAATCGGCAATACCCTCGATGTGCAAAAAAGTGGTGCCTGTGACATCTCAGGTCAGTCGGCGCATTCGTCGATGACGGATGGCCGGAAAACGGCGGAGCACCTTGCTGCTACCAGGAAAGGGTTACAGAAGTCGGTCTTTCGCATCTCCGGCATGGACTGTGGCGATTGCGCTGCAAAACTGGAAAAAAGACTTGGCGCTCTCCCGGGGGTGCAATCGGCGGCTGTTAACTTCGGTGCCGGCAAGTTGACGGTCGAACACAACACTACCGATTCGATTCTCATCCAAACGGTGAAACAATCCGGCTATGGAGCAACAAAAGATGGGGCTGCCCGTCAGCCAATGCCGGAAACCGTCTGGTGGAAAAGCGCCAGGACCCTGGCTACCATCGCCTCCGGAATAATGCTGGCAATTGCCACCATCCTCGATTGGTCGGGGATGACAGGGGGTATTGTTATCTGGCTCTATGCACTCACTGCCGTTACCGGTGGTTTTCACGCCGCAAAAAGCGGCTTGTACGGCCTCCGATCCTTATCGCTCGACATGAATTTCCTGATGACAGTCGCCATTATTGGTGCAGCGGCCATTGGCGAATGGAGCGAAGGTGCTGCGGTCGCTTTTCTGTTTTCCGTCGGCAACACCTTGCAGGCTTACACCATGGATAAAACTCGCCAATCGATCCGCTCGCTCATGGAACTGGCTCCACCGGTCGCTCTAGTGCGAAGGAACAACGAGGAAAAACGTATACCCGTTGAGGACATCGTGGTAGGCGATATCGTCATAGTCAAGCCCGGCGAGCGCATCGCCATGGATGGCATTGTCCATAGCGGGATATCGGCAGTCAATCAGGCCACTATTACCGGCGAATCGCTTCCCGTTGAAAAAACAACGGGCGATACGGTATACGCCGGGACACTCAATGAACACGGGGCCTTGGAGATCAGCGTAACCAAGACTGCCGACAATTCGACTCTGGCCAAAATCTCCCATCTCGTAGAGGAAGCCCAGGCACAGAAAGCCCCCTCTCAGCAGTTTGTCGATGTATTTGCCAAGTATTACACCCCGATTGTCCTGGTTCTGGCCGCTGGAATTATGATTGTGCCGTGGCTGCTCTTCCAACAGCCCTTCGCCCTATGGTTTTATAATGGCTTGGTATTGCTGGTTATATCCTGCCCTTGTGCGCTGGTGATTTCCACCCCGGTTGCCATCGTCTCGGCAATCGGCAATGCATCCAGACGCGGTGTTCTCATCAAGGGCGGCGCATATTTGGAGGTGATGGGCTCTATCAATGCCATTGCCTTTGACAAGACGGGAACCTTAACCGAAGGGAAACCGGTGGTTACTGATATTGTGGTTACCAATGGCTATACCGAGACCGAACTTTTAGCAATTGCCGCTGGCATTGAAAAATGGTCCGAGCATCCTTTAGCCCGTGCCATTGTTGAAAAGGCCAAAGGGCTTGGCTTAATAACTTCGGTGCAATTCAAAGCCTTGGTGGGACGTGGAGCGCAGGCGGAGATCGATGGGCAAACCATATACATCGGCAATGTCCGTTTGTTTGAAGACCTCGGTTATGATTTGACTCCACATGGAAAAACACTGGCTGATCTCGAACAACAAGGCAAGACGATTATGTTGTTGGGTACCGGGAAGCTCATTCTCGGCCTGATTGCCGTAGCCGATACCTTGCGGGAAAACAGCAGGGAAGCGATACAGGCACTGCATGCAGCCGGCATGAAGCACATTGCCATGCTCACCGGCGACAACGATCGAGTAGCCGGGGCAATTGCCAAAAAACTTAATCTCGACACCTACTACAGTGGCCTGATGCCTGAGGACAAGGTGGCGGCAGTAAATAAAATATCTATTGAATACGGTAAGATAGTTATGGTCGGCGACGGTGTCAACGATGCCCCGGCGATGGCGGCAGCGACAGTAGGCGTAGCCATGGGAGTCGCCGGATCTGATGTGGCACTGGAGACGGCCGATGTGGCATTGATGACCGATGACCTTGGCAAACTGACCTATCTCATCAAGCTGAGCCATAAGACTGTGGCGATCATCAAACAAAATATTGTTTTCGCCCTTGCAATCAAGGTCATCTTCCTGCTGTTGCTTGCTCTTGGCATGGGAAATTTGTGGCTTGCCGTGTTGGCCGATATGGGCGCGTCTCTTCTGGTAACAGTGAATGGCATGCGGCTGATGCGCCGTTTAGGAGCCGTTACAAAATAACCTGGCCATTTCAACCCATTTTGTTACGGCTCCTTATGCCGTTCTGGGCGTTCCTATGGCCAGGTTATTTTTTTACAACGGCTTAGCTTGATTTTAAAAATCAGACCTTAATCGGACCCTTCGGCACGGCGACGCAGCCCCCTTCCCTTCCAGATCAGGTAGATAGCCGGATAGATGAGCAGTTCCAGGACCGTCGAGGTAACCACCCCGCCGACCATCGGCGCGGCGATCCGCTTCATCACATCCGAACCGGCGCCGTGGCTGAACATGATGGGGATGAGGCCGGCGAGAATTACGCATACCGTCATGATCTTCGGGCGAATACGTTTGACCGCACCGAACATGATCGCCTCCTTGAGTTCGGAAATCGAACGGAGCCTACCCTCTCTTTGCCATTTGTCGTGCGCCAGCTCCAGGTAAAGGAGCATGATGACACCGGTCTCGGCATCAAGGCCGGCGAGAGCAATAATCCCAACCCACACGGCTATGCTCATATTGTAGCCCAGATAATACAAAAACCAGAAGGAACCGACCAGGGAAAAGGGCACAGCCAGGAGGACGATCATGGTCTTAATCGCCGACTTGGTGTTCAGGTAAATGAGTACGAAAATGATGAGTATTGTGAGAGGGATGACTATTTTCAGCCGCTCGGCGGTCTTAACCATATACTCGTACTCGCCGCTCCACTCCAGCCGGTAGCCTTCCGGGATCTTCAGTTCAGCCACCCGCTGTTTGGCCTCCGCGACATAACCGCCGATATCCCGGCCGGAAAAATCGATAAAGACATAGGAGGTGAGCATCCCCTCCTCGCTTTTAATCGCCGTCGGTCCCTTAACCACCCGGATATCGGCGAGTTCCCCCAGAGGAACCTTGAGAAGCGGCGGCGCTCCGGCAAAGCGCACCGGGCCGGTACCACCTGCCATGCCGGCCGGGGCAGAGGGTGCGCCGCCACCCATGGAAACCGGCACCAAAATATTACTCAAGCTATTAAGATCGCTCCTGAAGTCGCGAGCATAACGGATATTCACCGAGTAGCGCTCCCGGCCCTCGACGGTGGTGGTGAGGTTCATACCGCCGATGGCGGTCTGGATCACCTCGTTGACGCTGTCGACACTCAGACCGTAGCGGGCAATCGCCTGCCGCTTCACCGTAATGTCGAGGAAGTAGCCGGTTGTCACCCGCTCGGCGTAAGCACTTCTCGTCCCCGGCACGTTCCGCAGATGCTGCTCGATCGCAAGGCCGATCCGCTCCACCTCCGTGAGTTTCGGCCCCATGACCTTGATGCCCACCGGGGTGCGAATACCGGTGGCCAGCATGTCCATCCTTGCCTTGATCGGCATGGTGAAAGAGTTGGCTACCCCGGGGATGGTCAGGAGGTCGTTCATCTCGTTTTTGAGCGACTCGACGGTCACCCCCGGCCGCCATTCCGACTCCGGTTTCAGGTTAATCACCGTCTCGAACATCTCCAGCGGCGCCGGGTCGGTGGCGGTCTCGGCCCTGCCCGCCTTGCCGAAGACCTGGGCCACCTCGGGGATCTGCATGAGCAGCTTATCCTGCAGCTGCAGAAGTTTCGTCACCTCGGAAATCGAGGCGGCAGGAACGGTCACCGGCATATAGAACAGAGTCCCTTCGTAGAGGGGCGGCATGAACTCGGAACCCAGTTTTTTAAAAGGAATGATCGTCGCCCCCATAATTATCAGGGCAAAGACGATGACCAGCCACTTAAAACGCAGGGCAAAGCGAGCCACCGGTTCGTACAGCCAGTGCAGGACCCTGCTCACCGGATGCCGTTCTTCAGGAAAGATGGTGAACAGATATTTGATAAGCGGAATTTTGCTCAGCACCGGCACCTTCTCGTGGATAAACATGGTCATCAGCACCGGGGTCATGGTGACCGCCAGGAAGGAGGCAAAAAGCATGGCAAAGGTCTTGGTATAGGCCAGGGGCTTGAAGAGGCGCCCGGCCTGGGCCTGGAGGGTGAAGACCGGCAGAAAACCGACGGTGATAACCAACAGCGAGAAAAACAGTGACGGCCCGACCTCTTTAGCCGCCTCGATGACCACATCAATGCGCTGGCCGGGTCGCCCCGCCTGCACCCATTCCTCCAGCTTTTTATGGGCATTCTCCACCATAATAATCGAGGCGTCGACCATCGCCCCGATGGCAATGGCAATACCCGACAGACTCATAATATTCGAGGTCACCCCAAGGTAGTACATGGCGATAAACGACATGACGATGGCCAGCGGCAGGGTAAGGATCACCACCAGGGCGCTCGGCAGATGAAAAAGAAAGATAACGCAGACAACACTGACGGCAATCGACAGCCGGATGATCTCCTCCTTCAGGGTATCGATCGACCGATTGATGAGATCGGAGCGGTCATAGGTGGTAACCATCTTCACGCCCTTCGGCAGGGACGGCGCAATGTCTTTCTCAATCTTTTCCTTCACCCGTTCGATGACCGAGAGGACATTTTCACCGAAGCGAATGACGACGATACCGCTTGCCACCTCGCCTTTGCCGTCAAGCTCGGTCAGGCCGCGGCGGATCTCCGGGCCGAGGCGAACCTCGCCGATATCGCGGACCAGAATAGGCGTGCCGGCACCGTCGCTGCCGACGGCAATCGCCTCAATATCCTCCATCCCCTTGATGTAGCCGCGGCCGCGGATCATATATTCTATGCCGGAGAATTCGATCACCCGTCCCTCGACATCCTGGTTGTTCCTGCGGATCGCTTCCATCACCTTGGAAATCGGCATATTGTAGGCGAGCAGCTTGTTCGGATCGATGGTTATCTGGTACTGCTTGACGAAGCCGCCGATGGAAGCCACCTGCGCCACCCCCTGCACACTCTCCAGGGCGAACTTGATGTTCCAGTCCTGGAGGGAGCGCAGTTCGGCGAGATTGTGCCGGCCGGTCTCGTCCACCAGGGCGTAGGAAAAACCCCAACCGACGCTGGTGGCATCCGGTCCCAGCACCGGATTGACGCCGGCCGGCAGCTTGCTCCGCACCGCCTGGAGATATTCAAGAATCCGGCTTCGCGCCCAGTAGATGTCGGTCCCTTCCTCAAAAATTACATAGATAAAAGAGCTGCCCTGGAAGGAAAAACCGCGGACCACTTGGACCTTCGGGGCGGCCAACAGGGTCGAGGTGATCGGATAGGTGATCTGATCCTCGACCAGGTCGGGGGCCCGGCCCATCCATTCGGTGTAGATGATGACTTGAGTTTCGCTCAGGTCGGGGATGGCGTCGAGCGGGGTGCGCAGCAGCGCCCAGCCGCCCCAAAGAGTGAGGAAAAAGACCGCAAGGAAGATGAGGAAACGGTTGCGGGCGCTGAACTCAATGATTTTTCCGATCATCACTGCACCACGCCTTTTAAGCGCGCCTCGGAATCGATGAGGAAATTGGCCTGGGAGGCCACCTTCTCACCCGCTGTAAGACCGGCGGTGATCTCGATCAGACCCTCCGCCTGAATGCCGGTGGTCACATCACGCGGCTCGAAAACGCCGTCGCCCTTGTCAAGATAGACCATTTTGCGGGTGCCGGTATTGATCACCGCCGCCTCGGGCAGAGCAAGCCTTTTGCCGAGGTCGATGAAAATCTCAACTTCAGTGAACATCTGAGGCTTCAATTCGCCCTGCGGGTTGGGAATGGTAAAGCGCGCTTTGACCGTCCGGGTATCGCCGGATAAAAGTGGGTAGAGATAGTCGATGGTCGATGTTATTTTTTTGCCGGAAAAATTACTCAGGCTGATCGTCGCCTTCTGGCCGATCTTGACGAAGGGCAGATCGTTCTCGTAGATATCGGCAACCACCCAAAGGGTTGAGAGATCGACTATATCGACAAGTTTTTCGCCGGGCATCACCCGCATGCCTTGAATCGCCGCCTTCTGGACCACATAGCCGCTGGCCGGGCTGTAGATGGTCAGAGTCCGCACCGGGGTGCCGGTCTTTTCTATCTTATCGATCTGGGCATCGGAGATATCCCAAAGTTTGAGGCGCTGCCGGGCGGCCTTGACCATTGCCTGGGCGTCACGGGCCAAAAGGTCGGGAAAATCCGCTTCCTTTTTGTAGTAGAGTTTGCGGTCGCCGCTGCCGACAGGTTTCTTGCCGGTCCATTCGAGGACATTCAAGAATTCCTGCTGGGTGGCGAACAATTCAGGACTGTAGATCTCGGCTACCGGCGCACCTTTTTTGACATAATCGCCGGTATAGTTGACATGGAGCTTTTCGATCCAGCCCTCGATCTTGGTATTGATGGTGGCAAGGCCGCGCTCGTCGTACTCGATTCGGCCGATGGTGCGGATGGTCCGGTGCAGCGGGGTAACCGCTGCAACCACAGACATAACACCGATGAGTTTCTGCTTGTCAGGGGTGATTTCGATGGTCGCCGCATCCTCACCGAATTCGTCGACCGCGGCCGCGGCCGTGGCGACTGCTTGCGGCTTTGACGCCTGGGGAGGCAGGGCTTCGCCATGCCCGGCATGGCTGCTCGGGGGTGGTGCCGCCTTTGCCATGCCAGGGCCGGTAATCAGGGCGGTCATGAGTACAGCAAGCATAAAGGCACTGCGAGATGAGCTTTTCATGGGTCTTGATATCCTTTGTTTTTCGTGCTGCCCGTAAAACAGGTTATTCCTCCACTCCCCCTGCCGCTGCCTCTATTCTGACAATTGCCTTGCCCCGCTCGGTGAACCTTGTCCAATAGAGCAGTTCGAAATCAATGAGAGACTTCAGGCGATTGATGACCGTCAGCGCCTCTGCCTTGCCGCTGACATAGCCGCTCATCGCCAGATCGAAGTCCTGATAGGTCTTCGGAATCAATCCGTCTTTATAGAGGGCCATCAGTTTTTCGGCGCTTTGCGCCATTGTGTAATTATCCCTGATGGTTGCAGCGAGCATGAGCTTGGTTGCCGCCAGGTCGTGGCCGGCCTCGACAAGCTTGGCCTTGGCCTCAAAGAGCGCCGGCTTCTGCCGGGTTTCAAAATAGATCGGCACATTCACGGTGGTGGTGATGCTCCACATATCCTCGTCCACTGAACCCTTCTCGGCAACAGTGCCGGTAATGGTGAAATCGGGATAGAACTCCTTCTCCGCCATCTTCACCTTGGCCTCGGCGGCCGCCAGCATCCGCTCTTTGGCGACGATGAGCGGCGATTTTTCGTAGGCACGGGCTAATGCCTCCTCAGTCGTCCAGGGGAGCTGAGCAGCCGCCGGTTTTTCCGGCACGCCGAAGGAGACATCACACTGCTGCCTGCCGACGGCGCTGCACAGCATCGCCTCGATGGAGGCAATGCGCTGCCGGAGCATCTCTTGCTTTTCAAGAAGCATATATTTTTCCGTCTGCGCCATCACCACTTCCTGCAATATGCCCATGCCGGAACCGTAACGGGCCGAGGCGGCGTCCTCAATCCGCGAGAAAAGCGCGGTCTTGTCATGGATGACGTCGAGATTGATGTACGAAAAGAACAGATCGTAATACAGCTCCTTGACGCGTAGGACGGTGCTCAAACGGCTGGCGGCAACCGCTGCCTGCAGATTCTCGGCCTCCCTCTCCGCCATCTCCCCTTTCAAGGCCCGCTTGCCGGGAAAGGGTAGCATCTGGGAAACGGACAGCATGAATTGCGAATCGGGCATCTCGGGGTAACTGAAGGAATTGAACCCATCATTCTGGTAACCAACCATGACCATTGGATCGGTCAGGCTGGTGGCCTGCGGCACCCGGTGTCCCGCGGCCGTCGCCCCGGCCGCAAACATCTGAATTTCCGGGCTGTTGCGTAGAGCCTCGTCCACGAGGTCCTGAAGCCGCAAAGTGGTCTCGGCAGCCGCGCCGCTTGCGATCAAGGTCGGCATTAGCAGCACCGCCACCAGTAACCGGAGCAGACCGCCCGGCGCCACTGGCCAGGCGGCAACTCCTGCTTCGGTTCGCCGCTGCACGCCCCTAGCGTGCGTCAACATTGAATTTCACCGTCGAGGTCTTGCCCTCGCGGAGGATCTTCACCGCCACATTCCAGGCGCCGGACATGGAAAAATCGATCGGAGCGGTAAAGGTGGCGCCGGTCAGTGAGGCATCACTTTTATAGTTCATCGCCGGCATCCCCGGCATGGCCGGCATGCCGTAATCAACGCGGATCTTCACATCGGTTACCGGCTTGCCGGCATTATCCTTGACGGCAATAGTCATCATATTCTTGCCGGCCACCGGCGGGTTCTTATCGAGGCTTATTGCCACGTCAAAATCATCCACCTTCTTGGTCACTTGATACTCGCCGGCCATTGCTATACCGCTCAAAAAGAACAAGATTGCCAAAAATGCTGCTGTTTTTACCCGTTTCATAGAATTCTCCTGGTTGTTGTTTGATGGTTTCTCAAAAAGCTTTTCTCGGTTCATGTTTCAAGACCTCGGGAGCCTTTACCAGGCTTCATTCCCCGCTATCTCGCGGCCCACTGTCGGCCTCTCTTAACATTGCAGGTTCCGTGCCGAAAAATACGAACCACGGTATTTCATGTAAGACACTGGTAACTTTGGAAAATTTCAATCTCTATGTGCCATAGTATCGGAAAATGCCCTGTTTCTTGCTGCCTAATTTTTAGACAACTTCCGTAAATACTGCCTTATTTCTCGACAATTCACAGTTTCTTACCGCACAAAAAAGTATATCACCTAAAAAAACAAAAATACAAGGAGTGATAGGTAAATTCGCCTTTGGACTGATAAATTCAGTCCTTTTCCGGCAAGAAACGTATAAACGAGCTTGCGAGTTGCCGTCCCCTGCCTCAAAACAAGGCGGTGCATCTCTCAAATTTCTTTCAGACTGCCCAAATCTTCGACAGTCATTCCAAGTCTCTTCACAACTAATCGTCACATTTTTATTTTTTGATGTTTTATTTCATATATTTGTAAATTTTTAATAATAATTGCCAACATGGCCCGTTCTTTGCTCATATCAAAGGGAAGCTAATACCAAGACATCTACCCTTCTGTCATTCATCAAGGATGAAAACCATGATCAAAAAAGGACTGGCCGCACTTATTCTGCTGATAAGCATAAGTTCCGGCTGCAGTATAACCAATTACAACATGATCCTGAAAGGTAACGAATACATGGCGAGTGGCAACTATTCTCAGGCTGAAGGTGTCTTCAGGGAGGAAGTTCATAAGGCCCCCAACAATGCACTTGCCCACTATTATCTAGGTCGATTCCTATTAGCTCAGGATAAGGCATCCGAGGCCTTGCCTCACTTTAACCAGGCGGTTACCCTCGACCCGAAAAATCCTGATTTTCATTTCTGGTTGGGGATGAGCTACGGAGAAATGGGTGATTCTGTTCTGGAGAAGAAAAATTATGAGCAAGCCCTGCGGCTCGACAAAAACCACGCCCAGGCCCAGCTCTACCTCGGGCACCTGCAATTGCGAGAAGGGAAATTGAAACAGGCCCTGCATTCCTATGACGCAGTCTTGAAACAAGTCCCAACCAACGGTGCTGCCCTCTATAATCGCGCCCTTATTCTTGATCGCCAGGGTCAACAGACCGAAGCCCAAAAGGCCTGGCTGGAATACCTGAATTGGTTTCCCGCCGGCAGGCAGGCAATTTTCGCGGCTGACCACCTCAACGCCTTGGGGGAGTTCTCCTACGAAAACCATTATTTCGGGCAAAGGACGGTGACTCTCGCCGAGATTAAACTGCACGCAGAGACAGAGAAAATCAGCATCTCTGCCTATCCTTCTTTGCGCCTGGCCGGGGCGATCGTCTCCAATACGCCGAAAGGGATTTTGCAGATCATCGTCTACAAGAAGGGTGATGTAAAGCTCGCCAAAAAAGAAGCCCTCGCCATCAAACATACTCTGCACGAATTTTACCCGGCCCTCGGCGAGAATCGTATCCGAGCCAGTTGGTTCGGCACCGAGGAAAAATACGAAAAGAACGGAAAAAGATTTTTGAGAGACCATTCGGTACGTCTATTTCTCACCGATTGGCAATAAATGGTATTTTTATATCGCAACTAAGAGTACCTCACTCACAAAGGAGCAAAAATGAAAACAAAACACTCTATCCTGGGATTGATTTTGTCCCTCACCCTCGGTATGACAATACAGCAAGCCGCTTTGGCGCAACAGAACGCCCAGACCGAATCACACTATTCGGACCCCAATGCGGCACAACACGCATCGCATCTGGCCGCTGCCGAGGCAAATTCCACCGACCCCACCCTCCAGGAAAGTTTGAACCGAATCACCATGGCTCGGCAACAGAACCAAAAGATGAAAAACGTCGGCTCCCAAGGGCAGGCGATGTCAAACAATGCATCCATGAAAAATGCCGAAGACGGGTTCGTCTCCATGACCTCCAGGATGTCTGGGGTCTCTGAGAGCGACATCAGAGGAATGCACGCCTCCGGCATCGACTGGAGTGATATCCCGGGAGAATTGGGGATTCATATGTCGTCCACCAGCACCGGCAAAATGGGGAATGTGGGCTCACAAATGAATAAAGGAACTGGGATGACCGGTGGGACTGGGATGACCAACTCCGGTTCAATGATGGCCTCCCAGTCCGAAGAAATGATGGGGGCAACGGCCAGGAACACCAAATCCGGATGGTCGCAGGGCCATGGCGCTGGACTTCAGACCAATATGAGCGACAATAAAACGCATACGCAAGGCAGCAACAAAGACGGGAAGATGATGTCCGGCGCCGGAGGCATGGCTAACGGGATGAGCAGTACCGATACCGCAGGTAATAACAGCGGCATGGGTGGTGGCGCAGGCATGGGCGCAGGAAACAGCGGCGGGGCAGGAGGAATGGGTGGCAGCGGAAGCGGCAGCAGCTCAGGTGGTATGGGTGGGAGCGGTTCTGGCGGCATGGGTGGCAGCGGCGGCGGAATGGGCGGCGGGAGCGGTAGTGGTGGGAGCGGCGGCGGGACCGGTGGTGGTAGCGGCGGTAGTGGCGGCGGTGGCGGTGGCATGCATTAAGCCGACAGACACAGTAAAATCAATTCCTCAGTAAGCCTTCAGCGGAAGTTGGCCGGAGCCCTACGGTGTTTCGGCCAGCTATTTAGACAAGAGCGAAAAAATAAAAATGACACTTCACCCCACAAGCCTTTGGCAACGGACCTTGTTGTTCATACTGGTACCAACATTTCTGCTGTTGCTTTGCGTATCCGCGGTCTGCTATGTCTTTGTCCGGAACCTCCTGCTTCATCAATGGGGGGAAACTGCGATAGCCGAGCTGCAACGCACCGCCCACCATATCGACATGCGCCTGCGCCAACCAAAAGACTTGCTCAACCTTTTGCAAACCGGCAACAATGCCGCCGGTGTCGATCAAAAGATTATCTCGCACATCTTGCAAAACATTGAAGGACTCGAAGGCGTGGTCGGCGTCAATGTAAATAAACCGGAAGTGGGCGACAAAAGCGCTCTTTTCACCCATGCCCATCCCTCAACGACGAACACCTTGCATTTTCATATACCTGGGCAATCGACGATAAACGAACCCAGGTATAGCCACCAACAGGAAAGTCGAACGGTCTCACTGACTGCGGAACTTCGGAGTGCTGACGATAATAGTCGGAATCGTGTCGAGGTAATCCTCTCGTTTGACCTCCTGATCGATCAGATACTCCAGGCTCCTTGGTGGAAAAACAACAAGGCGTTTTTGATTGACGACTCGGGTAATATCCTGGCCAGCACCTCTTTACAACCGGATTCCCAAAAATCACAAATCGCTCTGGCCTTTGGGGTAGGCTCTCCCCTCGAACGCGAAACCTTGGCGGCAATGTCCGGGAAAACATTTGGAACGGTATTCGGGACAGGCGTCCCACCCGAGGAAATCAGTGGCTTCTATCGCCTTGCCGAGGCGCCATGGACCATGGTGATCATCGCACCCGGAAAGGAGGCATTACGCCCCATTATCCGCTTCAAGCTTTTCTACATCATCTCATTTGCCGTCTGTATCCCGCTTATCCTGCTTTTTATCCTAAATGTGACGAACAGGATAACGGCGCGGATCAAGGCCCTATCCACGGCTGCAGACGGTCTTGCCCATGGCCATTTCGGGCCGCCGCTTCCTATCGCCACTGTTGACGAGGTCGGAGAACTCACGAGAAGTTTCAACGCAATGACCAGCCAACTCCAACAAAGGTTGGTGCTGCAAGAGGCGATGAATATCGCAGGGGCAGTTCAGCAGAACCTGCTGCCTCTTGAGGTATTTACCAAAGGACGGATCACTGCTGGCGGGATCTGTCTTTATTGCGACGAAACCGGCGGAGATTATTTTGACATCCTTCCTTTGGACGACAATGACGGAAAGGTCGGAGTAGTGGTCGGAGATGTGGTAGGCCACGGGATCGGCGCGGCCCTGCTGATGACCACGATTCGTGCCCTGCTTCGTAGCCGTGTCGACCAGCCCGGCGATCTTGGTGAAATCTTCGACGATATTAACCGGCTGCTCTGCCTGGATACCGTCAAACACGGCAATTTCGTCACCCTTTTCTATCTGGAAGTGGATTGCGATAAAAATTCCGTCACCTGGGTTCGATGCGGCCACGAGCCGGCAATCGTCTACTCTCCGGCAACCGGCCGGTTCTCGGAACTGAGAGGCCCGGGAATACCGCTGGGGGTAATAGCGAAGGGTGGGTACCAATGCAACGAGATACCCCTTGCCGCCGATCCACACTGCATTCTTATCGCAAGCGACGGTACCTGGGAAACCGAAAATGAAGAGACAGAACCATTCGGCAGGGAGCGGCTCAAGAGATGTCTGGCCGACTGCCATGCGTTAGATCTGCAACAGATGCTCACCTCGATTACCGGGAGCATTACTGCGTTCCGAGGCAAGGCACCGCAACTGGATGATATTACCCTTGCCGTGATAAAGATATCGTGAGGCTTGCTCCACAAGCCACACGTTTGCAACCCACCTCTGAGGATAACCGAGATTAAAAACCAATCCATATCGGCAGACTATTTCTCGGGTGCCCTTGCATTAGGGATTCTTTTGGCAGTACCAGCCAAAACTTCCGAACAGAGGTTGTCCGTGGTTGAAATCATAAGGAGGTGAATCGCAGACTAAAGAAAAAAACGTTTTAGCAATATGCGACAACAGGATAAGCCAAGAAAACAAAATACTTTTCCTACAAAGAGGCTGTGATGAAAACAAGGGCGCTTACGACCGTAATACTCGGAGTTATAGTTGTATTTTTAGGAGGTTGTGCCAGCATGCAATCTGCACGTCATGAATATACCATGAGGGGTCAGGTTCTGGATGTTACCGATGATGTAGTCTATCTCTGCATAGGAAAAAAAGACGGTGCCGTGGTGGGTCAGGAATATGAGGTTTATAATTTTGTGAAAACGGGTACTCCCAAAAATGATCTGTTTTTCAAAAGAGTGGATGCCGGTACTGTTAAGCTCACCGAGATCACCGATGAACATTACGCAAAGGCAAAGGTACTCTCCGGCGTGGTGAAATCCAACTATATTGTTGAGTTAAAGAAGTAAACAATATCGGATGGTCAAAACCTCAACTCCCCAAAAGATGCTTCCGACATAAAGCTGAGTTGAGCAGCTTGTCTGCTCGTACGAAACTTATGCCCTTGCGGTATAAGAAGTTGAGAAGAATGGAATTGGAAGTCACATCCTGTTTTTTGAGTGACAGGATGTGACTCTATTGAGAATAGAATTCATATGATTGTTAACCTCAACAAATGGTTGCTCAAGAGACTGGCGGTTGTCTGGCTTGTCCTGTCGCTGGTGAGCGGCGGCTTCGTCCATTATCTTGGTCATGCCCAACTGGATGATCATATCGTGCAGATGGCGAAGGCCGAGACCTTGATTTACACGGCCGAGTTCGCTGGATACCTCAAATCTCCTTCTGAGCAGACCCTTGCGCTTTTCAAGCAGAGGACGTATGCCGCAATCGTCAAAGACAACTTTGTCGTGGTCAGGTTCTACGATACGGACAAAAATGAGATTTTCGAAGTGGCAAAATCGGGTGCCAAAGAAACAGAGGACAAGCTTCCGCTACAGAATATCGAGTTGTCCCATAATGACAGTATCATTAGCGAAAAGCTGGACTTCGATGGCGAGACTTATTTACGGGTCCATTTTCCGGTAAATGGCGGCACAGATAGTAAAATAGGCTATTTAGTAGGGATATATCGGTTGCCCGGCGAGATCGTAGCCCAGATGCGGCATCAGTCCCTTTGGTCTCTCATCCTAGTTGTGCTGGCCATTTTTATGACGAGTCTTGCGCTTTACCCACTGAGCATTCGTCTTAACAATAAACTTAAAAATCACGCTCATGATCTGGCTTTAACCAACATCGGAATGCTGAAGGTGTTGGGAAGTGCAATTGCCAAACGCGATAGCGATACCAATATCCACAACTACCGGGTGACTCTCTATTCAGTACGCCTCGGGGAAAAATTAGGGATCGAAAGTGCGGCAATGCAAGGATTGATTAAGGGAGCCTTCCTGCATGATGTCGGGAAGATAGCCATCACCGACACGATCCTACTGAAACCAGGAAAACTAACAGGTGAGGAGTTTGAGATCATGAAAACCCATGTTAATCACGGGGTGGACATCATCTGCGGTTATGCCTGGCTGAATGATGCGGAAGATGTGGTTCGTTGTCACCATGAGCGATTTGACGGCAGTGGCTATCCATATCGGATGACGGGGGAGGATATTCCTCTAAACGCCCGTATTTTCGCAGTAGCCGACGTTTTCGACGCAATCACCTCCAGACGCCCCTACAAGGAACCATTCAGCTTTGCAATCTCGATCAAAATCATTGAAGATTCACAGGGAAGCCACTTCGATCCGGCCATCGTGCGGCTGTTTCTGGAAAATGCCGAGAATCTTTACGAGGAAATCTGCACTGAAGGTGAAGCCTCGCTCATTATAAAACTTGAAGGATGCATTAGTAGTTACTTTAACGAGTGACGAGTGTCTAGAACCCTTTTGAGATGACCATGATGAAACCCTTTCTTCCTCATATCCTAACACTTATAGTTACCACACTGGTCGTCGGCTGTTCGGTACCAGTAGCCCCACTTCGCAAATATGAGCCCCTGCCCTCTGCGCCGTTGTCCGTAGATTTTATTCCCGAACAAGGTACGGAAAAAACAAAAGAAACTCTGAGTCTCGATGCAGCAATAGCCATCGGCATGACAAATAACCATGCCCTGCGAATTGCCAGAGAGGAAATCAACATTGGCGAAGGCCAGCTGCAGCAGGCAAAATTGTTGGATAATCCTGAAATAGAGTTCAGCATCAATGCCTCTTCGGCTGCCGAATCAGTTCTCAACCTTGCAGGATCAATACTCCAACCCATATCATTATTTTGGCCGAAACGACAGGTAACAATTTTAGTGGCTGAAGCGGCTGTGGAACGGGCAAAGGCAGAGGTGCAAAGGGTTGAAGGTGAGATGCGTGTTACTATCAAAAAAACGTACCTTCAGGCAGTTTTGCAGCAAAATGAAAAAGCCCTCTATGGACAATCGCTGGACATCATTGAAAAGCTCTCGTCAACCACGAGCCAACTGAAGGCCGGCGGGGAAGTATCGCGTCTCGGCGAGTTACTCGTTCAATCCGAGGTCATTGAGACAAAGGCGCGGCTGATCGAGGCTGAATCAAGCCTTGCGAAAAAAAAATCAGAACTGGCCATATTGTTGGGCATTGCCTCACTCCCTCCGTTACTGGAAGGAACTCCGGAGTTGCCGGATTCATTTGATTTTGAACCATTACAACTCTCTCGTACATTTATCGCCGGTAATACTGAGATCTATTTGCGGGATGCGGAAATTCGACTGGCCACACTTTCGCATACCGCCGCCCAAAAAACCTGGTGGCCAACACCAAAGTTTGGCGTAACCGCCGAACGGGATAGCGAGAAAAACAGGGTGTTCGGAGGGCTTCTTTCTTTTGAGTTGCCGATTTTTAACCGTAACGAGGGGGAGATTCAATCTCAAACCGCAATGCTGCTAAAGGCTCAAATAGAACGTGAACAGACTCAGTTTGTCGGTCAGCATACCCTTGACCGCTTGATGATTGTTCTTCGCCGGAGCATGCAATTGATAGCGCTGTATCGGGATGCTGGAATGCCAGCGGTTAAAGAAAATCTTGTTCTCGTTCAAAGGGCTATTGAAGCTGGAGAATTATCGGCTTTAGAACTTATTGCCGCCAGGAAACAAGCCATCACAATGCAGCTTGCATTTTTACAGATGCACTTTGCCGTTGTCGAAGTTTTGTTGGACCTTGAAGCTGTACTGGGTACACCCGTGTTTCAGTTGCACATGGCATACACAGCACCACAGGAGAATTCAACACCATGAAAATATTGCCAAATCTATTTCGCTGGCCGGGCTTGATATGCTGTGCCTTGACGCTGATTTTGTTTGCGGACAGTGCTCATTCTGCAAAGGTGGCTCCACCCACTGCGCAGACGGCCTCGGAAGTGCAATCGCTCTCCGGCCTTGGGGAAAATTATGAAGTCATTTTAAAGTATTCGCCATTCACATCAGCAAACGATGTATCCCTTACCGCCTATGTTCTCGATAAAACCACAAACGAACCAATTAAGGGAGCGATCCTTTCCGGCAGTATGTCGAGCGGAAGCGCAAGCCTTAACTGTACATTCACGGAAACGTCGCAACTGATTGCCGGTGCCTACCAAGGAACAATCCGCGTTGTAAGCGATGAACCGTATTCCTGGCTGTTTGATATTTCGCTTGGAGACAAAAACGATCTGATCGCCATTGACGGGTTCAAACCCGGTGGTGTGAGCAAGGGTATATCGGCACCGGTGGCGAGTGAACCAAAAGCTACCAGCCAAGGAATCAACCTTACAGTGGTCGAAATCATAACTTTCATATCAGCCTTTATGGTTTTTCAGCTTTTAATATTCTTCTTCATGCGGAAACGTTTTTTAAAAACTCCAGCTACAAAGGACCCGCGATGAAACGATATATTTTGTTGTTCTGTATGGTTATGACAGGTATAGCGTTTCTTTTGCCGAACATGGCCTTTGCGCATGGGGGAGAGGATCATGGCGGAGAAAGCCTGGCAGGGAGTTCCGGACCGATAATCGGCGTGCCGATTGTTGTGCCCGTCGAAACACAGATCCTCATGGGGATAAAAACAGACTTGGTTCGGCAAGAAACCTTGTCCAAAAGACTGAAAGCCCTTGGTCGCACCCGTATTCGGCCGGAACTGGAAGCCGTTGTTTCCTCGCCGGTTGAAGGCAGGATTGTCGGTACCGATGATTATGCCCCGCCAAAACTTGGAGAACGGGTCAAAAAAGGACAGATCATAGCACTCATAGACCAGACCATTTCAGCACCGGATGCCATCGGTTTAACAATAGAGCGGACCAAGATAGAAACTGAACTTCGTCAGGCTGAGACCGATCTCGCACTTGCACAAAGAGAATTCGAGCGTGTATCAAAACTCACAAATGTTCTACCGGACAAAGAGATTTGGCGCGCAGAGTCGGCTCTGGCTTCGGCTCGGGAAAAACTGGGCGGGCTAAAGAACCAGGGGAGAATTTATGCGACTTCAGTGGACCAATCCCGCTATCAATCGAAAAATCCCAAACGCGTGGCCATGTTGTCCCCTCTTGACGGGATCATTACTGAAATGCATGCCACCCTGGGTGAATACATCCGTCCGGAAAAAGAGCTTTACCATATCATCGATCTCTCGGAAGTCTTGATCGAGGCACAAGTTTTTGAGAATGCCATTTCGCTGGTTTCCCATGCAACAAGTGCAAAAGTAATTGTCGAGGCCTACCCGGAGGAGACTTTTACCGGAGAACTTGTGTCAATCGGTACGGCTATTGATCCACAGACTCGAACACTCAAAGTTCTTTTTTTAGTCGCCAATCCGGCCCAGAAACTTGTTGCCGAAATGTTCGCCGACGTCTTTATCGAAACCGGTGAGTCATCCGCAGGGCTGACTATTCCGAAAGCCGCCATTATCAATCAGGACGGACAGTCGGTGGTATATGTAAAAGCATCCGGGGAACAGTTTGTTACTCGCCCGGTGGTGAGTGCCGAGCGGTTTAAAGACCGGGTGAAGCTTGCCCCGGAATCAGCGGCATTTTTTAAGGAAGGAGACCGGGTTGTCGTGCAGGGCATGTATCAAATTCGTACTTCCGCCGCAAAACCCCGGTAATCCGGTATTCAAGCACAATAAATAAAAGGAGAATCGTAATGAAAACAAGAACGAATCTGATGGTGATTTGCCTTGCATATGGATTGATGGTTGGCGGTTTTTCTTTAGTCTTCGCCCAACAGAGTCACCAACCACTCGCGGAAAAAGCGACAACCGATCCAACAACGGTCGAAGATATTCTGGCGAATGTAGACTTACAGCTTACGGCTCTTAACAAAGTGATCATTGCCAAAGAACTCGATAAAGTTCATGTGATTGCCTTCGCGATCCGTGACCTGCTTTTGCTTTTGCCTCAAAAGCAAAGCGATCTTGGGCCTCAGAAAAAAACAGCCCTCATCACCAGTCTCAACAATATCAAGCAACAGGCAACTCTTCTCGATAAATTTGGCGACTCCAATAACCTTGCCCAGACCAAGAAGGTCTTTACAAAATTCGAGGATGAAATCGGGAAAATCAAAGAGATTTTGATCCTGAATCATTGATACGGCGGCGCCATGTTAAAACGAATTATTGCCTTTTCAATCAACCATCGTTTTGTCGTAATCACCCTCGCCATGGTGTTGATGATCCTGGGCAGTTATGAAATCAGTAAGCTTCCGGTCGATGTCCTGCCGGATCTGAACCGACCCCAGATCACTATCATGACCGAATCGCCGGGCCTTGCCCCGGAAGAGGTCGAAACCATTGTCACCTTTCCCATCGAGACCGCAGTCAACGGGTCAACGGGGGTGACGCGGGTACGGTCGGTATCGGGGGTTGGCTTGAGTATTGTTTTTGTTGAATTCGACTGGGGAACCAACATCTATCTGGCGAGACAGCTGATGGGCGAAAAACTCAATACGGTTCGAGAGTCCTTGCCACCAGGAACTGAACCGCAGATGGGCCCTGTCTCCTCGATTATGGGCGAGATCATGTTGATCGGCATGAAAAGCAAAACAGTGCCGCCGGTTGAATTACGGACGATCGCTGACTGGACCCTCCGACCAAGGCTTTTATCCATCCCCGGCGTTTCCAATGTAATTCCTATTGGTGGCGGACGTTTGCAGTACCAGGTGCAAGTCGATGCGGTAAAGTTGCGAACCTACAACCTGACACTCAAGGAGGTTGAAGAGGCAGTCGCTAACGCTAACCAGAATACCACCGGAGGCTTTCTCGAAAAACAAAGTGAGGAATACCTGGTTCGAAACATTGGACGGGTAAAAGACTTTACGGAGTTTGCCAGCGCTGTTGTCACCACCCGAGACGGTGTGCCCATCGTGGTCGGCAATGTGGCCAAACTGGTGAACGGAGTCCAGGTGAAGCGAGGCGATGCCTCGATCAATGGCGAACCAGGCGTCATTTTGATGGTGCAAAAACAGCCGGGCCAAGACACGATAAGCCTTACCAAGCGAATCGAAGAGGCCATGACCGATATCAGGAATTCTCTGCCGGAGGGGGTTGAACTGGATGACAAGCTTTTCCGCCAGGAACGCTTTATCCATTCCAGTATCGAGAATGTTGTAGTGGCCATAAGAGATGCGGCGATTCTTGTTTTTATAGTCCTCGTGTTGTTTCTTATGAACACCAGAACCACGTTCATTTCCCTCGCGGCCATCCCCCTTTCTTTCATCATCACCGGCTTTGTCTTTAAGTTTGCCGGCATCGGCATTGATACCATGACCCTGGGTGGACTGGCGATTGCCATTGGCGAGCTGGTGGATGATTCGGTTATTGATATCGAGAATGTCTTCCGCAGATTGCGTGAAAATGCGGCCAGGTCGCTAAAGGAGAGAAAAAATCCCCTGCAAGTGGTCTACGACGCTTCCAACGAGGTTCGCTCAACAATTATTTATGCTATGCTGTTGATGGTCATCGTCTTCATCCCCCTTTTCCAGTTGAGCGGCATCGAAGGACGCATCTTCAGACCTATGGGTATTGCCTACGTCCTCTCTATTATCTCGTCTTTTGTGATTTCTCTTACCGTCACACCGGCCCTGGCCGCTGTGCTGTTAATACCCTATTTCGAGAAAATTCGTTTAAAGCTTGCGGCAAAACACCTTGCCGGTGAAGCGCCGGATTCCTGGATAGCCAAACGGTTAAAAGCAATCAACAGATATCAGCTCAATTTTACCCTCGACCACAGCCTGTCAATCATGGTCTGTTTTTATGGTGCCGCTCTTCTGGCGGGCTATGCGGCAACTAATCTGGGCCAGGAGTTTCTTCCCCCGTTTAATGAGGGAACCTTTACCATCAACCTCGTCGCATCGCCCGGCACCTCTCTTTCTGAAAGCAACCGCATCGGTGCTATTGTTGAAAATGAACTGCTGAAAATCCCGGAAGCCGCTTCCGTCTCAAGACGGACCGGCAGAGGGGAACTCGATGAACATGCCGAAGGAGTACATAATTCAGAAATAGAAATTGACTTCAAAAAGGGTGGCCGACCGCAGGCCGTGGTTCTTGCCGAAATCAGGGCGCTTATGGCCAAATTTCCCGGCATGGTAGTCAATGTCGGCCAGCCTATTTCGCATCGGCTTGATCACATGCTTTCAGGCGTCAATGCCCAAGTGGCGGTGAAGATTTTCGGCGATGATCTTGACACCTTGCGCACCAAGGCGGAGGAAGTCCGGTTGGCAATGGCTGCTGTACCGGGAGTTGTCGATCTTGCCGTTGAAAAACAAGTCCTTATTCCCCAGCTTCGCATACAAATCAACAGGGAAGCGGCAAAAAAATACGGTATTCAAGTGGGCGATCTGGCGCGCACCCTCGAAAGCGCTCTCTATGGTTCCAAGATCACCGAGATTCTCGATGGCCAACGGCGGCACGATGTCGTTGTTAAGTTGAACGATGAATATCGCCTTGACGAAGAGGCCATGGCAAATGTCCTCGTCGATACCCAGGCAGGCGCCAAGGTGCCGCTGGCGGCCGTCGCCGACGTCTTTACCTCCAAGGGACCCAACCAGGTCCTTCGAGAAAACGCCAGAAGACGTATCGTCATCCAGTGCAACGTTGCCGGGCGAGATCTTGGCACCGTTATTGGCGAAATCGAGAAGAGCATTGCGACCACGGTGAACCTTCCCACCGGTTATTTCGTCACCTATGGCGGTCAGTTTGAAGCCCAGCAGCAGGCTACCCGGATCATCGGTTTTCTCTCCATCGTCTCTTTCGCGCTCATGTATTTGATCCTCTTCAACCTGTTTCATGTGCACCGAGTTGTGCTGTGCATTCTCATGAACATCCCGCTGGCCATGATCGGAGCAGTAGCTGTGGTATGGTTCACCACCCAGACGATGAGCATCGCCAGCCTGATGGGTTTTATCACTTTGACCGGCATTTCCCTCAGAAACGGCATCATGTTGATCAATCATTATATTCATCTGATGAAGTATGAAGGAGAAACGTTTTCCAAGGAAATGGTGGTGCGAGGCTCACTTGAACGGCTTATTCCGGTACTGATGACGGCGACCTGCACCACTCTCGGCCTTTTGCCGATTGCCCTGTCGGCGGGCCAACCGGGTAAAGAAATTCTTCAGCCGATGGCCATCGTCATGCTGGCAGGTCTTGTAACCTCGACCTTCTTGGTTTTATTTTATACGCCGGCATTTTTCTGGCATTGGTGCGGACCCATTGTACACAAACTGGTTGGGGATTCTTCAAGAGATCAACTGTTATGATCGTCGCGAACCAATATGATATTTATTTGAAAGAACAAAAAGACGGACAGAAATCCGCCTCCCACCCGAAGAAGGGCGAACTTATGAAACTCTAAAGGTCAGTTAATTATTAACCTGGGTTTTCTCCAGCAAACCTTTGGCCATTCACTAAGGTTCTTGTATGAGGTGGCGTTTGCCCGCCCGGGCAAGATCTTCAGCCTCATCCATGGCATCATATAATTCTTGACGTCTTTCTTTTGATTTATATTTACCTTGGCGGAGAATGACTGGTCGCTTGAGACTGTCCGGGTTTACTCCGGTTTTGAGTTCGGAGATATACCATTCTGCCTTCAATTGATTCTTAGAAATTGGATTTTTAGTCCCCCCATCTACAGTCGAAGCTAAAAGCTGAAGAATCATCCCCATTACAACCAGCCATCTAAAAGGAATTTTCATTGTGATTCCTCCTGCAAATTACTTTGATATTATGGAAAAAGGAAATTTCGCTCCCCTTTTTGACCCCGGAAACTGGACATTGTCTCCATGAGAGACTGACCATTATTTGGATCAAATTACCAAAGAGATTATTGAGGAACCCTTTGGAGCAGCCGTTCACTAAATTGCCCTGGCTCTGGTGCATCAATCAATTTTCTCTGTGAAGAGACAAATCCTTACCGTGGCAAGAAAACTATAATCATTGTGCGGCAGAACGAAGTGACAGTGGTTTTGGTGGAACATCGAAATAATAAGCAGCAATTACCCAGCATCAGATTCATTCTCATCCGGCGGGATTGCCCGGTGTGTTACAGCCATTGTCGTCGGTTCAGTCAGCTTATTCCAAAGTGAAGCCGTCCACTGTCTCAAAACCAGGCGGTCCGCCTCTCCATTTTTATTCTCAATGCCCTATTTTTAGACAGTCCTCCCGGCTTAGCCGATAGCTAATCTCGCTTATTGGTTTTTAACGTCGTGTTTTCAGTATGTTACATGTATATTTTAAACAATATACACATGGCCCGTATTTTGCTTATATGACAATAAGCCGGCCTGAAAAATACAATAGCCCATCAACCATTGAGGAGAGACCATGATAAAAGAATTTATTCATAGGTCGGACTCTTGCTGCTGGCAGGCATCAGTTCCGGTTGCTGCAGGGCCGATTAAGGCACGGCCCTGCAGGAAAGTGGGTACATGGCTGTTGGCGACTACCCTCAAACGGAAGGTATCTTCAGGAAAAATTTCCGTAATGCCCAGCAACAATGCGCTTGCCGGAGAAGAAACCCAGGGATCAATAATTCAAGGTTCCTGACAAAAATATGATGGAGGTTTGGTTATGAAAAAATATGCAACTGTATCAATTAGAAAAGTAGCTCTTCTGTTCATCTTTATCTTGGTGCCTCTTAGTTTCTTTGGTTGCGCTAATGTGGGAAGGCTCGCATCGGCTGATAATCGGGTTCTCTTTGCTGAGAAAGGAACAAACCAGGGCGTTTACAGCGATGGAGGATTAACTGTGAACTACAACTATAGTTTGGATGGCAAAAATTTAACTCTGGGGGGTAAAATCAATTACCCTGGCAGTGTTGATTTCCTTAACGTTTATATCAGGTCCATCGATGCAAAGGGAACTGTATTGCAACAGAACACCGTCTATTCTTCCGGATATCGTGTTTCTAGAAATTGGGCAATTGATCGTTCATTTAAGGAAACTTTTGTTGTACCTCCGGGCACCACGGGAATCTCCTTCAGCTATTCCGCTCAGCCGCGCAACAGCAGGTAGGGAATAACCTTCTGTTCAGGGCTGGAACGGTTGGTGATTGGTCCTGGTGCCACACCAGCCAATCGTATCTCCCGCGCCAGCCCTTGTGTTCGTTTGCGATTGACGATGTGGCCTGGCACTTCTGCCCATTCTCTATTCAAGACCGTACTCCTTTATTTTGTTGAGTAGGGTCTGCCTCGCGATTCCCAGTTTTTTAGCGGCGAGGCTCTTGTTGTGGCCGGTGCTTGCCAAGGTGCTTTCAATAGTCAACCGCTCCATGTCGCGCAGGGTCCCGGCTGACAGCACATCCTTACCCCGGTCGATATGAACTTCTTGGGCCTGCAGGTGCGGCGGTAGCTCATGCGGCGAGATCTGTTCCCCCAGGCAGAGAATCACCGCCCGTTCGATGGTATTTTCCAGCTCGCGGATATTGCCGGGCCAGGGGTAACGCATCAAGAGATTCAGGGCCTCCGGGTGAAAACCTTTTAAGTCCTTGCGATTTTTCTTGGCATAGCGGTTCAGGAAGAAACCGGCCAGTTCCGGGATGTCGACGATCCGCTCGCGCAGGGCCGGCAGGTGGATCGGTACCACCGACAGGCGAAAGAAGAGATCCTGACGAAAGGTGTCCGCCTCGATCATCGCCTTGAGGTCCTTGTGGGTGGCGGCCAGGAGCCTTACGTCGGTTTTCACCGTCTCGCTGCCGCCCAAGCGCTCGAACTCGCCATCCTGCAAGACCCGGAGGACCTTGGCCTGGGTGGTCAGGCTCATGTCGCCGATCTCATCGAGAAAAAGGGTCCCCTTGTGCGCCAGTTCGAAACGACCCTTGCGCCGTCCGGCTGCGCCGGTAAAGGCCCCGGCCTCGTGGCCGAAGAGTTCGCTTTCAAGAAGGTTATCGTTTAAGGCTGCGCAGTTGAGCTTGATGAACGGCCCGTTCTTCCTCGGGCTGTGGTGATGCAGGGCGCCCGCCACCAATTCCTTGCCGGTCCCCGACTCGCCGGTGATGAGGACCGTGGCGTCGGTGGGTGCCACCATGGCAAGGGTCACAAACATCTCCTGCATGGCTGGGCTCTTGCCGAGGATGTCGCTGGCGATCTGCCGCTCGCCGAGGCGCTCCTTTAACTGCCGGTTTTCTTCTTGAAGGCCGCGGAAGTTCAGAGCGCGGGCAATGGTCAGTTGCAGTTCGCCGATATCCACCGGCTTGGTTATATAGTCAAAGGCCCCCTTCTTCATGGCCTCGACCGCGCTCTCCACCGAGGAAAAGGCGGTGAGCAAAATCACCGGAATGGCATATCCGGCCTGCAGCAGCAGGGCAAGGGTTGCAATGCCGTCCAGCCGAACCATCTTCATGTCGAGGATTATCAGATCGACCTCGAACTCACGCAGCAGCGGCAGAACCTGGTCGCCATCCGCCACCTCGCGGATGAGATAGCCTTCTCCTGCCAGGTTGGCCTTGAGCATGGTGCGGTGCGCCGCATCGTCATCGACCAGCAGGATGGTTTCCCGTCGTTTTTCCATAGGTTATTGTAGCCCTGTCACTTGGGAAGGATAAGAGTTATGGTAGTGCCCGCCCCTGGGGTCGAGCGAATTTCAAAAAGCCCCTTATGCTGTTCAATGATCCGGTGACTGACAGTCAGGCCAAGACCGGTGCCGGTATTCTTGGTGGTGAAGAAGGGATCGAACATCCGTTCCCTTTCCTGTTCGTTCATGCCGCAACCGCTGTCGGCCACAGTTATCTTCACCGTTTGGTCGTCCTCTGCCGCGGCGAGTGAGATCTCGCCGCCTTCGGCGGTGGCGGAGATGCTGTTTTTCAAGAGGTTCATCAAGACCTGGAGGAGCAAGTCGGGGTCGCCGGTGCAACCAATACCGGTGTCGGTCCGGCACTGGAACCGCAAACCGCGGCCGGCCAGATCGGAGGCCATGAGGGCGGCGGTTTTGGCCAGCAGCTCGTCGAGGTTAACGGGCTGCATCTGCGGCTCGCGCGGTCGGGCGAACTGGAGCAGGCCGGAAATCGTGCTGTTCAGCCGGTCCACCTCGCTGACCATAAGGGCGGCGTAGCCCTTGGCCTCCTCGCCCGCGCCGGGCTGCCTGCCAAAAAAATGGGCAAAGCCGCGCAGGGTGCCGAGCGGGTTGCGGATTTCGTGGGCGATACCCGCCGCCATTCGCCCCAGGGCCGCCATGCGGCGGGAGCGTTCGAGCTGCATCTCCATGTCGCGGATGAGCTGCATGTCTTTGATAATGAGAACCTTGCCGATCCGCTCCCCATCGTGGTTGACGAGGTTGGAACCATTGATCGCCACCGGCACAACCCCGCCGTTTGCACCAACAAACTGGGCGTCGTGATCCAGCCCGTCGTCACACAGACCCTCTAACACCGGCCCATCGCCTGGAAAAATCTCATCGAGACCGGCACCGCAGAGTGAATCGGAGGATCTACCGAAGATATCTTCGCTCTTGCGGTTGCAGGAAACCACCCGGTTTTCCCGGTCAAGGGTGATGAGACCGACGGGGATGGAGGCAAAAACGCTGTCGGCATAGAGCTTCATGTCGGCAAGGCTCGCCTTGGTGAACCACATCCGGTGATAAAGAAAAACAAAGTAGATGCCCGCCGCCCCGACCAGAGACAGCAGGGCAGCCATAAACAGAGTGTGATGCTGGTCCTGCTTGCGGGCGGCGTCAAACTGGCGGGTGGAGAGACCGATGGAGATCAGCGCCTCGCCGGTGGCCGGATCGACCGTTTGCAGATCCGGCGCCGAGGGATGCATCATCGGCATAGCCGGCATGGACGGCCCAAAACTGAAAACCCTGGTTAGCACGTAAACACCTGGATCATTGAAGTTTTGAGCATGCCGATGTAGCGAGGGCAGGAGATGGGCCTGCTCATCCTGCCTCGACGCCGCACTCGAATCGCCGGTCTGGTAAAGGATGGCCCCATCCAGATTGCTCAAACGGATAAAAACGATACCCTCCGCCTTGCCGTTTTCCAGGATGAAGGCATGCAAGGGGTTGTCCTCGCCGGTGGGGTGCATTCGGTAGATCCGGCTTCCGGCCTCAAGGGAACGAATGATGGTCTCGCCCTTATCGCGGAGAAAGCCCTCCATTACCGACTGGGCCCGGCTGATATTTTCAACAGTCGAGTAAGCAAGGAGCGCGGCGAGTGCCAGGGTGGCGAAGATGAGACCGAGCACCACCCGGGAGATGCGGAAGGTTGTGGATGATCGTGGCAGCCGAAGCCCTGATGTATGTGCCTGCATGATTTTGTTTGCTTTGAAAAGAATTATCCAGGTGTCTAGTTTTTGTACACTGCCTGGTACAATCATAGGGATACGGCGGGTTTTGTCCAGTCTCTTATAAAAGAATCGCCTCTGATCGCTTCAAGATGGGCATCCCTGTCGGCTCAATATTTCCTTTTGTAATTACCAAAAACTGTGTAGTATCCAAGCCGATTTTCCACTAGGCGTGGCTCAACAGCAAAGAGATAAACACCTATTCTTATATTAAAATTTTTCACCCTTTCCTCTTCCATTATGACCAAAGAAGACATTCAAAATAAAATTTTATCGATTCTCACCGAAGATTTTGAATTTGAAAAACCGGGCCTGGACGACAATCTCCGGGACGACCATGGTTTTGACAGTATTGATGCCATTGAGCTTCTCGGAAAAATTGAACTGACCATCCTCGGCTTTTCCCTTACCCGCGAGGAAAAGGAGAAAGCCATGGGCATCCGAACTATCAACGACATTGTTGCCTATATAGAAGATATAAAACTCTCTCGAAGCAAATAACCCTGCCCACCCACCATGAAACGACGCGTTGTCATCACTGCCTGTTCCGCCATTACCCCCATCGGCTACGATAAAGATACCATCATCGAAAATCTGCGGCTGGGCCGGTCCGGCGTAAAACCCCTGCGTGACGATGGCCTGTTGACTCGCCATATCCATTCCCGGGTCTTTGGCACCGTCGATTATCCGATAGAATACGGCTTTAAGCGACATTTTACCAAAACCATGGGACCTGTGGCCTATTATGCCTGTCAGGTTGCCAAGGATGTTTTGGAGCGGTCCGGGCTCAGTCAGGAGTTTATCACCTCCGGCCGCCTTGGCGTCGCCTTCGGCTCAACCCATGGCAGCCCCACCGTCCAGCGCGAGATCTATAAAACCTTTTTTAATGACATCGACTCAAAATTCTCCTCCATCGGCGCGGTTGACTATCTCCGCTCGATGGTGCACACCACGGCAGTGAACATTACCCGGATGTTCGGCATAACCGGACGGGTCATTGCCTCTTCCACCGCTTGCACCACCAGCAGCCAGTCGATCGGTTACGGCTACGAAATGGTCAAGTACGGCATGCAGGATGCAATGATCTGCGGCGGGGCCGATGAATACGACACCACCACCGTCGCAGTATTCGATAATCTGCTTGCCTGTTCCGTTAATTACAATGCCACACCGCACTGCACTCCCCGGCCCTTTGATACCAACCGTGACGGCCTGGTGGTCGGAGAAGGCGGCGGTGCAGTACTCCTTGAGGATTATGAATCGGCGAAAAACCGCGGAGCCGTCATTCTCGGGGAAATCATCGGCTTTGCCTGCAACAATAATGGCGGCGACCTTATCCTGCCGAACCTCGACGGCATTACCGCAACCCTGCGATTGGCCCTAAAAGATGCGGAAATCACCCCGGGTGATGTCGACTTTATCAGCGCCCATGCCACAGCCACCAAAATGGGTGATGTCATCGAGGCCCAGGCCATTGCCGCCGTATACGGCGACAAACCGCTGGTTACCGGCCTGAAAAGCTACATGGGCCATACCATGGGCACCTGTGGAGTCATCGAGTTGATTTTGACCACCTACATGATGGAGCAAGGATTTATCGCTCCGACCCTGAACCTGGAAAATATCGACGAACGCTGCCGCATGCTGCGCCATACCCGTGAGGTGACCGAGTCCAACACCAAGATTGCAGCCATTCAGAATTTTGCTTTTGGCGGTGTGAACACCTGTCTACTGGTGAAAAATGCCGACGAAGTGCATTAAACCATTGGTAAATATTAAGTTTATTTCAACCGCATGCACTTTGTCCGATTGGTTTTAGCTTCCCCTCCCTTGACGGGAGGGGATCGAGGGGTGGGTGTGATAGACACGAAGTTGTACATTGCGGCTTCCCCCACCCCCTAACCCCCTCCCGCAAGGGTTTGGGGAACTTTGTAAATAGTACTGAATAGATGCTACTATTGCAGATATAATGTGTCCAGAGATGGTTACCGAAAATCAAGCTCCCGCTCACAACTCCCCGCAACCTTTTACCGATAGAGTTCTTGACAGTGCGGTAACACTTGCCTGCTGGACCTGGTTTATTTTCGGATTTGTGTTTTTCTTTTCCTGGGCATATCTTGCGGCCGCTCTCTTTGCAAAAAAACCGGAGATTCGTTTTCAACGCTTAAACTATTATTTTCTTAGAATATTTTTCCTGGTTGTCAGAACCACAGCCCCCCGGCAAAAATTTGTCATCGATGACAGGATAGCCGCCATACGCTCATCGGTGGTGGTCTGCAACCACCTTTCCTACCTTGATCCCCTGCTGTTGATCGCCCTTTTCCCTCGGCAAAAAACCATAGTGAAACCGCGATTTTTCGGCACACCGATTTTTGGCTGGATGTTAAAAAAATCCGGTTACCTTCCCGCCTCAAGTGAAGGGCGCTTTTCCCGCTTGATGATCGAACAGATGGAAACCATGGGGTCGTATCTTCAGGCCGGCGGCAATCTTTTCATCTTTCCGGAAGGAACAAGAAGCAGGGACGGGAAAATCGGCAATCTGAACCGGGGGGCATTGAAAATTGCCCGGATGTGCCGGGCGCCTCTCTATGTCCTGCAGCTCCGCAACACCGACAAACTCTTTACGCCGGGCAAATTTCTCTTTAATTCAAGAATTCACAACAACATCAGCATCAAGATCATTGAGCATATCGAACCGGACTATTACAACAATCCTCCTTCCACCGCACAACTTGAGCAGCAGGTGCGGCAGGCCTTCAGCGAACATCAGATGTGATTGTTAGGAGGCTGTCCGAGAATGCCCTTTTCCCCCATATCTTCGTTAAACTCGAAAAAATTCTCCTCGGAATATTAACTATATGCCTCCGGGAATTTTTCCGAGTTTGCCTCGACCTGAGAGAAAATTGCTATTCTCGGACAACCTCCTAGGCGATCGTCCCTATGCTCATGGCATCGTCCAGCAGCTCCTTGATATCCTTTGCCAGCACCAGGGCTTCCGTGCGGTCAAAGCGGATGGCGCGTTCGGCATATCGGTGACAGTAGCGGCAATCGTCGCAGTATGTTTCGGCACAGCTGATTTTCTCAAAACCAGACAAAAAATCGGCTAATTCGGCATTGTCGATAGTGAGATCCAAGGCCAGAAGTCGGCGCCGCAATTTCAGCATGCGCAGCATAACATGCCGTTCCTCTTTGCCGTAGTGGCGCATGCGCTCCCGCACCTGATTGTCTATATCGCTGTGGAACCCGTCCGGGTCCCCGAGCATCTCCAGCGAGAGGATATCCAGCAAATTTCCGTCGTAACGCCGATCGGCGTACGCCTTGGTGGCTCGCAACAGCCATGCCGTGGAACGAGAACGATCGATAATCTTAAATTCATCAAAGCCCAGGGCTTCGTATATATGAAGATCTTCGGGACGAATCCACCGACTCATCAGCAGGAGTTCCGGGTGCAACAGACGGCGGCGGGTGCATTGCCAAAGGTAGATATCAAGAAAAAAACTCGCCTGCAGGGTATTATGCTGCAACTGAGAGGCGTGTCCCACGCTGCATGCATGTTCAGCAAGGTAGTGACAGTTGTAGATACAGGCAACATTAACAAACAGTTGCATGTCACATGAAAGTCCGGCGCGAATTTTCCTCAACATCTTAAAATCACGGTTGAACTCGCTATAGGGGATGATCAGCGGATCAACACCAAGCGATTCCTGGAACTTAAGTCGCGAAAGATTGGTCGGCCAACTGAGGACGCTGCCGCGAATAGCCAGATGCGGGAAATTACGGCGGACCAGCGACAATACGGCCAAATTGGCAATAGATACACTGTCGACCCCTATATCGACCAGTTGTCCTATGAATTTCAGTAGTTGCTTCTTACCTTCCGGGGTTTGTTCAAGATTGCCGAGACAGGGCGCATTGATGAGGTAGCAGAAAAGCAGGTCACGATCATGGGCTGCACGGATATAGGCGACGGCGGCATCCCAATCCACCGTTGGTACAACCATCCCGGCCCTCCCCCCACCCACTATATCAAAAGGCAACTTGGCATAGATCGAAGTTACCTCGGGGATTTTCTCCAAACCTTCCAGCAACTCCATATCCCAATTTGCAGCAACGCTCAATTTCATTGATTTCTCTTTCAATAGAACTCTTTTAGTTCAGATACCCGTAGACCGCAAACTGAAAAGTTGAGGCCATGGTGACAGCCATCTTTTCAGCTAGATTTGCTTTCTGTAATTGAGCAGTTATCTCATCCAGGGTATAGGCAGCATAAAGTGAGCGCAGCATGTCCTGGCGCAGCAATGCAGGTGCATCCGGTATATATGTATCGATCACCAACTCTGCCTGCTCTTCGCTTGTTGGTCGCAGCAGGTCAATTATCAAAATAGCTGCTTGCGACTGACCATATTTATGGATGGCATTCCACAGGATCATGGGATCGGCAAGGTGGTGCAAAAAGCTATTGGAAATAATGACCTCATAACGTTCGCGCGGCAGAGGGAAAGTGTCCGGCAGGATACCATGGAAAAGGTGCACCTGCTTCCCCAAATCTTCGCGTTGCACAGCCTCCTTGCCGTATGCCAGCATGCGGGGAGCCCCCTCGACACCGTGTATCTCACAATGGGGGAAATGTCTCGCCAGGCGCAAAGGGATGGCGGCCGGGCCGCACCCTAGATCAAGAATTGCATCTGTTGGTGTAAGGCCCGGGAAATATTTTCGAAAGCGTTGAATGAACAGCCAGCAGGCGTTGTCAAGATAAGGACCTGCGTAGAGAGCGACCTGCTGAGGGTCATTCATGAGTTCTGGTTCGGGAATCCGCTGCATAGTAGTTTTTCCATCTCTTATCGAGAGCAAATTTTTTGATCTTTATTACCACACCCTGCAAAAGTATGCATTGACTGTAAGAACTATGAGTTCCGGAATTGTCAAACTTCTATTTTCCACCAGTAAAGCCGGTCATTTACCTCAAGGAAATTATCCTTGTAAAATATCAAGAAGATGTTAAAATTATTGGGCCTGTAATGAAATATACTTTTCATGTCAATGCATTACACACCTAGCATGGGTGTTGACACGAAAAGGAACTTTTCGTATTTGCTTACCTGTTGTATTTTTCCAGCCCAAATGGTATACGTTTGCTCCCCTGCCGACAAAATCGGGATTTCGGCAACGGCAGGAGATGCTCCCAACCTTGAAATGGTATTTGATTTGACAGGATTCTTTATTGTACTGAGTTGTTGATTGGATGGAAAAAATGGAAGTATCCGAGACAACCGCATCCGTGATAACTGAAGGCAATTCCCCTTGGTTTTCCGGTCATTTTCCCAACAATCCGATTCTTCCCGGTATTGCTCAGTTAAAAATGGTTGTCGATCTTATCATACAATCCGGGGCAGGCAACGTATGCATGACGGGTTTGAGCCGGGTTAAGTTCAGAAAAATAGTTCGACCCGGGGAGCAGCTCGATATTCAAGTGACCCCCGGCACTACGGATGATCACTCTCTATTCAGGATTACCAGCGGGAACGAAGATGTCTGTTCCGGCAAAATGCATTTTACCCAAAAACCAATAATTACGAATTCATGAGTAACGATATCAACCAGACTATCACGCGAATTGCAGAAATCATCATCAATGAACTGAAACTTGAGGATGTTACCCCGCAGACCTTTAATCCCGACCTGGACCTAATAGATGAAGTCGGGGTCGACTCCATGGACTTGGCAACCGTTGCTCTGGTGCTGCGGGATGAGTACGGGATCAGAATTGACGAGGATGATTATCCCAAGCTGACGTCTGTGCGCATCATCGCCCAGTACATCATCAACAAACTTGCCGACAAAGAATAGATGTCCGCCCAACAGCAGGAATACAAATTCTCTGATATCATTGCCGATCCCCTTATCAGGGCGCGTTGGGAAAAGGTTCGCCGCTATTTTTTCCTGCGCGAATCGACCTATGACATGAGCAACCGCTGCAATATCCGCTGTGAAGGCTGTTATTATTTTACCGGCGAGAAGCAGTTTGCCCCTGAAAATACCGACGAAAACGCCTGGCGGCGGCTTCTGCAGTCGGAAAAGGAGCGCGGCATAACCTTTGCCGTCCTGGCCGGTGCAGAGCCGTCACTGGTACCGCATTTGTGTGCTGTTTGCTATCAGGAGATTCCGCTTGGCGCTATAGCGACCAACGGTCTTAAGGCAATTCCAAGGGAAATTGATTACCGAATTCACATCTCGGCCTGGGGCAACGATCAAACCAGTGAAAGCATCCGCCGGGCGCCGAATATGCTGGCACGGCAGATGGCCAATTATCAAGATGATCCGAGGGCGGTTTTCGTCTACACCTTCACTCCCGGCAACATCGATGAAGCGCGGGAGGTAACGAAGCTCCTGGCCGATAACGGCCAGCACATTACCTTTAACATGTTCTCGGCGCCGGTCGGCTACCTGGGCCATCTCCGTCACACCCCGGAAACCTTGAAAAAAACCCGTGGGACGATGAACGAACTGCTGACGGAATATCCACAAACCGTGCTCTTTTCAACATACAATATCGTTGCCCATACCGAACCGCTTGGTTTGCATGATCTTTTTTCCTGTTCTTATCCACGGATGAATCCGTCAACCGACATCGGCTTAGGCAGATCTTTCCGGCAGTATCGCACCGATCTGCAATGGGACCGGGATGCCGCCTGTTGCGTACCGGATACCGATTGCCATGACTGTCGGCATTATGCCGCCGGCAGTGCCGTCGTTACCGCTAGAATGTACCGTCATGCCACCGATCCTGTGACATTTTCCGCCTGGCTTGACTACGTTGATACCTATCTTGCCGTCTGGGTCAGAGGATATGATAAAGGGCTGAACCTCTGCAACACCTTTATCAGTCCGCCTCCAAACAACTAGCATACTTATGAAAACTGTCAGTTCCCTCCTCGATGCACCCTGGTACGAGCGCTATAAGAATATTTCCAAGCTCAACATCCGCAGTTCCATATACGATGTAACCAACCGCTGTAACCTGCGCTGCAAGGGTTGCTTCTTCTTTTCCTCCGGCGAACACGAGGTGGCTGCCGAGGAAAACGACCTAGGCAAATGGCATGATTTCGTCACAAAGGAGATGGACCGCGGTGTCAATCTGGCTATTCTCATCGGCGGCGAACCGACCCTCTGCCTTGACCGGGTCGAGGCCTTTTATAAGAAACTCCCGACCTTCTGTGCCACCAATGGCCTGATCAAGGTTCCCCGTGATCGTTTTCCCGATATGATGGTCGGTATTTCCCTCTGGGGTGATACCGAGGATGAAACCATCCTCCGCGGCAAGGACACCTTTAAGATCTCCAGTGCCAACTACGCAGGTGACCCGCACGCCTACTACCTCTACACCATTACCCCGAAACAGCTGGGCAAAACTGAAAAAATCATCCAGAAGATCAAAGACGTCGGCCTCAAGGTGCACATGCAACTCCTGTCCAACGACGAAAAAGTCGATGGCTTTTCATGGCAGGCGGACGAACTGGTCGCCGTAAGGGCGGAGATGGACTGCATGCTCGACAGTTATCCCGAAACGGTGATCTCCTCGAAATATTATCATGAGGTCATCACCACCGGCAAGATGCTCGATCGGACGTTTGGCTGGATGGAATGTCCCTCGGTTACCGAACCCCTCGATAAACGGAATCCACGTCCGAAAAGGCTGATAAGTTTTATACGCTGGTCATCCGAACTGCAGACCATGCACCGTTGCTGTACCTCGGAAACCCGTGACTGTTCCACCTGCAAGGACGGTGCAGCGCACATGAGTTGGGTTATGGTCAACAAACGGGCGCATATCAAAACGACCAAGGATCTGCAGAATTGGATCGAGGTCTACGAGATGTTTGCAAAACTATATCAATTTATCCCCTGGTAAGCCCATGGGGAAAAAGGATGCGGTCATTGTCGGCTATGATGCCATTTCTCCTCTGGGAAGTGACCTGCAAGAACAGTGGCAAAATGCTCTTTTAGGCAAAAGCGGCATCGGCCCCTTAACCCGCTTCAACCTTCCTGAAGGTTTTCCTGTCCACATTGCCGGACAGGTTCCAGACATTGATCAGGAAAAATACCCTTTCCTCACGGCCCGACATCAGGCGGCCTGGACTTCTCCGGTCTTTAAATACTCCCTGCTCACGGTGGCCAGAGCCCTTGAACGCAGCCGGATAGAGATAAGCCCTGATATTGCCGCCCGAACGGCGGTAACCTACAGCTCGGCCATTGGCGGCCTTGACGCCGTTCTCGCAGCCGACAGACGGATGCGCGCCGAGAACAAACTGCCCCTCCCGTATACCAACCCCAACTCCTGCATTAATATGGTCGGAGGAAAAATCGCCATTGAAACCGGGGCACGGGGTCCGATTACCTCGACCATCACCGCCTGCGCCACGGGTCTCACCTCAATGCTGGTCGGCTCGATGTTTCTTGCCCAAAACAGGGCCGATGTGGCCATCTGCGGGGCCGTCGATTTTGCCTTGGTTGAACCGATTGTCGCCGGTTTTTATACCATGAACGGCGTGTATAGCCCGAAAGAAGGTCGGGAAAATGATCCGCCCCAGAGGGCCAGCAGGCCATTTTCCATAGATCGCCGCGGATTTATCATTTCCGAAGGTGCGGGTGCGGTGGTCCTTACTACCAGAGAGTTTGCCGAGGCCCATGGCCTGCACTACAGCGCCGAACTGGCCGGCTGGAGCATGACTTCCGATGCCCATCATTTTGTCGCCCCTTATCTTCATACCATCAAACAGTGTATGCACAATGCCCTTGCCGACGCCTGTCTTGTCCCCGAGGACATAGCGGCAATCAACGCCCATGCCGCATCCACCAAGGTTGGTGACAAGACTGAATATGATGCTCTCCGAGCCATTTTCGGCAACAAGCTGCCGCCGGTCAGCGCCAACAAGTCCCTTATCGGCCATGCCATGGGTGCATCCAGTGTTATCGAAACCATCTTTGCCTTGCAGGGGCAGAAAGAGAGCATCCTCCCCCCCACCATCAATTACACCCCTGATCCGGAAATCGATATCGACTGTGTTGTTGAAGGAAAACGTACCCTTGAGCAGGAATTCGTTCTCAAAAACTCCTTTGGCTTTGGTGGTTGTAATGCCTGTGCCGTTTTTAAAAAATCAGCTTAAATACCCTCTATGAAGGCACCGAAAAACAGAAGGGTCTATGTTGTCGGCTATGATGTTGCCACTGCCCTCGGCAACACCTTTGCCAAAACGTGGCAAGGTGCCGTTGACGGCCTGGCCGGATTCCGTAGGCTTACTCGCTGCCCATCGACCAGCCGCAGCAATGTGGTGGGTGAAATTCCCGACTGGGATCCCAGCCTGTTCCCCTATGTTGACCGTAAAGAGGCATCTCTCTGGAATGCCTCCTATGTTTTTCTCACCATGGAGGTTTGCAGGAGAGCCCTTCTGCATGCGGGGCTTGAGATAAATGCCGAAACCGGCCCACGAACCGGTTGCCTGATCGGCTCCGCCTTAAACGGCACCGATTCGTACCGGATTGCCATGGACAACTATGTCAATAGTGGCCCCTTAAAGGTCAGCCCCTACCTGCTGCCCAATGTCTGTGCCAACCTGCCGGCCGGTAAAGCCGGGATGCTCATGGGATTCACTGGCCCTATTTTTTCACCCCAGGGTGCCTGTGCCTCGGCAAATCACGCTATTGCCATCGGCGCACGAATGATTCGCGATGGGGATTGTGACTTTGTCCTGGCCGGCGGGGTTGAGACCTGTCTCGTTCCGGAGATAATTCAGGGTTTTTCCAATATGCTGGCGACCATTAAGGTGGGTCCTAAAGACCGGGCATCGGAAGATCCTACCCAGGCCTCACGGCCCTTTAGCCTGGACCGCAAGGGTTTTGTCCTGGCCGAGGGTGCCGGAATTTTGGTACTGGCAGCCGAAGATGCCGTCCGTTCGCTTGGTCTCACGGCAAGAGCAGAGATTGCCGGCATCGGTTGGAATTCGGATGCCCATCATTTTACCCGACCCAACTCCACAACCATTGTCCGCGCCATACATGACGCTATTGACGATGCGGAAATAACACCTGCCGATATTGGCGCCGTGAATGCCCACGGCACTTCAACCCCGACGGGAGACAGCGCTGAAGGTAACTGTCTGCGGACAGTTTTCGCCGATCACTTAGCAAATATTCCGGTGTCGTCCAACAAATCGCAGGTCGGCCACTCGCTTGGCGCCTCTGCCGGCATAGAAGCGGCTCTGGCCATTGAAGCCATGCGCCAAGGAATCGTTCTGCCGACAGTCAACCATATCCCGGACCCTGCATTCACTGATTTGGATGTGGTGCCGAATGTTGCCCGCAAACATGCCCACGAATTCGTCCTTTCCAATTCCTTCGGCTTTGGCGGCACCAATTGCTGTATCGTTTTTCGAGGAATGTAATGCGACCGCGACCCTTTATCCCGGAGTTCCTCGAAAACCCCTGCTATGTCCGAGACGCGGGCAGCGGCAAGGTCTGGCATCGCTGCGAACTGCGCACCCTGTATGTCGATACCGATCGCTCGCAGGTTGTGTATCATGCCAACTATTTGAAATATTTCGAGTTCGGCAGGGCATCCCTGATGCGGGAAGCAGCCTATCCTTACAAAATGATCGAGGCAAGCGGCTATATCTATCCGATCATAAAAACCGAACTCAACTATTATTCACCGCTTTTCTATGACGACCTGATGTACATTCATACCCGGCCCGGCAAGATCGAAATGGTCAAACTGCAATTTGATTATGTGATCACCAAGGCTGACGACGGTGAAATCTGTTGCACCGGTTTTACCAGACATTGCGCCGTGAATGGCAAAAGCATCCCTGTTGAGATTGACGAAAAAACCATTAACCTCTGGAATGCGTTTCCCCATTGATGAGCGACAAGCGTATTCCTTGCACTCTGGCTGTTCAACCCTGGTTTCAAGATCATTCTGTTGGCGGAAAAATCGTCCTCCCGGCAGTCGAAACCATGCTTTTACTGGCTGCCAAGTGCTTAACGGTCCAACCTGAGATTGATGTCAGGGTCATGGAAGATGTGCGCTTTGGTAAATTTTTTGAGATCCCCAGGAATGCTGCCACAGTGCCGATCTTGGTCGAGTGTACTGCCGGCACCGATGGTCGAGTGCAGGCCAAACTGCTCAGCCATAGGCAATTGGGGGCAATGGCGAGAATCAAAGAACATGGTGAGATATTTTTCCCCGCAGCGGCTGGGAACATGGGGCTGCCGGCAAATATTGATCCGGCACCGCTATCTGGCACATTAAAAACTGTCGGCTCGGCGCAGGTATATCGCGACCTGGTTCCCTTCGGCAGATGCTATCAAACCCTGCAGGAAACTCTTTACCTCTCGGATTGTCAGGCGTGGGGAAAATTACAGGCCCCGGAGCTCCCTTTTATCGATCCTGTCCAGAACGTCATCGGTTCGCCCTTTCCACTCGACGGGGCGATGCATGCAGCCTGCGTTCTGGGACAACAATTTGTTGGTTTTCCGCCATTTCCGGTAGGTTTTGAACGGCGAACCATTATCCGGCCCACCCAACCGGGCGGCAGGTATCTTACCAGGGTGTCGATGACCGCCCTGACCGGCGATGAGCTGGTTTTTGATTTGCAAATTTTCAACAATGATGGACAGCTTTACGAAACCGTCACCGGAATACGCATGCGAGATGTGAGTAAGGCTATGAAAAAACAAGCAGTGGAGTGATTGGCGGAAAGTCTACCCCTTATCAATTTGCAAGTTCAGTTCCTAGACGACTTTTGCTGTAATTTTAATATTTTATCGAAACATTACATGGAACTTTTAGAAAGAGAACTGCTGGAGCTCATTTGTACAACATGCAACCTGCAGGATGTTGAAATGGACAAAATTCAGAGTGATGATCCTCTCATCGGCCTCGATTCTCCCCTCGGTACCGATTCTCTTGATGCCCTGGAGATTGCCGTCACCATTCAGCAAAAATATGGCGTACGCATGGATTCGGAAAATACCAGCAGGGTCGTCTTGCAGTCCCTGGCAACTCTTGCCGAATATATTGAAAAGAACAGGCCGGGGTCATGATCTTCATTAGCCCCTCCTCCACTCGTACGGGATCACATCTTTTTTTGCTCATTTTCTAACCACAGCTTGGGAACAGTCAAAATACTATGCCTACTCCACCAGTGATAAGCCTTTCCGGAAACGATCTCACCTATCAAGACATAGTGGCAATCGGCATAGGCGACAGAAAGGTGGCCCTTGACCAGGGGTCCATAGAACGATGCAAAGCCTCCAGGGCCTTTCTCGAAAAAGCGCTGCAGAATAAAAAGATTATCTACGGCGTCAACACCTCCTATGGCCCGATGTGCAATAAAATTGTCAATGACCGCGACATTGAGACGCTGCAGAAAAATCTCATTATCAGTCATGCGGCGGGACTTGGAGAGCCCATTCTGCCGAGCATTGCTCTTGCTGTCCTTGCCGTCCGCCTCAACACTCTCGCTAAGGGCTATTCCGGGGTGCGCATTGAACTGCTTTATCTCATGCGGGATCTGATTAACGCCGGACTGGCACCGTATATCCCGGAGTGCGGCAGTGTCGGCGCTTCCGGTGACCTGATCCATCTTGCCCATATGTCGCTTGCGATAATCGGTCGCGGCAAGGTTTTTCTAGGCAAAGAACTCATGGAGGCGGACGAGGCTTATAAAAAAATCGGCCTTTCGCCGCTCACTCTCAGTTACAAGGAAGGCCTGGCGCTGATGAACGGTACGGCGGCAATGACGGCCATCGCCGCCTTTGTCCTTTCCGGTGCCGAAAAGTTGTATAATATCGCCTGCGTCAACGCCGCCTTTGCCGTTGAAATATTCGGCGGCATCGATGATGCCTTTGACGCCGACCTGCATGCAGTTAAACCGCATCCCGGCCAGATACGCGTCGCCCAAACTATCAAGCAACTGTATAAAGGCACCGGCAATATTACCTATCGGGATGAGATACATGACAAGATCAGAAGCCAGAGCAATGGCGATGCGCCGGTCTTTGAAACGAACATCAATGTCCAGGACGTCTATTCCATCCGCTGCACTCCGCAAATCCTTGCCCCGGTCCGTGAAACCTTAGACTACGTCATCACCACGGTGGAGACGGAAGCCAATTCGTCCAATGATAACCCCATTATTATCCCGGAAAAAAACAAAATTATCCACGGCGGCAATTTCCACGGGCAAAGCATCAGTTTTGCCATGGACATCCTGTGTATCGCTATGTCGACGCTCTGTAATCTTTCCGAGAGAAGACTCAATAAACTTCTCGACAAAAGCCTCAATGAAGGCTTACCTGAACATCTGATTCCGGGAGAGATTGGTCTGACCATGGGGTTCATGGGCGCCCAGTATCTGGCTACCTCCTCTACCGCTGAAAACCGAGGCCTCGCTGCGCCGATGAGCGTCAATTCCATCTCCTGCAATGCCTCGAACCAGGATGTCGTCAGCATGGGAACCGTCGCCGCAAGAAAGGCTTTTCGCCTGGTCAGCAATGCCAAACATGTCGTGACCCTGGAAACTTTAGCCGACCTCCAGGCCTTGTCTTTTCGTAATGCCGACAAACTTGGCCGAGCAACCGGGAAAATCCATGCGCTGCTTGCAAAAGAATTCCAAGTGTATGACGACTCACGGATATTCCATGAGGATCTCGTGAAGTTTCGTAAATTGCTCTTTTCCAGTCAGATCTTCACTGACCTGTCTGTGTATTTTTAATACTTTAGAAATTCATTTTCAATGGTTGCTCGCTGCCTCCTTGTTTCTGCCAATCGGATGGCGTTACCCTACCCGGTGTATCCTCTCGGCATAGCATACATCATGGGTGCCCTGCAACTCCATGGCCATAGGGCTGATCATGTCGACATCCTGGCGTCCGGAGGCTACACGACTCTTCTGGAACGACTGGGAAATACCCACTATGATATTATCGGCATCTCCATCAGAAACATAGATACCGTCGACAGTGCTTCGCCCCAGGAACTGCTGACAGACATTACCGAGGCTATTCGACACATCCGAAAACACTCCACAGCCCCTATTGTCCTCGGTGGGCCGGGATTTTCCATCATGCCGGAGCGGCTTCTCGCCTATTTCGATGCCGATTACGGCATAGTGGGCGAAGGTGAAGAGGCATTTCCGCGGCTGATTGACAGGATTATGGCAGGAGAACTTCCTGAGCAGAAATTATTCTCTAAGAATCTTGCAAGCTTTCCCGACTGCCGTCCGGCCTACTCGCATGAAGTAACTCCCTACTATGTTGCCCATGGCGGTATGCTCAGTGTGCAAACAAAGCGCGGGTGCAATTACGGCTGCGCCTATTGTTCCTACCCAACCATAGAAGGGAAAAAGCTGCGCTACCGCGATGCAGCTGAGGTTGTGGCTGAGATCGACCATCTTTGCCGGGAATTCGGAGCCCGCTATATCTTTTTTACCGATGCGGTATTTAATGATCCCGACGATCATTATCTGACGATCGCCGAACAACTGATCCGCGCGAAAAATGCAACGCCCTGGTGTGCATTTTTTCGCCCGCAAAACCTCACGAAAGATAAACTCCGTTTACTGAAAAGAAGCGGAATGGCCGCCATGGAGCTTGGCACGGATGGCTGCACCGACACCACGCTGGCAGGGCTCAACAAAGGGTTCACCTTTGATGAAGTGGTCGAGGTCAATGCAGCAATTGTCGCCGAATCTATTGCCTGCGCCCATTTTATCATGTTTGGCGGCCCCGGAGAAACAGAGGCAACAGTCCTGCAAGGAATTACAAATATTGAGAAATTACGGCGAGCTGTGGTCTTCGCCTATATCGGCATTCGCATACTGCCGGGCACAAGGGTCCATAAACGTGCCCTTCTCGAACACTTGATCGCCGATGATGCAGATCTTGTCGCGCCTGTTTTCTATTATTCTCCACAGGTTGGCAGGGATTTCATTGAAAGTCGACTGCTTGCAGCATTTCGCGGCAGAAAGGATCGAATCTTCCCTGTGTCGGAAAGCGAGATTGCGATCCCTTTCCTTCACCGAATGGGACATATCGGCCCATTGTGGGATCTTTTGATTGATACGCATCAGGAACAATGATTGGTAACCGTAAAATTCTCGTTGTCATGCCTGTATGCAATCACGACGCCTCACTTCCCGCTTTGGTGCAGACAGTCATTGCCACCGGCTATGACCTGCTGGTAGTCGACAATGGCAGTGACGATTATTGCCTCCGGTCCATTGCCGATTTGCCGTGTCGCACCTTGCGATTGAATGTGCCCGGCAGCAAGGGAACAGTATTGCTGAAGGGAGCAGAGAAAGCTGCAAAACTTGGCTACGACACCGTTATCTCAATCGATGCCGATGGTCATAACCCTACGGATATCCATCTTCTGGTGGCGAAGGCCCTGTGCTCGAAAAGTCCGTGCCTGGTCATTGGTGCACGCCAACAGAGCCAGAATAATATCATATATTCCAATACCTTCACCAAAAAATCCGGAAATTTCTGGGTTCGACTTGCCTGTGGACTTGAGATCCCTGACGTCGAAAGCAGTTTTCGACTCTATCCAGTAAAGGAATTGCTGGCCCAGAGCCTCAGCCAAAACCATTCCGGCTTTGCAATAGAGGCAATTGTAAAACTCGCCTGGTCGGGTATCCCTGTCTATTCAATTCCTGTTACCTCTTATAAAACACCCGCAGCTCAAGAAATCAGTCGTTTTTATACGATTCGCAACGCCCTGGGCCTGGCCTTTTTGTACAGCCGACTGGTGTGCAGGCGTCTGCTCCCCTGGCCCCACAAAAGGCTCACCGCGCAAGAACCCTTCCCGGAAAAGGTCTATAAAACGATATCAAAAAATCCTCTGAAGGTGCTGAGGGAAATCTGCCGAGAGCATACCTCACCGCTGTGGCTGGCAACGGCCGTGTGGCTCGGCATTTTCATGGGGGCATTACCCCTCCTGGCAATACATACCATTGCCATCATCTATGTCGCCCACAGGCTGCATATGAACAAGGTTGCGGCCGTAGCCGCCAGTCAGTTCTGCATGCCGCCTGTTGTTCCGGTTCTCTGTATTCAGGTGGGCTATTATCTGCGCAAGGGCGAACTGCTGGTTGATTTTTCCTGGCAGCCATGGCTGCTCGGAATGCATGAACGTCTTTGGGAATGGCTCATCGGCTCGTTGTTGGTTGGCCCGCTTCTTGGTCTCATCGGCGCAGGCCTTATGTATTTTACGGCAAGCCGCATGCAACAAACCAAAAACAATTGACGGGCAGGCTCAACTGGTGCATGCAGCCGAGCCCTGTATAAATTGCAATCTGCAACAATTTTTATGCCTTGGGACAATCAGAACAGCGCTTACCCTTCTTTTTTTTAAACTTTTCACAACATTCTTTTTTTTCTTTCTTCTTCTTTCCCATGGACAATCTCCTCGTTTTTTTCCGCGATCCCATGTGCCAGGCGACCTGCATACTCACATGCACCCGGCTCAGATTTTGATTTTCGCCTTTTTCTCAATGTCACTCCAGATTGTCCGGTAGGCAACCGACGCCTGATCCTTGCCGGCATAGGTGAGCACCGGTGCCCGATGAACCCCCATTTTTTCGACATCGGAGGAAAAAGGTATATAGCCTTTAAGTAAGCTCTTATATTCTTTTTGCAACGCCGCCATCGTTTCTCGATGCAGATTTTTACTCTGCTGCACCATGGAGAAAAAAGGCAGAATTTTTTTATCCTGGTAGTTGTTGTCTTTAAAAAAAGCATACAACTGTTGCAGGGTACGCACCGACAAAGTGGTAGGTATTACCGGAACAATAACCTTATCGGCAGCCTTGAAGACATTTTCCGAGAGCAGTGAGATGTTCGGCGGACAATCAAGTATGATAACCTGATAGTCGCTGTCCACCGCCTTCAATGCCTTCTTTAACCGCGACCGCTTGTTTTTCATGCGTGAGAGAAAAATATCAAAATCCCGATAGGTGAGATTGGCCGGCAACAGATCAAGATTTGCGTAATCGCTGCCCCGGATGGCTGCGACAAGTTTACCGACATCATCGAAGAAGGTATTGTTCGGCAGTTTTTTTGACGGCTTGATACGGAAATAAAAACCCGAGGCCCCCTGTGGATCGAGGTCGCACAGCAGGGTCCGATAGCCATTCATGGCACTGACATAGGCCAGATTGACGGAGGTTGCCGTTTTCCCTACTCCGCCCTTATTACTGTAACAGGCAATTATCTTCATCTGCTCCTTCCTCGGTCATAAACAGTTTTTTAAAGGCATTGCGAATTTCGAGGCTATCAAAAGCGGCAAGATTTTCAACAACCTGCCTCCGTTCCTCACCCTGCAATTGATGCAGCATGGCCGTCAAAGCACCAATCGAATGGGCAACAGCCAGAGCTTTTGCGCCGCCTGCAATATAGTTTGCCAGCGTCATTTCGAGAAATTGTTGCTGCACCGAATAGTCGTTGAAATTTCCCAGGTTATCCTGGAGCATTTTCAGGGAACGAATGAGTTTCTTGATCTCAGCCGCCGGAAACAGCGGCGCAAAAAACTCCATAAGATAGCGCAGTTTTTTGCAATTGATACGCAATTGGTGTATGATCTGGTCCGGGGTCGATTCGTCGAGATCACGACCGGTCTTGCAAACTTTCCGGTATCTTTTCATGATGTGCCGACAGGCAAAGGTCAGGGAATGCACCTCTGCCTGTGGGCCGCTTTTGATATTGTCACCGGCCGCGAACAATTTTTCCAGATTTTCCATACTGCGCAAATAGCCTTTACCTTGCATGGCAGCAGCAACTTTTTTCTGTTCCCCTTTTCTTTTTTGCAGAAAGCCATCAAACAATACCTGTAAACCGGCATGGGCGGATGGTGGCACCAATCGCAGGTATTCCCCTCGGTTCAAGAGATACACATCAAGATCCCTGAGGCCATTGGTAGTACGCATGAGCTGCGCCAAGTGTTCTTTCAACCGAGCCGAATCCTTGGCGTCAAATACCCCGGTGCAAAGACTGAGAACCGAACGAACCTTGCGTAAACAGACCCGATAATCATGGAGAAATTCGCTATCGCTGTCGGCTATGACACCCTGTTCATTTTGTCGACTAATCATCAGAAAAGCGCGGAGTATCGACGTGGCGCTCTCCTTGACCGGAGTCTGGGGCAGGAGCTCAATTACCGGCTTGGCGCTGTATTGGTGCAGGGCAACACCCAACCCGGCGTAAATATCACCGGCATCCTGACAGGCAGTAGCGCCCAATTTTTCCAGCCATTGCCAGAGATCGGAATAGGCCTCGGAATATCCGCGGAGATACTGGGCACAGCCTATTCCCACAAGTTTTCTACGGCCACGACCGATAGTCAGGTGATAAAAACGCACCAGGGTCTTACCTTCGTCGTCGAGGACCTTGCCCTCATCTCTGCGCAGACGAATCCTGGCAACCGGCAATAAGGCCCGCAACCTGGATACCTCAAGGAGCATATCGACAACCGGTCCTTTTGCCATATCGCCGATCGTCGTTCGGCCTGCAGGTGCGGCTTGTTCGAGCAACTGCCCTGTCTGTAAATCCAGTAACAGTAATTGCCGATCGACCTCAAAAAGCAGTTTGGCAGCTTGCAACAAACCGTTGTCGAAGGTGTCAAGAAGAACGGCATCGCCCATCTCCCCCTGCTCCAGAATGACCTGATAGTGGAGCTCCGGAGGCAGATATTGCCGCAACTTTCGAAGACTGAGCGTAGACGGAAGAAAATAGACAAATGGTTCCATAGAACATCCGATCCGTATTAGAGTTCTTGTCCGTCGCCAATGACCTGTTGGCAAAAACCTGCCCGAACAGGCAAGGAGATTTTCCGACAACGACTTAATTGCAGATTTTACCTTATATTTCCAAATTGTTGAAGATATAAAGAAACAAAGTTATAGAGCAAGATGAAAAAGGCGCAGCCATGGGGCATAATCCCGAAGGTTCGGCCACCTGCCCGGTGCATAATTTTGTCACATCGGTCCTCCGATGTCAAAAAAAAAGACCGTGGGACAATATATGAAAACCATTTTTAAACAGCAATTCAGAAGCATAACCACTATCATTCAGAGCCGAGATCGGCTATCATAACACCTGATCAAAAGGTAAAGAGGATGTTTATCTCCTTAAAAACACTTGCCGCACACACGCATCAACGACCCCATAAAAATACGGATTTACCATGAACGTAAAGACTTCCCCGGATCGCCCGATACCTGCCCAAGCAAGCATTGCACCGCAAAATGAACCGGTGTTCGATCTGCAATCACCGGAATTCTATCTTAACCGGGAACTCACCTGGCTTGCCTTCAATAAAAGGGTGCTGCATGAAGGACAGGATAACCGCAACCCGCTGCTGGAAAAGGTCTTTTTCCTGGCGGTTGTCGGCTCCAATCTCGATGAATTCTTCATGAAAAGAATCGGAGGACTCAAACAGCAGGTCGGGGCCAGCGTCAGAAGACTGTCGGTTGATGGCCGGTTACCCCAGGAACAGATAGATGCCTGTCACGTGGTGGTGCACGAAATTCTTGCGGAGCAATTGCTTCTTGAAAGAGAACTGCAGCAAGAACTGGCAAGACAGTCCATCGACATCCTCAAATACCTGCAGTTGAGTTCGGAGGACCGAGAAATTGCCAACGGCTATTTTCGTAACGAAATTTATCCGCTCCTCACCCCCCAGGGTATGGATCCGGCGCACCCCTTCCCATTTATTTCCAATCTGTCGATCAACTTGCTGGTCAGTGTTCGTTACCCGGAAACCGACCACAGTTATCTCATCCGTATAAAGATACCGACCGGGGCCGAAGTACGGCGTTTCGTGCAAATCGGCAAAAAAAACCTCTTTATTCTCCTCGAAGACCTGATCGCCAACAACCTGGCAATCCTCCTGCCGGGGATGGAGATTGAATCGTGCGCGGCTTTTCGGGTAACCCGCAACGCCATAACCGAACGTTCCGAAGAACAGGCCAATGACTTGCTGGTGATGATTGAATCGGCTCTCCGCGACCGCAAGTTTGCGGAGATCGTCCGCCTTGAGGTCGACCACGGAATGTCGGATCTGCATCGGGGCAAACTTGCGGCCGAGCTGGGAGTCGACGAAGCCCAGGACGTGTATGACGTGGACGGTATTTTGGGCCTGCGTGACCTCTCACAAATCGCCGCAATCGATCGTCCCGACCTGCATTTTGCGCCGCACCATCCGGTCGACAACCCCGAGCTTCTCGGCGACGATCCGAATATCTTCCATACGATCAGAGAGCAAAGGAATATTCTCCTGCAACACCCCTACGAATCTTTTGACACATCGGTGGAACGTTTTTTACGGGAAGCAAGTCGGGACCCCAAAGTTCTGGCGATCAAGGCCACCCTGTATCGCACTGCAAAAAAATCGCGTATCATTCAGTACCTGATCAATGCCGCCCAGAACGGTAAACAAGTGGCGGTGGTCGTTGAACTTATGGCCCGGTTTGACGAATCGGCCAACATCCGTTGGGCCGGTTTTCTTGAAGAAGCCGGCATTCATGTCACCTACGGTATTGTCGGCATGAAAACCCACTCGAAACTTATTTTTGTCATCCGCAAAGACTATGACGGTCTGCGGCGCTACGCCCATATCGGCACAGGCAATTACCACGCCGGAACGGCCCGGGCCTATGTCGACTTCGGCCTCATAACCTGCGATCCCGATATCGGTGCCGACCTGACCGAGCTGTTCAACTATCTGACCAGCGGCTGCACCGCGATACGCCGTTACGCAAAGATACTGCCGTCGCCGAAGCAGTTTAAAAAGGCGATGCTGCAAAAGATACAGAGGGAAATCGAGCACCAAAAACAGGGCAGGACCGGACTTATCCAACTCAAAACCAATGCCCTGGAAGACAAGGAGGTGGTCGAAGCCCTGTATCGTGCCTCCATGGCCGGAGTGCACGTTGATCTCATCGTCCGCGATTCCTGTAGGCTGCGCCCCGGCATCCCCGGCTTATCGGAAAACATCCGGGTCATCTCCTTGGTCGGCAGATTCCTTGAACATGGCCGCATCTATTATTTTAAAAACGACGGCGAGGAAGAGTATTATATCGGTTCCGCCGACCTCATGAAACGCAACCTGGAAAGCCGGGTGGAAGTTTGCACCCCGGTTGAATCCACAAGACACAAGACCCTCCTCAGGGAGATACTCGATTTACAGCTGAACAATATCCGCAACGTCTGGGAAATGCACCAGGACGGCACCTATACCCAAAGGCAGGCAAGCGATGAGAAAGGATCCGCCTGCGTACACCATTTCTTAATCGATAAGGCGGAGAAACGATCGGCGGCCGGTCGTCTGGCCCTTGCCAAGAAGAAAAGCAAGAAGAAAAGCGCCGGCCGACATTCGGCAAAGCAGGAAGATCAATGACCTGTTGGTATTGCAGAACCCATTGTGATGCGGCTCTTATTCCAATCCGCACGCCACGGTTTGCTGCTATGGTGAAAGACAAGATAGTCCCATGAACCGCACTTGAAAAAAGGCTGAAGATGCATTAACACTGTGACAGGGTATTTGAGTAACATGGGGTCGCTTTATAACGTCAACATCAATTCTTCAATCCCGATCACCCCTGAGGCCATCGCCATGAGCAAAACCAAATCTTTTCGTGTGGAAAATGGCAGAATGCTCTTCAAGTGCCATATGTGCCAGAGCAAGAGAATGGTTGCCGTTGCCCCCGGAGTTCGCATGCGATCACTGCGTTGCAGTAAATGCGGGGAATCAACCCGCTGCATCTTCAACCGCCGCCAGGAACAAAGAGAGCAGCAGAGCGGCGCCGTTTTGCTGCAAACCAGCGATGGCAGAGAATTGATGGTCGATCTCTTCGACATTTCCCCGAAGGGGGTGGGGTTCGATCTCTCCAGCCGTGATACAAACAAAATCGCCATCGGTCGGGATGTGCAATTCAAATGCGCCTGGAATCCACAGCTTTTCAGCCAGGGGCGGTATGTGGTGCGATCGATAACGGGTCAACGGGTCGGTGTCGAATGGCGCTCTTGATGTTTTTCCATCTTCGGAATTGCAGCCTTACCGTCCTTTCCACTTTCCTTATTTTCACTGCGAAATCGCTGCAATTCTTCGATCAGCCATAGGCGGCATTCTCGGCTGTGCCCATCCCTAATTTTGACCAGATACGCTTGTCCACTGACCATGCTTTTCGTGGCGGCAAGAGCCACAAAATCCTCGGCTGATTTGATCTCTTTTACAAAATGCTGCCGCTTCTTCTTAAAATGATCGGCCGCTTCCGTCGGTGTGTACTCCTGGCCATTACGAATGAAGGTGACCTTTGCTTTGCCTACATACAGAAGCAGATGGTCGATCTCAGCGGCTGTGTCAGCCAAGAGGAGCGAAGGCAGACACAACAGAAGAACGGTGATCAGGCTTGTTCGGTGCATCATTTCTGTCCTGATTAGCCCTAGGAGGCTGTCCGAGAATGCCCTTTTCCCCCATATCTTCGTTAAACTCGGAAAAATTATCCTCGGAATATTAACTATATGCCTCCGGGAATTTTTTCGAGTTTGCCTCGACCTGAGAGAAAATTGCTATTCTCGGACAACCTCCTAAGCGGAACAAGCCGGCGCGTATCCGGACTGTTCCGCGGTTTTTAAACTTGGTTTTTCCATTCGCCGCACCGCACTTAGCGCCAATGGATCTTTGGTGCCTTGCGCTCGGGCAACCGGTAATAGCGGACTTTGCCGTAACCGATCATCATCGGGTAGTGATAAGAATAGTCCTGGGGAATACCCACCTTTTCTTTGAGGGCAGGACTTGCGAGCATCGCACCTTGCAGCAGACCGGCCCAGCAGGTCCCCAGTCCATATTGCGGTGCCGCCAACTCCAGGTAGCTGAGCGCCAGGGTCAAATCGACCATGCGGATGGGCATCGGTCCCGGGGCCATTGCAATCACCAGGCAGGGAGCGGAACGAAGAACCGAATCGACACCCGACTCCCAGGCTTTAACCAACAAGGGATAGTAAGCTGCCACCGGCGATTTTGGATCTTGCAGCATGACCCGCATCCAGTCGATGACCTGTCCGGCGATGGCCTGCAAATGCTGCCGGTCGTTGATAACCAGCCACTCCACCAGTTGCGAATTGCCGGCGGTCGGGGCATAGCGGGCGATTTCGATCAGATGCTGCAGGGTGGTCTTATCCACCGCCTTGTCCTTGAAGCGCCGCACCGAGCGGCGCGAGCGCAGGAATTGTTCGGCCTGGGCGGGCGAAACGACGAGATCCTTTTCAATGGGTGTGCAGGCGGATAGCGGCACCTCGGAGTGATCGAGAGCCCCTTGCGGGCAAACCGCCACGCAATGGCCGCAGCGTATGCACATCGCCTCACTTTCCGGCAAAATTTCCGGGAAGCTGCCTTTGCCCTCGAAACGAATGATCCCCATGGGGCATTCAACTGCACACAGGCCATCCTGATGGCATGTGTTTTGATCGATGTTCAAAAGACTCATGGAATTCCTCGCGTTAAATATTTTGATTTCACAGATGACTAAATCGTTGATTAAACTCTTGCAGAGTATAATCACTGATCTTTTTATTCTCTCTGCCTAAGGCCACCACGATCTCGTAGCAACCGGATATGTCGGCTAAAACCCTAAGATCGACATTTGGCCCCACCACCTCGGCATACTTAGCCTGTTTCAATACCGCCTCTGGGACATCAATGTCTCTAATACGAACAATCGTTTTAATTCCAGACGCTTGGTCTGGAATCGAACGAAAAAACGGCTCCAAGTCACTCCCCCTTTTTGGTTTCAGGATGATTCTTTGCTGTAGCCTCACAACCATAACATTCCGCATGAAGACAGATGCCGGGCAGTTTCCGGCATCTGTCTTCATGCGGTGGGTGGTTTTATTCTTTACCATAGACATTATATTGCACTATATGGTACTAATTAGTAGACATATTGTAAATATAATTGCTAGCAGATGCTTATATTTATGTTTTAAATAATTGTTATTCCGTACTATACTGTTTTTCTCATGGTGGACATCTATGCGGACATATGAAGAGACACATCCATGGATATCTTTTGTCATTGACCTGAGAAAGGCAACACACAAACACTGGTTACTACTTGGTGAAGCCAGCTCGAAATGCAAGCATGTTTCCGGAGTTCCGTTATTGCCGGCCGTTGCAAAAGAGCTGTACAAGTTATATCTGGTAAAAGGGGCTATGGCCACTACCGCAATCGAGGGCAATACTCTCTCTGAAGATGAAATTTCACAACATCTGGAAGGAAAACTTCGGTTGCCGCCGTCAAAGGCGTATCTCCAGCAGGAGGTAGATAACATTATCAAAGCCTGTGACGAAATTTCAAACAATCTTTTTAGCGGCAAAGATGCCGCTCTTTCCATAGAGCAGATCAAACATTATAACGCCCTTGTGCTCAAAAACCTGAAGCTGGAGGATGAAGTCGTCCCGGGTGAAATACGAAAACACAGTGTAGGGGTGTGGACGTATCGCGGAGCGCCTGCGGAAGATTGTGAGTATCTGTTACAGCGATTGTGTGAATGGATGAACGAATTTACTCCTCCGTCGGACGATGAAAAAATCGTCTATGGAATTTGCAAGGCGATAATCTGTCATATGTACCTAGCGTGGATACATCCATTTGGCGACGGCAACGGCAGGACAGCGAGACTCATTGAGTTCCAGGTTTTACTTTCGTGTGGTGTTGCCGACCTCTCAGCCCATCTGTTGAGCAACCATTACAACATGACCAGGACTGAATATTACAAGCAGCTCGATGCTTCACATAAGTCAGGTGGGGATATTTTCCCTTTCATTAAATATGCCCTGCAGGGCTTTGTAGATGGTCTTACTGAACAGGTCGAACTCATTCGGCAGCAACAGGTGTATGTTCACTGGAAGGATTATATCCATGAAAAGTTCAGCAACAAGGATGAAAAATCCGAAGTCAGGAGGCGGCGATTGATTTTGGATCTGTCGGATAGTGTTAAGGCCGTTCCCGTTGCAAAAGTTCGGCACATAACTCCTCGTATTGCCGAAGTATATGCAAATCTCACCGACAAGACGCTCAACAGGGACATTAATGCTCTGGCGAAGATGGGGCTGCTTGAGAAAACAAAAGACGGAGTGAGGGCAAGACCGGAAACAATGTTTGCTTTCCTTGCACCAGTAATCCGCTGATCTTTGAGAAGCCCAACGTTCAACGGGAAGCCCTTTTTTTGGGCGAGCCGGTGGAACGACTTGTTCTACCTGTTGATTTTTCTGCGAGATTAATCAAAGACAGAAGGGCATCATTCACCGCCTCAGCGGTGTTGAATACCTTGGCAACCTCAGGGCTGAGCAGTACGAGGTTGGTGCCTTTGCTGTATTCCTCAAGGTATTGCCCACGGACTCCGACGCCAAGGTCTTCCCGTTTATACTCCATACGGAGTTCATCTGAGACTTTAATCTTCTTCATATATCACCCTTTCATTGCGCTCCATAAGACGCGCAGAAATAATTCTTGTTTTTTCTCTACGTCTTGTATGGGCAACGACAATAAGCCGCTGTTGAATAGACTGACCAAATGTCAATTGCCGTTCTTCTTCGGTTGAGTGGTCGGGGTCTTGAAACGTTATGGCCAGAGAATCCCCAAAGATCGTTGCGGCTTCTTGAAAAGTAACCCCATGCTTCTTAAGGTTTTTGTCAGCCTTCTTGGTGTCCCATTCAAATATCATCGTAGTAATTATTATAGCAGAACATAGAATTATCGCATTAATTCATCATGGGCCGAACGTCTGAATTCACCGGCCTTGCGCGACTTTCTGAGCAAGGTCCAATGGAATGATGGGTTGGCCGCTTTCACCAGAACCGCCACCATGGCTTTGAAGCATGGGCAACCAACCCGTCATGAGAAAGATCAAGAATCTCGAAACTTCCATCTTCAACCCCTGGCGTTTCTTCATCGTGCTTAAAACCCACGAAGGATTTCGCAAGTTCTAGCGGAATCTCGAAAATCCAATCGACCTCGGCCTTCTCTGCGCCTTCAGCGTTTTGCTTGGAGCCATAGAGCTCACGCAATTCTGCAAAGAGTGGCGGGGGAGCGCCCTCAAAACTGAGATCTGTAGGTCCATAGTCACCGCCCCTGTGTTGGATGGCCCATTCTTTTTGTCCATCGCTCCACCGAGCAGCGGAAGAGAACATGACATGCTCCTCGATAGAGCAGGCAATGACTGAGCAGTTTGACGAAATCTGCTGAACGATAAGGTCGGAGATCAGTTTGTGATCGCAGCCTTTGACTACTACCAAGTACCAACCCGACGGCAGTTGACGGCCAACAACGGGGGCGTCGCCATAGTCACAGAAATCTCCGGTTCCGGTGAATCCCAACTGCTGATGGATGATTTCAGTTGTTTTGCCCTGCACTGCGAGCCATGCCAATGAGTAGCCCATGGTTTCTCCTATGCCCAGCGTTGGCCGTGAGCCGCGCCTGCCCCGGACAGAACCGCAAAACGCCGTCGCCACTTACTCTGCGTCGGTTCGACGGCCTGGTTGGGCGTCACCATAGCTTCCACCATGGCTTCTTGATCAATTGCCCGCTTTTCAGGCGCCCATTAAGAAGGGACGAGAATTCAGCGAAATCGTGCGCGCTCTCGGGAGAGGAATACTCATGGCTACCAAAGTGCTGCTGGTAGTCCTGCAGATATAAGCCTTGGTCACCGTAGTACTTCTCGGCAAAAGCGTTGCCTTGCTCATTAAAATTTTCGTCCGTCAACTTGCCGTCGCAGTATGTAAACAGGAACTCCGTGCCCGATAGTCGTCCCACGATCACGGCTTGAACTGCGTCAGGTTCTTCACTTATGTGTAGCGCACCTGCCCACCCCTGGATAAAGCACCATTTCAGAAACAGGCCAATGTGTGTGGCGGCGTATTCCTCCGGCCGATCCTTCGGGAAGCTATCAGCGCCATAGTGCCAGCTCGCGTCGTCGTATTTCATAGCCAAATATCCATATCTCCGGTTGCCCGAGGCTACCCATGGTACCCCACCGCATACCCACCAACGAGCAAATATTCAACGCCGTGAGAGTTCAGAAGTCTCAAGAAATCTTTGAAGTCTGGATGTAACTCGATCGTGTCCATAGACAATCCTTCGGTTCAATTCAACTGCTTCTAGACGCGCCTGTGCCGCTTTTGATAGCCAAAAGGTCTTTTCTTCCTCAGTCTCATATAACGATGAAACTAAGAGCTTGCTCTTGTCTAGTCTTGGAAGTGTGTCCATACAATTTCTCTTCGATCACCATAATAATTGGAATTCACTGGTTTATATGGTGCATTTTGTTGTTGGATTTACATATCATTTCCCGGGACTCCTCCTTGACCTATACTTCATGTTGTCAATAGTTGAGACGCGACCCCGTTCTTACGCACTAACTGATAAAGAGTGAGAAAAATGGGCAGATCAACGTTGTAATCTCATTTATCAAAATCTAGATTTTAAGACAATCTACATACCCAACGTGGAGTTCAGCGGAAGCCGGGCTTTTTCGGCTTCCGCTGCAACTTTTTGTTAGCCCCATAATTTCTGTTGATTTAATTCTCTTGAGTGTTTTTGTTTCAGTGAATCTGAGGAAACAATTTCAATGAATTTATTTTGTGAATCAAGGGCTTCATCTAAAGCATCTAATTTGAGCAAGGACACAAGGAGTGCGCACGTTCTAGCTTGGCAATTGATTGACCTATTCGGATTAAATTCAATATCTGTAAAACCTTTGTAAACGAACAATCTTTTTAAATATTCTTTATGAGGTTTCAAGGTTGAAATATATAACCAATCATAAAATGCAGTTTTGGGGATAATTGGCCATTCCATGCCGAAATAATTGAAGCCAATTAAATTACCAGAGTTTCTAATTCTTGGATCTTTTTTAGCCTCTCTGCTAGATTTTTTATAAATATCAGTGAACGGACCTCCATGTTCGAAGACTTTGCTGCCTTGAAAAGCTGATTCTAAACTAATTTTTCCTATTTCTGTTTCAACTTCAAGACTGAATGCACTCAATCTTTGCCCTAAAATCTCCTCAGATTTTGAGGAGATTTCTAAGAGTGGAGAAAAACCATTTTTGTCAGCAGCTTCATGAAGAGCAATAACATTTTTCTTCTTTTGAATAGGGGCGAAACCAGAATTCCAGTTAAAATCAAAATTTAGTTCACGTACTAAATGTTCTCTTTTGCCTAATGGGAAAAACACAGGTCTTTTAGCCATTTTTATAACCTAATATCATATCTACAGGGACAATGTTTGGTACTAATATCTCCGATTTTATTGCTGCTTGCCTTCTTGATTGTATTGCTGGATCTCTCCAGTCCATGTACGTGAATAATACATCAAAATCTATAGCTTTTTTAGCTTCTTTGGAAGCTAAAGTATCAACCCCAGATTTGTTTGATACGTCTGAGCAAAAAAGCACACTATCACCTAAAATGATTTCGGCTTTTATTTTCAGCCAAATAGGCTCCTTGATTCTGTCATCTTGCTTTGCTTTAAATAACATAGGGTGATCATCGACAAAAGCAAGATGAACATACTCATGAAGTCCTTTCATTTTATCTGCATCATGGCTCCACTGGTTCCCACCGGGTGAAGGAATTGTGATGCCTTTTCTTTCCAATTGCCCCAGAGACAGCAATCCTCCATTTTGTGATATCGACTTCACATTTGATTTATCCGTAAAGTGCCAAACACCGTCAAAGTTATATTTTTCAATGATTTTTTTCATTTCATCATCCATTGGCTAACATTTAATAGACCGTGTCGGCTTTTGGAGACATCTTAACCCCAAAAAGCCATTTCTTACATGAGTAACGACAAGTTGAATCTCAATGTATCGACTGCTTTTAATCACAAATTTTTTGTTCGAAACATTTCCATATAATTGAAATACAATAATTTTCACTCACATTATCCCATATATCCTATCTTTACAAGAAAAACAGTTAGGTTTTATGGTTCATAAAACCCATCCATGTCAGGTTGCAAAACGACCCCACGCGTAGACTAATCTGCACCCACCTGGTTGGCAGTGGTAACACCCTCCAACCGTCCGCACCTATTAAAGAACTGTGGCATTGCCAAGCCATTGTTTTCGTCGACCACCGGAATTATTGGTAAAGACAGGACGTATCTGAGTATCGTCCAACAACCTAAGATCCTTGCGCCAAAGCGCACATGCACATTCTGATCATCCAGCCGGCGAGGACATCCATGGCCAAAATCCTCCTTATCGACGAAGACTGCAGAAGCCGAGCGAAGTATCTTGAATCCTTGGTCTTACCTATTTTCTATATGCAGGACTTTTCCATTCAAGGCATGAGTGTCGGCGATTTCAGTACGGCCCGGCGCCTTATTGACCGAGCCGGATATACAGTTCTTGACAAAAACGGCGGAGCCGATATCATCTTCGACGATGCAAAGGAGCTGGGAGCCATCCTTTCTCTCTTGCGACAGCACGGACTGCATGCAGAACTGACGGATATTGCCGACACCCTGTATCAGGCCTGATAACCGTGCTGCCCGTCCGGTGGACGGGAAAAGTTGCGGGAGTGGATTGAGTTTTGGGGCAACCCATGGGAGGGTCTGGTGCCGAACGATTATTCTGTTGAGATCCATAATTATCTCAGCAACAAGATCGCCGAAGCGGAACACGCGGTGCAGCTGGGTGACGAGAATACCGCCGCCCATGCCCGTGGGCAGCTGGAAGAACTGCGGTGGATCCGCCGGTATCTGCAGGAAAATATCGACCTTAAAAACTTCGTTTACTTCTAAATAGAAACAATATCATGGCCTACAGTTATCTGCTTGATCTGTATCAGATACTTGCCGAGCGGCAGGCGGAAATCTTAAAAACCGGCGAGGCGCCCGGTGCAACTGTCGCCGAGGAGCAGTACCGCCAAGGTCGTCTTCATGCGACCACCGACTTTCTCAACTTTTTAAAGAACAATTACCACGGAAAACTGCCGCGTCGCCTGCAAAAGCACTAGGCCTCTCCATATTCAACCACTCGCACCAGCCGCCATAGGGAAATGTAATGTCGAAAATCCAAGATCTTCTGAAAATGATCAACTATATCGAAGCCGATATCGAAATCCAAAGACAGATTCTTCTCTCCATTCCCTCCGTGCAGCGCGAGGAAATGGAAAAGACCATTGGCATCATCGCCGCTAAAAAAGGGGAGATCGAAACCTTGCGCCAACAAATCAAGGAGATTGACCCGGCAGAACTTGAACGGATCATCGTCTTTGAGAAGGCCATCAATGCCTTCAAGGAACTGGCGACGACCCGGCAATTCACCTCCATCATCGGCAAAAATATCAATGAATCCTGTCAACTGGAATTAACCAACGGTGAAGCTGTCGAGTGCCTGGTCAAGGCCTGCGACGCCGAAGGCAATTGGACGATCATCACCCTTGAAGGGGAACTCCACCATTTTGCACAAGCGGCTGTTGCCGAGAAACCGGTCGAAACGCCGATTCATTAAAAAGTGCCCGGATTTTCCAGACAATCAAAGAAGTCCGGACACTTGTCTCTACAGGAAGGTCGGATCGGTAACCTTGATCATGGCAAAGCCGCCCTGGATATTGCGGGTGTTGGTGACGCCCTTTGAACTCAAAAACACCTGGGCCTCATAGGAGCGCGGGCCGGTATCGCAGATCAGGAAAAACCGTTCGTTGCCGGGAATCTCCCTATACCTGCGGCGCAACTGGTCCTGGGGGATATTCAGCCATCTGGTCCCGAATTTTTCTTGAAATGGCGCCGACTCCTTTCCCCCCCTGACATCAATGACCCGCGTTGTTTTGTGGGCAAATTCGTAAAGGAAATCGGCGGCATCGATCGGCCGGCTGCTCCCGGCAAGGATGTTGTCGAGGGCATTGCCGGCGTTATTGATGACATCCATGGCCGAGGCAAAGGGCGGTGCATAGCCGGTTTCCAGACTGCACACCTCATCGACTTGCAGGCCGTGGCCAAGGAGCACGGCGATGGTGTCGACCCGCGACTTGACTGCATCGCCGTTTTTCCCCGCCGCCTCGATGCCGAGGATTTTCCGAGACCGGCGATCGGCGAGGAGGGAAATATAGATAAGTTCCGAACTCGGGTAAAAGTGCGCATGATCGGCCTGGGAAACCACGCCGTACACCGGGTCGAAACCGGTTTCCTTGGCCTGGCGATAGGTAAGGCCGGCCTTGCTGATGCCTAAGTCAAAGAGTTTTAAACAGAAGGTGCCGACCGTGCCCTTGAAATGACTCTGGCCGCCGCTGATATTGGTGGCGATGATCCGTCCCTGCCGGTTGGCAAGCGAGCCGAGGGCCATAAGCATGTTCTCGCCGCTGATCAGATTGCGAACTTCGATGCAATCGCCGCCGGCATAGATATCCGGGTCGCTGGTCCGCAGCCGCTGGTCGACGCTGATACCCCCCGAGGTCCCCAAGGCCAGACCTGCCTCGCGGGCTAAAGCGGTGTTCGGCCTGACACCTGCAGCGAGCACGACGATATCGACATCCAGGGACTTCCTGGATGTTTTTACCGCCAGTTTGCCGGTTTCCTGATTGTCGGATACCTCCAAAACCTTGGCCTCAAGAAGCAGCTCAACGCCTTTCCGCCGGAGCTCGGCGGCCGCCACCCGGGCAACGCATTTGCCAAGCAGGGTCGGCAGTACCTGGTCCTCCATCTCGACCAGGGTGGTGGCAATCCCCCATAAATCGGTCAAGGCCTCGGTGATCTCAAGACCAATGGCGCCCGCCCCGACAACCACCGCCTTGGTGATTTTTCCGGTCGACATGAGGGTCTTCAATGTCTTGGCCTCGTGCAGGTCGGAAACGGTGAAGACCCGGGACAGATCGGAACCGGGAAATGGCGGCCGAACGGCGCGGGCTCCGGTGGCCAGGACCAATTTATCGTAGGGAAGGAGTTCCTCTACCCCGGTCTCCAGATGGCAGACTGTTACTTGCTTTTCCCGACGGTTAATTGCCCTTGCCTCAACCCTGGTGAGCACTCTTATCCCTTTGCAATTCTCAAAAAAGGCCTCATCGCGCAGGGCATGCGAGGTTGTTTTGCACAGATCTTCAATATCGTTGATATCACCGCCCACATAATAGGGAATTCCACATCCGCCATAGGAGATGATATCGTCACGGTCGATAAGGGTGATTTCCACTTGAGGATCAAGCCTTCTGAGTCTACAGGCCACCTTAGGGCCAAGAGCTACCGCTCCAATTATCACCACTTTTTTAACCATAAGTCCCCTCTTCCACTTCTCTTGTTATGTAACGCCAGCTTTCCTTCACTGAAATCTTTTGATATTGTAGTTGGTTTGGCAAAACAGACAATACTACAATGTGTGTATTTGCACATATTCTTGTCGATTTTTGAACTATTTTGCGTCGCTGCCGGATATATTGTTGCCTTCCATCTTTATGTTGGCAAATCTGATCGTTATCTGGGAGAATACCGGCAATCATACCCTTCATCAAACCGGGACCAACCGCCATGCAAACCCACATAGATTTCACCGGCCTCAGCGAACTCTTTCGCAAAGCGCAGCAGGAGAATCGCGACCATCTGTTCGAGTACGAAGTCTACGATTTTATCCGGTTGATCGGTGGAGAAACCCCGCCGCAATTCATTCTTCTTGATAAAAACAGCCGTTTTGCAGGAAAAATGCTGCGCGATCTCCCCGGCAAGAAGGTGGTCATCAAGGTTGTCTCCCCGACCATCCTCCACAAGAGCGATGTCGGCGGTGTCAGGATAGTCGAGAAAAATGGCGACGAGGTGCTTTCCACCCTGCGGCGAATGAGCTGTGAAATCCCCGAGAAATTTGCCGAGATGCTTGTCCGCAATCCGCAGCAGGCCCCTCCGCCCTACCGTGGTTTGGCCCTGGCGGAACTGCAGGCAGCCATCACTGCTGATATCAAGGGCTATATCCTTTGCCAGTACATGCATCCCGACTCCGAAGAATTCGGCAACGAGCTGCTGGTGAGTCTTCGCAACAGTCGGGAATTCGGACTTATTCTCAGTGCAGGCCTGGGTGGCCGCGACACCGAGCTGTATGCTGCACGGTTTAGAAAAGGCCAGGCGGTGGTCTCCGCCTCAGCCGAGGAGGTTGACGGCGCTGCCTTTTTTAACCTCTTTAAAGACACCATCTCCTACAAAAAGATGGCCGGCCTCACCCGCGGGCAGAAACGCATCGTCACCGACAACCAGCTCCTCGAATGCTTTTCCGCCCTCATTCAGGTCGCCCGCTTTTTTTCTCCGACGGCTCCTTTCAGCCCCTATATCATCGAGGAGCTTGAGGTTAATCCCTTTGCTTTCAGCAATTTTCTCATGATGCCGCTCGATGGTCTCTGCCGGTTTTCGACAAGCAGACAGATCCAGCCAACCCGGCCGATAGAAAAAATCGACCGGCTTCTGCACCCCACCTCCATCGGCATTGTCGGCATCTCCGCGAAGAAAGTGAATATCGGCAGGATCATCCTGGACAACATCCTGGCCAATGGCTTTCCCCGGCAGGACATACTCCTCATCCATCCCGAGGCAAGAGAAATTGATGGTATCGCCACTCTGCCTGACCTTGCAGCCATCAAGAAAAAAGTCGACCTGCTGGTCCTCGCCGTTGACGCAACGCAGGTTCCGGAGATGATCGATGCCATCCTGCAACACCGATTAGCCGAAAGTGTCCTGCTTATTTCCGGGGGTTTGGGAGAGCAGGAAGGACAGCACCATCTGGTGCAGGAGATCCAGGATAAGATTATCGCCGCCCGCCGTGCCTCCCCCGAAGCGGCAATTTTTCTCGGCGCCAACAGCCTGGGCATCCTTTCGCATCCGGGCCACTACGATACAATGTTCATCCCCGACTCGAAACTGCCGAAAAATCGAGGCGGCCACCGCCGCACCCTTGCCCTGGTCAGCCAAAGCGGCGCCTATATGATCACCCGGATGAGCAAACTTGAGTTTCTCGATCCGGCCTACGCTATTTCCATCGGCAATCAGATCGACCTCAGCGCCGGAGATTTCCTGCACTTCCTCAACACCGTAGATGAGCTGCAGACCGTGGCTTTTTATATGGAAGGTTTCACCGATCTTGACGGACTGAGTTTCACCCGAGCTGTCAAGAAGGCGATATCACGAGGCAAGGAGGTGATTTTCTATAAAGCCGGTCGCACCCCCGAGGGCAAAAGCGCCCTTTCCGGTCACACCGCATCCATCGCCGGCGACTACATGGTCTGCGAATCCTGTATCCGCCAGGCCGGAGCAATGGTTGCCGAGACCTTTAATATCTTTGAAGGCTTGCTGCGACTTTCCTGTAGCCTGCACAATAAGACAATCTCCGGCAACCGCCTGGCGGCGATCAGTAATGCCGGCTACGAAGCGGTCGGTATCGCCGACAACCTCCTCGGCGACGACTACCGGTTGGAGATAGCCACTCTCAGCGAGAAAACCCACAGGCGCCTGCAGTCCATCCTTACCGCCGCGGGACTTGATTCCCTTGCCGGGGTAAACAATCCTCTTGATATTACCCCGATGGCCTCGGAGGATGTCTATGTGCATGCCATTGCGACCTTACTTGACGACGACAACGTCGATGTAGTCGTCGTTGCCATTGTTCCTTTAACTCCCATGCTCCACACCCTGGCAAAGGAGATTGCCCTTGATGCCGCTGGAGACAGGGAGGAAAACTCCATGGTTGCCCGGATAGCAAAATTGGGCAAGGCGTCGCCGAAACCTCTGGTCATCGTTGTCGACAGCGGCACACTCTACGACTACCTGGCACAAGGCTTTCAGGACAATGGCCTGCCGGTGTTTCGGTCCGCCGATATCGCAGTCGGCGTGCTCGGCAAATATATTCACAATCGTCTGAAATACCGACCGGGCCTAAAACCTCAGGTCACCACATCCACAGAACCAATTTCCATTTAACACAATACGCACAACTGCCATCTGAAAAACCATAAAGTCTTTCCTCTTTCCCCTTCCTCCCGCAGCTCGGCACAGTTTCCAATAACCATGCTGTTCCCCGATATTTATTGATTTATCAAATCCCCGGCAGTTAAAACCGGTTGATAATCGAAGATGTTTATGGTACGAAATTCATGTTATTGTGGTACTCCAAAAGGCTGCCACCGACGTTGACGGTGGATTTTTATTAGAAAAATCACCCAAAGATAATTTCGATCCAGGCAGCACACTCAACCTTCCTTCTTGACGCTTGAAAACAGCCATATTCTCGTTCATTGGCGGCAGTAATGACTATCCCGCTGCTGCAAAATATGTTGGCGACGCTGTAACTCTTTAACTGGCTCACATAGAGCCTCAATCTAACAAAGGAGTGTACCATGGCTTTAGATCCTACGAAACACGCGGACTGGGAAATTGCGCAAGATGCAGAAAAAACGATGCTGACCATCTACGAGATCGGCGAGAAACTTGGCTTGACCAAGGAAGAGCTGCTGCCCCAGGGTCATTACATTGCCAAGATCGATTTCCAAATGGTCCTTAAGCGCCTAAAAGACAAACCAAACGGCAAGTACATCGACGTCACGGCCATCACCCCGACTCCGCTCGGCGAGGGGAAATCCACTTCTTCCATGGGTCTCGTACAGGGTCTCGGAAAAATCGGCAAAAGCGTCTGCGCCGCCATTCGTCAGCCTTCCGGCGGCCCGACCATGAACATCAAAGGCTCGGCGGCCGGTGGTGGTCTTGCCCAGTGTATTCCGCTGACTCCTTTCTCTCTCGGCTTCACCGGCGACATCAATGCCATCATGAACGCCCACAACCTGGCCATGGTAGCACTCACATCCCGTATGCAGCACGAGAGAAACTACAATGACGAGCAGCTGGAAAGACTTTCCGGCATGAAACGCCTCGACATCGATCCGACCAATGTAGCTATGGGCTGGATCATGGATTTCTGCTGCCAGGCCCTTCGTAACATCATCATCGGCATTGACGGCGTTAACGGCAAAACCGATGGCTTCATGATGAAATCGAAGTTCGGTATCGCCGTCTCCTCCGAGGTTATGGCAATTTTGGCCATGGCCACCGACCTGAAGGACATGCGCGAAAGAATGGGCAGAATCGTTGTTGCCTACTCGAAAACCGGCAAAGCCATCACCACCGAAGACCTGCAAGTTGCCGGTGCGATGACCGCCTGGATGGTTGATGCCCTCAACCCATCTCTCATGCAGACCCTCGAAGGCCAGCCGGTTATCGTTCATGCCGGACCCTTTGCCAATATCGCCATCGGCCAAAGCTCTATTATTGCCGACCGTATTGGCCTGAAACTCGCTGATTACCATGTCACCGAATCAGGCTTCGGTGCCGATATCGGTTTCGAGAAATTCTGGAATCTGAAGTGCCGTTACTCCGGCCTCATCCCCAACTGCGTAGTTATTGTCGCCACCATCAGGGCCCTCAAGTGCCACGGCGGCGCACCCGTTCCAGTCCCCGGCAAGGCAATGCCGGTCGAGTACAAGACTGAAAACGTCGACTGGGTAGCCAAAGGCTGCGGCAACCTCATTCATCATATCAGAAACGTCCGCAAGGCAGGAATCCCTTCGGTTGTCTGCATCAACGCCTTCTACACCGACACCGATGCGGAAATTGCCAAGGTTCGTGAGCTGTGCGAAGCCGAGGGCTCCCGCGTGGCACTGTCCCGGCATTGGGAAAAAGGTGGCGATGGCGCCATCGAATTCGCCAAGACAGTTGTTGAGGCCTGTGAAGAAAAATCCAACTTCAAATTGCTTTATGACCTTTCCATGCCGATCAAAGATCGAATTGATCTCATCGCCAAGGAAGTTTACGGTGCCGACGGCGTCGATTACTCAGCCGAGGCCAACAAAGCCATTGCCAGAATTCAGGCCGATCCGGTACTCGCCAACATGGGTATGTGTATGGTGAAAACCCACCTGTCGTTGTCCGACAATCCAGCGCTGAAAGGCGTACCCACTGGCTGGCGCCTCACCATCCGTGAGGTTCTCACCTATGGCGGTGCCGGCTTTATCGTGCCTGTTGCCGGAGCAATCAGCCTGATGCCCGGAACCAGTTCCAACCCGGCCTTCAAGCGTGTTGACGTCAACCTGGAAACCGGCAAGGTCGAAGGTGTGTTCTAAACACTGATAATGAACAGCAAGGGGGCGGAAGGGCAAGCCATCCGTTCCTTTTTCCTTCTATGAATTGACCTACAACAAAAAGGAGCCTGAGCCATATGACTGCTGAGATTATTAGTGGTACCAAGATAGGCAAAGAAATTCTTGCCGAACTGAAGCTTGAAGTCGAAGCGATGAAAGCCAAAACCGGTAAGGTCCCCGGCCTAGTCACCATCCTCGTCGGCAGTAGCCCTGCATCTATAAGCTATGTCACCCTGAAGGTAAAAACCGCCATAAGCCTCGGATTTCATGAAATCCAGGACGATCAGCCGGTAACCATCTCCGAGGCCGACCTGTTGGCCTTGATCGACAAATACAACAAAGATCCTGAAATCCATGGTATTTTGGTACAGCTGCCCTTACCGAAGCACATTGATGACAAAAAGGTTCTGAATGCCATAGATCCCGACAAGGATGTCGATGCCTTCCATCCCGTCAACATCGGCCGCCTGATGATCGGTGGCGATGAAGTCCGTTTCCTGCCTTGCACCCCGGCCGGTATTCAGGAACTGATCGTTCGTTCCGGCACCGAAACCTCCGGTGCGGAAGTGGTTGTTGTCGGTCGCTCGAATATCGTCGGCAAACCAATTGCCATCATGATGGCCCAAAAGGGCAAGGGTGCCAACAGCACCGTCACTATTGTGCATACCCGCACTAAAGATCTCGCTGCCCACTGCAAACGGGCGGATATCCTCATTGTTGCTGCCGGCGTTCCGGATCTGGTAAAACCTGAATGGATCAAACCTGGTTCAACAGTAATAGATGTCGGTGTCAACCGTGTCGGTATGAACGCAGAAACTGGAAAGGCTATCCTCAAAGGCGATGTCGATTTTGAGAAGGCCAAAGAAATCGCCGGGAAAATTACCCCGGTACCAGGTGGTGTCGGCCCGATGACCATCACCATGCTGATGAAAAATACCCTTACCTCAGCCAAGAAAAGCCTCGGACTGTAAGATCTTGTCCTGACCAAGGCCGCGTGAAAGCAAAAAAGGCGGAAGAATCGAAGCCTCGATTCTTCCGCCTTTTGCTTTGGTTCTGCCCATAAACCCTTTAAACCAAACGATTCGCCAACTGTAACCTAATGGTGGTGATGGTGATGGCCGTCGTGATGGTGATGGTGGTGATCGTCCTCATCCTTATTCGCTCCACCGGCTTCCTTGAGGGTCTTTTCGAGTTCGCCGTTTACCGAGGCCATGAGCTCAACGGTTCGCTGAATGTGCTGGGCCAATGATGTTCGACCTTCAGCGTTCATGGTGCCACGCCATTTTTCAAACTCATCCATATGTCCCTTATTATGCTCTATCCAGTGCTGCAACATGACCCGCAGTTTTTCTACGTTGTCCATTATTTCTCCAATTCTATCAGCGTGTTATTTGATTCTGGCTATGGCATTTGGTACAAATACACCTTGCCGGCAGAAAAATCGATGCTGCGGATCGCCACCCCCGGCCACGATTTCGTCCCCTCAAACAGGGTTGTTATCTGCAGACCGTCGCTCAAAACTTCTAGATTGGTGATATTTTCCAGCAGCAGTTCCTGGCCACCGTCCTTTTCCATCAATGCACTTGTCTGACACATATGTTTCCTCTAAGCGGCTCGCCGTCAGTCTACAACTGGCCGTGGATACAATCCGGACCTTTCAACTATCTCGGGCACCTTTTCTTCCCATTCAATCGCCATGATATGGAAGCCACTCACCCCTTTGCACTCTTTCAGCCGCTGAATGGCTTCAACCGCAATAGTGATGCCTTCCTCCGCCTGCTTGTCTTTGGGGACACCCGATAAACGTTTTATCAATTCCTCGGGGACATCCATCCCGGGCACAGCGCGAGCCATGTATTTCGCCATACCCACCGATCGCATCGGAGTTATACCGGGCATGATGAACACCTTTTCATGCAGACCTCTTTCCACCACACCTTTCATCCATAGCTCAAACTTTTCAAGATTATAAACGCACTGGGTCTGAATAAATTCAGCACCGGCGGCGATTTTTTTGGCAAGGCGCGGCACCCTGATTTTGAAGGGATCGGCAAAGGGGTTGGCGGCGGCACCGACAAAAAGGTTGGGGGGCAACTTGATTTCATCGCCACTCAAGAATTTTCCTTCATCACGCATATGCCGAACGGTCTGAACGAGCTGCATGGAATCGAGATCAAACACATTTTGCGCCTTGGGGTGATCGCCGAAGCTCTGGTGGTCACCCGACAGGCACAACACATTATTGATGCCGAAGGAGGCGGCGCCCAGTATATCGGCCTGCAGGGCAATCCGGTTTCTGTCGCGGACAACCATCTGCAGGACAGGCTCCATTCCTTCAAGCTTCAGATGGATACAGGCCGCGAGACTGCAAAGCCTAGTGACCGAGGTCTGATTATCGGTGATATTAATGGCATCGACATGATTTTTAATCAGGTGGCCCTTGGTGATAATATGGGCGGGATCACTTGAACGAGGCGGACCGCACTCGCTGGTAACCGCCATTGCCCCACTTTTAAAAATTTTCTCAAGTTTGCTTTTGGTTTTAATTTCCACGATTAAAAGCCCTCCAATTTAAATGATCGAGGTCCACCTGCACGATCTTTCGACCAATCTTTCACAGGGGCTAATTTCTCATAATCATCCATTTTACCAAGAGCCTCCAGTCGATCGACAACCAACTGCCAAGCACAATCAAGTTCCTTGGAAATCTCACATTTGCCCTTCGTTGAGCCGCCGCATGGGCCGTTGAAAAGCCGTTTGCAGCAACGACTCACCGGACACACCCCGCCGGTTGCGCCGAGGATACAGTCGCCGCATGCCTGGCACTTTTCGGTAAAGTGCCAATCGGTTTTAACGTCTCCGAGAAAGGTAGTATTCAGGGCCGGATACACCGGCGTGCTCATGTACTTTTCCGCTACAAACTGAACCCCTATGCCGCAGGCCATACTGAGGACCGCCTCCGACTCGCCAAGAAGATCCTTGGCCGATTCAAAGAACGGGTGCTCACACTGTCTTTCAATGCCACCGTCTTTGATATCGATATTAATACCTTCCTGCGTTGCCCGCATGCGCAGCAAGGAGGCAAGGATTTCAGCCTCTTTATTGCCACCCTGATGACACACGGCGACACAGGTATTGCATCCGAATACAGTCAGCTGCTTATGGCCCTTGACCATCTCCCAAATTTCGTCAAACGGTTTCTGTTGTCCTACTATCATAACCTCTCCACTCCTTCGTCAGTAAAACGGTAGTTCCGCCGCAAGAATCTCAGGCGGCCTGTTTTTCATTCTCCGTGGACACTTTTTTCTTTTGAAGAGCAAACCATATGGGCGATGGCCCCATTGCACTGACCCTTTGAGTAAATTCAGTGCATATCTCAGCCCACCTTGGCCCCTGCGCTGCAGAGAGGTTAAAAAACTCAAGCCGAGCAGGATCAATACCGAGCATATGTAATAAGCTTTTAACTTTCTTCACTCTTTTGGCAGCATTCAAATTTCCTTCCAGGAAATGGCATTGTCCCTCAAGTCAGCCGGCGGCAAATACGCCGTCTATGCCCCGCTCAAAAGCACGCAAAATGTAGACGTGATCGAGTTTTCCCGTACAGGGCAGACGAACAACTTTGACGTTGGATGGATACGACAACCTCATCACTCCAGCCAAATCAGCGGCTGCGAAAGCGCAGTAATGACAAGCAAAAGCGATGATATTGGCCTTCCAATCGGCAGGCACATCCTGTTGTTTTTCCGGACTTTTCGGTTCTTCAATTTTTTCTACGTCAATCGCCATTATCCTTTCCTTCTTGTTGACTTGGCCTAGTGAATAATTGTATTCCCCAAACTCCGATTTCTTTCTGCAAACATGCAGGGCTCAATGCAATTCAGTGACCGAATCGATCATTGCCAGCAGTTGATCGTCACGGAAATAATTCACCTGATAGGCCTTGGCGGGACAAACCCCGGCGCAGATGCCGCAACCTGTGCATTTTACCTCATTATGGCTGACGCGGCCGTCGGTATCAATAAACGGTGCGCCAAATGGACATTTCTTGACGCATGCCAGGCAAGACATGCATATATCTCGATTATGCTTGGAAATAACCCCGGATACGGTGAGACTGTCTTGCGACAGCAATGCCCCGGTGCGACCGGCAGCCGCCAAGGCTTGGCTTACTGTTTCCTCAAGATTCTTGGGGGCATGGGCAAGGCCTGCCAGGAAGAAACCTTCGCTGGGAAAATCGACAGGTCGCAACTTGACGTGGGCCTCCATGAGAAACCCATCAATATTACAGGTGAGCTTAAATTTCTTGGCAAATTCATCCCCATCGGGTTGCGGCCTGAGCCCGGTCGAAAGAATTACATGGTCGGCATCGATGGCCATTTCCCGACCGAGCACTTTGCTCATCAGGGTCACCCTGACCTTGTCTCCCATCGGCTCAACCTGCGGCTTCTCTTCCGGAGTATAGAGAAAGAAAAGAACGCCGAGCTCGCGTGCCTTGCTGTAATATTCCTCCTTCAAACCATACGCCCGCATATCCCGGTAAATCACTACGACCTGCGCATCAGGGGCCTTTTCCTTAATGGCAATACTGTTTTTCAGGGCATCCTGGCAACAGATACGGGAACAATAGTTATTCGGTTCTTCGCGCGAGCCTACGCACTGGATCATAACGTAGGTACTTTGATTATCCGGCCCCTTTTCGGCGAGCAAGTTTTCCAGCTGCCGCTGGGTAATAATTTTTTCCGAATCCTTGCAGCCGTATTCATCGGGGCTATATTCAGTTCCACCCGCGGCTATAAGAACAGCACCGTGATTGATGGTTTCTTTATTGCTAAGTGTTGTAACAAAATTTCCAACAAAGCCATCCATCTTATCGACGGTCGTCGACAAATGGACAGTTATCGCTGGATTGCTCTCAACTTTTTTAATGGTGTCGGCAAGAAAAGCCTGAACATCGTCTCCCTCCAGATTGGTTCGAACCTTTTGCAGCAAACCGCCAAGGGATTCTGATCTCTCGACCAAATGCACCCCGTATCCTTGATCCACCAAGGAAAGAGCCGAGGTCATGCCGGCTATCCCGCCACCGATGATCAAAGCATCATGGGTAACCCCTACGGAAGCGGAAGATACCGGCAGCAGCCGCTTGGTTTTGGCAACCATCATATTGACGATTTCTATTGCCTTCCGGGTGGCATTTTCGTTGTCGTGCATATGACACCAGGAACATTGTTCACGGATATCGGCCAACTCAAAGAGAAACTTATTGAGACCGACTTCACGAATGGTGTCCTGAAAGAGCGGCGAGTGGGTTCGAGGCGTGCAGGAGGCAACAACAACCCGGTTCAAACCCTTTTCTTTGATCAGATCGCGAATCTTCTGTTGTCCATCCGGAGCACAGGCATAAATAATTGTCTCGGCATGGGTAACACCCGGTTCTTTTGATGCCGCTTCAGCCACCCTCTTGACATCCACCGTGCCGGCGATGTTCGTGCCGCAATGGCAAACGATAACGCCAACCCGCGATTCTTCGCCACTCACATCGCGTTCATCGGGAAGAATAACCTTGGTTACTTCGGTGCCTCGTCGATCGCCGAGCAGAGCCATGGCCTCCGCCGCAGCACCGCTGCCTTGAATGACCGTTTCCGGAATATCCTTTGGACCCTGATAGGTACCGGCCACATAGATACCGGGCCGGGAAGTTTCTACCGGCCGCAGCTTCGAAGTCTGGGCAAAACCATAGGTGTCTGTATCAATAGCAAAAATTTTAGAAAACTCAGCGGCGTCACTGCGTGGCTCGAAACCTATGGAAAGAATCACCATATCAAACTCTTCGTGGACGGTCCTGCCGTCCTCGCCAACCGAGTGAATAAGCAGATTGCCGGTTTTCGGGTCTTCAAGAATCTCGGATATCATTGCCCTTTTATAGATTACCCCGGCGTCCCTTTTGGCTTTATCTATATACTTATCAAAATCTTTACCAAAGGCTCGCAGTTCCATGTAAAAAACGGTGGACTGAACATCCTTGTCGTGCTCATAGGCAATGATCGATTGCTTGGCAGCATACATGCAACACACCGAAGAACACCAGGGATTGGCGTTGTGGGTGTTTCGCGACCCGACACACTGCACCCAGGCCAACTTTTTGGGATGCCCGCCGTCCGAGGGTCGAGCAACCGTGCCGCTGCAGGGACCGGAAGCCGAGAGTAGTCGTTCGAACTGGAGAGAAGTGACAATATTTTTATATTTGCCGTAGCCGAGTTCCTGGCGTATTTCCGGCTGATAGGTTTTCAGACCGGGGGTAAGGACGATGGAACCGACCTTGATCTCGACCTGTTTATCGCGATCTTCAAAATTAATAGCCTTGGCATCGCAGGCCTTCTCACATTTTCGGCAGACATTCTTGGTAAGATACAGACAGTTTATCGAATCGATTGATCGGGTATTCGGCACTGCTTGGGGAAACAAGGAATAGATGGCTTTTCTTTTATCCAGTCCTTGATTGAAGTAGTTGTCGACTTTAACCGGACATTCCGGTTCACAGGCCCCACATCCGGTGCAACGCTCTGGATCGACATAGCGGGCCTTTTGTTCAAGAGTTGCGGTAAAGTTTCCTTCCTCACCGGAAACCTTAACAACCCTTGCCATGGTATGCATTTTGATATTGGCATGCCGGCTGGACTCAACCATGCGTGGGGAAATCATGCACATGGCGCAGTCGCCGGTGGGGAAGGTCTTGTCGAGTCTCGACATCGTCCCGCCGATTGACGGTTCGTCATTGATCAAATGAACCATCAGGCCGCTGTTGGCAAGATCCAGGGATGCCTGCATCCCTCCAATGCCGGCGCCAACTACGAGTACTGAACCTATCCTGTCCTTGTTGTCATTCTGTGGGGTAATCCTGGTCACTGCAAGAACCTCCATGGGAATAGCCCTGATGGGAAATTGCCGGTCATTCTCACACAGCTGTCACCAGCCGTTTACATTGGCAAGTATCAAAAGCAATAGGATGAGACAATATGTCGGTAAAGGATTCGATTTCGTGGCATTATAATAGATATATACTGTTATCATAGCTTTTTTTTGTGGTGATCGCTCTTTTACATATATCAATTTTAATTATCTCAAAAGCCATGATGGGTAGCCAGCTTTTCAAGCATCTGGACTAGTCCGGTGCCAAGAGAAAAGGCCGAATCAGCACCGATATTGTTGCCGGCACTTTTATCAAAAAAAATATTCAGGCTCGAGGCCAAACCCTCATCGGGCCTCCAATAGCAGATCATTATCGGGATTAGCGGAAAAGGCTGGAGAACAACAGAAACATCGGCCTCAAACTGTTTTTCCACCGCTTTGCCGTCAAACATATGCAAAATATCGTCAAAAAAATCGGTGTATCGGTCGGCAAGTTGCCGCAGTACATCCTCTCCTCTCTTTTTAAAAAGAGCGTATTTTTCCTTACCTCCGGGCAGTTCTCTATAGGATACCCATTGCCCGGAAACCGACTCTCCTTGGCAGTTCAACACATATTGCAAGAAAGGGATCAGCAGCCAGGGAAGCAAATGCAAATCGGTTGAAAAACTACCGTTTTTCCTGATACCAAAATGCTTCCCGAGGATTTTCATCTGCAGGACATCGCCCTTCCCCTGTGCCCCGATGCGGATCGCGGTCGTCGAATAATCCAACTGAATTACCTGCTTTTTCAGTTCGGAAATATATGTTTCCAAGTCATTCTCTTGCCCCAACGAACCATTAGCCTCCGATGCAAATTGCGTCAGGGTTGCATCGTTTAATTTCGGACACTCACTCATCCGGCGCGTGCCGCAAAAAACAGCACCGGCGAAGGCCAGACAGGTTTTTTCCCCGCATTCGCGACAATTACTCTTTTCAAGAGCCATGAATATTTGCATGGCATTTTTCGCAACCGCCATCACTACGCCTCCTGTTCTTTATCCGCAGGCAATCTTCTTTCCTGAACATATCTAAAGCGGGCTGACGCCCGCAACCCAAGGGCTATAATCCCCTCCCACAGCAGAGGGGATAAGTACCTTACAGATTGATTTCTTGTAAAAAACAAGAAACCAATCTGTAAGGTACTAACGACAGGTGAAATCTTGCCAATCATGTTACTTCTCTGACTCTTTTCCCTCAAGCAATACTTGACGAGAACTTGTCAACTAGAGTATCACTGCAACGATATATTTCTAATTTTTGATGAACCCAGGAGGACGCACTGCTTATTTTCACAGCTCCCAACACCTCATCGTCACCTCAACCCCCAAATTTCTATGATGAAACTGAATAACCTCATCGGTAAAACGGCCCTTGCTCTTCTTATTGCCTCCCCTTTCTACCCGGTTTCAGCATTTTCCCAAACCGGTCAGGGGGCCGAAATTATGACCGTTCCCCCTCCGATTGCAAACTCCGACGAACCGGCAAAACAGGAAGGCTGGTGGACCAGTCAACCCAAAGAATCCAAGTTGCTCTATACCAACTTGACTGCGGCGGCCCTCATCGGCGTATGGGGTCTTATAGAATGGGATTACGGTTCTGAAGAATGGAAGGAAGCCGACGAAGGATGGTTTGAGCGAGATTCCAAGTACGGCGGCGCCGATAAGATGGGCCATTTCTGGTCGACCTACGTCTTCTCCGACGCCCTGACTGGTCTCTATAAAAGCTGGGGATACTCCTCTGACAAAGCCAACACTTACGCAGCACTTTCGGCATGGACGGTCCAGGCTGTCATGGAAATCGCTGACGGAACCAGTGGTTCACAAGGTTTTTCCTATGAGGACATGGTGGCCAACACCCTTGGTGCTCTGACCAGTGTCCTTATGGAAAATTATCCGGAACTCGACCGGAAAATCGATTTCAGGGTTGAATATGTTTTCAATGTCGCCGTTAGCGGGATATTTGATGATTATTCCAATCAATACTATTCGATGGTCTTAAAATTTGATGGATTTGACGCCTTCCAGGACAACTTTCTCAAATATCTTGAATTGAGTGCTGGATACTATACTCGGGGATATGGCGAGTCAGACGAGGACACCAGGTCGTTTTACGGTGGAATCAGCATAAACTTCTCTCGACTGCTGAAAGAGAATGGTTGGGAGAAAACCGGAAAGACCCTTGAATACGTCCAACTTCCGTATACTGTGCTGAAAGCATCCCATGACCTTGATTAGTCTGACCGAGAAATTTTCAATAACCGGACCGATAGTGCGTGACAATAACGGTATTTTTGGAACGCTGGCAATGACCGACTAAATCTTTTAACTGCAAGAGGAGAAACAAAATGAAGGCAACCATTTCCAAGCAGTGCATGGGTGACAGGAATTGCAACAAACTCTGCCCGGAGGTATTTGAATACGACGAGGACCAACTGCTCTCCATCGTGAAATTCGACGTAATCCCCAAGCATCTTGAGGGTATTGTGCAGAAGGCCGCCGCTGAATGCGGTGCCAATGCCATCACTATTGAAGAATAGCGAGGAGGAGATACGCCATGGCCGGTTTTCGCACCAGCAAAACCGCACACAATCTGCTTCTCTCCTATTCGGCAGAGGCTCAGGCCCGAACTCGCTATAACTTCTTTGCAGAACAGGCCAGAGCCGAAAACCTCATAGGAATTGCCAAGATCTTCGACGAAACCGCCGAGCAGGAATATGCCCATGCCTTGCGGTTTTTTAATTTTTTCAACGGCGGCGAGCTGGAAATTACTGGAACCTTCCCAGCCGGGGTCATCAAGGATAGCCATGCGAATCTTCTTGCCGCAGCCGACCTGGAACTTTTTGTCCATGACAAGATGTACAAGGTTTTTGCAGAGATAGCTGAAAAGGAAGGCTTCCTGAGAGCGGCGGAAACCTTCACCGCCATCAATGTCGCCGAGGCGCATCACGAGGTGATGTTTCGAGCCCTGGCTGCAAACCTCGCATCCGGCCGCGCTTTCAAGCGGGATGAAGTGGTGATGTGGATATGCCTCAACTGCGGCTATCTGCATGAGGGCACCGCCCCCCCGGATAAGTGTCCGGCCTGTGTCAAGCCACCAGGATACTTTGCAATACTTGAGAAGCATTGGTAAGACAAAGGGCCAACGCCGGTAGGCGTTGGCCCTTTGTCTTTTGTGCAGCGCAACTCCACTCCGAGCGCTTGCCTCTTTATTACAGGATCGAAAGTACCTTTTCGATCGCTTTCTGCAGTTCCTTACTGTGGATCTTGCCGGCAAAGTGTACCGGACTCTTGCCGTAAATCGGGTCCCAGCCGGCCGGATTTGCCGAACAGTAAAATTGGGTGTCAAGACCGATCTTCCGCACCGCATCCTCGACGGGATGGCCAATCAACCTTCTCGCCGCCTCCCACGTCGCCCCACAGGGTGCGCCGCGAACGACTTTTATCTCGACAAGCTTCCCCTCCTTGATTTGCACGGCAAATTCAGGAGCACCGAAATGTTCACCATAATTGCCAAGGCCAACCTGCCTTGGAAGGCCACATCAGGTGGGAGGGGTAACTAAGCCTTTACAGGCTATTTTTTTCCCCGAGGCAATAACCGGAATGTCTTTCTGGGCACAAAGGGAAGCGAGATCAGTCGAAAGGTCATTGTGGCGCAAGAAATCTAGCACCAGATCACAGGCAATATCTTTGGGAAGATAGGCGCTGCTGTCATCGAGAACCGGAGGCAATAACACATCAATATTAAAGACCTCCAGTTCAAAAAGCTCTGCACCATACTTACGCAGGCCGGCTATCTTCGGCTCACCGCTGCCATTTTGCTGAAAAACCATAAGCCGTTGCCGGGTGTTCAAAACATCATCTTTCACTGACACAGTCTTCCCTCACATTTCATATATCCAGACGAACCCACCTGGTGCAGTACCGATAGGCCGCCTCAAGGAGCTTCTTAATATTTTGCCGAGCATGAGCGAAAACATGCAAGCCCCCGGCAAGGTCACGATAGAGCACCAACCCACTGAGCAGTTCCGTATGCTCTGAACCGTCGCTAACCGTCAGCGGCGAGTCTATCTCAACAATCTCCAGCTCTCCGTCTTGAAACTGGAAATACACCATCTGTGCAAGAGCGTGGAACTCATGCTTGGCATTACCGCTCTCTTGGCGCGAATGGGTCTTTATATACCCAGCCTCATTGATGGCAATCTCCGGAACAACGACTACAGTCTCGCAATCGTCAATCGTTACCTTTATCCCTTGAATTTTAATGATATTACCCATGATGAAAATTAATTACAATTACCGTTTCAAAAGTTTAACCGCACACACCTTGGCTTCCATGATCTTGGATACCGGGTCCATGGCATCACTGGTGAGAAGATTTGCTGCAGCTTCCCGATAATGAAACGGAATGAAGACCACATAGCGCGGGACAATGCTGCTGACCCTGGCCTTCAGGCTGATCGATCCCCGTCTTGAACTGACAGTCAGTATCTCGCCGTCGGCTACACCCATCGCCTCGGCATCGGCGGGATTCACCTCGACGAAGGGTTCCGGTGCCACTGCATTGAGTCCCGCCGATCTCCGGGTCATTGTTCCGGTATGGTAGTGAAAAAGTTCCCGACCGGTTGTCAGAACAAAAGGATATTCTTTATCCGGCAGTTCCTTCGAAGAAACAAAGGGTACCGGAGTAAACAGGGCCTTGCCGCTTGGTCGGTTGAAACTGTCCTTAAAAAGATACTCCGTTCCCGGATGATCGGCACTAGGACAGGGCCACCGCAGACTCTCTTTTTCCAAACGCTCATAACTGATCCCGGCGATCCCGGACCAAAGAGCAGCCGCTTCGGCAAAAATTGCTGCCGGTAACGGTGCAGTATGCAAATCTCCTCGCCCATCGATTCGCTTAAAGATCTGATCGATGATATACAGATCAGTCTTGGCTACTCCCGGTGGATTCACTGCCTTGCGCACCCGTTGCACCCGCCGTTCCGAACTGGTAAACGTACCCTCTTTTTCAGCAAAAGACACGCCCGGAAGCACCACGTCGGCCAATTGCGCCGTTTCCGTCATAAAAATATCCTGGACGACGAGAAATTCAAGATTGGCGAAGGCCTTCACCGAATGGGTAGTGTTGGGGTCGGACATGGCCGGATTTTCGCCGAAAATATACATACCCTTCAATTGCCCGGAAAGCATGGCCCCGGTCATCTCGGTTGCCCCTAAGCCGATTTTTCCGGACAAGGTCGTACCCCAGGCTCTTTCAAATTTTTCTTTTGTTGCCGGGTCATCAACCTTCTGATAGCCGGGATACACATTGGGCAGTCCGCCCATGTCGCAGGCGCCCTGGACATTATTCTGGCCCCGCAGTGGATTGACTCCGGCTGCACGCTTGCCGACGTTGCCGGTAAGAAGGGCAATGTTGCCGACGGCATGGACGTTATAGGTACCCATGACATGCTGAGTAATACCCATGGCATAATATATTCCGGCATTTTTTGCCGAAGCATAGATGCGGGCGGCTTTACGGATATCTTCGGCCGGAACTCCGGTAATCTCTTCGCCGTAGTCCGGGGTAAAAGCCTTCAGGGATTCGACAAAACCTTCATACCCTTCAGTCCTTGAATCTATAAATTTCTTATCCTCCAAGCCTTCGGCGAGGATGGCATGCATGATTGCATTGAGGAGAACCGAATCGGTACCCGGCCTCTGCCGCAGCCAGAGGGTGGCAAATTTTACCAGCGGTATCCGCCGCGGGTCGGCAACAATCAGCTTTGCCCCCTTGGCCACCGCCTCCTTCATGCGCAGGGCGATGATCGGATGGTTTTCCGTGGTGTTGGAACCGATAACAAACAGTGCCTCGTTGTCAGCAATCTCAGCCACCGAGTTGGTCATTGCTCCCGATCCGAATTTTGCGGCCAGCCCGGCCACAGTAGCGCTGTGTCAGTAGCGGGCGCAGTGATCGATATTGTTGGTACCGAACCCGGCGCGGAAAAGTTTCTGAAAAAGATAATTTTCCTCGTTGGTACACCGCGCCGAACACAAGCCACCGAGGGCATCGGCACCATGTTTTTCCTTGATTTCGGTCATCCTTTTGGCAACATGATCGAGGGCTTCATCCCAGGTGGCGGCCTCCAACTTTCCGCCTTTTTCCCTCCGGATAAGCGGGGTTGTCAGACGGTCGGCGCTGCCGATAAAGTCAAAACCAAACCGCCCCTTGGCACAGAGCCAGCCGCGGTTGTGGTTGCCTGCAGCCGAGTCGACTCGAATTACCTGATCTCCATGGCTGCGCAGGGTGAGATTGCAGCCACAGCCGCAGTAACCGCAGGTGGTGTCGGTAAAACGCACCCCTTCCATGCGCGGTTTTCCGGACCAGAGCCTTGCCGACAGAGCACCGGTCGGGCAAACCGAGACACATTGTCCGCAAAATTCGCAATTGAGATCATCGCCGAACGGCGGAATTACTTTTGACTCAAAGCCCCTTTCCGCATAGCCGATTGCACCGACTCCCTGCACCTCTTCACATACCCGGACACACAGACCACACATGACGCACTTATTTTGCTCCCTAGTAATGAAGGGATTGGCATCGACACGGCTATGATCGCGCATTGCGCCCTCGAAACGATTCTTGCGAATGCCGTAAAAGTACGCCAACTCCTGCAACTTGCAGTCCCCGGTGCCAATGCAGGTCATACAGTCGTTGGGGTGATCGGAAAGGAGGAGTTCTACTGTAGTCCGGCGCAGTCGGTAAAGCTTCTGGCTATTGGTTTTGACCACCATGCCGTTGGTTGCCGGGGTAGTACAGGACGTGACCGGTTTAGCCATTCCATCTATCTCGACAATGCAGAGGCGACAGGCGCCAAAAGGCTTCAAGCGGGGGTCGTGACAAAGGGTTTGGATATCGATCTTTAATTTTTGAGCCGCCTCCAGGACGGTAGTACCCTCAGCCACTTCTATCTTTTTATCATCTATGGTCAGATTGATCATGGTCACTACTCCTTTAATACCGCACTGAACTTACAGGCATCGAAACAAGACCCGCACTGGATGCACAAGGAATGATCAATCGTGTGGGGTTGTTTCTTCTCGCCACTGATTGCATTCACCGAGCAGGCCCGTGCACACATTCCACAACCGACACACATGTCGGCACGAATAAAGAAGGTCAGTAATTTGTTACAGACCTTGGCGGGACACTTCTTGTGTTTGATATGTGCTTCGTACTCATGGCGGAAATAACGGATAGTGCTGATAATCGGGTTGGGAGCCGACATCCCGAGACCACATAAGCTCGAATCCCTCACGTCTTCGGCGAGTGTCTGCAGCAGTTCGATATCGCCTTCCCGGCCTTTTCCTTCGGTGATACGGGTGAGAATCTCCAGCAATCTTTTAGTACCGATGCGGCAGGGAACACATTTGCCACAGGATTCGGCCTGGGTAAACTCCAGGAAAAATTTGGAGATATTGACCATGCAGTCGGTTTCGTCGAGTACCACCATACCGCCGGAACCCATCATCGAACCGACCGAGGCAAGCCCTTCGTAATCGACCGGCAGATCAATATGTTGTTGCGGAATACAGCCGCCGGACGGTCCGCCGGTCTGCACGGCCTTAAACAACCGGTCCCCTTCAATTCCCCCACCAATCTTGTAAATGATGTCTTTCAGCGGCATGCCCATGGGGATTTCGATGAGCCCGGTATTGCGGATCTTGCCGGTCAGGGCGATAACCTTTGTCCCCTTGCTTTTTTCCGAGCCCACCGATGCATACCAGGCGGCCCCCTTGTTGATTATCTGAGGAATATTGGCAAAGGTTTCGACATTGTTGATGATCGTCGGTTTGCCCCACAACCCCTTATTGGCGGGAAACGGTGGCTTGGCCCTGGGCATCCCCCTGTCGCCCTCGATTGAGGCGATCAACGCCGTTTCCTCACCGCAGACAAAGGCCCCGGCCCCGAGTTTCACTTTGATTTGCAAATTAAAGTTGCTGCCGAACAGCCTTTCGCCGAGAAAGCCCCGCTCCTCGGCAAGTTTCAGGGCAAGCCGCAGCCTGTCTACCGCCAGCGGATATTCGGCTCGGATATACACATAGCCGATCGAGGCACCGATGGCGTAAGCACCAATGATCATTCCTTCGATAACCGCGTGCGGGTTACCCTCGACGACGGAACGATCCATGAATGCCCCGGGGTCACCTTCATCGGCATTGCAGATGATATATCTCTGATCGGCAATATTCGCGGCACAGAAGCCCCATTTCATGCCGGTGGGGAAACCGCCACCACCTCTGCCCCTGAGCCCCGAGTCCTTGACGATCTGAATCACCTCTTCGGGCTTCATGGTGGAGAGGGCTTTTCCTGCCGCCTTATAGCCATCGACGCCGAGATACTCATCAATCGATTCCGGATCGATCTTGCCGAGATCGGCGAGAACCCTTTTCGTTTGATTATCGTGGAAGGTGTGGTAATCGTCACCAACCAGCCATTCCTGGATGGGTCTTGCACCAAGGATATGCTCGTGCACCAGTCTTTTCACCATGTCCGGCTGGATATACTGATAGGTGGAAACGTGTCCGTCCACCGTGACATCAACGAGAACATCGCGGGCGCAGAAACCTCGACACCCGACTTTATGCAGTCGGCAATTTTCCTTGACGACGGCGTTTTCGATGCCGACGGCTTCAAACTCCTTGACAAACGCCGCCATCACCAGATCACCGCCGGCAGCGATGCCGCCGGTACCCATGCAAACATTGATAATTATTTCACTGGCCATCACTTACCCTTTTGACTCACTGAGATGAGGAGCTGCTAAGAAATACATCTTGAAAATAATCAAGGATTCATTGTGAGAATATACGCATTGTACCACGATGTGGCTATTTTTGATTGATACCAAGAACCAGAATGAGTTTTTGTTTTGCCCCCATTGCAAGTGATTTGACAATCCTGGGACTATCTTGTAAGTATCAAGACCGTATATCATGGATCTATGTCCGCCGGCGTTGTCACACCCCAGCCAACAACATTTCCGCCATCCTGATGAACGCTCTTTTAACCAATAACGTTCACATCAGTCTTCAGAAAAAAGGCAGTGCCATCTACTCAAAGCAGAGTTTTCCCGTACACTGCGGAGTATTCTCGGAGGTCGCCTCAAGCAGTGTTGTCCTCCACTTCAATCTCAACGGTGAAATCATCCGCGCTCAAGGCAAGGGGGAAAGCTGGGGACATCCTCATGAATGGCTGAAGCGCACCATGGGAAACGACTGGGTGTATTATTCCACCGGCGGCTACGCCGGGGTGTTCGAGGCCATCGGCGAATATTACCTGCCGAACTTTGCCTATCCATCGAATAATCTCCTGGGGGGGCACCCCTTTGCCGATACGACGATTAGTGGCTTGACGTGTTCATGGCATCAGATACTTACTCAATTTGCCGAAGGCTTGAACAATGCACCGGAGCCCGTTCACCGTTTCCTTGAAAAAGCGCTTAAAAACACCCCAGCTTGCCTTGCGGAAAAAGCGAAAATGCTTCGAACGATTCTCGGCGGGCGTATTTCTGTGCTGCCTCCGGATGCCCGACATGTCGACTACAATGTTATTCCCCTGACCATCTCCCAGGGTTGTCTACATAAGTGTCGATTCTGCAAGGTAAAAAACACTCTCCCCTTCAGTGCCAAAACAAAGGTTGAGATAGCCGAGCAGATCGGCAAGCTGAAGAACCTCTATGGTGCGGATCTCGCCAATTACAATGCGCTCTTTCTCGGAGAACACGACGCTCTGCAGGCGGGCGGCGATCTCATCTGCTATAGTATACAGGAGGCTTACCGACAGTTCGGCTTTGTTGATTCTCATATAAGCGAGAACAAGACCTTTCTCTTCGGATCGGCAACCTCCCTTGTCAATGCCCAAGAGAAGCTCTTTATCGACCTGGAAAAGCTGCCGGGAATGTACTATATCAATATAGGACTTGAATCAGCAGACCAGGAAAGCCTCAACAAACTCGGCAAGCCTCTCTCAGCACGCCTCGTGCAAGAGGCTTTTACCCGTATGCAGGTGATCAACGAACGTTATGGCTCAATCGAGATAACGGCCAATTTTATTATGGATGACGACCTGCCAGCAAATCATTATCCGGCGATCATGGAATTGATCAGGGAAAGACTGGTACACACCAAACCTAAGGGCTCAATCTACTTCTCGCCCTTAACCTTTAATCAGCCTTCCAGGGCGCGGCTCTTTGAATTTAATCGGCTGAAAATTCTCAGTAGATTGCCGACTTTTCTCTATATCATTCAACGATTATGACAAGCAAGCAGCACGCAACCGCGTACGGGGAATCTGGAAGCTATTGTGTAACATCAATCCCTTAAGAATCCCCATCCCATACCTCCTTTGCCGCACAACATGGAGAACTTCCGATGACAGAAGCACTATTACTGAGAAGAAATATTTTGGCCGCCCGTGATCAACTTCCTCGGGGAGAAATCGCTGCGAAATCACGGGCTATCCAACAGACCCTGCTCAATCTTGATCAGATCAAAAACCGCCAATCGATCTTTGTCTATGTCAGTTTTCGCAGTGAGGTCGCAACGTTTGATCTTATTGACGTATTGATCGATATGGGGAAAAGGGTAATCGTGCCCATTACCCGGGTGCGGGAAAAAAAACTTGACGCCATCCACATCACCAATCCGGCGACAGATCTTCAGCCGGGTTACTGCATGATCCCCGAACCAAAGGAGGAACTCTGCCGCACCAACCAAGTCGCCCCGGAAGAGATAGAAACGATTCTTTTGCCGGGTTCGGTTTTCGATAAACGGGGTGGCCGGTTCGGCTATGGTGGCGGATATTATGATCGATTCCTTGCCCAAAACCCGGCTGCTACGCGCATTGGCCTAGCCTTTGATTTGCAAATAATCGACCTAGCCCCCCTTAGCGCCCACGACCAGATCCTCGATCTGGTCGTCACCGAAACCAGGCTTATCACCGGTAGAAAACCAGCTATGACCGGATAAATTGGTAGAGGAGCCCCTGCTTAGGAGCCGTTACAAAATAACCTGGCCATTTCAAACCATTTTGTTACGGCTCCTTATGCCGTTCCGGGCATTCCTTTGGCCATGTTAATTTTTTACAACGGCTTGGTTGAAGATCGAGAAGACCGGCTAGATTTTAAAACTCTCCACCGCCTTTTGCAGCTCCTTGGCAAGGTTCTGCAGATCACCGCTACTGTTATCAACCAGGATACTGCTCGCCGAGACATCTCCAGACGCCGAATTAACTAAGGCAATCTCGGAGGTTATGGTCGATGCGACAACCGATATCTGACTGACGTTTTCATTGACTTCTCCGAGACCGTCGGCCGCCTGATTGATATTCATAGCAATCTCTTCGGTGGCCTTGGATTGTTCGCCGACCGCCGTGGTTATCGTTGCCACAATTGCATTGACGTTATTAATAACTGTGGTGATTTCCTCTATATCCCGGACCGTTCCGATTGTCGTTTGCTGCACGTCGTCGATTTTTGTCTTGATATCAAGGGTGGCCATTGCGGTCTGCTTGGCAAGTTCTTTAATTTCATTGGCGACAACGGCAAAGCCCTTGCCGGCTTCTCCGGCCCTGGCCGCTTCGATGGTGGCATTCAGCGCCAGGAGATTGGTCTGTTCGGAAATCTCGGTAATGGTCTCGGTGACCTTGCTGATGGCATCGGCGGACGCGCCCAGTTTAGCCATCCTCAGTGAGGTTGCTTCCGCCTGCTGAACGGCTTTTCCGGAAATCTCATTGGCCTGGGCCGAATTCCTGGCTATCTCATTAATAGTGGCAGTCATCTGTTCAGCAGCGCTGGCGACCATGCCGGTATTGGTGGTCGATTCTTCCATGGCTGCGGCAACATTATTAAGATTGGCACTCATCTCTTCAGCCGCAGTGGCGACCGTATTGGAGCGCGCCGAGGTATCTTGGGCATTTTTTGCAAGATTTGAAGCGATCCCTGCCAGGTTTTGGGCTTCATTGCCAAGTGATGCCGTGTTATTGGAAATCGTTCTGATAATACCCTGCAGCTTCTCAAGAAAAATATTGAACCAGGAGGCCAGTTCCCCTATTTCATCTTTTGAGTTAATGGCAATCCGCCTGGTAAGATCCCCTTCGCCTTCGGCAATATCCCGAAAATTCGCGATTAGCATCTTCAACGCACGCACCAAGCCAAAGACAATCAGCAGACACAAGGTGATTATTCCGACAAAAATTGCCCCGGCAATGATGAGCATGGTTGTGAGGTTGGCGAACACTCGGTCATTTATATCCTTTTCCATCGCGGCCCTATAGGTCGCGATATTGTCCAGGTAGACGCCTGTACCGATCCACATATCCGTCCCCGGAATCATCTCCGCATAGCTGAGCTTCGGGGTATCCGCCGCACCGGGTTTTGGCCAGATATATTCGACAAAGCCACCACCGGCTTTGGCCTTGGCCAGCAAATCACGAACCAGATAAACGCCGTTTTTATCTTTGGTTTCGGCCAGATCCTTCCCTTGCGATTCTTTCTTTGGAGGCAGGGCAACATTTGTCGTTCCCTGGTAGACGAAATAGTATCCGGATTTATCTTCCTCAAAGCGAATATCGTCAACAAGAGCGCGGATGGTCTCAATTTTTCTGTCTGCACCATCGATCTTTTCAATTGCATGGCCGATCGCCAAAGCCAGTGAATGGCTTGCGACCTGAAGCTTTGCCTTTTGATCGGCCAGCATGACTTCACCGGTTTTTTCTAAACCTAATGCCTTTACCCTATTGCCACTTTGCATAGTGAAAAACACCATCACCAGAAAGAGAGCGAGAATGGCAAAAATTATAAGGTACATCCGACCTTTTACTGTGAATCTGTTGAGCATACTGACCTCCACGCACAGGATTTTTAACATTTTTGACTGTCACCCAAAACTCATGGCAACACTTTGACAAAATCGGCAAACATCTAAAAAATGATATCCTTTCTTGGTTATATGGTAAAAAATCCTTTATGTACAAGGGCAATGCAGTAATTATTTTTGTATCCGCCTAATTTTTTACAAAATGGATGATCAGCATCAATCAAGAATTCGACTACAGACCTCAACCACGACAATCTCCTTGCCTCCCCGATTTTTTCTACTACCTTGTGGTATGTTTTCAAGTGACACTCAGAAACGACGTTGTTATTATATTGGGTGTACCTTACTGACTCTCACAAGGTCCTTTTTTACTTATCATCCGTCACTTTTGAAAGAAGGTATTCTCAAAAATCTTGAATACTGTCGAGTTTTCAGAAGGTTAAAGAAATATCTTGCGGTTATTAAACAGACTCATTATGGAGACCAGCTCGATGGACAAGAAACTTGAAGACACACTCGAAGCTATTTACCTGAAATATGTCGACAACGAAGACAACATCATCACGGTTCTGCAGGACATTCAGAATGAGTTGGGCTATGTCCAGAAAGAAGCCGTAGAATGGTTTTCAAAAAAGACCAACACTCCGGTCTCTAAATTTTATGGGGTAATTACCTTCTATTCGCAATTTCATCTTGCACCTCGGGGTAAGAATATTGTTACGGTTTGTTGCGGCACCGTATGTCATGTCAAAGGGGCACCGAAGGTCGTTACAAGGCTGAGAGATGACCTGAAACTGAAAGGGGAAGAACAGACCACCAGAGATATGCTATTCACCATGGAAAATGTCAATTGTGTGGGGGCTTGCAGTATCGCCCCTGTGGTTATTGTAAATGACAAGGTATTTGGCAAACAGAGTGGAGAAAAAATGGTGAAAAACCTCAAACCCTATAAAGAAGAACTCGGTAATTAACAGAGATCGATGTGGTTCCAATCAGTCTTTACCGACGGATTGAGTCAATCTTCGTGCAGATGCTTAAATAATCATAGAAATTGACATAGAAATACGATACCCTTTCTGGACGTATTGATTGACATCGAACTATTACCGCATTTAAAAGTATCAGGAGGTACTGCATGAATTTGCACAAGATCTATGAATATGCCCTCCGGAGAGAGCAAGAAGGGTATCTGTTTTTTCAATCAAATGCCGACAAGGCATCCCACGCTGCTGCCACTGGGGTCTTCCAGAAATTGGCGGACGAAGAACTGAAACACATTAGATACATCGAACACCTCATGGCAGAACCGGGAGATAAAACGGCCACAAGCAACGCCGAGCTTGAAGGAGACAGCTGGTTTGAAGACCGCGCCCGAAAAGAATTCCTCAATCAAACCTTGATCGAATCGATGATTCCTGACGTTGCCGTTTTGCGAACAGCCTATCTCATCGAACACGACCTTTCCGAGTTCTACGAAATGGCGGCGGCGAAATCAGACGGGAAGGCCCAGGCGGCTTTCAAACAGTTGGCAAAGTGGGAACGGGGACACGAGGTGTTCTTTAAAGAATTACACGACAAAGTGTTTGAGGAATATACGCAGATGCCATGGGGCGGCTGAAAGGAGCGGCTCTCTGAGGCAACGAACCGAGGCAGGGGAATACGTAACCAGAAAGGCCCTCCCGGCCCAATGGCTGAGAGGGTCTTTTTTTTCTTTAAAAGCTAGGAAGCACGCCTTACCACGTTGACTGCACACACCTTAAGTTCAGGTATTTTACAAATGGGATCATGGGCCGGATTTGTAAGGATATTGGCGCAGCTTTCAATAAAGTGAAACGGCATAAATACTGAGCCTTGAGCTATGCGTTTGGTCAACATGACCTTGACATCGATGTTTCCACGCCGCGATGTAATAGTCACCCAGTCGCCTTGTTTTACATTTATTTTCGCTGCATCATCGACATTCAGCTCAAGAAAACCTTCCTCTATTTCAGCATCAAGGGTCGGTGAATTACGGGTCATCGTCCCGGTGTGGTAATGCGCAAAAACCCGGCCTGTTGACAACCAGAAGGGGTATTGCTCATCAACACTTTCCGCGGGTGGTTTAAACTCCACGGCATGGAATAACCCCTTGCCTCGGGAAATTTTATCTTTATGCAGGAACCGTGTGCCGGCATGTTCGGTGGTCGGACACGGCCACTGCAAACCATCCCCTTCAAGCCTTGGGTAGGTGATGCCTGCATATGAAGGGGTGAGTGAGGCAATTTCAGTAAAGATGTCCTCCGGCGAAGCATAGTTCATCGGATAACCAAAACGATTGGAAATTTCCTGAATGATTTGCCAATCCTGCCGTGCTTCACCGACTGGCTCGACTGCCTGCCGCACACGGCTCACCCGCCTTTCGGTGTTGGAAAAGGTCCCATCTTTCTCGGCAAAGGAGACACCGGGAAGGACTACATCGGCCAGTTCTGCCGTGGCTGTGAAAAAGATATCCTGGACGACAAGAAGTTCGGCCTTTTCCAGGGCCTTTTTAACATGGTGAACATCCGGGTCACTGACAACCGGATTTTCGCCAAGAATGAATAATGCTTTTACTGTTTGGTTTTCCAATCCCTCCAGCATACCCGGTATCGTCAGGCCAACATTTTGCGAGAGTTTTTCAACACCCCAGGCTTTGGCAAATTTTTCAGCGGCAGCACTGCTTGTTACCGGTTGATATGCGGTAAACACGTTCGGCAGCCCCCCCATATCACAGGCTCCTTGAACATTGTTCTGGCCACGCAGGGGGTTTACTCCGGAAGATTCCTTGCCGAGATTGCCTGTAAGCATGGCAAGATTGGCCAGTGATTTAACATTGTCAACCCCGGTAGTATGCTGGGTTATACCCATGCAATACACAAGCGAGGCCTTCTCGGCTTTTCCGTAACACTCGGCTATCCAGCGGATATCTTCAGCCGAAACACCGCATATTTCCGCTGCCTTTTCCGGCGGATAGGCCGCGATGGTTTTTTTAAACTGCTCAAACTCTTCAGTTCGTTCTTCAATAAACGCCTGATCATGCCAGCCGCCGGCAAGGATGGCATTCATTATGCCGTTGAGCAGGGCCACATCGGTGCCCATCTTTTGCCTGACATACATATCGGCGATATCCGAGATATGCACTCTCCGTGGATCAGCCACGATGATTTTTGCCCCATTTTTTTTGGCCCGATAAATACGAGTAGCTATGAGGGGATGGGCAACTGAGGTATTGGAACCAATGATGAAGATACAATCTGCTTTTTCAAATTCCTCAATGGAATTTGTCATTGCACCACTGCCGAAGGCTGCGGCAAGACCTGCCACAGTTGAGGAGTGTCAGAGGCGGGCGCAGTGATCAACATTGTTGGTGTTAACTGCCGCCCGCGCAAATTTCTGCAAAATAAAATTTTCTTCGTTGGTGACCTTGGCGGAGGTAAGAAAACCGATGCTGTCCGGGCCGTTTTTTTCCTTGATTTCTTTTAATCGAGCAGCAGTAAAATCAAGCGCCTCATCCCAGGATACTTCCTCAAGTTTACCGTTTTTGCGGAGAAGCGGCTTTTTCAACCTTTTCTCATTATGAATAAACTCATGCACATTCCAACCCTTGATGCAGAGTTTACCTTCATTTACCGGGCTCGTTTTGCAGGGTATGGTCCCTATCGCTTTGCCATCCAGCACTTCCAGAAAAAAATTGCAGCCACAGCCACAGTATGTACATGTTGTAAGTACTGTCCTGTAATCCATAGACGCTCCCATTTTATTTCTTCCCTTCTGCAGAATCTATTTTATTTAATGGCGACCTTTGTCCTCTAATCATGCCGGTCTTGAAATCGAATTTATCATCCATGATACTTCCGACCTTTTTATACAATGTCCTGAGAGGAATACCTGACGGACAGGCCTCTTCGCACAGGCCGCAATCAACGCATCTCCCAACCATATGCATGGCTCGTGTATGATGAAAAACCGGGATTTCCGGTGGCAGTTCTCCACTTTTCACCAAATCATCACATTTGAGGCTACACTCATTACAAAAACACATGGGGCAGATGTTGCTGCATCCGTAACACTTGATGCATTTGACAAACTCATCCATCCAAAAGGAGAACCGCTCGGAAAGCACCAGTGCATCAATGGCCGCAACTGATTTTTGTGCGCCTGCTTTGGCACAGTCTCCTGCCGTGATATTTTCAGGATAGGGTTGCAAACACTCACAGGCATCGGCGAGACCTTGCGGGCAGGTTATGCCAACTGCAAGAACCTTCTTGGGATTGAGCTGATTCCAGGTATAAAGCGCTTGCAGACCCCGGTCATCGCAACCTCTGACCAGTACCCCAAACGTCTCCTCGGGGTACGCTTTGGCAATATTCATAAGATATTTATTCAAAGGGTATCTGGAATCGCCGGCGATGGTGTTATCGCCAAGAGACATGTCTTTCAGTTCTTCACCTTTTTGGAAAAGGTGGGGAGCAATATGACCGTTTTTACGAACAAGCCCAAGAAAGCCTTTGATCTCGCCCGTTTCCAGAAGTTCTTTTACTTTATCCTTAATCGAGTCAATCATAAAAATACCCTGCCCTCAAGGGCTCAAGATTATGCCAATTCTTTCCGGTAATCGACCTTCAAGGGTGACGGTCCGAGTTCGCGGAGTTCTTCAATAAATGTGTCGAATTCGTGAACCAGTTCAGGCGCTTCGGCTGAGGATACCCAGCTCGCTTTCAAGCGCTCTTCATCAATGCCACTGAACTTGAGCATTTCTTTTAAGACAGTTACACGCTTCTTGGTGGAATAATTACCATACAGGTAATTGCATTCACCCAAACGTCAGCCGCCAACAAAAACTCCATCCACCCCACGTTGAAAAGCGAGAAGGATATGATGCGGCGACACACTGCCACTACACATAACCCGGACGGTACGAACATTCGCCGGGTACTGCAAACGACTGACCCCAGCCAGGTCAGCAGCTGCGTATGCTCACCAGGTACACAAAAAACAAACGATTTTGGGCTCAAAAATGTCGTTACTCATTTGCATCATCCTTTTTTTTTGGAATAACTGCTAGATGGCTCGAATCTGAGCCAGTAGCTGTTCCGGTTTATAACCTCTAAGTATGGCACTGTGCGAAGGACATGTTGATGCACAGTTGCCGCAACCTTTGCAAAGAATCTCTTTCACCTCACAAACATTGGTCTGGCGATTAAAGGAAATCGCATCATACGGGCAAACATTAAGACATCCCATACAACCGACGCAGGTCTCGGCATCAATCTCGGCGACGATACTGCTTTTTACCAACTTATCCTTAAAAAGAATCGCTCCGATTCTTGACGCCACCCCCATGCCCTGGGTCCTTGCCTCAACCGACGTTACCGGATACCTTGCGCTACCACAGACAAATATGCCGTCGGCGGCAAAATCGAGTGGCCGGAGCTTGGCATGCGCCTCCAGGAAAAACCCGTTCTTGTCGGAGGGAATTCGCATGAGGGCGGCAACTTCCGGTGCATCAGGTCGAGCAACCAAAGGCGTTGAAAGTACCACAAGATCGCATGGAAATTCTTTAGTTTCGCCAAGCACCGCATGATGAAAAACGACTTTGCCATCCGAGACGACAGGTGGTCTTTTGGGATCATAGACATCGAATTGGATACCCATGCCTCTCGCATCCCAAAGCATCTGTTCCTTCACATCGCCATACATCTGCATGTCGCGATATAGAACATGTACTCCTGCCAGGGGATTTTTCCTCTTAATGATCATGCTGTTTTTAACCGCCGTGGCACAGCATATTCTTGAGCAGTATTCTCTTGTCTGGTTTCTGGCCCCGACACATTGAATCATTACCACTCTGTTGGCCTTAAATGATCCGTCCTTCAGCCGTTGTTCCAGTTCCATCTGAGTAATGACATTTTTGCCGTTGTGCCCGAAAAGGCCTTCCTGGAGGAGAGGAATTGCCCCGGAGGCGACAACAATGCAGCCGACCTTTGCATCGATTTTCCCGTTCGGGGTTGCGATAGCGACTTGAAAATTACCTATATATCCGGTGATTTCAGTAACTTTCGAACCGGTAAGAGCGGTAATTCCTGAGGTGGTCATGACTTTGGCAGCCAGCTCAAAAACCTGTTGCTCGGCTGATGCACCGGTTTCAAGAACATTTAAATCCAGCATCAGTCCACCGAATTTTTCTGCCTTTTCGACAAGAATGACCTCAAGGCCCATTCCAGCCAGGGCTTCAGCGGTCGAGAGTCCGGCAATACCACCACCGATAACGAGGATTTTTCGCACCAGAGAGGACTCAATATCCTTCTGCGGCTCAAGTGTCGAACTTTTCGCAACGCCCATCCGCACGAGATCCATGGCCTTTGCCGTGGCAATATCACGTTTACCCATATGGACCCATGAGCATTGATCTCTGATATTGACCATTTCAAAGAGATAAGGATTCATCCCTGCCTGAGCACATGAACTGGCAAAAAGCGGATGGTGGGTTCGCGGCGAACAAGAGGCAACCACCACCCTGTTAAGCTTGTTCTCCTTGATGGCGTTCTGGATTTCGCCAATGCCGGATTCCGAGCAGGTGTAGAGATTTTCCTTGGCGTATACTACCCCCGGCAAAGTAGATGCATATTCGGTTACAGACTTGCAATCAAGGTGTCCCGCAATATTGGACCCACAATCGCAAATAAAGACACCTACCCTTAATTGTTCAGTATTTTCCCCACTCTTTTTCTTCATATTCTTAAAAACCTTTTTAAGATATCTTAAGTAATTTTTCTGGAGTCACTGTTACGGTCTGTACCGCCCGGGAAGCAGCACTGCTTGCCTGAGCAACGGATTCCGGGATATCCATGGGACTGTGGGCACAACCACAGACAAAGATGCCCTCCCTCGTTGTATCAAGAGGATTTTCCGGACTGGTTTTAAAAAATCCGAATCGATTTATTTCAATGTCAAGAATTTCTGACAATTCTTTCATCCCGTTGGCGGGAGCGCAGGCAGTCGCAAGTATCACCAGATCGAATTCTTCCCGTTTGACGACCTGCTGCTGGGTGTCTTCGTACACCAATACAGGATTGTCATTCGGGCCGTTTATGATCTCGGCGACCCGGCTACGTCGGTAACTGATATTCGACTTAATGCCGCCCCGGACCTTATATTCATCAAAACCCTTGCCAACCGCACGAATATCCATACCAAAGATGACGGATGTCGTCGCATTGTCGTGTTCATGGGCAATAATTGCCTCTTTTATCGAGTGCATACAGCAATAACCCGAGCAGAAGGGGTAGTAACGCAGATCCCTGGAGCCAACACATTGAATGAAAGCAAGTCTTTTTGCGGTGGTAAAGGTCTCCGCTTTCTTCTGCAGCTCCAGCAGCCTGTTTTTAACAGGCAAATACTCTTCATATCGGCCGGCCCATTGCACAAGATCTGGGTCGGTTTCACCGGGAACATAGGTTTTATAGAATTCTTCCGATTTCTTTCCTTGTTTTTCTTCGAACCGGGCAAGCATCTTCAGAAGTTTATTTTCCTCTTTTTCAAGTTCCTTAATCTGCATTCGCACCGCCACATCCGAAGGGCGGTCGATATGGCCGTGCGTTGGGCCACTGGCGCTGAGGAACCTTTCAAATTCAACGGCGGTTACCACATTGGGGAGGTCGTTATATCGATATTCGGCAATCTTGCCCGGATCAAAAATAGTATAACCGTTGGCGGCGATGATTGCCCCGATTTCAAGATCGACGATTTTGTCTTTCTGCTCGAAATCAATGGCCCCAGCCTCACATTTTTTTTGACATATTCCACACTTTTTGCCCTGGAGTACCCGGCAATGATCAGGGTCAATGGTATGCGTCGAAGGAATCCCCTGGGCAAACCAGCTGTAAACAGCCTTTCGAGTGCTGTGACCTTCATTATAGAGATCGAGAACATCTGTCGGACATTTTTCTCGACAAGCCCCACATCCCGTACATTTGTCTTCGTCTACATAGCGTGCTTTTCTCCGCACCCGAACCTTGAAACACCCGGCACTTCCTTCAACCTTTTCAACTTCGCTATATGCCATCAAATTAATATTGGGATGCCGACCGACATCCAGCATTTTCGGCGAAAGTATTCAGATAGCGCAGTCATTGGTGGGAAAGGTTTTGTCGAGTTGCGCCATCTTTCCGCCAATACTTGGCAGCCGCTCAACCAGATGGACCTTAAAGCCCATTTCAGCCAAGTCCAAGGACGACTGAATCCCCGCGATGCCGCCACCAATAACAAGCATGTCCCTATTCACAATCTACCTCCTGTTAAGGCAGTTAATATAGCAAGTTCAGGCAGTCTCTTCAATTTTCAGAGGCCCCAGAGATTGTATTACCTCGGTAAACCTAGTTGCCACCTCAGCAAATTTGGTACCTTCAGCCGAAGATATCCACTCCAGACGCAGCCGTTCCGGCTCAATGCCCAGGATATCGACAAGCTCTTCCGTCGTTTTGAACATTTTTTCAGCCTTTACATTACCTTCCAGGTAATGACAGTCGCCGATGTGTCAGCCGGCGACGAGGACGCCATCGGCACCATTCTGAAATCCCTTTAAAATGAAATTCGGATTAATCCGCCCGGAACACATCACCCGTATGATACGAAGGTTTGGGGGATACTGAAACCTGCTGACGCCGGCCAGATCTGCCGCAGAATAGGCGCACCAGTTACAGGCAAATGCAATTATTTTCGGTTTGAATTCCCCTGACATTTTTTCTTCCTTAAAAAGTAGATTCTTACAGCGCTGATCTCTGAAGCCAGCGCTCAGATTGATACCCGATTGCAGCCATGAATTTCAAAACAGCTCAAGAACATTATGCTTAATACTCAAAGGCAGTCTCTACCATTGTCAACACTTCTCTATCATCAAAATGATGGACCGAGGCGGCTCCCGTCGGGCAGGCCACAGCACACATTCCACAGCCCTTACAGAGAGCTTCCTTAACAACAGCTGCCAGCATGGCCTTATCTGTTTCCTGAACCGAAATGGCATTAAAGGGACAAGCTCTTTCACACTCACCGCAGCCCCTGCACATAAACTCCTTAACATACGACACAACACCCTCAGCCGTAATTCGGTCTTTGGAGAGCGTCACAGCGGCCCGGGAGGCTGCGGCTGCCGCCTGAGCGATACTCTCTTCGATGGGCTTCGGGTAATGGGCCATGCCGGCGAGGAAAATTCCACCAGTGGCAAATTCCACAGGTCGTAGTTTTGCGTGGGCCTCGTTAAAGAAATTGTCGCTGTTACAAGAAAGCTTGAACATCTGGGCGAGTACCTCATTGTTCCGGGGTACTATTGCCGCGGCCAGTATCAGTAAATCGGCGTGTATTTCTATATCCCTGCCGAGTATATGGTCCTTTACGGTTATGGCCAGCCTGTCTCCATCATATTGCACCTCAGGTTTTCTTTCCAAATCATACCGTATAAAAATGACACCCTTCTCCCGTGCTTCTTTATAGAGCAATTCCCGCTGCCCGTAAGTGCGGATATCCCGGTAGATGACGAAAACCTGCACTTCTGGGTTGATTGTTTTAAAGTGAATTGCTGATTTAACGGAATGAGTACAACACACTTTTGAACAATACGGTCTCTCCGGTTCTCTTGAACCAACACACTGGATAAAGGCCACTGCATTGGCCGCAGCCAGTCGCGGATCATCGTTGCTTATAGCGCGATCAAGATCAAGGTGGGTCAAAACCCTATCATCTTTTCCATAAAAATATTCCTGCGGCACATACTCCTGGGCACCGGTTGCAACAATCACAGTCCCATGCTTCAGAAGGCGATCCGAACCCTTGACCGACAGGGTCGTCTCAAAATTACCGATAAAGCCGGTGGACGTCTTAACCGTAGCTCCAGTGTACACTTTGATGAGCGAGTGAGTTGTGACCCTCTTGGTCATTTCGGCGAGTTTCTCAGGTACGTTATCACCCTTCCAGGTCTTGAGAAGGGCGAGGGCGTTACCGCCGAGCTTCTCCTCCTTTTCCACCAGATGCACGGCATAGCCCTGATCAGCAAGGCCAAGAGCAGAGGTCATGCCGGCGATTCCGCCGCCTATGACCAGCGCACTTGGCTCAACCGAGATTGTTGGTTGCCCGAGGGAAGTGATCAACCGGGTTCTGGCAACCGCCATGCGCACTAGATCCATGGCCTTGGCGGTGGCCTCATCCTTTTCTTTGCTGTGCACCCAGGAACACTGGTTGCGAATGTTGGCCATTTCAAAAAGATATTTATTGAGACCTGCGTCCCGTAAGGTCTCTTGGAAGAGGGCCTCGTGGGTTCGTGGCGTACAAGCAGCGACAACAACCCTGTTCAAACCCTTTTTCAGGATAATGTCCTTGATTTTTTCCTGGCTGTCCTGGCTACAGGTAAAGAGGTTTTCCTCGACGTAGGTGACACCGGGAAGAGATCTGGCCATTTCAGCGACGGCAGGTACATTGACAATGCCGCCGATATTGGTTCCGCAGTTGCAGACAAAGACACCAATGCGCGCTTCTTCGCCGGCTATGTCCTTTTCTGCCGGGAAGGTCTTGGTTTTAGTAAGGGTACCTCGCGATTTTGCCAAATCGGCTTCCGCCCAGCAGGCAGCAGCGCTTGCCTCCATAACCGAATAGGGAATATCTTTCGGTTCCTGGAAAGCGCCGCACACATAGATGCCATCCCTGGAGGTCTTGACCGGTGAGAAACAATCGGTCTTGGCAAAATTATCGGAATTCAGTTCGATTTCAAGCCTGCCGGCAAAAGCGGCCAGTTCCTTTGAGGTTTCCATGCCCACCGAGAGCACTACCATGTCAAAGGTTTCTTCCAAGGCCTTGCCATTCTCATCGACATATCTGAGAGACAGGTCTTTGGTCTCCCGGTTTTCAACGATGGTATGGACCCGGGTGCGAATAAACCTGACACCCTTTTCATCCTTGGCCCGTTGGTAATAGCTTTCAAACTCCTTACCATAGGTGCGCATGTCCATATAAAATATAGCGGTATCAAGCGCAGCTGGGGAATGCTCTTTGGCAATAACAGCTTCCTTGACCGCATACATGCAACACACCGAAGAGCAATAACCATGGTCACATCGATTAATATCGCGTGAGCCAACACATTGCAGCCATGCTATTTTTTTCGGTTCTTTGTTATCGGAAGGTCGTACCAAATGCCCATGGTAGGGCCCGGTGGCACTGAGGATCCGCTCCATTTCGAGGGAGGTAATGACGTTTTGATATTGGCTATATTGGTAATTATCAAGTTTTTGTGGGTCGAAGGTCGAGAAACCGGGAGCCAGGATGACCGAACCAACCTGCAGGCGAATGGTTGTTTCTTTCTGTTCAAAATCAATAGCCTGTGCCGGACAAACCTTGGCGCAAAAGCCGCACTTGCCGTTCTTGAGATAGATGCAGTTTGGGGCATCAATGGCATATTTTAGCGGTACTGCTTGGGGATATTCAACGTAAATGGCCTTCCTCTTAGCAAGACCCGCATTAAAAGTATCCGTCACTTTTTTCGGACACTTCTCAGCGCACTCGCCACAGGCTATACATTTATCCATGTCCACATATCTGGGATGTTGAAGCAGTTCAACTGCAAAGTTCCCAGCCGTGCCGGCGATGGATTTTACTTCAGATAATGTTTTAAGCTCAATATTCAGATGACGGCCGACCTCGACCAGTTTAGGTGAGATAACTCACATCGCACAGTCATTCGTCGGGAAAGTCTTGTCTAATTGGGCCATTACACCGCCAATTGACGGCGATTTCTCCACAAGATAGACATAAAAACCCGAGTCCGCCAAGTCAAGTGCCGTCTGCATTCCTGCAATACCGCTGCCAACAACCATGACCGAGCCCTGAACCTTTTGAGGATTTTCTGCATTCATCAAATTTCTCCGAAACTCATTAGTTAGAACGTTTAGCGACAATCTGAAGATGTAGCATCACTATCAAAGTTGTTCTGCCAGATATGCGTAGAGATCTTTTACTTCCACATCAATATCCGTGTTGGACTTTGCGCAGGTCAGATGTATTTGACATTTCGGACATGCGGTAATAATCGTCTGGGCACCGACCTGTTTTGCCTCCATCAACCTCTTCGTCTGCATGGTTTTCGAGCATGACGAGCATTCCATCCAGGCGGTCGTTCCACAACACACTGCATTTTGCCGGTTATTATCCATTTCCTTGAAGTTGGTATCGGGTACCATGTTAATGAGTTGCCGAGGCTGCTCATACATGCCCATTCTTCTTCCAAGCCGGCAGGGATCATGAAAGGTTACCGTTCCATTTGCTGCTTTTCTGAGACTAACACCGGAGGCTGGCAATTTTTCGACGAGAAATTCGGAGATATGGCGTACCTCAAATGGAAGATCGCCCACTATCGCCGGATAATGCTCCTTGAAAGTGGCATACCCTTCGGGACAGCCAAAGATCACAGTTTTTGCACCTGATGCCTTAATTGTTTCAACATTTTTCCTGGCAAGTTTTGCAAACTGTTGTTCATTGCCGCCCCAATACGAATCATGTCCGCAACATCGTTCGTCATTGCTGACTACCGGTTCTATACCAATGGCATTGAGAATTTTGAGAATGTTTTTCGCAATATCAATGACATTCAGATCAAGATACTTAAAGACCGGGTTATGGAAAGGGACGCATCCGACAAAGTAGAAGTATTCTCCCTTTTCTTTGATAGTCCCAACTCCGGAGGTCCAAGCTGTCCTGTTCTGTTTGAGGATGCCGGACTGGATGGCGGTAATGGTCTGGAAAATCCCGTGGTGACTCTCGCTTGGCAAATTGGCAACCGCTTTGGCCTTTTGCCGATAGGAACGGATAAATTCCGGGAAATCAATACCCACCGGACAGCGGTCACTGCACCGCGAACAACTCAGGCACGCCCAAACATCATCGGACTGCAGAATATTCCCGTCAGGTTCAACCAAGGTGCGTTTTATCATCTGCCGTGGCGAAAAACCAGGACGTTCATGGCTTATGGGACAGCTACCGGTGCATACCCCGCACTCCATGCAATAATCTATTTGCTGTTTTGTGAGCTGCATAGTCAAACCTACTTATATTAGAAGAAAGTCATCGACAATTATATCATTGTTTCCGGGTGAAAAACGTTTACATCCTTCAGATCGTCACCTAAGTATACACGTTCATTTGGCCCGAGAATCCCAAGGGAGAGAGCAAGTATGGTCCAGAAATGCACGACATTGTAATGGCCGCCAAAATGATGAGAAAGCTCGTGGATCTGGGCATGGCAGTTATGACACCCGGCAATACAATAGGTTGCACCGCTGTTTTTAATCTGCTCATCCTTCAGTCTACCATATTCCAGTCTTTGATCTTTAAAACCCGACTGGAGAAATCCGCCGCCACCGCCACAACAGTAGTTATTGGATTTATTCGGATACATCTCCACCAGATTTTCTTCACCAATTGCTTGTTTTATAGCGTACCTGAAATCTTCAGCTATGGCATCGCCAAAGCTTTTCCGCACGATCTGGCAGGGATCCTGAACGGTAAACTTGATCTTCAAATCCTTGTTCCAATCAGAATTTGGTTTCAGTTTTCCTTCTCTGATCCATTTGGCGTAATATTCGTAGATATTTTTTGTTTCAAAGCTGTGAGCGATATTAAATTTTTTCAGTCCGGCCCGGACTGCGAAGGTGATGTGGCCTCACTCGGTATTGAGGTATGTCTTAACCCCCAGGGCATCGGCGGCCGCCGCCTTCCTGCGGACCAGTAACTCCCAATTTTCTGTATCGGCGAGAAACAGACAGTAATTCTCGGCAGCCCAGGCCTTACTGCTATAAGTCCAATCGACTCCGGCGAGATGCAGAATTTTCCACAGCGGCACCATTTCGTCAGGCTCAGTCATTGGTTCCCGGGAATTCTGGTTGATAAAAAACTCGGCGCCTACTTTATCGATCGGTGCAACCATATCGGCAAACTCAGGCTGTGCCGCCTGGTACTCTTCGAGGACATCATTGACGACAAAGATGAAATCCTCAACCGGAGTTCCCATGGCACTGCAGGATTCGCTGTTCACGGCTGCATCGCAGGAACCACGAATGCCCTTAGGTCGTTGATCTCGTGGTCTGGCTGCACGAACGTTGAAAATGAGTTGGGGAATATCAATTTTCATGGGGCAGACATAGACACAACGTTGGCACATTGTGCACGTCCACGGCCAGTCGGATTTCATAACTTCTTCATCCATACCGAGAACAAGCATACGGAGAAATTTACGGGGATCCATGTCAAAAAGGCCGGTTGCCGGACATCCGGAAGAACAGAGCCCACAAGTTAGGCAAAGACTCAGATTTCCAGCCGGCACTATCTTTTTGATGTCATCCAAAAAGGAATTTTTGGACTTTCCTTCAAGCTTTATTGCCACTTCAGCCATAATCATTTTTCCTTCTAAAAAGTAAATGTATACGGTGATATGCCGCTCAATGGGCTTTTCGAGGAAAAACTGACAACGACCTGAATGGGTGGATGCAGATTCTCCGAGTGCCGCTACGTCCAGCCGCTACGTCCAAAAGCTTGTTAAGCCTAGCCTATATTGATGTTGTTATCAAGGTTTATTGCATAGTAAAAAGCCTTCGCTCCCTTTGAATGAAGGTGTATAAAATCGACTGTCTCGACCCGTGCATGAAGTGAACTTTTCGTCTCGAAATAAAAAGCGCATCCCTCTGTGCAAGCAGGCATCATTGCACATCACCGATACACATTTTGTTGGAGCAAAAAAGCCAATATTGCCATATTGTAGCCCTCTTTCCCTCTGTTTTTTGCACAAAATGTTGTGCATACAGTGCGGCGGCACATAGGGAAGCGCTAACCAATCGGTTCAGACTTCAGAGATACATCTCATGAGGCATGACGACGACTGCTGATCCAAAATTTCGAGGATTTTCTTACAGCGATGAGTGAAGTCTTCTTTTCTATGAATTTAAAGAGTCCTCGAAAACTTAAAATCCATCGAGGGGTAACAAGATTTCAGCTAAATACTGAGGACCGTCATGATTTGAAAAAACCTCAATAGAATTTTTGAAAAGTCCCACCCCTAGAAAAACCAAGGATTGGCAAGAAAATTGAGGTAACCCTTAAAGGAAAAGGTTCTGCTGACAACAAGGGATATCGTCAGCAGAACCTTTTACGGCAAGCAAAGCCGGAATATTATTTGACTTTGCAGGCCTTTGCATCAAAGCTGGCTTTACATGCAGAACACTTGACGCTTTTCTCTAATTCATCGGAGAAAACCGCCCATTCCTTGCCGCACTCCGGGCATTTGATTTTCACTTCACTCAAGGTTTTGTTACTTTCAAATCCCGGACAATGTTGATCTGCCATAGTGAATCTCCTTTTCCTGAATTGTTGAAGTCCTGTTCTGCAGGCCTGTTGCCTTCAATTGTAGGATGAATTGATATACGCCACTGGTTTATAACGGACACAATAAGCGAAAAACCATGAAAATCAAACTGCGGATTACTTTTTGTTGATATTTTCTTTTCTGAAGGACCAGAATTCGAGGAATGCCAATAATCAAATTGTTTCGACTATCTCTTCCTCCAATTCACGCAACATGCGCCCCAATCCATCTCTTTCCATGCTCATTACCCTTTTATTGTCGACGATTCTTCCGCCAGATCAACCAACGCTTGCTGAATCATTTTCACTTCAGCTTCGAGAGCCTGGCGCTTCTCGGTGCGATAAAAGAAACCCTTCCCCATCTTTCCGGTGCGAGTGAAGCAAATAATATCATAGCGGTCCTTTTCGGTGAGAAGGTCCTCGACCCAAAGGACACGATCAATATCCAGGGAGAAATCATTACAAATCCGCTTGGCAAATTTTTCAGGACTGGCCGAGATTGACTGACCTTCACCGGTTCGTGCGTACAGGCAAATGGCGGTTTTAAAGTGCCTTACCTTGCCTTCTGCGCCGGAACGGTCGAGTATCTTTACATCATAGGAACCGGGGTACCAGGCAATGGGCTCAATATCATCCTTCTTCGTTCCATCCCAGCAGTATCTGCCATTAAAAATCGCCATATTCTTTCTTCCTTCCATGCTTGCAAAAAGAACAATCGGAATGGAGACGGTATTTGCTAGGTACTGTCTCCCTTCTTTTTTACTTAAGAGCCGTCACGAAATAACATGTTCATTTTCTTTATTTCGCTACGGATCCTTATGCCGTTTCAGAGACTCCATTGACCAAGTTATTTCTGGACGACGGCTCAGGCTGATGCATCGAGCTCGCGCCTGTCAGCCATATCCGACAAAACCCTCTCCCGCGTTTTATCTATACCCAGTTGCCGGCGCTTTTTATCAATATGGGCGATCATCAGCCGAGCCATTTCTCTTGGGTCATCGGCGAAGCCCCATTTGCCAAAACCAAGTTTCTCAAGATCTTCAAAGAGATGTTTTTCAAACTTGGTTCCCTTGGTCATAGGGAAAGTGTGACCGAAGACAACATATATTCCGGAGGCAACAAAATACTGACCAATGGCAATGGCTTTCTCACTCATCCACTCCGGTGCACAGCCTGCTGCCGGCAGATCGGCGAGGCAGTCACCAAGCCCACCGACCTTGACCATCTCTGATGCGGCAGTAAGAATCCTGCTGTTGTCGACACAAGAACCGAGGCCAAGTATTGGCGGCATGCCGACAGTTTCACAGACTTCAGCAAGACCGGGTCCTGCGAGAGCCGCAGCTCCAGGTCCGGTCAGTCCTGCTTTTGCAAGGGCTATTTGCGAGCAACCGGTCTGCAAAACCAGCACGTCATTTTTAATCAACTCTTTTACCAGCTCGACGTGTGAGTAATCTTGTTTAGACCGCGGATTGGTACACCCGACAACGCCGGCAACGCCACGAATCCTCCCGTTGATGATATTGTCATTGAGTGGCGTAAAACTGCCGCGAAATGACCCACCCAGCATATAATTAATATATTCGAAAGAAAAGCCGTGTACTCCCTTTGCCTTATTTCTTGGTATTTGGACTGGCTTTTTGCGATTTTTATACCTGGTGATTGCCTTTATGACGATCTCGTCGGTGCACCCGCGCGGATCGTGCTCATCTAGTTGAATATGCAGGGCACCTTCAATTTTGGCTCTATAGTTTGTCGTGATAAAAGGAGTATCATAAAAATCAGCGACCTTCTTCATATCCTGCTTTATGCATTGGATATCGACGGTCATGGCATCAATAGCACCCGTTACCAACACAGCCTCGGTACTGGAAAAATTTCCAGCATGCGGCAGACCACGGCGAGACAAGGCCTCAAGGCCGGAGCAACACATTCCAACCAGATTAATTCCCTTAGCCCCACCCTTCTTGGCCGCCTCTATCAGAGTCGGATCAGCAACCGAAACAACCAGGGATTCAAGAAGAATAGGCTCATGCCCGTGAACGATTATATTAACCTGATCTTCTTTCAGCACACCCATATCAACTTCTACCTCAACCGGCGAAGGTGTGCCAAACAAGATATCCGAAATATCGGTGGAAACCATTGAACCGCCCCAGCCATCGGCAAGTGCCGTGCGCGATATTTGTTTGGTAATATTTTCGTAATCCTGGTCAACACCCATGGCGGTGCGATGCATCATTTCCATTATTTCCCGCATGGCTCCACGCGGCACAATGCCGGCTGCTCGCCAAAGTTCCAGGGTTTTCGGTGGGACTCTTTTCATCATCGGGATCTCGCCTTCGACCTGAGTGTAGGTTCTCTCAAGTTCATGATAAAGATCCAGGGCGACAGCCTTCAAGTCCCGTCCTTCCGTGGGAATGTCAAGAGATGCAGCAATCTCCAAAAGTTTGATGGGATCTTTGATGGAATAATCCTTAACCTTGCCGTTAATGACATCGCGAAACAGTTCAAGCATCGCCATTCCATGATCTGTATGGGCCGCCGTCCCCGTTGCGACCATTCGCCCAAAATTTCTCGCGACAATAGTGTCGATCGTTGCCCCACACACCCCAACCCGGTCATAGGGGCTGTTGACGTTCATCCTGCAAGGCCCCATGGAGCAATGCTTACAACAGGCTGACTGCTCGCCGATCGGGCATGGCTTCATAGCCTGAGCCCTATCAAATAAGAGCTCCACCCCATCCTGTCTGGCCTTGGTGATCATCTGGGCGGTTGAGTCGCAAATCGTCAAATCCTCAACCTTGATAAGTTCTAGTGGTTTAGCCATGATACCTCCTGATGCATAAGGTTACAAAAAAATTGCAGCAGCTGGTCTCTCAGCACGCAACCGACCAGACAGCGACCGATGATGAACCTTGATTGACAGGCAAATCCAGAAATATTTTTTCCCCAAGACCCGCAAACCAGAAAGAACCTACAACGAAAAATTCTCCGCAGAGAATGCGCGAATAATTTTTCAAGAAAGGCTCATTTTCGAAAGGTTCCACCTTTGAGAAAGATTCTCAATCATAGATAATAATCATGCCACACCGTGGCATTGTCAATACATTAATTTTACGGGCACCAAAAAAATATTCTATTCTGTGGGTGAGCTGCCTGAAATTAAGCCGTCGTTCGACAATAAGCAATCCGTTTCAATGTCATGAACGGCATAAGGGGCCGTAAAGAAATTGCGGAAATAGCAGGAGTTATTTCTTGACGGCCCCTAAAGACAAAGCAAGATATCAGAACAAATAGTATCGCCTCCGACATAGGAGTGCGGAGGCGATACTATTTGCGAACGAAAGGAAGGGCTGCAGAATCTGACGTGGATTATATTACTTTTTCATGGCCATCAATTTTTCAACTATGGCAAATAGTTCTTCCGGGGCACTGCGAATATCTTCAAAAGCCCTCCGCCCACCCCGGTCGGAATTGACGATCTCTTCTTGCTCGGGAAGAAAACCAATGATCTGGTAATCAGGCAAAGAGCTACGAATCAACTCCTCGTCCTCTATGCCTTTCACCCGGTTCCCGAGAATAATGATGTTCTTTATACCGATATCTTTGCCGAGCTTTCTTATCTTGTCGGCAGCCGCCCGACTTCTTGAACCGGGGTTGACGACGATAATCAGAGCATCGACTGAAGCGGATGTCGCGCGTCCGAGATGTTCGATTCCCGCTTCCATGTCCATGATGACAATTTCATCGCGAAATAATACCAGATGATTCATCAGAGCCTTGAGGATGGTGCTTTCCGGGCAGAGACAACCGGAACCGCCGCTCTGCACGGTTCCCATAACCAGCAGTTTCACACCATCACGCTCCAGAGAAAACCGCTCAGGAATATCATCAACCTTCGGGTTGAGAGTGAAAAAGCCGCCCATTGTTCCCGGTTTTGCCCCCGTCCGTTCGGCGATAAGCTCGGTCAGTTGGGCAATTGGCGTGATCGGTTGATCTTCTGAAATACCAAGGCCGGCAGCAAGATTGGCAACCGGATCGGCATCAATAGCGATAACTCTGTTATTTTTATCCGCAGCCAGACAACGAGCTAAAAGCGCCGTTACGGTGGTCTTGCCGACACCACCTTTGCCGCCAATTGCAATTTTTAAACTCACGTCCGATCTCCTTCCAATGTAATATTTTACTGAAGGTCTAGAAACTGCTCGTTTATGACCTTTCCATCGTGGTCAACCATAGCTACTGAGAAATTATTTTTGTTTGCCTCAACGGACAATTCTTCTATATGAATAGCCTGCAATTCATATTTTTTCCCCTTCTCCCGCGGCAGATTCAGGAAACAATCGTTTGCCTCTTCCTTGGATCGAAATGCTGGAATAAAATGAACATCCTTTTCTTCATTATACAGTCCAAGAAAGCTTTCACTTCCCCCTGGGTCGCAGACAAAAACATAAACCCACCCTGTGATCTTTGCATTTTCAGTCATGGCATCTCTCTATTCAGTGGCCTTCAAAATTATTGTCTTCCTCTTTTCTGAAAGGATTAGTAACCATTATTCTTCCAAAAAAAAAGCCCCATCCCATAAAGGATGGAGCTTTTGATCAATCAAAAACCGGTATCTAAGCCGTAGTCAATAAATAACTTGGCCGGAGAAATGCTCGGAACGACACTCTTTTTAGTACCCCCTTGAGGGGTATAAGGAGCCGTAACGAAATGAGCAGGAAGGGCCAGGGTAATTTCGTAACGGCTCCTAAATATCCAGGTAGGAATCGGAAAAGAGACTCTCTCCGGTGATAACCCGAACGGTTTTCACATAGTCGGCCAGCTCTTTCGACAATGAGGAAAGACTGGGCGCGGTACCGTCCATAGCCTGGTGAACCACATCGACGATGTCAGGACGCTTCCCTTTGGCAACAGCAGTCAGAGTTGTGTCAAGCGGATCGGAAATAACCGCCTTCATCCCATTCCGTTCCAACATAATCATGTAGGTGGTGTTAAGAATCGGTCGAAGATGCACCGGTGGTCCGTTGGAAATGTTGGATAAACCGCAGGTCGACATACAACCGGGAGCAATATCTTCCAACATCATTTGGAAATTCATCAGTGAAACACATTGAACCTGTTGAATATTCACCGGTGTAACAATACCATCAACCCATATTTTCTCGTTGGGAATACCCGCTTCGTTTGCCGCATACAAAAGCTCGACAGCAAGGGCGGCACGCTCATTTTCATCACGCGGTAGTCCATCCGGTCCCCACATCAGGGCAACAATATCGGCCCCATACTTGGCAGCCATCGGCAGCATTACCGTATATCGCTCGGGACGGGCCATAATCGAGTTGACGATATGAGCCTTACTTGCCGGCTTAATAACTTTCAGTCCTTCTTCAATTGCGGCAATGTTAGAGGTGTCAAGCAGCAAGGGCATATTCGGCACAACCTCTTGTACGACCTGAACAACCCACGGCATCAATTCATGGCCGTCTTTTTTTGCCGGGCCAAGATTAATGTCAATGTAATCCATTCCAAGCTTCTCCTGCTCGAGGGCTTCAGCCTGGATGGGCTTTGGATCACGCTCTTTATATGCCTTTCCAATAACCTTGGAAATGACATTGAGGCTTTCGCCGTGCAGAATCATGTTTTTCTCCTTTGTGAAAAATATAGATGTATATAAATCTTAATAAATTAAGCAAGTTGGCAACATGCGAGAAATACTTTGCCGGCTCCTTCTTTATGAAAAAGCCGGCAAATACTCTACATATTTATTTACCTGGCCCTCAAGAATCCTGCGAGGTGGGCAGCCTCTCGCGGACCGACGGTAATGGTCCAACCGGGCAACTCTTCCTCAACATCACCGGCAATAGCAGCAGCATAGCCGGGAATGATAAGCTCAGTATGCTTGACCTTGTCCATGATCCCGCTTTTCTTGACGAATGCACCAACATCATCACCGCCGAACTTGCCGGCGGCCCAAGCGGTGAGGACGGAAAGCCCCTCGGAATCCTTGATCAGCAACCACGAAGGAACCTTGCTTGCTTCGATTTCGCCGGAGACGATAAAGTAGGTCAAGGCAAAGTTGGTGGTAACAAGTACCGGGGAATTCTCGTTCGGTGCGCCGATTTCAAAAATACCCTCAGTAACCGTCATCGGCCGCTGTGGATCGGTAAAGATATTGAGTCTTTCGAGCAATAAGGGGAAAATCACCTCGGTGGTCAGGTCGGACATAACGACGATGCCACCGTATTTGGCAACGAACATGCTGGCGATAAGCCCTTCAGTTGCAATATTGGTGGCCATCTCGCATGGGAAGGTGATGGTCGGAAAGCCGAGCGAACGATTCCCGGCTTTCAGCGCCGCACGCCGAATAGCAACCTGATCTTCTAAGGCCTGCTTGACTTCCCGCGAACCTGGATCAAGTACCAGATCTTTGATTCCCATACCGACCAGTTTGTCGGTGAGAGCGATCAGGCCATCGATGGAATCGGCCTTGACTGCCAGGGGCAGGTCATTGTCCAGGGCAATCTTACCAAAGGCATCGACATTAACTGCAGTTGCAGCATAAATCAACGGTCTTTTAAAACCGGCGGTTGCAACAGCACCGCTGATAATTTCCGCCTTTTCACTCATCAGGATGAGATTGAACTCGGAGGTCTCGGCTATGAGTTTAGCCAAGGTGGCAAAAGCTACACCGTCACCGTTGACATCTTTCAGTGCAACCAATTCAGGCCGCAGATTCAAGCCGACACGCTCATACTGCAGTGCGTTCCAAACTTTAAGTTTAGCCTCGACAACCGCCACAGCGGTGTCTGAGGTAATGGTTCCAGCAAAAAGAGTCGGATTGAAGAAGGTCTTTTCATGCCGACAAAGGACGGTCTCTCCGCCGGTTTTTGTGGCACGAACGCCCTTACCGATTGCAACCGGACGGATCGGCGGGGCAGAAGCCTCGGCGAGTTGCGCCCTGGCATCATCGGACACGTACGGGCAAGAGTCGAGTTCGGCCTTGCCAGAAGCAAGGTTCATTGCAAAGGCCAGGCAGGTCGGAACCCCACACTCCTTACAGTTGGTTTTTGGCAGGAGTTTGAAAATTTGTATTCCTGTTAACGCCATTTGTATTGTCTCCTTATAAATATTTATCAGCCGGTAGGGGCATGGTCTCAACAGCCTCGAAACCATGCCCCTTCCAGTTTGAAATATTATCACATAATAGGTGGCATGCTGATGGCAGGATGCCCTTTTTCCTTGAGCCATGGCAGAATCTCGTCCTCGGTGATGCCGATAGTTTCATCGGCAATCATATCGGCGAAATTCTGTACACCCATTGCCGCACCTCTGGCGTTGAGTCGATCACGGATCTCATCTTTGACCACCTTCGGCATCCAAACCATGCGCAGTAAGCCGCCATCACCCAAGATGAACTTTCCTTGGGTAATATTGAACTTGGAATGACCGACAAACCCGGGTGAAGAAGCACCACCACCCATAACACCGGCAAGGGTGGTAAACTTCATGCCGGAAGGAGTCTCACCGGTATAATCGCGACCGACGGTCATAATGCCGTTACAGGCCGGGAGCACGGCGGCGATACATTCGCAGCAACCACAGGTGGTCATTGGAGCTTGGCACATGGAGTAGAAATTGTAGGTATCGATAGCACCCTTGGATGCACCCTTAATAAATTCATCTACACCCTCAAAACGGCCAAGGACTTGATCAAGGACTTTACCTTTTTTGATCGGCTGATTGGGTCCGGTCGGATTGATCTCGAAAGAGGCTTTACAATCCATCCAGTTATAAGCACCGCAGAGACCAGTTCTTTCCGGACTGACGGTACAAACGTGACTTGGAGCAAAAGACTGACAGAGACTGCAGGAGTAGAAGGTGTCTACAGCTTCATCAGTCATCTTATCGACACGCTCATCGCGGGTTCTGTATTCGGCGCGGGCGGTGGTGGTCAGTTTGTCGACATCTTCCTTATTGGTAAAGAGAGTTACCTGGACTTTATCGACGATCTTCTTGAAATCCTGATGGAACTTGGCATGCAGAACAACACCGATATCCTTCAGGGTGAAGCCTTTTTCAACAGCACCTTTGCCGATACGGATCCAGGAAATATCGCGCTGGCCGATATGCATTACTCCCTGGATGTAGTTGATCAGATGATGGATCTGACGTTCCATAATCGGCTCAAAGTCGGTCTGGAACTCACGGCCGGCAATCTGCACGAAAATGCCAAGCGGCAAAGTTCCCCCTTCCTTCATATCTTTGAGATCTTGACCGACTATAGTGACCTTGCCGTCTTCGATCTCATTCATCTCCGCCATTTTAACAAGCTCAGTACACTGGGTCTTGCCACCACCCATTTGCCCGTAAAGATCGCCGCCACGTACCCGCTCACCCTCAAACGCCGGTCCGAAGGAACAGGGAATGTCGATCTGGGTGATATTGATCTTCAAGCCGCGAACCTCAACGGATTTTTGACAGATCTCGTTATGCGGCACATTTGCGACAACATGCTCGTAGGTGCAGATACCGGTCGGCAGGATCTCCGGAATATCGGTATCGGCAAGGGTCGGGAAGCCCCAGTTGACACAGCCGGCAGCAGCAACGGCCCACTCGGTACCGACATCGCCCAAGGCGTTGACGAAGGCGAAGATACGGTTTTTGTTGTACATGAGCATACGGCGATAGTCACCCGGTTGCACACCACCAAAGGCCATGGCGGCACGGTTGGCGAAACCAAGAGCGAAGACGGCCGAGGAGATATCCGGCCCGAAGGGGACGATACGGGTATTCCAACCGACCTGTACTCCGGCTTCAATAAGCTGCCCGATGACGGTTTTGCCATTATGGTTGGCGGCACAGAAGATATAAAGGTTTTTCTTCTGATAATCCTCGACGATCATTTTGGCGATCTCGGCGTTGGGAGCAGCGCCGACGATTGCCGCAAAACCGGGAGCCGAGCCGTCAACGAATTCGACACCACGCTTCCTGAGAATAATGTCATTGGCTGGACCGACCCAAATCTTTCCGGATTCGATATCCGGATCTTCAGTGTCTACGTAAAAATTTGGTTCACGCAGAATGCGCAGAGCCTCTTTTACCTCATAGGCGAAGATACCGGCCATACCGGCATCAAGAAGCGGTCCGAGGTAAGGAAGATGATTGGCACCTTTGATGTGCGGTGGCAGAAGACCACGGGCAAACTGCATGGGCTTTTTCAAATCTTCGAGGGTCTCACATTTTATACCGGTGAGAGAATAGATAACCGGCAGATAATATGCGGTATTAGGGAATCCTATTTTAGTGCTGGCGTCATAGGTTTGAAGAGCTGTTTCCAGCTCTCCCTCAACCTGGGATACCACCTTATAACCACCCTGTATTGCTGCAAATGCTACTAATCTTGACATGCTTTACTCCTTTATTGAGGGATTAGTAATATCGTATTGATTTCAGAGAAATTATTCCATTCCAAGGGCTTGTCTGTCAGCCATATCCATAAGTACCCTGTCACGAGCCTTGTCGATGCCGAGTGCCTTACGTTTTTTGTCGATATGGGCAATCATTTTATGCGCATGCTTGATCGGATCAGGTTCACAATCCCACATGCCGCCGTACATGGTTTCCATTCCCTTGTAGAGATAATCTTTGAAGACTGGGGCACCTTCCAGCGGCATATGATACCCGAAGACCGTGTAAACGCCTGAGGCAACAAAATATTGCCCGATGGCGATGGCCTTCTCACTCATCCATTCCGGGGCGCTGCCGGCAGCCGGCAAATCACAGATATCGTTACCCAGTCCGCCGGCCTTCACCACTTCGGTGGCGGCCAAAAGAATGCGGCTGTTGTCGACGCAGGAACCGAGATGGAGTACTGGTGGGATACCAACGGTCTCACACACTTCGGCAAGACCCGGACCACAGAATACTGCTGCCGATTCCGGGGTAAGCAGCCCGTGGATACCGCAGGCAATGGCGCTACAACCGGTGGTGAGGACGATAACATCGTTTTTAATCAGTTCTTTTATCAGAGTAATGTGTTCTTCATTGTGCTTGGTGCGGGCATTATTACAACCAACGACACCGGCAATACCACGGATTCGGCCATTGATGATATTGTCATTCAAGGTGAAGTAATCGCCGCGGAAGCTTCCACCCAGATGATATCTGATCGACTCAACACCAAAACCGGCGATCTGCGACGATTTATGGCGAGGAATCATGACTTCGGCACTACGATTCAAGAAGTTGTCGATGGAAATTTTCACGATGCGAACAGCATCTTCCATGGCATGATGTTCATCGAACTGGATATGAACGACATTGTCCTGCTCCATCTTGGCAATCGGATGGGTGGTGATCAGTTTGGTATGGAAGCATTTTGCCACATTGGCAAGATTCTGGAAAATACATTGAACGTCAACGATCATCGCATCACAAGCGCCGGTGATAATCGCCAGCTCTTGCTGCAGGAAAGTACCAACCGGTGGAACGCCATGACGCTGGAGGATCTCATTGGCGGTACAGCAGATTCCGCCAAGCTGAATGCCCTTCGCGCCTTTTGATTTGGCGTATTCGATCATTTCCTGGGATTGGGCCGCGGCAACGATCATTTCCGAAAGCAGCGGCTCATGGCCATGAACAATAATATTTACATGGTCGGCCTTCATAACCCCGAGGTTCGCCTCGGATTGCAGTGGCGTCGGGCTGCCGAACATGACATCCTGCAGATCAGTACCCATCATCGCTCCGCCCCAACCGTCGGCAAGAGAAGTTCTGGTTCCCTGCTTCATCAGGTTTTTGTAATCCTGATCAACACCCATGGTCGTTCGGTGCATACATTCAACGATCTCGCGATCGATATTTCGGGGCAGAACACCTTGTGCCGCCCATTTGTCCTGAAGGGGTTGTGGTGCTCTCTTCAGATACGCGAGGTTGCCGGATGTCTTGCCCCACTCTTTCAGAGCGGCTTCGCCCACGCCCACACCGATCTCATATATATCACGGTCTTTAACCACCCCGTCAACTTCAACGGTGGTAGCAACCCCGAAATACGGAGCAATCTGAATCAGTTTCGCCGGATCTTTGATGGTGTAATCTTTGGTCTGCTTTCTCGCGGCAGCCAAAAAGGTTTCAGCAACATTACGGCCGTGATCCGAGTGGGCAGCTGTACCACCGGCAATCATCCGCACGAAATTTCGCGCACAAATGGTATTGGCCGTCGCGCCACAAAGACCTTTACGGGTATCTTCACCCTGAATGCCGTCTTTCGGCAGGGGGAGACGACAAGGTCCCATCGCACAGTTCTTGCAGCAGATACCCTGCAGGCCGATGGCGCAGGGCTTCATGGTTACTGCGCGATCAAAGATGGTTTCAATGCCCAGCTGTTGGGCCCGGCGGATCATTTCCTGGGTCGACGGTTCAATGGATGCTTCCATTGAGTCTGCGAGTTTTACAACTTTCTCAACTTTTGTGGTTACTTCTGCCATATCGAGGTTCCTCCTCAAAGAGTTTTTTGAGATTACCAATGACGCATTAATCATCTCAAGAGCGACACATCGTATACTTTTTTTAATTGATATTGTTCATCTTTTCCGACGATGGAATCTATCCAGCATGTCAAGAATTTTTTCTTGCTGATCCTTCTGCACCGGATCGGCAGTCATAGTCATTTCCTCTTCCGCATCGGAACTGCTTCCGGCAGCTTCTTGAGCAGCTTGGCGCGCCTGAGCTCGCAAACGCATCAGGGCCTTTTCGTCCTCGTCCCGCCGGGCTTTATCAGCTGCCAGTTCATCGGCAGCGGCTTTTACCTGCGCCGCCGCATCGGCTTTGGCCTTGGCTTCTGCATCAGCTTTCGCTTTCGCTTCGGCCTCGGCTTTGGTCTTGGCATCGGCTGCGGCTTTTGCCTCAGCCTCGGCTTTCGCCGCTACTTCTGCCTTGGCCTGAGCCGCCGGATCTACGGCGGGTTGTGCAGGGGCTTTTGCCTCCTCTTTTGCCGGTGCAGCTGCTACTGCGACGGCCGGTTTGGCAGCCGGGGCTGCTGCTGCCGCGGGGGCTGCAGGCGCGGCTTTTGCGGCAGCCGGGGCGGCTTTCTTTTCTTCTGCGGCAATGGTCAAATCAGGTTTTGGGGCAAGAGCTGCAAAATCAATATTTGCCTCAGCAAGAATCTTAGCAATTGGCGAAGAATTCTTCAACGATCCGCCGCCGGACAGGGCGGTGATAAATTCCTTGGCCAGCCTAATGGCTTCAGGATGACGCATGATAATAATACTGGAACCGGCGAGCAGATAGGAAACCGCGCCAATGGCCTCCATCATGATCCCTCGCTTCTCCGGGTCTCCGAGGATCGGGGCATCGGCTGCGTTCTGTCTGGCCTCTTTACATTTCCAGACTTCATTGCCGAGATTGTTGATCATCGGGAACTGCAGTTTCTCGTCGCCCTGGACCATGGCCGCCATGGTAAGTCGCTCCATAACCGAATAGGAGTATTCCATGCCATAGCCGAGACCACCGGTGGTCGGATCAACGATCACCCTGTCCATGGGCATGCCAAGATTCTCAAGAAGAATATTGATCTGTTTTGCCAGGTTTACATCGATAGGCGAGGAGGAGATAACCGCATGGCCATAGCCCATTGCCGCCGCCCCGATGCCTTTATAGTTTTTCTCTTCAACCGGACCCATAACCAGGTTGTAGCCCTGGCACTTCTCGGCAACTACCTTCAGGACCGCTTCATCTTTAGCCGGATTAGCGCAACCCCAGACGATGAGAGGAACATTGATTGCCTTTAAAACCTTTAATACTGTCTCGGCCACCGATTCGGGGCTGGCATTTTTGTCGTTGGGATCGGCGCTTTTCAGCTGAAGAACTAGCAATTCTGCGCCGAACTTCTCAACGCATTTTTTGGCCCAGGCTGCCGGGTCGGAGATAACATCTTTGACGTGGGCCATCACCGGTTCCGGCCAATCTTCCGGTGGCATGTCCCAAATTTCCATAGCAATCTTAGGCGTGTTGGGCATATTTCCTTCAAAGGTGTAGAAAGGATAACATGTCTGACCTCCAACGGTAATGGCGGAAGCACCCTTGCCGATGGAAATTGCCTTGATGCCGCCACTATAGGATTCCTTCTTAAATTCAAATCCCACTTTTGCCTCCTTTACTGGTGAGTAATTATTCTCCGGAGGTTGTTGAAAACACCTGCAACAACCTCCCCTTTTCATAAACTAGCCAAACAATAAGAGGTACAAAATCAGTCCAACAGTCTCTACTGTTCCCTTTTCTGCCATGCTCCCCCAGCCCTTTGGCCTGGTGTTAAAAAAGACAACAAAATCGAACACTAACGCTTAACTCGGGCGTCCATACGAGCTTTTAACCTTGGAAATTTCTCTATCTCCGTATGCGGCAGAAACATCGCGGCGATATAATTATCCATATAGGATGGCGTCTCTGACAATTCGAAGTTGGTCATTCGTTGCGTCACCGAGACCACATCCTTACGAATCCTATTGGTAAGGGAACTCATGCGTGCGCCCATGAGTGAGCCATTGCCGATAAAGGTGACCCGGTCCGGGTCAATCTCCGGCAAAAGACCGATGGTCATTGCCTTCTCCAGGTCTATATAGCTGCCGAAACCGCCGGCCAGGATTATCCGCTCCACCATGCCCATGTTCAGACCAACCTCTTCGAGCAGGGTCATGCAGCCACTGTATATGGCTCCTTTGGCACGAATGAGATTGTCGAGGTCGGGCTCGGTAAGGACGATATCCCGTTCCAGCTGTGTCACCTCCTGCCAGGCGACGACATATTCCCAGATATCGTTGGTCGTCCTGATCCGCGGCGTAGAAAGATCACGATTGAATTTTCCCCGGTTATTGATGACTCCCATCTCGAACATAACGGCGACCATGGTAATGAGACCCGAGCCGCAGATACCCTTGGGGCGGACATCGCCGATGGTAAAAAGCATCGGTTCGTAGGTGAGTGGATCGAGAGAAAAATCTTCAATGGCACCTTTGGCGGCGCGCATGCCGAATTCAATGCCGCCACCTTCAAAGGCCGGCCCGGCGGAGCAAGCGGTGCAGGCCAGCCAGTCCTTGTTGCCCACCACCAGTTCGGCATTGGTGCCGATATCGAGAAAGAGGGTCAATTCTTCCTGCCGGTACATTCCCGACCCCATGACTCCGGCGACAATATCGCCGCCGACAAAACTCGATACCTGCGGATAAATCAGGGCAATGGCGTGCTCATTGAGATCGATGCCCACCGATGCCGCGCCGAATGGAGGATACAATGCCGCCGCCGGCACATAAGGAGCACGGCGGATACTGCGGGGGTCGACCTGCAGGAACAGCTGGGTCATGGTGGTATTGCCGGCAAAGGTAATCGTCGATATATCTTCACGATCGATCTTTGAGGCATGAATGATTTTCGCCAGGACGCTGTTGAGGGTACCGACCACGACCTCGTGCAGTTTATCCAGGCCCCCCGGTTTCTCAGCATACATTATCCGGGTGATGACATCCTCGCCGTAGCTTATCTGGCTGTTGAAATCCCCAGCTTCGGCAAGACACTTGCCGGTGGCGAGGTCAATGAGCTGGCCGTAAATGGTCGTTGTGCCGATATCCATGGCGACGGCATAGTTGTGTGCGGTTTTATCTCCGGGCTGAACATTGAGAATGAGATGTTTGCCGTCGTCTCGGACCGGACGCATGACGGTAACGGTCACCTGAAAGCCGTTATTACGTAAAATTCCAGGGAGTTTTCGGATCACCGGCAGTGTGATCTCCAGCTTGTGTTCACCGGCGTCGACTTTGAGGGATTCAATAAGCCGTGTAACATCGGGCATATTGTTTTTTGCATCGGGCGGTGCCAGAGTCAGGAAGATTTTTTCGACAGGGGTAATGAACAATCCTTCTTCTTTCAGGCTTTCAAAATCCATGTGCTGAATCGTTGCCGTACGCCGTGGCGTAACCTGCAGATTCATGACACTTTTATCCATTGCGGATTCTACGGGGATGCGAACAGTAACGTTCTCAGTTACCTTGGCAAGGCAGGCGAGGCGGTACCCCTGATCGCTCTCTTCTTTTTTGATCTTCTCGTTCAACCCGCCTAAGACGGCACCCTGTTCGACAAGGACACGACATTTTCCGCACACCCCCTCCCCGCCACAGGAAGCATTAATATGCACGCCGGCCTGAAGTGCGGCCCGGATCAGACTCTCCCCCGGGGCAACAGCGGTTACCCTGTCGTGGGGAAGAAATGTAACGGTGCATTTGCTCATGCGGGTTTCCTTATACGCCGGGGAAATAATTGGAAACAATCATCTTCTTGCATTCACTGCGTAGCAGCATTCAGCTCCGGCAGAGCACTTTACGCCTTTGCCTGAACATTACCCCACAGTATAAAAAGATACATTCCCGTAACCACCCTCGTGCAAGCCAAAAAACACCGCCAAATATATCATATATTTTCACACTTACAACTTGTAATTGGCAATTTTTCCTTTGTCACACTTTAATTCATCATGAAATAAGTGTTCTAATTGTATAGGATTTCAAATAATTGATATTGATTCTTCAGTCCCTCCAGCCCATCCCCGCAATTTGCGGAGAAATGTTGCTTTTAACGCAAACGGAAACCTGTCTCCAGCCCCTTTTGACTGCACACATTTTTCAAATCTAGGGAAAACTTTTGTGCAAATAAACAAGGGGGTGTGCTTTCCTTGGAGGTCAAGGTTGCCGCACCTTTTTTTCCTTTTCGAGAAAATGAATTATGCAGGATGTCCGAAACTTGCAATATATTTGTGGATCCACGCACCGAACGCAGGCTCCACAGAGGTAATACTTGTATTTAATACAAAAATAAGTACTCTCGGTCTGCGGATGATTCTTACATTTTGCCACAAATAGCTCCCTGCATCCCTGTCAATATAATTTTTTAACACCAAAGGCAATAGCAGCGTCCACTGTCTTTTTCAGTCATTTTGTGTAATAGGCCCATTGCTTGCACAATTTGCCCAATACAATTGCAAGTTACCCAGCAGCAGAAACAGTGTTGTTGTGCAGTATATTGGTTGAACAAAGGAATGTCAAAACATCATAGTTTTTGGTTTTTCACCAACCCTGAGGCATGATTTTCTTGAGAATAACTCTGGACCTGCCGCGTCTTTCAGGACCTGTCGACGAGATTAATTTAATGGTAGTACCAAATCGGCAATTGCATAATAATTAATTTAATGTTATGTTTTAATATAGTTATCCGACATGTTTTGTGGCTTTTCATATATATTAATTTTCTTGACACGATTTTTGGTATTATTTATTATTGGTCCTACCAATTTTAGCCATGATTCTCCTTTGCAGGGCATTTCACGAATCAAAAAAAGAAGCACGGGCGCCATCGTTCACTGGTCACCCGCTGCGAAAGCTGTTCACTACCAACGAGCGGGAGAACCATCTCCATTCTCTATCAGTTGAAGGAGTTACAAATGAAGAAGAGCCATATCGAAGAATTGCAGAATATTTTCGGCGAGGACAAGGTTCTCACGGAAGTCGAGGATATGATTGCCTACAGTTATGATGCATCACACGTCGAGATTCAACCGGAAGCAGTGGTTTTTGCGACCACCACCCCGCAGATCAGCCTGCTCATGAAATTTGCCTACCGGGAACGTATTCCGGTCACCCCAAGAGGCCAGGGAAGCGGCCTGTCGGGAGGCTCGGTACCACTAAAAAAAGGCATTGTCCTGGTCATGGACCGGATGAAACGGGTCATCGAATTTGATCCAGCCAATCGCCTCATCACCGTCGAGGCCGGCCTTACCACCGCCGATATCGACCCGATTGCCGCAGAGGCCAACCTTTTCTATCCGCCGGATCCGGGCAGCGTCGCCTTTTCGACCATCGGCGGCAATGTCGCCGAAAACGCCGGCGGCTTGCGGGGCCTGAAATACGGGGTCACCAAGGATTATGTGAAGATGCTGAAAGTGGTGCTGCCCCAGGGGGACATCGTCACCATGGGCAATAAATGCGTAAAACACGTCGCCGGCTTCAACATGGAAGGGATCTTCGTCGGCAGCGAAGGACTGCTGGGTATCATGACCGAGGTAACTCTGGCCCTGTTGCCGATTCCCGAACACCGCGAATCGGCGCTGGCGATCTTCAACAGCCTCGACGGTGCCGCCCAGGCCGTCGCTGCCATCATCGCCGCCGGTGTAACCCCTTCGACCATGGAATTCATGGACAACGCCACTATCAACGCCATCCAGAATTTTAAGGACTGCGGCCTGCCAAGAGACGCAGCCGCAGTGCTGCTGATCGAGACCGACGGCCAGAAAGACTCGGCCATTGCCGAAATGGCCAAGGTCGAGGCCGAGGTGAAAAAGAACGATTTCCGTGATTTTTCCCTGGCCAAATCGAGCGGAGAACGCGATCTGCTCTTCGCCGGTCGCCGTGTCGCTTTGAACGCCCTGGCCGGTGTCCGCCCGAATGTCATCCTCGAAGATGCCACGGTCATGCGCTCAAAACTCCCGGACATGGTCCGGGGTATTACCGCTATCGCCAATAAATACAAGCTCCAGGTGGGAATTTTCGGCCATGCCGGCGACGGCAATCTGCACCCGACCTTTCTCATCGATATGCAGGACAAGGATGAAATGGCCCGCACCGAAAAGGCGGTTGCCGAATTGTTCCAATTGGCCATCGACCTGGACGGCACCATTTCCGGTGAGCACGGTATCGGCCTTGAGAAAAAGCCGTTCCTGCAAAACCAGGTGGGTGGGGAAGGCATAAGGCTGCTGCAGAACATTAAGCGGACCTTTGATCCCCTCAATCTCCTCAACCCCGGCAAGATGTTCGACATGCCCGCAGAACAATCGGCTTAACTGGGGGGAAAGACTATGAATACCCACGCTGCCACCAAACAACAGGCTGAAGAACATCTTCTGGAAGCCGCCAAGGAATTTCAAAAATGTATGCAATGCGGCAAGTGCCGGAGCGTCTGCCCGGTATTTAAAGAAATGGGCAACGAATTGTATGTTGCCCGCGGTAAAAACAAACTCGCCGAAAAACTGGTTTCCGGCGACATACAAATCACCCAAAGGGTCAAAGACGCCATCAACGAGTGCCTTAACTGCAAGACCTGCTCGGCCAACTGCCCGGCCGGAGTCAGCCCGGAACACGTCGTCCTCAGACTGCGCTGGTATATCACCACCCAACAGGGTCTCGGTTTTTTCAAGGCCCTCATCTTCAGGCAGCTGCTGTGGCGTAAATGGCCGATCACCCTTGCCGCCATGCTCATCGGCATCGCCCAGCGCGCCCTCTTCGGCATCGGCCCGAAAAATCCGGTGCGCCACCTCTTCCCCCTGTTCGGCTTTTCCAAACGGCGCTTTTTCCCGCAGATGGCTCTTCGAAGCGCTCAAAGCCAGTATCCGGAGGTCATCCCCGCTAAGAAAGGTCCGGCAAAGATGCGCATCGGCTATTTCACCGGCTGTGCCGGCAATCTCATTTATACCAACGTGGTGAAATCGGTGGTCGATATCCTCACCGGTTACGGCTATGAGGTGGTGATTCCCAAGGGACAAAAGTGCAACGGCACCCCGGTGCTGGCCAACGGCGATTACGAGGGGGCGAAGATGTTCATGCAGCACAATTTTGACCTGTTTCGCCATTATAATCTCGATGCGATTGTCGTCGCCTGCTCCTCATGCGGCATGGCCCTGAAAAAAGAGATCAAGATGTTTATCGAGCCCAGTCGGGAGCTCCAGGCCTTCACCGAGAAGGTCTACGATATCAATGAATTTATTGAAAAAAATATTGATATCAAAGCGACCGATCTGGGTCCTTTGCCCTACCGGGTGACCTATCACGACCCCTGCCACATGGTGCGCGGCCAGGCCATCAGCGAGCAACCGCGAAAGCTCCTGAAGATGATTCCCGGGGTGGAATTCAAGGAGATGAAGGACGCCGCCGTCTGCTGCGGCAGTGCCGGCAGCTACTGCATCACCCACTATGATACGGCAATCAAGATCAATAACCACAAGGTGCAAAATATCCGCAAGGCGGAGGTTGATTATGTAGCCACCGGCTGCCCGACCTGCGTCATGCACATTCAGGATAATCTTCTGCAGCACCAAAGTGGCGAAAAGGTCCGTTTCGTGGTAGAAATGCTCGCCGATTCCCTGCGCGCCGGCCGCACCATCTGATGAAGGAAACCGCCATGGCGCAAGCAACCCACCTTCCCGGCAAGGACGCCAGTCTTGAGGATACCATTGCCAAGGCCACATCTCTCCTAAAGTCCATGGCATTCGAAACCGAGGCGGTCAGCTGGCAGAACCCGGCCCCGGACTGCTGGTCGGTACATCTGCGCTCGGCTGCCTGCGCCCATCTGTATACCAACGGTAAAGGCACCTCAAAATCGGCGGCGCTGGCCAGTGCCCTCGGGGAATTTTTCGAGCGGCTGTCCACCAACTTCTTCTTTGCCGATTGTTTTCTCGATGATGCGGCAACCACGCCGCCATTCTTTTTTTATCCCGATGAGAAATGGTTCCCACCCTGCGAAAGTTCTGCGATTCCCAGCAGAGCACCGGACGGCACCGAACTGCTCAACGCTCGGCTGCGTAAATTCTACAACCCGGAAGAAGAACTTACCTTCGAGCATCTCTGCGACAACAACACCAATTCCACCGAGCGCGGCATCTGTGCTCTGCCCTTTACCGAGTTGGTGTCCGGCCGGAAGATTTATTTCCCGGTCAGTCTCTTGAACAATCTTTATGTGAGTAACGGCATGGCCGCCGGCAATTCACCCGCTGAGTGCGGCTCCCAGGCCCTGTCGGAGATCATTGAGCGGCATGTTAAAAATATCATTATCAGCAGGGGTCTTAGCCTGCCGGACGTCCCCATGGCTGTTCTCAGGCGGTACCCCAGGCTATGCCGCATCGTATATCGACTAGCCGAAGAGGGCCTTGTCGTCCGGGTCAAAGACGCTTCTCTCGGCGGACAATTCCCGGTCATCTGCGCACTCCTGACCGACACGGCAAACGGCGGGATCTATGCCGCCTTCGGCGCCAATTTTCGCTTTGAAACCGCCATCGAACGAACTCTCACCGAGCTGCTGCAGGGCCGCAGCCTTGAAGGCCTGCAACATTTCCAGCCAGCCAGCCATGATCTTTCCCAGGTTGCCGACCCCTTTAATCTGGAAAGCCATTTTGTCGATTCCGACGGCCTCCTGGCCTGGTCGATGTTCCGAAACAAGGCCGATTTTCCTTTTTCGCCCTGGGATTTCAAAGGCTCGACCGAAGAGGAATTCGCTCGCCTGCAGACCCTCCTCATCGGCCTGGGCACCAAGCTCTACCGCGCCGAATACCGGCACTGCGGCATGTACAGCTGCCGGATACTCGCTCCGGGAATTTCGGAGATCTATCCGCTCGACGATCTGCTGTATAACAACCGCTCGGCAGGCGCCGCCCTGCGCTCCGACCTCCTTCAGCTACCGCAACTGGACCGGGTCCGGCTTACCGACTTTCTTGATCGGATGGAAACCCTAGGCCTGGGCGACCACCAGCTCCTTGCCCACATCATCGGCATCGTCTTTGACGACGACTCGGTCTGGGCAACATTGCGGGTCGGAGAACTGAAGGCCCTCCTTCTTCTAGCTGTGCACAACCATGGCGAGGCGCTGCACTGGTGCCTTTGGTGCTTGGATCACGGCGACCTCCCGGGAGGTCGGCGACGCCTATTTCGCCTCTTACACACCTTGCTGGAATTTAACCTCGTCGGGGAGAGAGCCAGTGACTACAGCGGCAGCCTTGGGCTTCTTTATGCAGAAGAAGAAATACGAACCGGACAGGCCATACTTGATGGAGTCACTCCTTTTCCGGGTCTTGTCTTCGGCAGCTCCTGGACAAAGATAACAACAGAGCATGAAAAGCTCCTGCGAATCTACGACAAACTGGGCGATATCAAGGCGAACGAGAAACGAAGGTGAGATGCACATCTGAAGAAAGCGGCATACCGGCCGGTAAACGGCCGGTACCTTGTTGCGGTTGTACTACCGAGACAGGACCGCCATGGTCTCCCTGGCAATCGCCAACTCCTCGTTGGTGGGGATGACCCAGACCTGGGTCCGACTCTCCGCTTGGCTGATCAGGGTGGGTTTTCCCATGCGTTGATTGTTGGCCTCCCTGTCAAGTGTGATGCCGAAAGGCTCCAATCCCTGCAAACTCATTGCCCGCACCACCCCGTCGTTTTCACCGATACCGGCGGTAAAAATGATGGCATCGACCCGACCAAGCACCGCCATAAAGGCACCAACGTATTTTTTGTTGCGATAGGTCTGCACGGCAAGGGCCAGTTTCGCCCGCTCATTGCCGGCAGCGATGGCCGCATGGATATCGCGCATATCGTTGAGGCCGCATAAGCCTTTCAGGCCGGAATCCTTGTTGAGCAGCCTGTCGATGGCCTCAATATCCATGTGGCAGTTGCGGGCAAGAAAGGCATGGATGGCCGGATCGACATCGCCGCTGCGGGTACCCATAACCAGACCCTCCAGGGGGGTGAGGCCGAGGCTGGTATCGACACTTTTGCCGTTCTCAACAGCGGTCATGGAGCAGCCGTTGCCCAGGTGGATGGTAATGAGATTCAGCTCCTCAAGCGTCCGCCCCATTGCCTTGGCGCACTCGCCGGCGACAAATTTGTGGGAGGTGCCATGGAATCCATAACGGCGTATCCTCTCTTTCTCATAAAGTTCGTAGGGCAGGGCATAGTGATAGGCGTGGGGCGGGATTGTTTGATGAAAAGCTGTATCAAAAACAGCCACCTGGATTACTCCAGCGAACAGCTCCTGAGCGACACGAATACCGTCCATATTGGCCGGGTTGTGCAGAGGGGCCAGGGGAATGTTCTTTTCAACGGCCGCCAGCACTTCTGCCGTAATAACAGTTGGTTGATGAAAATCCTCGCCGCCATGCACAACTCGGTGGCCGACGGCGCCGACATCCGACTTATCGGCAATAACCCCCTGTTCTTTATCGGTGAGAATATCCACCGCCAGACGCATACCACTGGTATGATCGGCAATACACACATTCTCCTTGACCACCTGTTCCTTGTCGGCTCCCGGCCTGAGGATACATTTAATCACCCCTGTAGGCTCGCCGATTCTCTCGACCAGGCCCGATGCCAGCACCGATTCGTGCACCATATCGATGAGCTGAAATTTGATTGAGGAACTCCCTGAATTAATAACGAGTATTTTCATTGTGTTAAATAAGATCCTCATGTTGCTGTTTGTTCGTGTGAGCGGCTTTCTTTCGGTCTCTGCCACCAATTCTGCATCACCGCCAGACGGCGGTTACCTTCGCCTAAAAATCATTGTCTTGAACGTGTCTCAGGGAAAACACCTCCTCAGTATAGCCGTCAACTGGGTCATCTCAACCGGCTTGGCAAGATAATCATCCATGCCCGCAGCAATGAACCTTTCCCTGTCTCCCTTCATGGCGTGGGCCGTCAAGGCGATAATGGGGATCTGTCGATCATTGTTGCCGGCGGTCGTGGTACGGATGGCCCGGGTAGTTTCCACCCCGTCCATTTCCGGCATTTGAATGTCCATAAAGATGCAATCAAAATCATATTCACAAATTTTCTTCAATGCCAGTCGTCCATTGCCGGCCAGTTCGACCTCATGTCCAAGTTTTCCGAGCATGGCGGAAATCACCATGGCATTGATCTTTTCATCCTCAACCACCAGCACCCGCAAATGCGGTAAGTGACGGGGGGCCATGGCCGCCTTCACCTCAGGAACATCACCAATGACATCGGCAATACCGACAATTATCTGAAAAGTGACCGTCGTGCCGTGCCCGGCCACACTGGAAAGATAGATCTGGCCGCCCATCATCTCCACCAGATTTTTGACAATGCTCAGGCCAAGTCCCGTGCCACCGTATTTGCGCCGGAAGCTGCCGTCTTCTTGAACAAAGGGTTCAAACAGGCGGCCAACCATCTGTTTTTTGACCCCGACCCCGGTATCCCTGACAGTGCATTCCAGAACCACCCGGGAACTGGCCAGTACCAACAGCCGTTTCAAGTCAATGACAATTTCCCCACGGGAGGTAAACTTCACAGCATTGCCGATGAGATTATAGAGTATCTGCTTCAACCGGGATTCATCGGCGATGACTACCGCGGGAACATCGTCATGCACGGAGAACCGCATCGTCACCTTGCTGCTGTCTATCATGCTGGCAAACGATTCAACCACCGATCGGAGTAAAAGATCGATGGCCAGGGGCTTGGTCAGCAGCTGGACCTTACCGACCTCAATCTTCGAAAAATCAAGAATATCACTGATAATATTGAGAAGAATAGTGCCGGAGGCCAGGGCGGTATCGACATATTTCCGCTGCCTTTTGTCGAGAGGGGTGTCTTTCAGCAATTGCAGAACCCCCAGCACCCCATTCATCGGGGTGCGGATCTCATGACTCATGTTTGCCAGAAACTCCGACTTGGTCTTGCTGGCGACAAGAGCCGCCTCCTTCGCCTGTTCCAGTTCAATTTGTTCATGGACCCGCTTGGTGGTGTCGCGAATGACCCCGGTAAATCCTTGCAGGGTCCGGTCATCGGAAAAGAACGGCGTGGTGATAATCTCCGCCCAATAGGCAGCACCATTTTTTTTAAGGCATTCGAATGTGAAGAAACTGGTTCGAATCGCTTTATTATTTCGCAAGGCCCTGTTCATCGATCGGCGAAGACGCAGATATCTCTTGCGCGAATCGTCACTCATATGCCCTTCAATAGGCATGGCCAGAAATTCCTCTTGGCTATACCCCGACATAGCCTGCACCGACGGCGTGACATACAGCGGATTAAAGGCGATGTCCGACACCCAGATAACATCACGAATATTCTCAGCCAATAAGCGATATCTCTTTTCGCTCTCTTCAAGGGCCTTCTGATTGACCATTTCCATGGTGACGTCCCGCCCGGAACCGACCGTTCCGATGATATTGCCGTTGTCATCGAACAGGGGTGCTTTGTGGACATCCAGTACCAGATACTGGCCGCGCACCAACCCATCTTCAAGAAAGCGCCCCGCCTGGCGGCTGTTTTTCACCATCTGATCGGAATTGACGCAAATCTCACCGAAGGTATGGACCTGTCCCTCGGCCCGCTCCCGTTCGGCAAAAAACAGGTCAGTTTTGCCGATTGGGCTTTCGACCTCCCGGCACATCAGCAATTGCTCGCGAATCATCTTGTTGGCAAAAATATAGCGGTCACGTAGATCTTTGGCCCAGAGCATGTCCGGAACAGTTTCGGCCATGAGTTTCAGCATCCGCTGCATACTGACAGGAAATGCGCTCTCATCAAGCAATACCTTATGCTCTAGATTCTGTTCGGGAGGATGGTTGGGTTTTTCGCTGACCTGTTCCAGGCGTGCCCGAAGCGAGGCAATTTCCGTTATCAATTCTCCCCTGCTTTTCATATCGATCTCACCATTCAAGACTCTGCCGCCTTTTCATGATAGGCCAAAAAACCCTACACTTCCCGGCACGCAACTCGTATTACCCTCAAGTCGGGAAAAAGCTATTGAGGTACTTGCTTTCGCCCTCTCTCCTTTTCATACTCATCGTAGCTGACGTTCACCTGCTGCAGACATTGTTCCTGGTCGGGATAGGCCAAGCGATAACAATCTTCGGCCTTGGACATTTTAAATCCTTCGTACAGGCCACGACAGCCGCCAAGAAATATAAGGCTTCCAAGGATAACAATAACAATAGTGGTTTTCAAGATCCCCTCAGTTGGTTGAAATTACCTAAGAATGGTAACAGTAACACGTCCCTATTGTACTCGCAAAGAGCGATTTTTGGTGAAATATTTTTATCCTGGAACGGTCAGGCAAGCCTCGATGGCCAGCCGGCCTCTTCAATTGCAACCAAGAACAGAGAAATTCTCCGAGTTCTCCCAGGTGCTTCGAGTCGTTGACATACAGACGGTCGCAATTATTTTAATATTAAGAACAACATTAAAACAGGAGAAAACCATGGAAATCAAATATATCACCGCCCACGGAGCACAGGAAAAACTCACCCAGGGCGCCCTGCCCATTCATACCCTACCGGCCGATCATTTCAACTGTCTGCACCTACCGGGAGCATGCAACGCCTGTGTTTACCAGGTGAGTTTTCCTGACGACATCAAGGCGATTGTCGATCGGACTGATATACCACTCGTTCTTTACGGTTCAAGCAATAAATCCCGAGACGCCGAGGTGGCAGCGGAAAAACTGGTTCGGGAGGGTTATCGCCAGGTGTATGTCTTGGCCGGCGGGCTTAAGGCATGGCAGGCTGCCGGCTTTCCGGTGCAGGGCGACCGGATGCCGCAGCCGGACCCGGCAACCCATCTGGCAAACATCGACGGGGCATATGCGCTGGATACCGCAGCAAGCCTTGTCGGTTGGGCCGGCAGAAACCAGAACAGCAAGCATTTCGGGACACTGCAGCTTAAGAGTGGGCAGATCCAAATACAGGACAACGCGATCAGCGGCCAGCTGCTTGTCGATATGGACTCGATGGAAAATATCAATCTGGCCGGCAACGATTTGCAACCGGTATTGATAGCCCATCTGAAATCCGACGATTTCTTTTTCACCAAACTGTTCCCCACCGCCACTTTCACCATCGAACAGGGACGCATTGCCGATCCTGCTCCCCTGACCGCAGCCAATTGTCAGCTGCAAGGTTCACTTACTTTGCGAGCCGTAAGCCGGGAGCTTGCCTTTCCGGCAACCATCACTCCACGGGAGAACGGCGGCCTTGGCGTCGAGGCGCATTTTGACCTGGACCGTACCCTGTGGAACATCATTTACGGGTCCAGTCGTTTCTTTGAACACCTGGGAATGCATACCGTTTTTGAAAACATTAGCATTGAACTACGCCTGGTATTTGAACCTTTGAAGGAATGAAAATTTTGGTCGCTCCATGAGAACAGCACTTTGGTGCCTGTGGCCTAGGAGGTTGTCCGAGAATAGCAATTTTCTCTCAGGTCGAGGCAAACTCGAAAAAATTCCCGGAGGCATATAGTTAATATTCCGAGGATAATTTTTTCGAGTTTAACGAAGATATGGGGGAAAAGGGCATTCTCGGACA
>JANNQF010000065.1:0-66894 GCA_031441605.1 Deltaproteobacteria bacterium
GGGGGTTAGGGGGTGGGGGAAGCTGCAAGGTGCGACTTCGTACCAAACACACCCACCCCTCAATCCCCTCCCGTCAAGGGAGGGGAAGCCAAAAACCAATCAGACAAAGTGCATACGGTTGAAATGAACTGAATAGTTACACAGATTTAGGCAATAACAATTAAAGACTGCAACAGAATATTCAAGGCCGCCTTCGTCCTCCTCCTGCAGGTTTTGACGATAAGCTTGGCACAGGCCCAATCTGCCGGTTTCGATTTGCAGTCCAGCTATCGGTTTCTTGTCAGCGACCGGGACACGGCAGACGGCATCCTCTACACCGCCACGGCCGGAATACTCCGAGGCCGGCAACTGCCGCTCAGTTTTTCCGACAGTGCAGATTACTGGGGTGCCTATGTGTGCCGTCTGCCCGGCAATATCTGCAATGTTACCGATATCTACAATCCGCAAACCTTTACGCTGACCCCGCAAAGATCACCTGCCGCCGATCTGCAGACCGAACGGATCAATACGCACAACGGCAGTAACATCTACGATGCCGCAACCTGGCAAATTGCCGTAATGCTCGGCCAGGCCGTCAATCGATTTCCCCTGCCGAACCACCAGGATGCCTACGCCTTGGTCAGTAACCAGAATTTTCTGCTGCGGGAGGGCTATAACGGTAATTCCAGTCGAGCCATTGGAGGCGAAAACCGCGCTGTGACAGCCGGCAAGCTCTTTGTCTACAACCAACAGGTCATCACTGACCCCCGGCGGGCCTATGCCTTTCGCATGCTGCCGAGGCAGTGGTTGTCTTCCGATCCCTTTCGGGGAACCCGGTATGCCGACCTGGTGAGCACCGGGGCCTTGCCGACCGACAATCCCGGCTATCAAGTCGGCAAGGCCACCTGGACTGACTGGAAGCCGATCAGCGGCGAAAATGCTTGGGCGTTTTTAGTGGGACCGCTGCAAGCCGCCTACATCCATTACGTCATCGATCAGAAATCGGCCTTTGTACCCTTGCACGATCCGGCAGTGCAAAATGCCCTGCACATACTTTCGACCTTTGCGGCGATGCAATCGCCATCGGGTGCTGTGTATTATGCCCCAGCGGGTACGGTCGTCAACCAGGGGGAACAGCTGGTCGATCCCTACGAGGTGGCGGTTGAAAACAATTTTTCTTTATACGCAGGTCTGAAAATACTTGGCGCTACCCTCCAGGTGATAGCTACGCATGAGAAAAATCTAAGCGCCAAGGATAAAAAGACGATAACCGAGGCTTTGCAGCTGGTCAATGCGATGCTCAACGGCGGCGTGCTCCCTGAAAACCGCACCAGCGCAGGCCTTCTCTCCTTTTTCAGAAACTCGGCCTGGATTGGCGGCGAGTTTGTCCAGGGCGGCCGTGCCGATGACCCGAACAGCACCGGCAAATGGCTGCCGAACCTTAAGGTAAAAGCAGTTGATACCAACACCTGGGGCGTTGCCGCCCTCGGGCCTGGGCTTATCGACGCATGGTTTGGCTTTGGCGCCGCTTATCAAAACTGGCAGCAGATAAAGGCGTGGGGCGGCTACGGCATCGGCCAGGCGCTGTGGGGCGTGGGATTTTCCGATCAGGACGGTAACGGCATCGATGCCGCCGGCAATTACCGGCAAGGTATCCTCTCCACGGAATGGACCGCAGGGGCAATCATTATGCTGCGCCGGATGATTGCCCATTATCAGACAATTCCGACTGAATCCACGCAGTACGTGAAGGCGCAGGGCTTTTTGGTGACCCTCTCGGCGGAGGAGCAGTCGATGCTCGCGGCCATACAACAAATGCGCATCGATACCTATGCAAAGGTCGAATACCCCGGTCAGCCCGAGGATTTCCGCCAATTGCTGCCCGTTGGGCAAACCCGCCCCTACCTCTACGCTGGAAAACGGTACTTGATACCCTTTGGCTGGTATGCCAATCCGCTCCCCAGTACCTGTGCAACAGCCTGGATGATTATGGTGGCGGATGGTTTTAATCCCTTTGTTTACGGCGGTGGGTACTGAGTGCAGCTCCAGGCTGGGGCACATCTGTGTGTGGAGATTTGCCATAAAAGGCCAGGCTTTTTAACCCCTAAAAAAAGACTAGAGGCAAAGTCGCAATATCTCCTGTATTGTGCTGTTGGGCGGTTTAATCTCTCCGAGATTTTAATTCGATTGCAACGACTGAAGAGATACAATGATAATCGAAGAAATCAGAAAACCCATTTTGCTCTTCCTGCTCATTGTCATATCGTTTGGATCTCTTGTTGCCAGTATGGCCTTCAATTTTTTCCGGCCAACCTTGCAGCTGGTCAACGATCCGTTACATGCATCGCTTGAAGCCTTTGGCGGAATGGCAGCCATTGCTATGGCACTTCTTCTTTTGCAACTGCATCAAGACCGGCAGAGAGAGCGCGGCGAATATTTTTTATTGTCCATGGGTTTTATGATGATGGGCATTCTTGACACCTGCCATGCTGTTTCGAACGTCGGGTATGGGTTTGTTTTGCTTCGCAGCCTGGCGAGTCTGTGTGGCAGCCTATGGTTTGCCCTGGTATGGCTGCCAAGTCGTTTGCGGCATATGAGTAATGTAAAAACAGCACATTGGGCAATAGTTGTTGTTTCCATCCTGCTAGGGGTAGTGATTCTCAGATATCGAATATTTTTCCCATTGATGATAGTGGACGGGCTTTTTACCCCCTTCGCCATAGGCATCAATATCCTCTCCGGCATGCTTTTTATTGCAGCGGCCCTCTATTTTCTCAGTGAATTCTTACGTACCAGTAAAAAGGAGTCGTATTTCTTTACCTGTATGCTTCTTTTGTTGGGTTTGTCGGCGTTAGAGTTTCACTTCTCAGCGATCTGGAGTTATGACTGGTGGTTTTGGCATGTTCAGCGCTGTCTCGCCTATATCGTAGTTTTGTATTATATTTTCAAGACCTTCCTGCGGATCAGTGAGGAATTAAAAAAATCAAACGAATATTTGGAGAAACGGATTGTCGAGCGCACCGCGGAGTTATCAAACGAAGTAGCCGAGCGGCAACGATACGGCAGCGAACGAGATGCAGTGATCACTCAACTCCAAGATGCGTTTGACCAGATCAAAAACTTGACCGGATTACTCCCTACCTGTTCTTCCTGTAAAAATATACGCAATGCCGAAGGAAATTGGGTGCAGATGGAAAACTACATCCAAGAGCACTCCAACGCCAGATTCTCCCACGGACTTTGTCCGCAATGTGCCAAAAACCTTTATCCGGAGGTTTTTGACAAAATGTTGAAGCTGGATAGCTCTAAACCCGACAATTGAAGCAGATTGCAGCTATGAAAATACATAAACTCACTCCCGATGACTATGTTAAAGCCTCCGCATTATTGCGGCAGGCCTTTCCGCGCAGCAGATATGAAGCTCAATTATTTGAAAAGCTTCATGAGAACAAGAAAATCGTCCATCAGTGGGTGTGTATTCATCGGCATTCTGTCATCGCCTATATTGCCTTTTCCAAAGCCTTTGACGGCGCAAAGGTCTGCGGCCTGCATTTGGCACCGCTTGCGGTCCAGCCGCAGATGCAAAATCAGGGGATTGGTTCCGAGTTGCTGCGTTTTTCCTTACGCCAAGAGGGCATCAAGGAAAGCGCAATTTTTGTTCTGGGGGAGCCGAAGTTTTATCAGAAATTTGGGTTTCAGCGTTGTGCCCAGCCTGTCTGCCCCTTTGATAAAAACAATGCCCATTTTCTCAGCATCCGTAACACTCCGACCCACGAATACAGGGTGGGATATGAACGGGAATTCAAGACCAGCAGGTAGCAAATCAATGCGCCGGGCAAGGGCTGCACCTTTATTGTGAGTAGGTATTATTTTCAAGTCTGTGGTTTACATCACTCGCTCGATATGCAAAGATACCCCTAGAGAGAAGCGAAAAGGACGTTCAGGCTTTACTCCAAAGGAGTACGCAACATGAATGAAATCGAAGCGATTAGGTGGCATTTAGGTCGGTATCGTGCGGTTCTCGCGCAGCAGATTGACCGCTTGTACAATGCACTGGAAGAATTGCAGCGAACCTCGATGTTCTTTCTGGGTCTGGGTGCTGCCCCGGACGAGAAAATCGACCATTGGCTTCAGGCAGAGGGCTTTGCGGTAGATGGGGACGGTTTTTTTCAAAGTCAAACAGTACATTCGGCATTCACTCATGGCGTAGCACCTAAGGATGCCGTCAGTATCTCTTGGGGCCGGCAGCTGCGCCTCGACCCGACAGCTCGGCAGCGTATGTACAGCTATCGTGCGATCGGCCCGCACCTGAAACATATCCATGATCGCCTTGGGGATGTCGGCTGGATTTATTACCAGGATGCCGGCAACACCGCCCTGCAATATCCTTATATTGATCAATGTACAGCCATTACCAGTGATTTTGACTGGTCAACCTATCACACCTTTCTCTCGGTCTGCCCCGAAAATAACCCGGAACGGCAGATCAGGTGGACACCACCCACCATTGATTACGCCGGTGAGGGGTTGATTCTTTCCGTTTCCATCCCGGTATGGCACGGCGATTGTTTTATTGGTCTGTGGAGCATCGATCTGCCGATTCGCTATTTGTATCGAGACTTTGCTCTTTCCAAACCTTTTGCCAATCAAATGCAATTCATTGTCAATCAAGAGGGTCTGCTGCTCTTGCATGAAAAGCTTCAGGCCGAAATAGATCAGACCAAGGGGCGGGTATTCCTGCATCCGTTAGCCGAACTTGACGGGCAGTGGGCGCAGCTTGATCTGGCGACGATCCTCTTAAAAGAAGAGGGCGTGTTGGCAGTGACGGATGGAGTTGGCACGGAATGGATCTTCTGTCATTGCTATGTGCCCGGTGTTGCATGGACGTTTTTTTGCGGTCTGCCGAGACTGTCCATGGAGGCGGCGGCCGAACAAAGGCTGGAGCTGGCTTTTCAACAAATTGCCGACGGCAATTTTTCCCATCGCATTGAATCTTCCTCGACCAATGCTTTTTCCACGTTGGTTGATGAATTCAATAAAATGAGTTTGCGTCTCAGCCAAATTGAACAGCAACGGGAAGAAATGGAAGGTCGGCTTCGTCAGGCCCAAAAAATGGAGGCAGTCGGCAGGCTGGCCGGTGGAGTGGCGCACGATTACAACAATATGACCAATGTCATCATGGGCTACGTCGAACTGATCCTTGCCAGATTGGACGAAAACGACCCTCTCTATGCAGATCTTCAGGAAATCAATGAAGCTGCCAGGCGGTCTATGGAGCTCACCCGTCAGTTACTGGCCTTTGCCCGGTGTCAGGCCATCGCTCCCAAGATTCTGGACATCAATGAAACTGTGCAAAGCATGCTGAAAATGCTGCAGCGCCTGATTGGCGAGGATATTGAACTGAACTGGTGCCCAGATGAGCAGGTAGGGCTGATTGAAATTGATCCATCACAGATTGACCAGATTTTGGCCAATCTGTGCGTCAATGCCAGGGACGCCATCAGCGGAGTGGGAAAAGTTGTGATTGAAACCGGTAACGCCGAATTCGACGACGCTTACTGTACGCTTCACAGGGGAGCGATTCCCGGCGAATTTGTGCAACTGACGGTAAGTGACGACGGCAGTGGTATGGATTCGGCAATCCTTGATAAGATCTTCGAACCTTTTTTCAGCACGAAGGCCATCGGTCGGGGTACCGGGCTCGGGTTGGCGACAGTTTATGGTATTGTGAAACAAAATGGAGGGTTTGTCGACGTTTATAGCGAGCCCGGCAGGGGCACGAACTTTAAAATTTTTATTCCTCGAGTGAGCGGGCAGTCGGTAGAGAGTAAATACGACGGCAGCACGGAAATTGGCCGAGGTAATAATGAAATCGTGCTTCTCGTGGAGGATGAAAGCGCTATTCTCCGCATGGTCGAAAGATTGCTGAAACAGATGGGCTACCGGGTCCTGGCGACGGGGTCGCCTTTTGAGGCTATCACTATTGCGGAAAAACACCCGGAGCCAATAGATGTGCTGCTCACCGACGTGGTTATGCCGGAATTAAACGGCAACGATCTGGCAAACCGGGTGCGAAACTTTCTTCCCGATATCAGCGTACTGTTCATGTCCGGATATACGGCAAACATTATTGCCCACAGGGGGGTTATAGACAAAGATGTCACTATGATTCAGAAACCGTTTTCCAAAAAAGAACTCTCCGCGAAAATCAGGGAGGTGTTGACCAAATCGGTTAAATCCGCCCCTACGCAGTGAAAACCAAAAGATATCTCGGTCAGCCGGGAGGAGGTATACGTTGCAAGGAAAAGAGTACCATGCGCTTCGGTCTGTGCTGTCTGTTTAAAGAAGAGAACCAAGCCACACGCCGACTATATAAAGCCTGCGGATATCCCGGACTGTTGGCGGCCACGGACAATGACCGTCGATATTGAAGCAAGAGCCAAGGAACTGGCGGTCATACTGTTGATGAACAATTTACTGAGTGGACGGTAATCAATGATTCAACATCTGCGAAGGATCCTCCTGATGAGCATTTTTAACCAGTATCAGGTTATTTGCGCGTTGAGTTCCGGACCACCTTTTTCGTCGATGACGGGGAATTCCTGTTCGATGGTGAGCAGCGGCTGATTCATGTTCGCTCGGCGTCGCGCCGCGGATATTCGGATTTGGATAAAAACCGCAGCCGGTTGGAGGAGATCCGTCTGCAGTGGGGAGAGAGACAGGGAGCAACCAGCAGCCATAGGGCTTTATTGATAGTATTTACTACCAATAAACTATTTATTATTAGCCATTGCCTTGCCGTGGATCGGGCTTACTTTCTTATTCAACGGAGCGCATCCAATGATGCATTTTCGCAAACAAACAATAACCTATGAGGTGTATTATGAATAGTGATATAGGATCCTTGGTATGGGTAAATGATAAAGAGGGTCATGAGTATGTATGTGTTGCTGAGAACAACGATGATAAAAGTGAACTTGATAAACTTTCTGAAAGCGAGCGAGCTACCTGCAGCGATGTCAACGATTTTATCGGGACCGATCGCTGGTAATCTTTAATAGCCTGTTTGCTCCACCAAACGCGTTGCAAATTCTCATTGAATGAGAGGTTGCAACGCTTTTTTATACGTACTAGACTCCACATGTCAAACTGCCACTTGATTTCCTGTAGCGCCCCAATGCCCTGAGTTATTACAACCTGGAGCTCATTAAAGATTGCCCCAACTGCCAACTGGAGAAAAGGTGTATGGATGTGAATGAAAGCAAGATGATCCGCATCGGTGTCAGCTCATGCCTGCTTGGCAACAAGGTCCGCTATGACGGGGGGCACAAGCACGATCGGTATATTACCGAAACACTAGGGAAATACTTTGAGTTCATACCGGTTTGTCCTGAAGTGGAATGCGGTCTGTCAATTCCCCGTGAAGCGATGCGCCTGATCGGCGACCCGGAAGCACCACGACTGGTGACCAACAAGACAGGCATCGATCATACAGAGCAAATGAACCAATGGGCGCAGCAGCGGGTGAACCAATTGGCCGAAGAGGACCTCTGTGGTTTTATTTTTAAAAGTAAATCTCCTTCCTCCGGAATGGAAAGAGTAAAGGTATACGATGGCAACAATATTCCCCATACAATCGGCGTTGGTCTTTTTGCCAGGGTATTTAAAGAGCGTTTTCCATTCCTGCCTGTAGAGGAAGAAGGTCGCCTGCATGACATGGCTCTCCGCGAAAATTTTATCGAATCCGTTTTTGTCTACCGGCGCTGGCGCGATACCGTTAGCAAATTTACTGCCGACAAGCTGGTCATCTTTCATACCGAGCATAAATTACTCCTCCGGACCCACAGCGAAAAACACTACAGAGATCTTGGGCGGATTGTTGCCCAGGCTGGGAAGCTGGAGACTGACAACCTTCTCACCTCATATCAGGACAATCTGGTTGCCGCCATGAAAATCCAGCCTACAGTAAAAAAGCATGTCAATGTTCTCATGCACATGATGGGTTATTTTAAGAAGGTGCTTTCCGGCGATGAGAAACAGGAATTGCTCGAGGTAATTGAACGTTTCAAACAACATTATGTGCCGCTTATCGTGCCAATTACCCTAATGAATCATTATGTTCGTAAATACCAGGAACCCTATCTCCAGAAGCAGCATTATCTTAACCCGCACCCAACCGAGCTGAAACTTCGCAATCATGCCTGATACGATGAAGAGCAAAACCGTGCTGGTGACCGGGGCAACCGGGTATATCGGCAGGCGGCTGACCCACCGTCTCCTTGATACCTCGACGCTGAACGTTCGCATCTTAGTGCGGAACAGCAACAAGGTCCAGGTTTCCATCGTCGACCTGGTTGAGATAAAAGAAGGGTCCACTTTCGATAAAGAATCTCTTGCCGCCGCCGTGGCAGGGGTGGATACAGCCTTTTATCTCATCCATTCCATGGGAGTCACCGACGATTACCGGAACCTTGACCGGGTCAGCGCCGAGAATTTTCGTGATGCCTGCATCCACGCCGGGGTGCGGAGGATCATCTATCTCGGGGGATTGGGTGTCAAGGAAAGTGCCAGCGAGCATCTTTTAAGCCGAATTGAGACAGGGGAAATTCTGTCGGCAAAACCAGGTCAAATTGAGACAATCTGGTTGCGTGCCGGAGTCATTATCGGTTCCGGCAGTTCCAGTTTTGAAATTATCCGTAATCTCTGTCAGAAGCTGCCGGCGATGATAACTCCCCGTTGGGTCAGGAGCCACACGCAACCCATTGGCGTTGGTGATGTTCTTTCTTATCTGCAGGCTTCTGTTGATCTTGCCCACAAGGGAAATCTTGTGGTCGATATAGGTTGTGAAGAGCTGAGTTTTCAGCAAATGATGCAGCAGGCAGCCGAAACCATGGGATTGAAAAGATTCCTTTTCCCCGTCCCAGTGCTCTCTCCTCGTCTGTCATCCTACTGGTTGATTCTCTTCACCCCTATCCCTTATAAGCTTGCTTCCGCTCTCGTTGAGGGGCTTAAAAGTGAAACCGTCTTGCAAAATGCCAACGCGGCGCTGCTGTATCCGGCAATCCACCCCCTTCTCTTTAAGCAGACCGTTGTTGCGGCAATGGAGGAACTCGAACACAACCAGGTTCTTAGCCGCTGGTGTGACAGCTCTAACCAAGAGGCTTGCGACATCAAGGATTTTGACAATCCTGCAGGGGCGGTCCTTCGGGATGTCCGAATAATTCCATTTGTAAATGGAGAACGTCAGGAGGATGTTTTCCAATCGGCCTGCGGCGTCGGTGGCCCCAATGGGTGGTTCAAGTATAACCTTCTTTGGCGAATTCGCGGCATTATCGACAAACTTATGGGTGGCTATGGACTCAATAGAGGGCGAAGGTTAAGCCAGGAATTGCGCGTCGGTGATGCTCTGGACTTTTGGAAGGTGGCGGATATAAAACCCGGCAAAAGGCTGCTGCTTTATGCCCAGATGAAGCTGCCGGGTCAGGCGTGGCTTGAGTTTGATGTGCAGTCTGATCAACTCGTGCAGACAGCCCATTTTCTGCCGCGAGGCGTCCTGGGCAGGTTGTATTGGTATGTGGTAATGCCGCTGCATCATTTCGTTTTTAACGATCTGGCCCGGACTGTTGTCAGCTCTTCTAAAAAATCAGACTGAAAATTTTATAGCCCCTAAAAACGACAATGCAAAATCCGAAAGTAAAACTTCTGGTACTGACTACCTGCCCCCAGTGCAAGGCACTGATGGATCTGCTGATCACCCTTGGCATCCCCTTCGAATCAACCGATGTTGATACACTTGCGCCGGAGGAGCGGCATGAATTACTCCTTCAGATGGCCCCGCACAATCCGAAAAAGGCATTTCCGGTCACATTTATCAATGGCAAGGCAATCATAGGCTATCAAAAGGATGTACTTCTGGAAGAATTAGGGCTGAAGCCATAAATGCAACGATGGCGCGATCCCCGAAGTTTGCATCCGGAACGGCGTTCTGAGGTCTGATCTGTCCGATTGGACGACCAATGTCATCGTCTGTCCTGGCGGGCGACAAGGCTGTACTCTTGGGTTATAAATTGTTTTCCATGTGCTCTCTTGCGGTTTTTTGCAGATGGGCAATCGCCTGGTAACTGGAACGAACGGCATCTTCATGAAAGCCATAGCCAAAATAACTGCCGCAGAACCAGGTATTCCGCACCCCGTTTAGGGTTGGCAAATTGGCCTGAGTTGCCATGGATGCGTTGGTGTAAGTGGGGTGGTGATAGACCATTCGGGCGATAACCTGCTTTTCGTCATAGGCACTGGGGCGGTTCAGTGTCACCAGATACTGCTTGCTGGTGGTCAGGCCCTGGAGCAGGTTCATCGCATAGGTGACATAGGCCGGTTGACTTGTCGAACCGCTGCCCTCGCGGCGGAAATTCCAGCAGGACCAGGCCCGGCGCATGGATGGCAGGACGCTCAGGTCAGTATGCAGGACTGTTTGATTTTCTTCGTATTGCCAAGGACTGAGGAGTCGCGTTTCTTCCGGGCTTGGATCGCCGAGGAGACGAAGGCTCTGATCGGCATGGGTGGCAAGCACCACCTGATCGAAGGCTTCATTGTGCTGGTCGGCAAACTGCACCTGCACGCCACCATCAGTGCGAATTATGCGCCAAATCTTGGTGTTCAGGTGAATGGTGCCGGTAAACGAGGCCCTGAAGGCCTTGACGTAGCTGTTGCTGCCGCCGGCGACGGTCCGCCAGGCGGGGCGATTCCATAGATCGAGCAGGCCGTGATTTTTGAAAAAGAGCAGAAAGGCACGGGCCGGAAATGCTGTTACTTCCGCAGTCGGGGTCGACCAGATCGCCGCCGCCATGGGTTTTAAATAATTGTCGACCATAAATGGCAGGAAATGATGGCGCCGGACATACTCTTCCAGGCTGCCCAGATCTTCCTGGGTTTCGACATCGATCTTTGCCTGCCGGCAAAACCGGACTATTTCAAAGAGAAACCGGTAAAACTGTGGTCTCAGCAGATTGCCCCGCTGCGCGAATAATCCATTCAGGTCATTGCCGGCATAGACAAGACCGGTCTCCAGGCAGTGAAAACCAAAGGACATTTCTGTCAGCCTTGAGGGTACCCCTAATTCCGCCAAAAAGCCGATGAAATGAGGATAGGTTGCCTCATTAAAAACAATGAAACCGGTATCAACCGGGGTTTCCGCATCCGGACCGTCGGGAATAGCTATGGTATGGGTGTGGCCACCCAGATAGTCACCTTGCTCAAAAAGTGTCACCCGATGGGTTTTTTGCAGGAGATGAGCCGCAACTATACCGGCCACGCCGCCGCCAATAACCGCAACTGTATCCTTGTCTTTGCCGCTTTGTTGATCCATCATTGTTTCGACCCCTCCGAGGGTAATGCACTGATCGGGTTTTTGCGTGGAAACCAAGGGAAAAAGGCATTGGTTCGTGCCTTATAGGCTTCAAATTCGATATTCCCCTGGTACTTCACCTCGAGCATGGGAATGCCCGAAACCTTGAGGAGAAGAAACGCGATGGTCAAGGGGCTGATCAGCCCGTACCATCCTGCCGGTGATGCAAATCCTAGAAGAAAAATCCCCCACCACAAGGTTGCCTCACCAAAATAGTTGGGATGACGGCTGTAGCGCCATAGCCCGTGCATGATAATTTTGCCTTTATTTGTGCCACCTTTCTTGAAAAGGGTCAGTTGCCGGTCGCTGGCTGCCTCAAAGAAGAACCCTAAGGAAAAGAGAAGGACGCCAAGGACATCACTCCATGCTAAGGGACCACCGGGCGCGCCTATAGTCAACAAAATCGGCGTTGCGACTACAAGAACAACCGCACCCTGAAGCATATAGATCTGCAGAAAGCTGCGCCAGATTATGGTATCGCCCCAATCCTTGCGAAATTTGCGATAACGAAAATCCTCACCTTGGCCGCGATGCCTGAGACCGATATGCAGACCAAGGCGCAGCCCCCAAAGGGTGAGGAGACCAAGGAGCAGTATGGGGCGGAAGTGGAACGGCATCTCTTCGCTGAAAAACCAGGCACCCCAGCAGGCAACAAGAAAGGCCGGACCGTAGGCGATATCCACCAGGCTGTTGTCGCGAGCCCTCAAACCGACTATAAACATGCAGCACATATACCCCGCCAGCAGCAAAGCGGCGTTGAAGAAGATGGAGGTCATGGTGAAGTTCTCCTTATCTGCTACTTGAGCCAGGAGCCAATCAGATACGAGCCGCCGCCCACCAGGGTGCAGAGCAGCGTACCCCAGGCAATATCGACCACGACCACGGCTATCGGCCAATCGCGCAGGGTTGCCAAATTGGTAAGATCATAGGTGGCATAGGTGAAAAAGCCGAAAAACGCTCCGAGCAGACAGGTCCTGGCGAGAGATCCGGCCTCAAGTCCTGGACGGACTGCAAAGATGAGAATCCCGACAATATAGATAAAGTAGAAAAGAAAGGCCGCCGGCCAGTTCACTTCAGGACTGAGCAGATGATGCAGTTGTGTCTTGTAAAAATTTCTCGCCACATAACCCAGCCAGATCATATCAACGGCGAAAAACACGGGAATGGTGAGGAGATAGAGCTTAATCCAGAAAACTGTGTTCATCACACGTACCTCCTTTAAGGGAGCAGCAGCTTGTTTCGGACAAATCCTTGTTTTTCGACATTTTCGAGGATCTTTGCAAGGACTTCAGGATTCATTGCCGGCGTACGGCTGAGTATCCAGAGATATTTCCTGTCGGGGGTTCCAACAACCGCGTATTCGTACTCCTGGCCCAAGTTAATAATCCAGTAGTCTCCCCGAAAAGGCCAGAAAAAAGAGACTTTGAGGCGGGCATTGCTGTCCTTGTCGACTACCCAGGCCCGGCCTTTAGCCTCGCGCAAACCACCATCCTGCTTGTCCCGACAGCTGTTCAGTACATCTATCTCGCCGTCCGGACGTGCGGTGTACAGGGCTGTGCTTCCCAGGCAACCTTTCTGGAAGCTGTTCGGGTAACGGCCGATCTCGTGCCATAGGCCAAGATAACGGTTGAGGTCTACATGGGCCACGGTCTGGATTGGTGCTTCGGGGGGAGTTCCATGCTTTACGAGAGCACAGGAGGCGAGAAGGGCGATGACTGCAACAATGACGATGTACTTCCCAAGACAGATCATGAGGGAAAATCGAATTGCATGACTTCCTGAAAGTGGGTTACCAGATAAATTTGTTCAATTCTCACCTGGAACAAAGCGCAATCCGGCATAGCTAAAAATTCGCTGAGATGCGGATGCTTGGCCAAATAGAGATTTTGTCCCTCTTCACGATCCGCTTCGATCAGCTCCTGAGCCGTACCGATGATGGTAGCCGCGGCGGCCGTATTGAAATCTGCCACCTGGTTGCTCCGGTTGTCTACGAGCAAGGATATCTGTGGGTTAGACGAGAGATTGTGCCATTTTCTGGTCGTGCGGGAGGTGGCGAAAAAAAGGTGCCGCAGGTCGATGGCGAAGGCAACGGCCACCAAATTGGCATACGGCGCGGAACCAGCAGCAGTGGCGAGAACGGCGAGCGGCTGGTTGCGGCAGAGGTCCCTGAGAATATTCGGCAAGTTATCGGAAGTGACCATTGTTGGTTGCATATCTCCATGCTGTGGACTGGAAGGGTTCTTCGCTAAGGATATAAGGTCTTCAGAGCGAAACCGCGAATTCCGTGTGATGAAAAAGGAATACGGCTTATAGTAGCAAAATATGTTGAGAATGCAACTGTGTTTGATACCTTGCGTTGTGAGGTAAGGGGGATATACCATGCGTTTTGGTCTGTGCTGTCTGTTTAAAATTGAGGAAATTGCCTTTAGGACAACCACTGCCAAGGTTCTTTCCCTTATGCCGCGCGGCGAGCAGCTGAAAAAACTGTCCGGTATCTGCCACAGCAATGCCCAAAGTCTGGTGCGGGCGGTGCAAACCGTTCACCGACTAGGTATTGGCGCATTTCGCATTATGTCGCCGCTGTTTCCCCGAATGACACATCCTGATGTGGGCTATGCGCTTTCTGATCTCCCCGATGGCGACACAATTGCCGGCCTGCTTTCCGCCACCCGGTCTTTTGCGCAGCTGCATAACATCCGCCTTAGCTTTCACCCTGATCAGTTTGTTGTCCTCTCATCGCCGCACCCTGCGGTAGTTGCCAACTCAATAAGAGAACTTCTGTATCAGGCATGGTTGGCGGAGGCGGTCGGGGCCGATGTCATTAATCTTCACGCCGGTGGCGTTTATGGCGACAAAGCCCTGGCTCTCAATCGTTTCTGTCAGGTGTTTGCCGATTTGCCTGAAAATATCAGGAGCCGCTTGACCCTGGAAAATGATGATGTAAGCTATACCGTATCCGACCTGCTGCCGGTGTGTGAAAAAATCTCCATCCCCTTGGTATATGATGCCCATCACCACCGCTGCAAACCGGATGGGCTGTCTGTTGAAGAAGCGACCCGGCTGGCCGGTGCAAGCTGGCAGAACCTTGGAAGGGAGCAATATTGCCACCTTTCGTCACCGAGGGCCGGGTGGGGGAAGGGTGATCCTAAACCGCACGCCGACTATATTAATCCGCTGGATGTCCCGAAATGTTGGCGGGAACGGATAATGACTGTCGATATTGAAGCAAAAGCCAAGGAACTGGCTGTGGTACGTTTGATGAATGATTTAGCACTTTAAAAAAGATGGTTGCCAATGATACCCCAACTGCGAAGGATTATAGTGATGAGCATTTTATCGAGTATCCTGGCGGCCTGCGCCGGAGAAAGGCCCGATAACCTCGGAGTTCAGGGAGGCCGGTTGACAGAGTGCCCTGGCTCACCCAATTGCGTGTCAAGTCAGGCGATGGACGAAGGGCATCGTATAGCGCCGTTCGTATTCAACGACGACCCTGCCCCGGCCTTTGCCAGAATGAAGCAGACACTTATCCGTCGGGGAGATACCACCATCATCGAAGAAGGTCCTGGTTACCTGCGCGTTGAATTCCGAACCACCCTGTTCGTTGATGACGGGGAATTTTTGCTGGGTGGTCAAGATCGGCTGATTCAGGTTCGCTCGGCATCCCGCCTCGGATATTCGGATCTGGGTAAGAATCGCAGTCGATTGGAAGAGATCCGTCGGCAGTTTGCCGGCTTCCCAAAACCATAACTTGCTCGTTGCGGTAAATAGCGCTTTCACGTTGTTACGGCATTGAAAGGAGAGAAGATGAAGCTTGCAATAATTGGCGTCACTCGGGGAATTGGTCATGAACTGCTTAAACTGGCCCTTCAGGAAGGCATAGAAGTTACTGCTATGCTGCGAAACCCCGCAAAGTTGAAAATCAGCGATCTTCGTTTGAAGATCATTCAGGGCGACATTCTTGATCCTCATGCCGCTCACAGGATAGTCACAGGTCAGGAGGCTGTCTGTATCTGCGTTGGTATCGGCCCGACGCGAAAACCAGTCGATGTGTTTTCCCGCGGTACTGAAAATGTGCTTGCTGCAATGGGGCAGCATCCGCAGCAAAAACTCATCGCCGTTACCGGCATTGGTGCAGGCGATTCCAAAGGTCATGGTGGATTTTTATACGATCGAATCTTTAATCCGCTCTTTCTAGCAACAATTTACGCCGATAAAGACCGCCAGGAGGAACTCATCAAATCCAGTGGCACGGAGTGGTTGATTGTTCGACCTGGAGCCCTGACTAATGGCCCCAGGACTGGTACCTACAGGGCACTTACAGATCTGACGGGAATTACCTCGGGGAGGATTTCCCGCCGTGATGTCGCCGATTTTATTTTGAAACAGCTGGCAACGCCTACCTTTTTCGGCAAGACACCGTTGTTAACTTACTGAGGCAGACTTCATTCTTATCCATTGACAACATTAATCGGAGAGCCTGCAAGAAAACTTTTCAGATTATTGACTGCGGCATTCAGCAGTCTTGTGCGCGCCTCTATCGGTGCCCAGGCAATATGGGGCGTGATGATGCAGTTTTTTGCGGTAAGCAGTAGATTGTCGGCTTTTACAGGTTCGTCGGAGACAACGTCAATTCCGGCTGCGTATACCTTGCCGCAATTGAGTGCTTCTGCCAGATCTTCTTCAACGATCAGCGGACCGCGAGATGTATTGATGATAATTACGCCATCTTTCATTCCGGCGATATTCGCTTTGTTGATGATTCCTTTGGAACTTTCACTGAGCGGGCAGTGGAGGGAGATGACATCCGATTTGGCAAGCAACTCTTCCAGCTCGACATATTTCAAAGTATCACTTTCCAGCGCCTCTACTTTTCTGCTGCCGCTGACCAGAATTTTCATGCCCAGTGCCTGAGCAATCAGGGCGGTTTTCTTTCCGATATTTCCCAGCCCGATGATGCCCATGGTTTTGCCATCCAGCTCTATCATTGGATGTTTCCAGTAGCAGAAGTCAGGACTGTTTGTCCACTCTCCTCCTCTGACGCTTTGACTATGTTCGCCGATATGTTGACATATTTCCAGCAGCAGGGCGATGGCAAATTGACCGACAGAGTTTGTGCTATAAGCCGTTACGTTTACAACCGGAATGCCCTTGTCTTTTGCAGTCGCAACATCAACAACATCGTAGCCTGTAGCCAGGACGCCGATATACTTTATAGTCGGACAGGCTTCCAGCACGTATTTGTCAATGATGGTCTTGTTGGTAAGAATAATCCCGGCATCACCGATGCGTTCGATTATTTTGTCTGCCGGTGTCCGGTCATAAACCGTTACATTTCCTAGTTCTTTCAGGCTATCCCAGCTGAGATCTCCCGGGTTCAGGGTATGCCCATCCAACACGATGATTTCCATAGTTAAAAATCCCTTTTTCAATGCCTGCCTGCACCACAAAAAAGCGCTGCAAATCCTGATTGAACGAGGGTTTGCAGTGCTTTTTTTCTTTCTGTTACGGTCGAATCCGCAGCCGGCCAGGATCAGCTCGGTGATACAATATCGCCATTCTGATGCAATGTTTGTCGACCGGCAACAGCCATAACCGTTATCCATAACAGTGCCCAAACCACGGCCAGAAGCGCGAGTGAAGGAAGCAGCGGCCAGTGGAAGGTCGCCGCCCCAAGGCGAACTCCAGCCCAGTAGGCAAGTGGTCCACCGAGGGCACCAAAGAGCGCCGACAGCAGCATTCGATTTTTCATCCACGCCAGACTGTGATTCGGCAGGGCGGCCAAGGCTACCCAGACGACCACTAACCACAGAGGTATGGGAAAGCCCGCCGAGCTAAAGCTGAAGAAGCCTATGGCCTGGAGAATGCTGTCGATGGGTACACCGAGAAGCAGCAGTACACCAATCATCTGCAAATCAGCCCGCCTGTGGCGAGAAAGAAGAATATTGACAACCAGGAGGGGCAGTGCAAAAAGCGCCCCGGCATTGCCCCCCAAAACGCATAGAAACCAGATTGCCTGGTTTATCCCGACATTGATAAATGGATTCATCAGCGCACCGTTTCGTCACGGTTACCCGGCCGACTTGCCACAAGCTGAACAACGCTGATCGAACGTTCCTGAAAACCTCCTTCACAATAACAGAGATAATACTCCCACAGCCTCCTGAAGCGCTCATCGTAACCGTGTTCCCGGAGGGAGGGGAATGCCTTGATAAAACGCCCTCGCCAGTCGCGCAGAGTCCTGGCGTAATCAAGACCAAAGTCATCGAGACTGCGAACCACCATATCAGTTTTCTCGGTGATAAGGTTGAGCATTTTTGTTACCGACGGAACATGACCGCCGGGGAAGATATGGCGCTGAATAAAATCGACCGACCGGGCATACTGGTTATACTTGTTGTCGCGTATGGTGATTGCCTGGAGCAGCATCGTGCCGTTTTCAGCCAGCAACTCGCCACATTTTTTAAAGAAGGTCGGCAAATATTGCCTTCCTACCGCTTCGACCATCTCAATACTCACAAGCTTATCAAAGCTGCCGTGCAAATCCCGGTAATCGCTTTGCAAGAGGGTGATACGATCGGTAAGTCCGGCGGCTTCAATGCGGCTCTTCGCTTCTGCATATTGGGCGTCGGATATGGTCGTAGTGGTAACGTGGCAGCCATAATTACGGGCAGCGTGAATGGCAAAACCGCCCCAGCCGGAGCCTATTTCAACCACCCGGTCGGTCGGCTGCAGGTCGAGTTTCTTACAGATGATTTCCAGTTTATGATGTGATGCCTCTTCAAGAGTGCTTGAACCATTTGGATAGATGGCCGATGAATACATCATGGTCGGGTCGAGAAAGGATCGGTACATTTCATTGCCCAGGTCATAGTGGGCAAGAATATTGCGTTTTGATCCTTTTCGCGAATTGTTGTTAACGCCGTGACCAAGAAGCCGAAAGATTTGTAATATCCAGCCCAGACCACGTTCCATGCGATCCAGCAGATCCATATTCAGAACCATAATCCTCGACAGCACCGCCAGATCGTCAACATCCCAGAGATGATCGATATACGCCTCCCCGGCACCAATAGAACCTCCGAACAGAACCTGTCGATAGAAGCTCGAATCACGCACGGTTATATGGGCGGCAAGGGTCTGATCTGTCCCAAATGTCCAATGGCCTTCAGCGTCTCTGATAACAATTTGTCCGAACTGCAAACCGCCGAGCAATCGAAAAACCATCTGTTTTGCCAACCGGTCAATAAAGGATGGTGCTTTGGTTTGAATGATTGCGGTACATCTCTCTTTGGTGACTGCACTATTCATACGGGCTCCTTTGCATAGGGAACGTAGGGAATGCCTTTTAAGTATATTTTCAATGCCTGATAATAGATGCCGCCAACTATAAATACGGTCATAATTGGTTTTCTCAGCAGCAAACGGCGAACCGTGGCTTTATCCAGTTGGTGCCTTTCAAGTTGCAGACGGGCCTCAAATATTTCTCCCCGGCTATCACTGACTGCAATGGCAACACCGACCGCTGCCCCCGGCGGGCCAATCCGCCACCGATACTGCTGTTGCAGGGGGTTAAACGGAGAAACCTGAAAGGCTTTAGTTTGCATTAATTCATAGCATCCGTCGGCCACATAATAGGCGTAGTGGTGTCGTTCATTCCAAGGGGTGTTTGAAACCTCGGCAAGAAAATGAGTAAAGTGGCCTTCTCCATCAAATCCGTAGTAGAAATTCACCGGGCTGAAGTAGAGCCCCATGGTGCGCATATTCATCAAACCGCAAATCTGGCCGGACACCGGTTGCCCAGTGAGTTCCAGCATCCGTGCCCGCACCGCATCGGCAAGAGGCGTCTGGGGATCGCCCAAATAATCGCTGCGCTGCATCCGGCTCATCGCCCAATGTCGCACTGAAAACCATCGACCTAAATCCGGCAACCTGTCAAGTTCGTCAAGATTGAGAAACCACATAAAGAAGGGGTGACGGAAACGGTGGACCTTTGGAATATTCCTCTGATGGGCAATCTCACCAACATAGATGGCAGATTTCATGATTCTTCCTTCAGTTGATCCCATTTTGTATCTTTGTATACCCGGAGCATCCCGCAAGCCATGCGTACGGCCTTCATTTAGCCACCAAATTTTTCCCTGATCCCTTCAACAGCCGATCTCGCAACTTATCGTCAATGGGTTGAACCGCGCCCAACCATATACCAAAATAGGCCTCGGCAAACTCTGTGGAAGGAACAGCAACCAGTTCGGTGTCATTCAGGGTCAGCTTGGTCAGGCGTTCCGGCGCGTCATAACACAGATAATAACTGTCACCCTGCTTAACATCCCGGTAAGCCGCATGCAGCATGTCGATTTTCTGCCGCAGTTTTGCAATTCCCTCAGGAGAATGTTGACGGGCGAGAATGGTCTCAGCGCCAAGAACAAAGTCCTTCACCGTAAGAGAAACATCATAGGTGAGTTTCAGGCAACGGGAAGTTTGAGGATCCATCACCACCTGGCTATCACTTTCAGTGTCTGCATAAAGGGCTGCATCATAAACTTTGATGAAGCCCAGGTAATAGACCTCCCCCTTTCCCAGCAGATTCATTCCGGAAATTGTAGCATAACCGGTTTTGGAAACCAATAGTATGAGAGTTACGAGTATCATTAAAGCTCGAAACATGACCCTACCTCCCTTCTTGTTTAACGTCTTTTCGAAATACAATAATTACCTCACCAACATGGAAACCAAACTTGCTCATGGTGGTTCGGTTTATGAGAACATTATTCGGCTGAAGAAACATCCAGTCGTCGAAATCTATATGCCAGGTTGAGCCATCGCTTTCCAAAGCCAGAACGTAGTTCCAGCTCAGAACATTTCCGTAAGCAATTCCCTGGGCGGTATCTAATACATCCCCGGCACGACCAACATAGGCATGGTCACCATCTTTATTTATCCGCCATGTTCGTTTTGATCTTTCACCATCACTCCAATCAAAGTCTTCCTCCATTATCAGATTGCCTCCACCATCAATTCGGCCGTCAATGGTCACCACAAATTGCCGAGTGAGCCTGCCGCCACGATCGAGTACAATTCCCCACCCTGTGGTAGTTCCCTGGAAATACTGATAAAGGTCGAACTTGGGTGTATTCCCTTCGTATTGCCTCACATCGACTCCGGCACATCCGCTTAAAGCAAGAACCAGAACACCTAGAAAAATTGAGCGCATTGTCGTACCTCCCGTTAGGGTAAACACTAGAAACTGTTTGTCGTCTCTTATAAGATGTTCTTCTTCGTATCATTTCCTATAAAGTAAGCAAAGGCGCATTGGGGGCAATAGGATGTTTATGATATAGTAATAAGAGTGAATACTATCATTATTGCAAAAACTCCCAAAGATAAGGGAGGAGTGGCGAGCAACAAAGCGATTTGCAACATTGCGCGGTGCAGAGGATATCCCCTTCTGTTCATGTAACCGCAGCAAACATTGACAGGTTTGAAGAGAAAGCACATTGTTTTATGAAATCCAGAAGGTAAGAGTCGCAAGAGAACATTGGGCAAGCCACATGAAAAGTCGCCTTTCATTGATAGATCGCCTGTCGGGCGCCATTATCGGCATGTTTGTCGGCGACGCCTTAGCAATGCCTGTTCATTGGTATTATGACACTCGGGCACTGCAAGAGGATTACGGCAAAGTCGCTGATTACCTGCAGCCCCGAAACCCGCATCCCGATTCCATTCTCTGGCGATCCTCCTTTACTCCGGCAAAGAAATCTTACGACATTCTCCACGACCAGAGACAATACTGGGGCAAAAGAGACATCCACTACCACCAGTTTCTCCGGGCAGGGGAAAACACGCTCAACCTTCAACTTGCCAGGGAGCTGCTTCTTCTGTTACAGCGCGACGGCCAATACTCAGTCGATTCCTGGCTTGATTGCCTTATTGCCTTCATGACGACTCCGGGCCAACATAACGACACGTATATTGAAGAATACCTCAGGCATTTTTTCAACAATTACGGCAACGGCAAAAAGCCTTCTCAGTGCGGCCGACAAGACGAGAAGCATATTGGCGGATTCAGCCTGATGCTCCCTTTGACCATTGCTTTTTCCAGGAATCCTGATCAAGCGAAGGAGATTTCCCTGCAACATCTCGGCCTCACCCATGGCGGGCCGGCCATGAAAAAATGGGGTGTGCTGCTTGCCGCCATCCTCCTCGATCTTCTTCGTGGTGAATCGCTGCATCAGGCCATTACCGAGGGGAGCGAAGACGCATCGCTGGATATTGACCCTCAAATTTTAGAGACCCTCATCCCTTACCCGGATGCAACTGTTGTCGGGAGACATTTTTCATCAGCGTGCTATGTTGATCATGCCGTTCCGGCGACCCTCTATCTTGCTCTGAAATATCGCGACTCCCCAAAACAGGGCCTGATCGCCAACACAATGTGCGGTGGCGACAATTCCGGCCGGGGTGCCGTGCTGGGAGCCCTCCTTGGGGCTATGAACGGGCTAAGGGGCTGGCCTTCCCGGTGGATTGAAGGGTTGCTCCACCCCCCACCGATTGTTTGTTTTGAACCTCAGCAAGGCCTTTGAAAATTCCAAACACTACAAGATGCGGAGAGAACCCTATGCAATATGATGTTGTCATCGTCGGTGCAGGCCTGTCAGGGCTGAGTTGTGCCCTTACTCTCCAGGAACACAGGCTGTTCTTTGTCGTTCTTGAATCGGGAGACAGGCCTGGCGGGCGAATCCAAACCGATCTTCAGGATGGTTTCCAGCTTGATCATGGCTTTCAAGTGCTGCAAACGGGTTACCCGGAAGCAAAGAGGATACTTGATTACCAAGACTTGGATTTGCAAAGATTTCCCGCCGGCGTTGCAATACGATACAATGGCAAATTTCATATTGTTGCCGATCCTCGACACCACCCACGATACATTCTGTCAACGCTTGCCGCTCCGATTGGTACCTTGAAGGACCGCCTGGCCATGTTGCGCCTGGCCCGCTCGGTGGGTCAGGGGCCATTGTCCGAAATCTTTGCTCGACCGGAAGCGCACGCTATCGATTTCTTGCGGCACCAGGGTTTTTCCCAGAAATTCATTCAGAGTTTTTTCGTACCTTTTTTTGCCGGAGTTTGTCTTGACCCAAACATTAAGGCCTCCAGTCGCGTTCTTCAGTATGTTTTCCGGATGTTTTCCCAGGGAGACGCCGCTCTGCCGGCAAAGGGCATGGGCGATATCCCGAGACAAATGGCGGCGAAGCTTCCCCAAGAGGCCATTCGTTTCAACAGCAAGGTTGCAAAAGTGGCTGACGGTATTGTCACCCTCGCCGATGGCAGCCAAATACACGGACGCAGGGTAGTGCTGGCGACATCTCTTCCGGCTCTTGAACAGCTCCTGGGATTGCCGGCCTCCCAATCATCCGTTGGGGAAAGCTGCCTATATTTTGCAAGTGCGTGGCGTCCGCCGTTCCGGGACCCCTTTCTCGTCTTGAACGGAGATGGTCGAGGCCCGGTTAACAACATAGCCTTCCCGAGTGTTGTGTCACCAACGTATTCCTCTTCGGGAAAAACGCTTATTGCCGTCGTCGTCTTGGGACAGCCGTATCCCAATAGCGAAGATCTGGAACAACAGGTGCGCAACCAGTGCATCGACTGGTTTGGCGATGAGGTGTACGACTGGGAGCATATCCGCACCTACCACTTAGAACATGCTCTTCCGGAGCAGAAGCCCCCTACGGCCAACCCGTATGTCCTGCCTGAGCCTGTTAACGAGAAGGTGCGGATCTGCGGGGAGCATCAGAGCCTCCCGGGGATTCAATGGGCCCTGCTCTCTGGCCGGCAAACCGCAGAGGCCCTGGTCACCGAACTCACTTGAACAATACTACCAATACACCCTCCTTCTTCTCCCATTGCGAAGGAGGCAGCCCGTAGCTACTATTAGGGCGTAGTGAGTTTGCCGGAGGGGGAGAGTATCGGCAAGCGGAGCATGGAGGGAGCGTGGCGGCAACAACTCATTTGGAAGGTATGGCTTCTCCAATGCCTTCCAGTAACCAAATAAATGTGTGCACAGCACAAAGGATGAACATGAAAAAATCACAGGAATACTTTGAAAGTACAAAAGGATTCGGCGTGTTAGCTACAGCAGACAGCAACGGCAAGGTCGACGCGGCGATATATTCGCGTCCGCATTTTCTCGAGGAGAAAACCTTGGCCTTTATCATGCGCGACCGCCTCACGCATCATAACCTGCAGTCAAACCCTTCGGCGACCTTCCTCTTTGTCGAAGAAGGAACAGGGTATAAAGGCAAACGGCTCTTCCTGAAAAAAGTCCGTGAGGAAAACAATCCGGAACTGGTTAAAAAAATCAAACGCCGCAAATACACCGATGAAAATGAGGAACCGACTTTTCTAGTGTATTTCACCGTCGAAAAGGAACTTCCCCTTGTCGGGGTTTGAACACAAGAGGTTGCAAGGAGAAAACGATGAAGGTGGCTGCATTCTGTGGAAGCGGGCGCAAACAAGGTAACACGGCCATGCTTCTCACGGCCGTGCTCGAACCCCTGGCAAAAGCCGGGGCCGAGACCGAACTGGTTGAGCTGGCCGGCAGTGAAATCAGAGGATGCATGGGCTGTTATAGCTGTTTTCTTGAAAAAAACGGCACATGTGTTCTGAAAAAAGACATCTTAAATGACTGCATCGCCAAAATGGCTGGGGCCGATGCCATCCTTCTCGGGTCTCCGGCGTACTTTGGTGATGTATCAAGCGAGATGAAAGCCCTCATCGACCGCAGCGGCATGGTCAGCCAGGCAAACGGACACATGTTTCGACGAAAAGTCGGGGCGGCAGTGGTGGCAGTGCGCAGGTCCGGTGCGGTTCATGCCCTGGATACAATGAACCATTTTTTCCTGCTTGGGCAGATGATCCTTGTCGGTTCAAACGACTGGAATGTGGGTATCGGTCCCGAAAAAGGTGAGGTGGTCGATGATCTGGAAGGAATGGCGACCATGCGCCTCCTTGGGGAAAACATGGCGTGGCTGCTTGAAAAACTTACGCAGAAAACTTAGGAGCCGTTACAAAATATGGGCCATTTCAACCCATTTTGTTACGGCTCCTTATCCCCCTCAAGGGGGGACTAAAGAGAGTACCGTTCCGGCCTTTCCTTTGGCGATGTTATTCTTTTACAACGGCTTAGAACGCGGCATTGCCCTTATTCACTATTAATTATAGACAAAAAACAGCCCCTATCGCTCATATGCAATAAGGGCTGTGGGTAGATTTCTAATGTGCAGCAAGATATTTTTCTACCAGCTATCGCCCAGAACTGTACTCAAATCGGTACACTTGGCTTTTTCTTCTTCAGTCAAATCTTCCTTCTTCTTGATGCTTTTCAGGTCATCAATATAACAGGCATATTCTTTTCCGTTTTTATCTTGAACCCATACCATTTTTTGAAATTCTTTCGAGATTATTTCGCCTTTCATACTTCCTCCATGTTTCAAAATTGGCATCCAAAAGAGATGCTGATAAGTCCAGCTCTCGCTAATACTGCAACTCATATCTCTTTTTTTTCTCTCTTACGTGCTTGTATCCGAACTTTAGGGAGCATAAATAAAAAATCAAGTCCACCTGTGATTTTCCTATCTAAAGAGCCTCTGCAAAATGGTCTTTTCGCCCAAATTCGGCGTTATGCTCAAAATTTTATCCTCGGAATATTAACTATATGCCTGCGGTAAAATTTTTCGCATGCCTTGATTTTGAACGAAAATCCTCATTTTGCAAGAGGCTCTAAAAACTAAAGATTATAAGGCAGCTGAATGTAGCCATCTGATGAATTTAAAAATTCAAAAATAACGTCACTCCCATGCAGTCGGGAGTTCATAGTCAATTAAAAGCACCATGTAAACTAACTTGAATCTCGCTCCTCTTGCTTTCCTTGCCCATACTGCTGCTCTCCATTTGGAGCAGCCTTTATTATATTCCGGGTATGCATTACTATAGCACCCAGATGAGATAACAAGAGCAGGTAGGCAATTACCGTAATTTTCAAAAAAAGTTTTTCTCACTATGATGCAGATAAGAAACAATGAATCCTGCCGGGCAATTCTCTTTATCTTCGGGGCCACCGGCGACCTGGCCACTAAAAAGATCCTTCCTTCCTTGCAACAATGGTATGGCGATGAAACGCCTTTTGCCAAGATATGGTGCCTTGGCCGGCGGCCTTTGGATGAAGCTGCGTTTTTCTCCCTGGTTGAGAGCAAGGGAGGCTTTAAGCTCAGTGATGCTTTGAAAAACCGCATTGGGTATCATTGCCTTGACTTCGATGATTCCCCGGCTTATCCGGCACTGGCAAACCGCCTTGACGAAGGGACCTCCACCGCTCAACGTCTTTTCTTTCTGGCCGTCAAGCCCGAAGCCTTTCTTACCATTACAACCAAATTGCACGCCACGGGTCTTTTCATCAAAGACAGATCCGACCACCGCCTGCTGTTCGAAAAACCCTTTGGCGATAGCCTGGAAACTGCGGGGGAAATCCAATCCCATCTTATGGCTCTGGCGGCAGAAGAACAATTGTACCGGATCGACCATTACCTGGGTAAAGAAATGATCCGCAACGTCCTTGCCATCCGCTTCGCGAATCGGATCTTCAGCGAAAGCTGGCATAGCCGGGCTATTGAGAGCGTAGAAATCACCAGTATTGAGACAGCAGGAGTGGAAGAGCGACTGGAATATTACGATCAGACCGGTGCTATCAACGACATGGTCCAGAGCCATCTGCTCCAGATGCTCGCCCTGGTGGCAATGGAAAGTCCGGAAAATCTTGGCTCGGAGCCCATCCGTCTGAAGAAAATTAACATTCTAGAACACATCAAGCTCATTCCCGGCTTGCCGCCGATAGTCGGCCAATATCAGGGATACCATCAGCAAGGCAAAAATTCGCAAACTGAAACCTATGCTGAGGTAGTACTGGAGATTGATACTCCGCAATGGCAGGGTACCCGTTTTATCCTCAAGACCGGCAAGATGCTGGGAGAAAAGAGGACGGAAATTCGTCTGCGCTATCGGCCGAATTCGCTTTGCCTGAGCTGTGCCGACACCATGAATGCGGCACCGAATCAGTTGGTAATTGAGGTGTACCCCAGCGAGGGTATCCGCCTGACCTTCAGCTCCAAGGTGCCTGGATATGATTTTATCATGGAACCGGTCACCGCTGACTATTGCCACAGCTGCCGGATGATGGCCAACAAACCCGAGTCCTATATCAAGCTGCTCAAAGACGCCCTGATGGGGGACAAAACCCTCTTTGCTAGTTTTGACGAACTGCAGGCTCAATGGCGGATTGCCGATGCAATAAAAGCCGCGTCTCGGGAGAATCCGCTGATCATCTATCCGCCCGGCACAAAGACCGTTACAGCGAAGAGAGAAATGTCGTGTTGAACTGGATAAATTTGTCGCTGCCGATCAGTGAAGGGATGGTGGTGTATAAAAATCTTGAGGAAAAAAGGCCGGCCATCGAAAACACTCGAAGCTTTGCTGGGCATGGCATGCACGAAAGCACGCTGCATTTGCCTTTGCACACCGGTACGCATGTCGATTATCCTCTCCATGCCCTCCCATCAGGGAAAAATTCCAGCGACTTTCATTGTTTTCCTGCTGAGTTTAGTGCTCTTATCCTTGATCTGGCCGATTCTCCCCCGCCCTGCATCGACCCTGCGCTGGTGCAAAATCTGCCACTCGGGGGTGTCGAAGCTGTGTTCTTCAAAACCCGAAAGACAATCCTTACGGTATTTGATCCACTTTTTCCGTGGCTTTCAGGCGAAGCAGCCGCCTGGCTGGCGACTTTCCCCCTGAAATTCGTCGGCATTGATCAGCCGGGAATTGAACGGAATCAACCGGCACATGAAACCCATACGCACTTGCTGAAAAAAGATATCCTGATTATTGAGGGCCTTGACCTGTCCCGGATCGGGAGCGGACCGCGGACAATCCGCGCTTTCACCCTCGGCATTCAAGGTGTTGAGGCGGAACCGGTGATGATCTATGCACTTCCAGACTAAGCCGTTGTAAATAAATAACATGGCCGAAGGCATGCTTGGAACGGCATAAGGAGCCGTCAGGAAATGGTTGTAGTTGGTTAAGTTATTTCCGACGGCTCCTAAACTCAACGCGCCTGGCGTGTCTCAAGGAGAGTTGATGAAACTAGCAGTGATACTCGATTGGCTTTTAGCCGGGTTTATGGGCCTGCTCCTCCCATTTTCACCATTTGTGGCAAGTGCCATTGCTTTGGATACATCCTACATCCGCCGCTGTGTCAAAACCACCGCCAAAGCGGCCGGCCATCTGCACGGCCAGGTCAAATCCCGGGCATTTTCGCGCTATTTGCTGCACGGATCCGTTGCTCCATCGATCCCGGAGAAGATTGTCGGCCAGTGTACCCATTGCGGCAACTGCTGTCTTCATCGCAGCTGTATTTATCTCGATTGGAGTGCTATCGGTGAGTCGCGCTGCTCCATCTACAACCAGCCATTTTGGAAGAAACTCGCCTGCGGCCGCTACCCGGAGAACCGCCACGATATCGATCTCTATGCCTGTCCCAGTTTCAGCATTGAGCCCGCGCAAAAAGACGGTAAAAAAGAGGTGCCATATGTTTGCCGTCTATAATGAACAGGGGCGAACTTTCCGCAGTACCCTCGAAGACCTGTATCTTGTGAAAGGTATCAAGCCGATCAAGGGATTGAAGCCGTTGGCACGTGGCATCGACAATGCGAAACAGGCTGCGCAGCAATCCTATGTCAACAGGGAAGCTATAAAAGCCTACAGGGAGATGATCCAGGTAAAACATGAGGAAATTATTTATCACGCCTATCAGATCATGAAGCGCCCGGTCATGACAATCTTTGACACGGCACAGATCACCGAAGGTTACATGCTTCTTGAAGAAAAGGGCATCCGACAACTCCCCGTCATGAATGCCCAGAACAGCCCGGTGGGATTGATCAGCAAGGAGAAAATCCTCGAAAAACTCATCATTGAAGAGGGTGTCATTCGTGAAGCCAAAGCAGCCTCTATCAGGGAACTCATGGATCATCCGGTAATCACCGCCGATCCCTTAACCGATATTCGCCGAGTGGCGAAAATAATGTATGACCATGATTTGAACTGTGTCCCCATTACCAATGAAGCCGACATGTTCGTTGGCATCATCACACGCACCGACCTTATTTATGCCGTTTCTACCTTCCCGGGTTTGACCCTCAGGGCGTAGAAACCTTTATAGAAGAGATATCGAAAGATCTCGTCAATGGTGTCGAGGAGCTGCATAGAGTCACCTCCTGGTTTTCCATAGCCGTCAACCGCCAGGCCGGGGATCTCTTCATGCAGCCTGACACTGCAGAAAAGCTCGTACGGCGAAAATCGCCAACGCCACCACTGTCATAGGCACGACAAAGAGACTCATCACCGCGCTGAATGCAGGCAAGGCGTCGTGGTTGTTGGCGTCAAGGATCAAACAGAGTGTGTAGACCACGTAATACCCGAGAAAGAGCATCCCTTCCCACCGGTCGATTCGATAGCCGGTGAAGAAAACCGGGACACAGGCCACACTGACGGCAATCATAACCGGAATATCAAACCTGATCGCCGCCGGTGCCACGGTAATGCCATCCGTCGCCACGATTCTTGAAATCCCAGGGATTGCCAGGATGTTGCAACCACCTGTGTCAGACTGATCAGCCATTGTCCCTTGTTCAGGGGATGCGCTCCCACCTCCTGGCCCTGGGTTGCACGCCTTTCGGCACTCTCCCTGCCAGGAAATAACCCAATACTTCGGTTGTCATATGCTCTCCCTCTCGTCGATTTCAATCGCCTTCTTTTTTGGTCAGTTCCGGCAATCGTCTTTTGTATTGTATCAGATAATAACCGATGGACAACGCCAGAATGATCGCCGCAATACCCAGCAAAGATTGTCCGGAGTAGTTCTCAACGTCCAGAATGATGATCTTGCGGGCGATGGCGATAATGGCAACGGCCATGACAATTTTCGCATGGTTGATGTTTTGTTTGGTGTAGGTCTTGGCGATGGTTTCCAAGAGTTCGATGCCGATAAGCACCAGCATGAACAGGCCGAATATCTCGAAAAGTTCATTGATTTCAAGAAGGAAAATCGGTGGGGTGAAAATGTCTTTGATGATGATCCATCCCAGTTCGATGGTTGCGAGCAGCACAACCAAAGACATCATCATGAGAAGAGAGCAGATAATGACTCTCTCGAATTTCTTGATTGCTTCTATCATCGTATCTCCTTTGTGTGAGTGCTTGCGTCTGCACTTCTACGATTTCTGATCCATTTGTCGAGCGATATCACTGGCAGGACGATTGCCCCGACTGCCATTGCGAACATCCAGGCCCGGCCATCGAGCGGTGCGGAGTTGAAAAGCGTCTGCAGCGGCGGCAGATAGATGAAGCAGGCCTGGAGCATCAGCAGGATGCCTATGCCGATAAATACAGGTGGGTTGCTGAAAAATCCTTGAGCAAAGAGAGAGGAGTGCAGGGACCGGCAGTTGAACAGGTAAAAGATCTGAGTGAAAGTAATGCTTGTCACACAAAGAGTCTGCGCTTCGGAAAGGGCTAGAGCATGCAGGGCACTGGTCACCGGTTCCGGACCGACGATACGGTAGTACTCCCAGAGGAACAGCCCGCAGGCGCCTGCCGCCATGAGGATCCCGACAATTATCAGGCGGGTGACGATGAAACCCGAAAAAACCGGTTCGTCGGGGGAGCGTGGCCGTCGCCGCATGGCATTCGGCTCCAGCACCTCAAAGGCCAGGGGAATTGACAGAGTGACACTTGCCACCAGATTGATCCATAGAGTCTGGCTGGGAGACATGGCCATAAGGAGTTCATTGACACCATCAACCTGGACCGTTGGAAAGAAGAACATCGCAACCGACAGGGTGCAGGCCAGACCGAGATTGGTGGGCAGCATAAAGGCTAGAGATTTAATGAGGTTATCATAGACCCGGCGCCCTTCCTCCACCGCTGCGGTGATAGAGGCAAAGTTGTCGTCCATAAGGACAACCTTGGCGGCTTCTTTTGATACCGCTGTGCCGGTTATACCCATGGCAATGCCGATGTCGGCGCGTTTGAGGGCCGGCGCATCATTGACACCGTCACCGGTCATGGCAACGACATGGCGCTGGGCCTGCAAGGCCTCGACAAGCTGGATCTTGTGCTCCGGTGCCACCCTGGCAAAGACATTGGTACTCATAACCGCATTCTGCAGCTGCTTTTCGGAGAGACCGTCAAGGTCACGACCGGGCATGGCGCTTTGTCCCTGCGGCAACAGACCGAGCTGGCGCCCGATTGCCTCGGCGGTCACGGGATGGTCACCGGTTATCATCTTGACCGTAATTCCGGCGCTATGGCAGACCCGGATGGCGTCCATCGCCTCGGTTCGGGGCGGGTCGATCATGCAGAGTAAACCTGCAAACTGCAGATCACCGCGGACGGACTCCGGTTGGATCTGTACCTCTGCAACGTTTTTCTTTTGCGCAAAGGCGATCACCCGCATGCCCTGACGGGCGTAAGTGGCCATGGCGTCATTGATGCGGCGCAACTCCTCTTCGCCCAGAGCGCAGCGCTCAAGGACAGTTTCCGGAGCGCCCTTCAGGAGAATATGGTTTTCCCCGTCAATGGTATGCAGAGTGGCCATGAACTTGCTGTCCGACTCAAAGGGGATGACGTCCAGGCGAGCATGGTGACTGCGGAGATCTTGGCTCGAAAGACCTCCTTTTCCCCCGGCAGCAATCAGCGCCGCCTCGGTTGGGTCACCGGTGATGGTCCAGATGTTTTGCTCAAGGCGCACTACCGCATCATTGCATAGGATGGCAATGGTGAGCAGATCATGCAGGGCGGCCGGGAGTTCGGTGAGGCGGGCATCATCGCGTTCAATTTTCCCGTCGGGAGCGTAGCCGATGCCGGAAAAACGGTATTCCTGCCCAGCCAGCCATGCCACCTGCACCGTCATCTCATTGCGAGTAAGGGTGCCGGTCTTGTCGGAACAGATAACAGTCGTGGAGCCAAGGGTTTCCACCGCCGGAAGGTGTCGGACCACCGCATGTCTTTCAGCCATGCGCCGAACGCCTACGGCGAGGCAGATGGTAATGACTGCCGGCAGGCCTTCGGGAATTGCCGCAACCGCCAGAGAAACGGCAACCATGAGCGATTCGCCTAAGGGGGCATCTTTGACCCAGATGCCAAAACTAATGAGGACGGCTACTACAGCCACCACTGCAGCGGTAATGCCATTGCTGACCTTGGCCAGTTGACGAGTCAGAGGGGTCGAAAGCTGCCTGGTCTGGTTGAGCAGGGCATTGATCCGGCCCAACTCCGTGCTGCCGCCGGTCGCGACCACTACCCCGGTGGCGGTACCTTGCAAAACAAGCGTTCCACTAAAAGCCATGCCGAGCCTGTCGCCGAGAGGCGCATCCCCTTCAACGGCATCGCTTCTCTTGACCACAGGCAGCGACTCACCGGTGAGCGCGGCTTCTTCGACCAGGAGGTTCTTTACCCTGATCAGCCGCAGATCGGCGGGAATTTTGTCGCCGCTTTGCAAGGTCACCAGGTCGCCGGGGACCAGGCTTTCGGCAGGGACGGCAATCGCCTGCCCGTTCCGAAGCGCGGTTGCAAACTCCGGCATCATGTCGGCGAGTGCTTCGATGGCCTTTCCTGCCCGGTATTCCTGCATAAAACCAATAACAGCGTTAACACCCACCGCACCGAAAACCACCAGGGCATCGGTGATTTTTTGCAAGCCGATCGCCAATGTCCCTGAACCAATGAGGAGCCAGCCAATCGGGTTGTTTATTTGACGCCAGAAAATCAACCAGGGGCTATCGCTTACCTTGCGAAGGAGCGTGTTGGCGCCAAAGCGCTGCAACCTTGCTGCTGCTTCACTGTCATTCAAACCGCTGAGGTTTGTCTGTAATTCGGAAATGACATCCTGTTCTGATGAAGCATGCCACAGCATACCATCTGGTTTTGCAACTTTTTCTTGCATAATTACATATCTCCTGCAGAAATCTACGGCAATTGTTGCTTCAGCATGAAACAAGAAATCAATGGAGTGTTTGCCCAGGGGGCTGTCGGCAGGTGGTCTCTAAGAATGGAAGACCTTCCAAAGGTTGGTAATTTCAACAGCTGACACAACAACCCAGATAAGGATGGAGATGCCTGTCGCTGCTGCTGATATGTCCTTAATTATTTTTATTTTTTCATTTTCATTTGTCTCGATGAAATCACAGAGGGCCTCTATGGCGCTGTTGAACATTTCAGCTATGAGCACTAGTCCGGTAGCTGCCATGATGAGGAGAAAATCAATCCATTGGCGGAGAAAAAAGCAAATCAGGAGCATTAACAGAGAAAGATAGACCTTGTAGGCAACGCTGAAATCATAACGGATGGCATAGCGCAGACCGGAAAAGCAGACCTGTATCTTGCGAATCGGGTGATAACCAGCTTCTCCTTGACCAAGAAATTTGTTCCGCACGGTTAAAACTCCTTTTAAAATGCCATAGTAGTGATTTTCAACAAAGCGGCTATTTCCCCTGAAGCCATGGCAAGAGGGGAATAATTGCCCGCACTCCGGATACAATGAGAACTGCCAAAGCCATCCCTGCCAATACATCGGAAAGGTAGTGCACTTGAAGGTAGATGCGCGAATAACCGACAAGGCCGATGATCAGCAGACTCAGGAGGGCTACAAGGGTTGCCCAGAGTGTCGGCAGGACCTGAAACGCGACAAGCGTGGCTGACAAGAAAAAGGCAGTGGCCTGGGCCGTATGAGCGCTCGGAAATGACCAGTCAGAAGGCATCGCTACAAGGAGTTCGGCTGTGGACGGTCGCGGTCGGCGAAACATCAGTTTTGCAACGTGGACGGAAATGATGGTGATCAATAAACTGGAACTGATCAATACTGCTTGCCCGGATTTACCAAACCGGAGCAGCAGGAGGCAGAGCAGCACAGAGAATGGCAAAAGAAGATACAGCGAGCCGAGCCAGGTGATAGTCACAAAAAAGAAGTCCATAGCCCACTCATCAGCGGAGGTTCACGTTACGTTTCTCCAGAAAGCCTGCGCAGCAGCGGCTGGAAGAGTTGTCGAAAGAACAGCTTTTCTTGCCTCGATCATGGTTGAACGACTTCCGCAATCCTTTCAACGAGCCAATCAAGCATCAAGTATCTGTAAGCTCGCCAAAGAGTAATGGCAAGACCAGCCAATAGAAAAAACAATCAGAGATTATTGAATGTGTGAGCGGCGGAAAGCCCAAACCAAAGCTGGAAGCGCACGTGATGACAAATTGGGAAGCGGAGACATCCCCGACTAGGACAAAGTTTTCTTAAATCGTCCCACGGCAATAGTCAAAAATGTCAGGGTCAGGCCGGTCTGGGCAAGGATGGCCGGCCAGAGGGAGGCAATCCCGACATCCTTCATGACGATAAAACGGAGGATCTCAAGATACCAGCGCATCGGATTGCCGAAGGTGGCGATACGCACTGCTTCCGGCATGTTGGTAATCGGGAACATGAAGCCGCTGAGCATAACTGAGGGCATGAGCACGAGAAAACTGGTGAGCAGCGCCTGTTGCTGGGTACGGGCGCTGCCGCTGATAATGAGTGCAATGCCCATGTTGCCGGCCAGATAGATGCCGGTCAGGCCATACAGGAGGGCGATACTGCCACGCACGGATACCCCAAAAATAACGTAAGCAACGATCAGCATAAAGGTCATGGAGATATAGCCGGTGATCATGTAGGGGATGGTTTTGCCGAGGATGAATTCGATGCGGCGGATCGGCGTGACCATCACCTGCTCGATGGTACCGATCTCTTTCTCGCGGACGATGCCGATACTGGTCAGGAGCAGGCTGAAGATAAAGAGCATGGTGGCGATGAGCGACGGCACATAATAAAAATGGCTTTCCTGGTTGGGGTTATACCAGGCACGGCCGGCGGTTTCGATCTGTACCGGCGGCTCGGTAATGCCTTTTTTAGCAAGGCGTTTTTTCAGCATCCGGTCGTTATAGTCACCAAGAATATATCCGGCATAGCCCTGGACGATGGCCGTGCTGTTGCTGTCGGTGCCGTCGGTGAGCAGTTGGACCGTTGCCGTCCGGCCATTGTGCAGGTCGCGGCTGAAACCGGCCGGGATTTGCAGCACCGCCCGGGCCTCGGCGCGGTCAAGTATCGGGGTGATTTCATCCTGGGAGGTAAGCGTTGCCGAGATCCGGAAATACTCACCGGCGGTAAAGGCGCTGATGAATTCCCGCGAGGCCGGCGTCCTGTCCATATCGAGGACGGCCATGCGGATATTGGTGACATCGGTGGTCAGGGCAAAGGCCATGATGGTCATCTGGATCACCGGCGTGCCGAAGACCACCACCCGCATGCGCGGGTCGCGCAGCATCTGCAGAAATTCCTTAACCAGCATACACCAAAGCCGTTGTCCCATCGCCTACTCCAGTTTGAAGGTGAATTTGCGGTTGGCGACAAGGATCATGATCAGCGCGTAAATCATAAGAAACACGGCGTTCAGCCAAAGGATCTCAAGGCCGATACCTTTTAGGTAGATGCCGCGGAGGATGGCGATAAAGTAGCGGGCCGGGACGATGTAGGTGAGAACTTGCAGGGGGATCGGCATGTTTTCGATGGCGAAGACAAAGCCGCTGAGGAGAAGCGTCGGCAAAAAGCCGGCGATAATCGCCAGTTGGTTGGCCAGCACCTGGGATTTCAGTTTGATGCTGAGCATCAGTCCGAAAAACAGGGCGCCGGTGAGAAACAGGGCGGACATGGCAAAGAGCAGGGCAGCATTGCCGACGATCTGCACGTTAAAGATCCACTTGCCCATGAGAACGGCCAGGGCCACATCGATCATGCCGATGCAGAAGTAGGGGACGATCTTGCCGAAGATCAGTTCCGGGCCGCGCAGCGGTGTGGAGATGAGCTGTTCCATGGTGCCGGTTTCCCATTCTTTGGCAATGGTCGTGCTGGTGAGGAGCGCTGCAACGACGATCATAACAAGAGCAATGATCCCCGGAATAAGGACGTTCTGGCTTCTGAGGCCGGGGTTATACCAGGCTCGCGCCGCCAGTTCCACCGGCTGCTGTAGCTTGCCGCGGCCTTGCAGCAACATTCTCTCCGCAGTGACGGTGCGGGCGTAAATCGCCCCGATGTTGGCGGCGTAGTTCATCGCCAGGCGTGAGGTATTGGCATCACTGCCGTCGCCGAGAATCTGGATTTGTACCGGTTTTCCGGTCTGGACCTTGGCGGCGAAATCGCTGGGGACGACGATGGCGACCATTGCCCGGCCGCGGTCGAGATCCTCCTGCAGTTGGGGGTAGTTATCGCGATAGGCCTTGATGGTAAAATACGGCGAGCTGCCGAAAAGGCTGAGAAGTTCACGGCTTTCCGGGCTGCGCCCTTGATCCCAGACGACGGTCGGGACGTTGCGCAGGTCGAGGGTCAGGGCGTAGCCATAGAGGAGAATAAGGAACAGGGGAATGGCCAGGGCGAGCGTCAGGCTGCGCCAGTCACGGAGGAGATGCAGGGATTCCTTGCGGGCAACGGCAGCCAGACGGCGGAGTTTCATGTCTTTGCCTCCTGCCTTTCCTGGTTGTGGTCATTGTGCCGGTCGACCTCCTCAATGAGCGAAATAAAGACATCCTCCATGCTCGGCATGATGGTCTCCATAATGGCTCCGGCTATTCCAAGATCCGCCAGGAGGCGCTGCACCGCCGCTTCGGCGGCCACGGCGTCCGGGGCTACAAGATGGAGACCTGCGCCGAACAGTGAGGCGTCGCGGATTTCCGGCAGCCCCTTCAGCGGGTCGATGAGGGTTTGCGGGTCGGGGCAACGCAGGTCGATGATTTTATCGTGCATGGCCTTGGTTTTCAATTCCAGGGGTGAACCGGTGGCGATCATCTTACCGCCGTAGATGAGGGCGATGCGGTCGCAGTATTCGGCCTCTTCCATATAGTGGGTGGTGACGAAAACGGTGATACCCTGCTCGGCCATGGTGGAGATGAGATCCCAGAAGCGCCGCCTGCTTAACGGGTCGACGCCGCTGGTCGGTTCGTCGAGGAAGATGATCGGCGGTTCATGGAGAATGGCGCAGGCAAGCGCCAGCCGCTGTTTCCAGCCGCCGCTGAGGATCGAAGTAATGCTGGTTGTATGTTCGGTCAAACCAGCCATGGCCAGTGCCCAGTTGCGGCGATCTTCCAGGCGATTGCCGGTAAGGCCGTAAATGCCGCCGTAAAAATTGATGTTCTCGGTGACGGTGAGATCTTCGTAGAGCGAGAATTTCTGGCTCATATAGCCGATATGCTGCTTGATGTGCTCGACTTCACGGCGGATGTCCGAGCCGCCGACCGTGCCGCTGCCGGAGCTTGGGCCAAGCAGGCCGCAGAGCATGCGGATGGTGGTACTCTTGCCGGCACCATTCGGGCCTAAAAATCCGAATATTTCTCCTTTCTCAACAGTAAAGCTGATGTCGTCAACGGCGGTAAAGCTGCCGAAGCGACGGGTCAGGTGCTGCACCTGCACGGCCGGCTCGCCGTCTTTTGCTGTCCCGGCGTGAACAGCAACCTTTTTCGTTCCTGTCGGCTGGGCGTCCTGGACCTTGTTGCCGAGGAGACTGACGAAGATATCCTCAAGCGACGGCTCGGTTGCTCGGATCTGCTGATACCCGGCATTTGCCTGGCGAAGAAGGGTGGCGACATGCTCCTCGCAGACATGGCCCCCGGCGCAAACCAGATGCACGGTATCACCGAACAGGTTGACGCTTTTGGCCAGCGGCAGGCCGCGCAAAGCACCGACGATCTGCCGCGCTTTAGCGCTTTTTATTTCGATGATTCGCCCATCCATGAGTTTTTTGATTTCCGCAGGCGTCCCGGTGGCCATGATCCTGCCGTGATCGATGAGGGCCACCCGGTCGCAGCGTTCCGCCTCATCGAGATAGGCTGTTGAGAGGAGGATGGCGACCTGTTCCCGGCGCAGGCGGTGGAGGATGCGCCAGAAATCGCGGCGACTCACCGGATCGACGCCGTTGGTCGGTTCGTCGAGGAGGAGAACCTTCGGGGTGTGGATAAGAGCGCAGACCAGCTGCAGTTTCTGTTTCATACCCCCCGACAGATCACCGGCCTTGCGGCGGATAAAGGGCCGCATATGGCTGAAATCGAGCAGTTCTTCGATACGATCCTGCCTGCCCTTGCGGCTCATACCGTAAAGATCAGCATAAAAATTGATATTCTCGCCGACGGTGAGATCCTGGTACAGGCCGAATTTCTGGCTCATATAGGCGAGGTGGTCCTTAACACTTGCGGCATCCCGGGCGATGTCAAAACCGGCAACCGTCGCCGAGCCGGAATCGGGATTCATGATGGTCGCAAGCATCCGCAGGCTCGTCGATTTTCCGGCGCCGTCCGGACCGACGAGGCCGAATATCTCCCCGGGGAAAACGGTCAGGCAAAGGCCTTCAACAGCTATCACCGCAGCAAAGGTCTTGGTCAACCGATCGGCGACGATGGCCGGGCTGGCCTGGTGTTGGGCAGGTGCTTGCGGCATGCGCGGCTCTCGCTTCAGCGCCCGGACAGGTCAATACGGCCATCGGCGGGCATGCCGGGTTTCAGTTCGTTGTCCGGGTTGGCAAGGGTCACCTTGATACGGTACATGAGCTTGACCCGCTCCTCGAAGGTCTGCACGGTTTTCGGGGTGAATTCGGCCTGGCTGCTGATGTAACTTACCCGGCCCGCATAGCTTTTGTCGGGAAAGGAGTCGGTGTGCACCTTCACTTCCTGGTTCAGCTGGATGCGCCCCAGATCTTTCTCATGGATATAGGCGCGCAGCCACGGTTTGGCTATTTGCCCCAAGGTGAGCACCGGCGAGGCGGGATTGAGATATTCCCCGGCCTCCGCCGCCGTACTGAGGACAACCCCGTCCATGGGGGCAACGAGTTCCGTGTAAGCCAGCTGCTGCCGGGCCTGGTTGACACCCTCCCGTGCCACTTGGACTTTGGCTTTTGCCTGATCGATACTTTCCTTGCGCGATCCGGCCTTCAGCAGGCTGAGTCCTTCGCTGGTGGCCTTGGTCCTGGCCTCCGCTTCCTTCACTCGGTTTTCGGCGGTCTTGAGACCGGTTTGGTAGGTTTCCAGGACGGTTTTACTGACACTGCCATCCTTGAACAGGCTGGTGTAGCGGTCAAAGTCGGTTTTTGCCTGGTTCAATTGGACGATGGCCGACTGCTCGGCGGCCTTGGCACTAGCTTGTTCCGCCACGGCCCGGTCGATATCTTCCGTTCGGCTGCCGGCCAGAAGCTCGGCGAGGACCGCCTCGGCGTAGGCGAGGTTGGCTTCGACCTGGGCCACGGCTATGTTCTGGTCACTTTTATCGAGTCGTGCGAGGATCTGCCCAGCTTGTACCGTGTCGCCTTCCTCGACCAAACGCTCCGCCAATCGACCGGGGGTGCGAAAGCTCATCTGCGCCTCGGTGACCTCGATATTGCCGGAAAATCTGAGAGCGTTGGCATCCTCCCGGTTCTTCAGATAGTTGAACAGATATAAGCCGACAACAACAACGAGGACCATTGGGATAATAATGCGCAAGCGTTTTTTCATACGGCGTCCTTTGTTGGCGAAAGGGTTGCGTCTTGGATTTTGGCGATGCCACCCAGGGAAAAAAGCCAGACGAATTCAGCCAGTCGGTCGAGGTTTTCTTCGGTGGGGGCGTTGTCGGCACTGATTTTGCGGATGACCGGCGAAGCCAAGGCATAATAGATACACTGGCCGATGATGGAGATAGCGCAGGGCATGAGTTTTTCCGGGCCGGGATCTGTGCCCATGATGTCTATGATGATGGCTACCAGCATATCCTTGTGCGGCTTGATATACCGGTCAAGTACCGCTTCGAAGGCAGGACTTGGGTCGAGCAGTTCGCGGGCGATAAGTCGGCCCCGTCCACCAATGCCGCCCCAGCCCTCCTTGCTCTGCAGCCGGTAGAACATGGCCCGGATAAAGGCCTTTAAGCGCTGCTGCGGATCGGCATTGGCGGCAAGATCCATGTTGGCGGGAAAACGGGTGAAACCAAGGTGAAAGACCTCTTCGAGGACGGCGCCGTACAAACCCTCTTTGTCGCGGAAATGGTAATTGATCGCGGCGATATTGACCTTCGCGTCCTTAGCAATAGTGCGGATGGTAGCATCTTTGAAACCCTTGGTGCCAAAGATTTCTCCGGCGGCTTCGAGGATTCTCTTCTTGGTGGGATGGTTGTCGGACATGGCTCTCCACATTTTACTAATGAGATTAAAACGGGAGAATAAAACATTTGTTTGAAACCGGCAAGAGGGGAGTTGCCGGAGAATGGCTGGAGCAAAGAGTGAGGCAGTGGTGGAAGATGCTTCTGCCTCCGGTAGTCGTGTCCTTTACAACAGCACCTGCATGGTAAGATTGCCGATCCCCTGCTTGTCAAGAGAAAGGCTCTGCGCCAGTTTGTAGCTTAAATCGACATCCCGGCCTTGCACAAACGGGCCGCGATCAGTGACTGTTGCCGTCGCTTTCTGGCCGGTCTCGGGGTTTTCGAGGAGGACCTTGGTGCCGAGCGGTATATCTTTGTGGGCGATGGTCGGAGCGTTCATATCAAAGGGCTGACCGTTGGCCATTGGCAGGCCGTGATGGTACCTTCCATACCAACTGGCCACCACGGTCTCTTTTTCTGATTTGTCCGGGGCCTGGGGAATACTCAAGGTTTGCCCGATCTGCAGAGATTGGGGATCGCTGATATTATTTGCCTTGAGGACCTCCTGCGGATTGACATGGTAGGTCTTGGTGGCGAGACCCCAAACGGTGTCGCCTGCTTTGAGGGTGTGACTTCGTTCTTTTGCGGTGCTTGCATTTGTCTGCCCGCTACCACTCCCCGTTACCTTGTTTTTGCCGGTCTCACCACCTTCAGCCGCTTTAAGAAGTGTGCCGAAATTTGCTTTCGGCTGGTCGGAAAGAACTGCCCCTTCCCGGACGAACCAGTTGCCGTTTACCTTCGAGCGGCCAACGGCCTGGGGATTCAGCCTCTTCAGGGTCTGCCAGTCGTTCCCCATGGTTTTACTGACATGGGCAATGGTGTCACCGCGTTGTACTTTGTATTCCATAATTGCAACCTCAATACCGGTTAGCCCTGTTGATGGGCCATTTGCAACAGCTTTGTTGCTTTTGTTATCGGTTGAATGAGGAAAGAAGCTTAGCCGCTTTTTTATTTTTTTTTATAAATACGACAGGCCCCTATGACAGCGAACGCGAAACAAGCCGCAACTTGGCAGCCTCCAGGTCAAAAAATGCCGGGTCGAAATCGGGGCAATTGGTCAGCTCGAACAATCGTTTCCGGTTCTTATGGCCGGGGGTTTCAAAAGCTGTCAGAAGAGCCTGGTATTCGTGAATATCTCCGACGGTTTCCGGCGGGCATGCCCTCTCTCCAGCTATGACAATCGGTTGTATCGGCTCTTTGGTCGGAGGGACGATCTTCTCCAGGTGGACTTCGTGTTCCCAACCCTCGCCGGCACCGTAGAGGTAGGTGAACATGAAGCGCATGTCGTCCTCCAGGGTGTAGAGCTTATACTTGTTTTCATCGAATCGTTTTGATTCGTGCAGGATCGTCGTGGTTCCGGTCGGTTCATAGCAGATCTTGCCGATCAGGAATTGATGGACATGGGCATCGCTCCAGCCCATGCTCAACCGGATGGCATCGTGCAATTGGGACAAGTTGAATGTACCCGGAACCTTGATGCGCCGCCAGATCAGCGGATCGGAAAAGGTTATGGAGATGTGTAAAATATAGCTTGCAACCGGCTGCTCCTTTTTCTTTTCGATCTTCAGAGTTTTCGGAAAAACGCCTTTTATAACCTGTGCCATTTTCTCTCCCTGTAGCTGCTCCCCAAGCGTTTGCAGAAAAGATGTTTTCGCCTGACTCTATATTTCAATTTCAAGACGGTTCCTCGTCTCTCCATACCTCTAGACGGTTACGCCCTTTTTCTTTTGCTTTATAGAGTTGTATATCGGCTTGGTGCATGAGGTCTTCCGGGGAAGAAATCACGCCAATGTGGTCCCGTGGGTTATATATGCTGAGGCCGGCGCTGATTGTGACGAAAAATGATCTGTCGTGAATGAGAACCGTGGTCATCTCAATTGACTTCCGCATCTTTTCCGCGACGATTTCCGCCCCGACCAGATCAGTATTATTGAGCAAAACCGCAAATTCCTCTCCACCATAGCGGTAAATGCTGTCTCCGGGACGGGCAGCAAGTGGTTTCAAGGTTTTGGCCACCGTCCGCAATACCTTGTCGCCAACCTGGTGCCCGTAGGTGTCATTGAACTTTTTGAAGTGGTCAATGTCGATCATGACAAGGGCTAATGGATAGCCTCCCCGCGTGGCGCTCTTGTATTCTAGAGCCAATTGGAGATCGAAGGATCTCCGGTTGGCGATCTGCGTCAGGCTGTCGGTATGGCTTATCTGCGACAGTTCCGTATTGGCAGCCTCCAGTTGCTTCAGGGCCTTGTTCAGTTCAAGCGTTCTCTCCTGCACCTTTTCTTCAAGAGATGTGGACAGGTGTTGCTCTGCTAGGATTCTCTGGCGTTTTTCCTCGTTCACCCTTTCAGCAAGGGCTATGGAGAGTAAGATGACCTGAAGTATGCTGCCTATCTGCAGGATATTTTCAGTCCAGAAAATTCGCGGTACGATGCCGAATTTGTTGAAGGAAGCCAAAACAAACGACACCAGGAGAGTCGACCAGGCCACGGTAAATATTCTCGCTGGAAGATGTCCGGTCCACCAAAGTTTGCAGCCGGCGAACATAATCAGGAGTGAACTGGGGGTTGCCAGGGCAAGCATCAGTTTCACCATGATTTCATAGGGCAAGAAGGCGGCAAGTATCGCGGCCACGCTCGATATCCAGCCAACGCCACGTAAGATACTGGAGATCAGCATGTTTTTTGCCGGCAGGTTTAAAAAAGATACGGCAAATAAATTGGCAAAAACGATCGAAAGGAAGCCGAAAATGAGCAGGGAATGTTTTTGTAACCATACGGAGTCGAACAAAAATTGCTGAAATAGCCCCTGAAAAACACCCTGGAAACTGAGATAGCAGGTGGTGAAAAGAACATAGAGCAGGTAGGGGTGTTCGCGCAGAACAAAGAACAAGAAGGCATTGTACAGTACCATTGCCAGGATTATGCCGAAATAAAGGCCCTGCAGTAGAAGTGCCTGTTGATTGTCGGCGAAAAATTCAGCTGCTGTGGAGAGCTGCAGGGGGATCTGCATGGCACTTTTAGTCTGCACTCGGATGTAGATGCTGAGATCTTGTTGGAGATTAGGAAGGAAAAAGACAAAATTGCGATGTTTTACCGGTCGCTGACTAAAAGGAAAGCTGTCGCCGCTGAGAACGTCATAGACGATGGTCTGGTCAACTCGTCCAATAACGCGAATAGTATCAAGCAACGGGTAGGCAATCTCAAGGACTGCACCTTCAGTCTGTGCCTTTGATGCGCAAACATTCAATTGCAACCAGAAGGCGGAATTACTGAAACCGAAACTGGGAACCTTTTCAGGTAATCTGTTCCAGGTAATGGAGCGATCCTTGAGGAGATCCTCAAAGGATTGGGTGGCACTTGTATCTTCGTAATATCTGATCGCATTCGCAAGAGTTTCGGCGGCGGCAGGGTCACCCTCCGGACTGAAACAGCTGCCGTTTGCAAAAGCGCCGTCGGCATTGCCGAAAAGCAGGGGAGGGATGGACAAAACGAGCAAGAAGAAAAGCAAGTAGCGCTCCCCTGCGCCTTGGAAATATGAAAATAATCTGTGCATAGACAATTTAAAAAACCAAGTTTCAGCCTTTTCTACCGAGTATACCAGAGAAGAAATATCCTTGCCGGGTGCTTCCCCGGAACAGCACTCCTCGGTTATTCATGGGTGCAGCACCTTCGAACATAAAACATGATTGCCAAGGATGAAAGACCGCAAAGCAAAAAACCACCGGCCAAGGGTAGGACAGTGCCATTATAGCATTGTCCGACCACTCCTCCAATCGCAACCGACAACAGCGTTTGTACTGAACTGATAACCGACGTTGCAACCCCGGCAATATGCCCCAAGGGTTGTATGGCAAGTGTGTTGAAACCACCGAAAAGCACTCCGAAGCTGAAAAATGCTATGGTCAGATATCCCATGAAAACATGCAAGGCCGGATGTCCTGAAACACTTTGGGCGTAAAGGTAGAAAACAGAGGAGGTGATTGAAAGAACGAGTAAAGCGAAGAAGCTGAGTGTCTCTATCCCAAACCTCATGACAAATTTTGAGGTAAAGAACGATGAAACACCAATTGCAACCGCAAGAGCCCCGAAATAAAGGGAGAAGGCATTGCCGAGTTTATACTGGATCTGCAAAATCTGTTGGGCAGAGCCGAGGTATCCGACGAATGCCCCGAAGATAATCCCTGCGGCAACCATGTAAGAACGGGCTATGCGATTTTTCAATGTCTCAGCAACCCCGGCAGTGATTGTCGGAACCGAAAAAGGCAGCCGTTTCTCCTTGCCCAAGGTCTCAGGCAAACGAAAAAAGAGCCATGTAACCCCGGCGATGCCGATGATCACATTCAGCAAGAAGATAGCTCTCCAATTGGCATAAAAGATAATTACTTGTCCGAGGGCTGGGGCAATCGCCGGCACCATAATGAAAAGGACCATGATAAGTGACATAACCTTCGCCATTTCCCGACCTTCAAACCTGTCGCGAATCATAGCGAGAGTGATGACTCGGCAACATGAAATTCCGACCCCCTGGCAAACTCTGCCGGTCAACATCACGGTGAAGGTTGTTGCTGTAAGTGAAATCACGCAGCCAAGAATGAAAATTGAAATTCCCAGGTAAATTGCTTTCTTTCGGCCAAACGAGTCGGAAAACGGGCCATAGAGCATTTGTCCCAGCGCCAGGCCCAAAAAAAAGACGGAAATTATGTATTGGTTATTGTTGGGGTTCCGTACCTCCAGGCTGCTGCCGATTTGTCCCAAGGCCGGCAGCACTGCATCAATTGCCAATGCCACCAGAGACATGAGCACTGCCATGAGACAAATAAATTCAACATTGCCGATTGGTGACTTTCTTGTATACATTTCTTCCACTTTTTTTATTCGCTTTCCGAGATCTCTTGCAGGGTGGCACGCAGCAGATGGCGGAAACGGCCGCCGTCCCGCTCATCGCCCGTACTGTTTTTTTTGTTCACGGTCTTGAAAAAATCATGGCAGGTCTTGATGTTGCCGGCGGACCATCGATCGGTAAAGGCCTGCCGCGGGTCGGCCTGGAGGAGGGGCCGGTCGGCCTTCTCGTAGTCTCTTCGGCCATGCGCCCAGTTGATGGTGTGGCGGTAATAGAGGAGGGAGCGGTTGAGGAGGACAAAGAGCAGGTCGATGGATTTAGCCGGTCCAATCTGTACGCGTTCCCCACCCAAAGGAATGCCCAATAGTTCGGCCTTGCCGGAAAACGTCTCGCCGCCGAAGAGGGCGCCCAGAGCCCCGGCGACGGTTCCCGCCACGGTAAAGATTCCCAGGCTGTGGCCAAGCGTCGCCATTTCCAGGCCGGCGCCGATGGCCGCACCGCCGAGTCCGCCGGCAATCAGCACCTGTTTTTTGCTGAGGCCGAGGAGCTGCCAGGTGCGTTCATCAAAAAGGTCGGCGTGCAGAACCGAATGGGGCGGGAGCTGGTACTGAAAAATATTGTGCTTAAAAAGGCTGCGAATCCTTTGGTGCGCAATCTTTTCCTTCTCTACCAAGGTCGCACTGTAGGTGTGCAAAAGGCGTTGGCGCAACTGCTCAGCCTCTTGGTCCGAGCCGATATTTTCGCTGAGCTGCAAGCCCATGCAATCGGTCAGCAGGTCGGTGATGATATTGACAGACGTGTCGTTGCGTGCCGCCCAGTCTTTTTTGAAGGCCTCGACCACCTGCGACAGCGATGCATGCCAGTCCTGTTCGATCGATTTCAGGGCTTCAAGCAGGTGGATTCGTTCCGCATAGGTGGCCCGGTGGGCATTGAATACCCGGCTGCTGTTAAAGTTTTTGCGAAACTCGCCTTTCCAGGCTTCGAGATGTTCGTCTCCCTGATTCTTACAGTTGATGACCGCCATGCGCGGTTTGCCGGTGAGCCTGAGGATCTCCATCTCGGCACGATCGACATTGCGTACCGGCCGTGAGCCGTCGACCACATAGATAATGCCCGCCCCCCGTTCTAAAGGACTGAGAAGTTCCCTGTCGTCATGCAGCTCCGGGATGGTGGCGGCAAAGGCGCGGAAGTCGCGCAGGGGGTTGTCACCCGACTTGGCCAGCTTCTTCAGCTCGACCAGCACCCTGGCCGGATTTTGAAAACCGGGGGTGTCGGTAAAGCGCAGCACCTCGCGGCCGTCGATGATCACAGGGAAAGAGCGGCATTCGACCGTCTCGCCGGGGATCGGGCTGACCCTGACCGAGTCGTCCTCGGCCAAGGTTGAGAGAACCGATGATTTGCCTTCGTTCGGGTGTCCCAGTATGGCGAATTCCGGTATCATTGCAGTGTCTTGTCAGGAGATCAGGGAGAAGACATGCAGATAAGGGTCTCTGGATGTCGAAATTTTTTTGCGCCAGATGGCCAGATCTTGCGGTGCAAGCGCCGTAAACCCGGAGCGTACCGGTCTGCCGACCAGGCCCAGGTGAATCATGGTTTTTTCCGGGAGGATTTCGCGCAGGTCCTTTAAGTAGGTGATAAAGGAGACGAGGGGCGGCATCCAGCCCTCCATAAGGATAAACAGCCCGTCTTCGGGGCTGCGGCACTGTTCGATGAGGATGTTTTTCACCTCCTCATCTTCATCATACCCGGTCATGAAGGTGTGCACACTCTTTATGCCAAAGCCGCGGTCACGCATGAGCGGCACGAGTTTGTAGGTTGGACACAGGCCGAAGATATCATCCGGTATCAGCATTACCTGGGGCAGGAGGCGTGGTGCTGCCGTTTGCCCTTCGTCGTCCGGCGACTCCGATAAATCGACATGTTCCAGTTGCTGCGGTTCCGGGCCAGCCTGGGTGGAGAAGACGGGCGTGCGCATTCTCCGGATGACGGTCAGGCAGGCGGCATTATCAAACTCCAGGCGGGCAAGGGCGCGTTCTTCCAGCAATCTGCCGAAAACCGTGAAGGCCAGGCGGAGGAGCAGGCCGTAAAAGAACAGAGAAAGAACGAGAAAGGGCCACCAGGCGATAAGGTCTGCGGTAGCCAGGCCGTACATGCCGTCTTTGAGGATGATCCGACTGCCCTCAATCTCGGCGATGGTCGGATAACTGCTCGACCCGGGGATGAACCACGACCACGGCAGCGCCACCAGCTGCACCCCCTTGTACAGCAGCTCGCTGCTGATCTGCAGGGTCGATTGCCAGCCGAAGGCCAGGTCGCTGGTGGCGATTTTTGCCATGGTCGCAATGAGCAGGCCGAGGTTGAAAAAGACACCAAAGAGTTGCACCAGGCGAAACAGCGGCCAATAGAAAAGGGAACCGTAGACCGTGCTGCGGGTGCGGAAAATATCCAGGGCATACATGAACCCGGCCCGCTTGTCGGCGTCGAAACTCTGCAGCAATGGCTTATGCAGGAAGGTGGCAAGCCGACGCAGCATGCCGCGCAGCAGCAGGGAATAAAAAGAAGGCGGCGTCACTGATGGGACCAGGGTGCGCAGCAGGCAGGCGCCAACCACCAGCCCGGCCAGCAGCAGCTGGGAAGCAACAAAAAAAAGAAGAAAGTGAAAAACGTTTACCGGCGTCGTCCCGGAATAAGTGAAAAAGGTCAAACCGGCAACCAGGCCAACGACCAGACCCTTGACTATCGCCAGGCTTTTAGCGAGGCGCAGGGCGTCGCCGAGAAGCGCGCCGGGGCTTTTTTGCGTAGGGCTGGGGAATTCGTCATCAACCCTGGCGGCAAACCACAGGCGCAGGAGGTCACGGCGGGTGGGCGCGGTCTGGTTGACCAGCCGCTCCCGGTGGCTGATAAAGATATTTCGATCGCGCCGATGCAGGTCGGTTTCATCCTTATCCTTGTCCAGGTGGCAGAAATATTCGAAATCAATAATGTCTTGATATCTCCATGAGGTTTTCATGGGCGCCATTATACCAGAATACGAAGGTGGGGCAAGAGAGAGGGCAAGCTCTTTACTCGGTATTTTGCATTCAACTGAGCCTCTTGCAAAATGAGGATTTTCGTTCAAAAGCAAGGCATGCGAAAAATTTTAACGCAGGCATATAATTAATATTCCGAGGATAAAATTTTGAGCATAACGCCGAGTTTGGGCGAAAAGACCATTTTGCAAGAGGCTCAACTGCATATCCCGGCGGCTACTTGCCTGTCTCCGTCACCTCAACCACCACCTCGACGTCCTGCCATGGCCTCACTGCCGGTTGTATTGGTTGCGGGGCGATGATCTTGCAGAAGAAGCGGTTTTCATCCTCGATGGCGTTGAGGTAGACCGGGGTGGTGGAAAGGGTAAGCCCCTTGTCGCCGCGTTTCGGGGGCGGCATCATCACCTGGATCTCACTCGGAATAACCTTTACCTGCTTGATTTTCAGGTGGGCCGGGAGGATGCCGACCAGTTGCGGGACGATCGGTACCGATCTTTTCACCATAATCGCCAGAGTCACGACAATCTGCGCCGGTTTGCTGTCAACGAAGGAAAGTCTGGCCGGCAGGCCGAGGTTTTCTCCGGTCAGGAGAATGGTCTGCTTGCCTTCAACCATGCTCGATAGATCGACCTTGACCGTCGGTTGCGACGTGACAAAACTGTCGATCTCCGACTTCGGCCCGGCAAGTTGCACCCGAACTTCTTCGGCCTTATCGCCGATGAGGAGCAGGCCTTCGCCCGGTTCGCTGTATTCGAGGGGCAGGGTAAGGCTTTTTGCGACAACCTGCCGGTTGATGGTGATAAGGGTTGTCCAGAAAATTGTGGCAACCAGCAGGCTGGCAAGCAGAGGCACAAAGGTGCGCCGCTCGCGGAGGCCTAACCGTTCGATGTCGAGAAAATTTTCTTTTAGAGTATGGTTTTTGATCGCCGCAACAATTTCTTCAACAGATCCTAGTTGTTGCATGGTGCCGTTGCGGAACGAGGAGACGGTGCCGCGTTCTTCCGATACCACCAGTACCAAGGCATCGGTCTGTTCGGCAAGGCCCATGGCGGCATGGTGCCGCGTCCCGTAATCCTCCGGAAGACGCAAGGTCTGAGACATCGGCAGGCGCACCCCGAAAGTGGTCAAACGGTTGTCTTCGATGATCATCGCCCCATCATGGCCGGGCGAGTTGGGGTCGAAAATACTCATGATCAAGGGCAGGCTCGGTTCCGCAGCCAGCCGGTGGCCGCCGGATAGTTTCTCCTGCATCGGCTCCTTGCCGGGATAGACGATAATCGCCCCGCGCCTTTGTTTTGCCAGCTGCCAGAGGCCAAGCGCCACCATCTGTACCAGACCGTCATCGTCTGCGCCTACCTTCTTTTTTTGCAGAGAAACGATTTTTTCCAGAAGCTTCCGCAACTCCGGCTGAAAGATGACGATCAGGGCGATGACCGCGACATGGCTCAAATTCTGGAAGATCCATTCAATGCCTTCAAGTTCGAGAAGATTTGCCAGGGTGAAGACCAGAAAGGCGGCAAGAATGCCGACCAGGATTTGCCAGGTGCCGAGCCGGACCAGGGTTCGGTAGAGAAAAAACAGACCGGCGGTAATGAGGGCGATATCGAGGAATGCCTGCCAGGTGAGAAATTCGCGGAGAATAAAAGCAATCTTGGTCATTGGCCGGGGCGTCCTCGTGAAAGCGGGAGAAGGGGGATGGTAATTGAGCGTGTTAAGATGGTATTTGCCGCCCATTGAGGCGGGGCACACGTACTTTCGGACTCTTTGCAGATGTATCAATTTTGGCGATGGTGAAGGAGAAGGTGACGCCCTGTTTGCCGTCCGACTTGACCCATGCCTGTCCGCCATGGAGATCCACCAGTTCCTTGACAATCGCCAGTCCCAGACCGGTGCCTTCGACATTACTGTCGGCGCAATGCCGTTTATATCTTTGAAAGATATTGCGACAATCTTCCGGGGCTAGCGGTTTGCCGTCATTGGCGACGTGAATCGTATGAAATCGCGCCGATTCTTCACGGCTAATAGCTATTTCGCTGAGATCTTCGCCGCCGTATTTCAAGGCATTGTCGACCAGGTTTCTGAGAATTCGCAGGACGACAAGTCTGTCGGCGTCAAGGGTATCGATTTGCAGCGGTTCGCACCAGCGTATATCCCTTTCTTTTAGCCTGTGCTCGTTTTCCGCCCGGACGGTTTGACAGATATCCACAAGGTTGAGCGGCTCAATCTTCAGTGGCTGCTCTTTGGAGGTAATAAAGGCATTTATCTGATCAACCAGGGCGCTCACCTGTTCCGCCGATTTTTCAATCTGGGCGCAGTATTGCCGGCTTTTTTCATCCAGGTTGCCCAGGTGTCTCTTGTTAATTATTCTTGCCAGGGCATGTATGGCGATAACCGGATTTTTTAAATCGTGGGCCACGGAATAGGCAAAGAGCTGGATCTTTTCGCTCTGCTCGCGCACCAGACTTTCCGAGGCCAAACGATGGACTAAACGTTTTTTGTTGCGATAATAGCTTAAATTTATAATGAAAAGTCCGGCACCCCAGAAGAACAGATGGGTATAGTAAAGGGTGCGGAGGGAGCGGGCTTCCAAATCCCGGTAGAGTGCAAGAGGGCCTGGGGCGCTCATGTCGCCGGACACCCCGTCTGCCTCGGCATTCGAAGAAGGCGAGGCCTGATTTTTTGTCGTGATCATCCTGGCTTCTTTTAAGGTAAAGTCCAGGCTCTCATCCTTTATCTCCAGGTAATGCCATACGGTCGCAAAAAGACAGATGATGGTCCAGATCATCAAATAGAGCATGCAGTTGCGGATGAGTGCCGTTTGCTCTGCTGTCTTGTTTGTTGTTTCCATCATATGCCAGTTCCGTTTGTCACCATAAACCGTTATCGAAAGTGTGCGGGTGGTGATAATTCCCTGCCATTATGTTCAGCCTTTTTCCGGCTGAGCGCAAGTCAAAAATGGCCCTGCATCAAGAAAGTGTGGATCTATGGCGATTTTCTACAGAACCGTCATTATTCCTTCTCCGGGAGAATACCGCTGGAAAGAGTATTCGAAAAAAGAGACCCGGCCAACCTGTACGAGCGCTGCAGGGCCGGCAGCTTGTCCTCCGGCACTCCTGCTTTGCTATGTTCCTCCTGCCAATGTATCCGGACCTCCCCGGCCATCTCTCCAACGATTTTTTCCGCAGCCACTTCTTTCAAACCAAAGTCGGCACCACGGGACAGGGCATTATCCAGCGTTGCAAGTGGACCCTGTCGGCCAACGCCGAGGCTCAGCCGGCCGGTGTTGTCTTGATCCCACTGCGGCTGCGGCACCAGGTCATAGACCGGCGACAGGCGCCACATCCGCGATTCCAGGTCAAAGAGAAATCCATGGTTTCTCAGGTGATCGTCGGAGTTGTTGCAGAGGATATTGAAGACCATGCGCCGGAACAGTTCCGTGAGATCCTGTTGCAGCCTGGCGGGCGGACCAAATCGGCGGATGGCCCGGGCAATATCGCCGTAACTGCCCTGCGTCATCTCCCCCGCCCCGATCAAGGTCATGGCCGAGACGAAGTGCCGGCGTTGGGGCCGGGTATGCTCGCCATAGCGGTCGAAGCGCTCGATGAGGAAGACATCGCGGCCCCCGACGCTGATAACCCGGCAGAGGGGCACGCGGATACCGCACCTTGCGGCGAGATGCATGGCCGCCATTTCCGCCCGGCAGGTTGGCCAGGTGTCGAGAGCTTCGGAGAATTTGGCGATCCACAGGCGACCCTCATAGTCAACGGCGCTCTTTGGCTTTGCCCCGCCGACGGATGAACCGCGGAGGAGAAAACGGCGGAACTGCGGCGGCAGCTGTTCATTATTCAGGATGGCATCGACGGCAGCGATCATGCCGGCCAGGTCAAGGCGGTCGCCGGCGACGATCTCCGGTCGCCACAGGGGCGTGTGGGGGCGGGGACCTTGCAGGTCCGGACCGAAGGCCAGGGCGCCGATGCGGCTGTCCTGGTCGAGGACGGTGAGATAGTCGAATTCCGTCGGTCTGACGCCGTATTCTTCGGCGGCCCGATCCAGCAAATGGCGTCCCCAGCTGTCGGGACTGGCATCCTGGAAGGCGCCGAAGATCCCGGTTGTCTGAAATTCCCGGGTGCTGAGGGGGAGTTGCAGAGGATCGAGGGGGATTGCATCGGGGCGCTCAAGATAGCGGTGCCCGTAGCGAAACTGGGAGATGACGCCGCCTGCGTCCTGGCTGATGTCGAGGATGCCGGCGGGGACGAACTGCCCGGATGCGGGCAGGTGCATGTAGACGTAGGTTCGGTCGGTCGGCATGGCCCTGCTCCTTAAAAATCCAAATCATCTTTTTCTGTCTTGTTGTCGACCCGGCCTTTGCGCTGCCGTGCCTCCAGTGCCTGTCCCAAGGTATCTCTGCTCGGATCGGCAACACCGGAAAGCTGCTCCAGGAGTCCGAGGATCTCAAGGATCTGTACCAAGGCTCCAAGTCCGACGCTCGGATCACCCTTTTCCAGCTTTCGCAGGCGAACCCTGGACATCAATGCCCGCCTCGCCAGATCTTCCTGGCGGATACCGCGTCTTACGCGGGCGGTCCTGATGTCCTGACCTAACTTTTCAAGAATGTCCAGGGCCGCGGGAGAAAGGGCCTTGTCGGCCAATGAGTCTTTTGCCATTTCCAGGTCTCTTGTCGTTGAGGAAAGTATAAAGCCCATAACTAAGATATAAGGAAACTATACTTTCCAAAAATGTTTTTGACAAGTGGCTGGGAAGAATGGTGGGAGATTTGCCGAATTGAAAGGGTAGGGAATGGGGGAAAATTCTGTAACTATTCATTTCATTTCAACCGTATGTACTTTGTCTGATTGGTTTTTGGCTTCCCCTCCCTTGACGGGAGGGGATTGAGGGGTGGGTGTGTTTGGTACGAAGTCGCACCTTGCAGCTTCCCCCACCCCCTAACCCCCTCCCGCTAGGGGAGGGGGAACTTTGTCAATAGTGCTGAATAGATATGATCGGCTTTGCATATTGCCATCCTGTTGCTGATGTCAAAATTAACCGTTGCATCTCGCCACTGATAGGCACGTAGCTTTCGATAATGGCTACGACCTCTTTCCCGGCTCTATCTTTGTCGACAAAGGTGTCGACTGCGGGTGCCGCAACAATTTAACCATCTCCAGGACCAACAGTGGGAGGGCGCCCAGGGCAAGAAGCAGAAAACAATCGGTGAGTGGCATGAACTGCGTCTTCAGGAAGCGACCGAAAATCGCATTATGTTGGCTCCACACCTGGAGGGCGAAGGAAATGGACACGACGATGACAAGATTGACATTGGTGAGAAGAGCGATGCGCCATACCTGCTTGGTTTCACTCCGGGCACCGAAAGATCTGAGGAGTTCGGCAAAGACCAGCACAGTGAAAGCATATGTTCGAGCGATTTCCGGAGTTCCCGTCTTTAAGCCATAGAGGTAAACGGCGAACGCCACCCCTGCCGTGAGAAAGCCGGTGAAAAGCATGGTGCGAAGGAAGCTGCGATCAGTCATGCTCTCGGATCGGCGGCGTGGATGGCGTTTCATCACATCGGGGTCGATGGGGTCAGTGGCCAGGCAGAGCGCGGGCAGGCCATCGGTGACCAGGTTGATCCACAGCAGGTGGATCGGCAGGAGGGGCGAAGGCAACCCGACGGCGACACAGAGCGTCATAAGCAACAGTTCACCGGTGTTGCCCGCTAGCAAGTATTGCAGAGTTTTGCGGATGTTATCGTAGATGCCGCGACCTTCTTCCACGGCCGCAACGATTGTCGCGAAATTATCATCGGCAATGATCATATCCGCCGCTTGTTTGGTGACTTCCGTACCTGATTTTCCCATGGCGATGCCGATATCCGCGCCTTTAATGGCCGGGGCATCGTTGACGCCGTCGCCGGTCATGGCAACAACGGCTTCTCCATCGGCTTTCAAGGCGCGAATTATGCGCAGCTTGTGCTGGGCCGTGACGCGGGCATAGACGGCGATTTTCAGAGCCTGCCGGCTCAGTTCATCGTCGGTCATCTTATCCAATTCAATCCCCGAAATTGCCGTATCGCTTTCAGACGAGATGCCGATTTCCCGGGCAATGGCCGTCGCGGTATGCGGATGGTCACCGGTAATCATCACCACCCGAATACCGGCGGCGCGACACCTGGCCACGGCCTCTTTGGCCTCCTGGCGCGGCGGATCATACATGCCGGTTAAACCGACAAACACCAGATCATGCTCGACGGCATCGGCGGTGAGGTCGGCGGCCGGGCCCTTGTCAAGGTCGCGATATGCCGATCCGAGCACGCGCAGGGCTTGCTGGGCCATAACGATGTTTTGCGCCTCGATGGCCCGGCGGTCCTCATCCGTCATCGGGCGGACTCCGGTTGCGGTGTAGATGTTCGTGCAAAGTGCCAACAGCACGTCGGGCGCACCGTTGATCAAGGCGCGGAGCTGGCCGTCCGCCATCGTGCGAATGACTGTGCTCCGTTTGCGGTCGGAATCAAAAGGAATTTCACCGTGCTTCGCCATCTCCTGCTCGATCTTCTGCCGGTCGCCGCCGGCTTTGCCGGCGGCCGCAAGCAACGCGCCTTCGGTGGGATCACCGACGGTTTTCCAGGTCCCGTCTTCTTCCGTAAGATGCGAATTGTTGCAGCCGATGAGTACGGTTGCCAGTTCAAGTAACGGCGCCAGGTGCTGCGCCAGAGCCTTTTTGCCCTCGAAGTGCACTTCGCCGTCCGGCCCGTATCCGTCGCCGGTAACTTGGTAACTCCAGCCGGCGACATACAAAGCGCGCACGGTCATTTCACCGGCTGTGAGGGTTCCGGTCTTGTCGGTACAGATAACCGTTGTCGAGCCGAGGGTCTCAACCGCCGGCAGCTTGCGCACCAGAGCTTGCCTGCGGGACATGCGCAACACGCCGAGGGCGAGGGCAACGGTGACGATGGCCGGCAGCCCTTCCGGCACGGCGGCCACTGCAAGGCTGACTGCGGTCATCGTCAACTCATAGAGCTTGGTGCCGCGAAGCATGCCAAGCCCAAAAAGCAAAGCGACGATGGCCAGTGCCGCCCAGACGAGAACTCGTCCTACCGATTGAAGTTTCTCTTGAAGCGGTGTCCCTTCCTCCGCACCAGCTTTGTCAAGCAGTTCGGCAATGCTCCCCAATTCGGTTTGCATCGCCGTGGCGACAACGACGGCTTGGCCGGTCCCCGCCACAACACTGGTTGCCATGAAAACCATGTTTTCGCGGTCGCCGAGGGGGACGTCGCTTGCCGCTAAAACCCCGGGCTGTTTCGTCACCGCTGTCGATTCGCCGGTCAACGCCGATTCAATACACTTGAGCGATGCCGCTTCGAGAAGCCGGGCATCGGCCGCTACCAGGTCGCCGGCTTCCAGGGCAAGAATGTCTCCGATAACGATTTCCGAGGCAGGGACCATAATGGTCTCTCCATCACGCCTGACCTTTGCCATCGGCGCGGTCATCTTTTTCATCGCCGCAATCGACTTCTCGGCGTTAAACTCCTGATAAAAACCGATGACGGCGTTGAGGATTACGATGGCAATGATGGCAGAGGCGTCGACTACTTCGCCCATCACCGCGGAAATGACCCCGGCAGCGATGAGAATCCAAATAATCAAGCTCTTGAACTGACTCAGAAAAATTTGCAGCGGACTGATGTGCACGCCTTCCGTCAACTCGTTCGGGCCATTGGCCGCAAGACGTTTAGCCGCTTCCTCTGCCGATAGTCCGGTCGCTGCCGAGTCAAGGTGGGTCAATACTTCCTCGGCAGCCTGGCGGTGCCAGGCTGCGGCCTTTTGTGGTCCAGTGATAATAGGAGGTGGATTCATGGGGTACCCTTCCTTGTTGCTGTCTTCATTCGTGCCGCAGTGCTTCGATTGGATCCATACGCGCAGCGCGGCGCGCCGGAAAGAACCCGAACACCACCCCGATCCCTGCTGAAAACAGGAAGGACAGCAGGTTGATTGTCGGATCAAAGAGGTAGGGCACACCCATAACCCCAGTCAGAATAATAGACGCACCGGTAGCGATAATAATACCGATAATTCCGCCCAGTGCCGCCAACACCACTGCTTCGATGAGAAACTGCAGCAGCACCTCCTGTTCCAGGGCGCCAATAGCCAGACGCAGACCAATTTCACGGGTACGTTCAGTGACGCTGACCAGCATAATATTCATGATGCCGATGCCGCCCACCAAGAGGCTCACCGCCGCCACGGCGCCAAGCAGAGTCGTCAACACCTGCGTTGTACCCGACAGCGTCTCAGCCAATTGCTGCGTATCGAGTATGTTGAAGTTGTCGTCATCGCCCTCAGAGAGCTTGCGGCGTTCACGCAGCAACTCCCGCATACCTGCTTTCACCCGCGTGCCGTCGCTGCCTTCCGATATTGACACCAGGAGTGTTGCGACGACCTGGTTGCCGGTAACACGCCGCTGCAGGGTATGCAACGGCAACAGTACCGAATCGTCCTGGTCGATGCCCATCGCAGCCTGACCCTTGGAGGCCAGAACGCCAATGACCTCACAGGAGAATTGTTTAATACGTAGCTGCTCACCCAGGCCGCCGACACCTGCAGGCCCACCGAAAATTTCGCGTCGCACCGTCTCGCCGAGGATACAAACAGCGGCACCGGACCGCTGTTCGTCGTCTTCAAACTTGCGTCCGGCAGCCAGCTTCCAGTTGCCGGTATCAAACCAGGCATTGGTACTGCCGGTTATATTGGTAGCCCAGTTGCGACCGTTAGCGACCACGTTGACGCTGGTCCGGCCTTCCGGGGCCACGGCGGCAACCCCACCTATCTGGGCCAGGATGGCATCGGCATCAGCCTCTTTGAATGATGGTATGCTCGCCCCACCACCGCCGCCGGGGCCCTGACGGTGGGAGGGACGGACCATCAAGAGATTAGATCCGAGGCTGGCAATCTTCATCTGCACTGCCTGCGTGGCTCCGTTTCCCAAAGTGACCATGGTGATGACCGCGCTGACGCCGATGACGATACCGAGAATGGTCAGGAAGGAGCGCATAAGGTTGCGGCGAATTGAGCGAAGAGCAAGAAACAAGGTATTGATCAGCATCAGAGCCTCTCCGTTTTTACGAGTGCCGCCGGAACAGATGTTACTGTCACGGTTGGTTGAGGATTTTGTGTATCATCGTCAATCCGGCCGTCAACGAAATGCACCAGGCGATGGGCATATGCCGCCATGTCGGGTTCATGCGTGACCATCAGCACGGTTATGCCGTGCTCGGTATTCAGGCTGCGTAGCAACGCCATGATTTCCTGGCTACGCTTGCTATCGAGATTGCCGGTGGGTTCGTCGGCAAGCAGCACCGCCGGCTCAGTGACAATGGCCCGGGCAATCGCCACCCGTTGCTGCTGCCCGCCGGACAACTCCCCGGGGGTGTGATGTTCCCAACCACCCAGACCCACCGATTGCAAGGCCCTTGCTGAAGTTGCCCGCCGCACTGCAGAACTCTCACCACGATACAACAGCGGCAGTTCGACGTTTTCCTGGGCCGAGGTGCGCGCCAGCAGATTGAAACCCTGAAAGACAAACCCGAGATAGCGTCGCCGCAATCGTGCCCGCTGGTCCCGCGACAGCGTTTCGACATGTACGCCCCGGAAAAGGTACTGCCCGGCACTGGGTGTATCCAAACAGCCGAGGATATTCATAGCGGTGGATTTGCCCGATCCGCTGGGTCCCATGATGGCAATGAATTCGCCGGCGCTGATGTCGAGGTCGATCCCCTTCAGGGCCATCAATTCGGCCTGGCCGGAACCATAGACCTTGGTCACACCACGCAGACGGATCAGCACATCGCTCATTATTTGGCCTCCGTTTTTTGGTCGACGATCACCAGCATACCGGCTTTTAAGTCCCCGTCGGTAATCTCAGTCATGTGACCGTCGCTGATGCCTGGTGTCAAGGCCACCGGCACCGCCACGCCATCACGTAATACCCAAACCTGCCGTGCGGTGGCGGTGCTTGCGCTTTTGGCTGCCGATTGGCGTGCGCCATGATCTCCACCGCGGCCTTTCGGGATCAGGCTTGAGAGGATACTTCCTTTTGCCGACGACTTTCCGGCGTCTGTTGCGGTAGGTGTGAAACGCAAGGCGGTATTGGGTGCCAGCAACACATCGGTACGCTTAATAGCGGTGATGGTAGCGGTGGCAGTCATACCCGGACGCAGGTTCAAATCACTGTTGTCGACACCCAGGTAGGTGAGATAGGTAACAACGTTGTCGGTTATGGTCGAGCCGAAGCCCACACGGGTAATTTTCGCCGGAAATTGCCGACTTGGATAGGCGCTGACCGTAAAGGTTGCGTCCTGCCCGATCTGCACGGAGCCGACATCAGCCTCATCGACATAGACCTCCAGGCGCAGTTGCGTCAAGTCTTCGGCTAGGGTAAACAGAGTCACAGCCTGGAGAGAAGCCGCGACTGCATTACCCGGCTCGACGCTGCGCGTCAGCACCATTCCACTTGACGGCGCCCGGATCGACGCTTTCGACAGATTTATCTCATCGGTGGACAGTGCGGCCAGAGCATCGCTTACTCCGGCGCGGGCACTGGCTTCGCCGGCTATTGCCCGCTTTAAAACGGCGCGGCCGACATCGAGTTCAGTTTTCGATGGCACTTTGCCGCCCGACAGGCGTGTTACTTCCTCAAGCCGCGCCAGGTTGACCTTGGTCTCATCCACCGTTGCGGCGGTTTGTTCGACCAAGGCTTTGGCAACAGCTACGGATGCACGGGAACGAAGGATCTGGCCGTTAAGTTTTGAGGGATCAAGTTCGACCAGGACCTGGCCCTTTTCGAGACGATCGTTGACATCAACATTGACCTTTAACACCGTGCCCGAAAGTTCGCTGCCGATGTTGATTGAACGGGTCGGTTGCAGTGTGCCGTTGGCGGTGACGGTGAGGGTCAGGTTGCCGCGTGTCACAGCCTGTGTTGTGTAACTGGGTGCTGCGTTGGCCGTCCGGCGTGCCTGCCAGTACGTCAGGCCAATAGCCGTCAAGAGGAGCAGGACGGCCCCGGCCCAAAGTACGGGACGACGATACCAGGCGCGCGATACTGGTTCAGCGAACAAGGTGGCAATGTCGGCTTCGGGAGCAACGTCAGGTGTCGGCGTGACGCCAGTGGTAGTATTTGGTCGATTCATGAATGGGGACTCCGGGAATTGTTTTCAGTTGCGGTGGGTGAGGCATGGCTGCTGTCGGGCAGCCAACCACCGCCCAGCGCCTTGTAGAGGCGTACATGGTCGGAGCTGACGTCGGCGCGGGCACTGGCGACACCGGCCTGGGTGGTAAGCTGGGTTCGCTGGGTTTCAAGCACGACCTGAAAATCTACCAGACCGCTGCTGTAGCGCTGACGCGCCAGGAGTGCTGCATTCGTCGCTGCCTCGGCGGCGCTTTGCAGACGCAACAGACGCTCGTGGTCACCGCGCAACGCCACCAAGGCGTCTTCCACCTCCTGCAAGGCAGTCAACACGGCGGCCTGGTAGAGAGCAAAGGCTTGATCGAGAGCCGCCTGCTGCGAGCGCACCTGTGCGCTTCCGGCACCACCGTCGAAAATCGGCATCGAGACACCGGCCAACACCGCACTCACAACCGAGGCACCGTGTGTTAAGGTACCGAGAGTCAAGGAGTTCAGGCCCAGCGAACCGCTCAACCGGAAGTTCGGCAGACGATTTGCTTCAGCCTCCTGCACACGGCCTGCTGCCGCCGTCACCTGATGTTCGGCAGCACGCACGTCGGGGCGCCGGCGCAGTGTCTCGGCGGGAAGGCTGAGCGCCAGGTCATCGGCCGGTTTCGGCACCGGCCTCGTTGCTGCCAGAATTGTCGACAAAGCCATCGGGGCTTGGCCGGTCAGCACAGCCAGGGCGTGGCAGCTCTGCTCAATGCTCGTTTGCAAGGCCGGCAGGAGGGCGCGGGTCTGTTCAACCGCGGTACGCGCCTGCTCGGCTTCGATTGAAGTCACAAGACCTGCCTGCAGACGCCACTGGGTGATCTGTAGAGTCTCCAGCTGGTTGGTCAAGTTATCGCGGGCTATCACCAGCCGTTCCTGAGCATCGCACAAGGCGATGTAGGCAAGCGCCACCTCGGCGGCAATCGACACCTGGATGTCAGCGAGATCCGCCGCACTGGCCCGGACCGTGGCCTCACTGGTGTCAAGGGCGCTGCGGTTGGCACCGAAGATGTCAAGCTCCCAGCTTGCATCCAGGCCGGCCTTGAAGGTATTGACGGCGCCGTTGTTCCCCGACTTGCCGCGCTGTGCCGACGCCGAACCGTCGAGAACGGGCAGAAGGCCAGCCGCCGCGACGTCACGCAGCGCTCGTGCCTGACGAACAGCCGCCCGACTACCTATTATGCCGGTGTTAGCCTTAAGAGCCTCGGTCACCAGATCGCCGAGCAGCGGATCATTGAAGCGCAGCCACCACTCGGCAAGCGAAGAGATACTGCTCTCCTTGCCGCTACCTGCGAGTGACCAAGCAGCAGGCACATTGATGGCTATGGACGTTGAAGGCTGTGATATTAGTCTGCCGCAGCCGAGCTGCATCAACAGCAGACAACCCAAGACCAATAGCAAACTGAGCCTTGCCCATTCCTGTTTCATACATTCTCTGTGTATAAAAAATGTTCCAGGACAGCCCGCTTATTCACCCAATATCCCTGGCGGCAGTAATGATCATGAAGCCCTGCCTCATACTCCCGAGTAAGCAGAGATTCTTCTGTGAATTCCGGTGACTGTTTGATGACCTCGCGGGAAAGGTCGACAAAAACCATTGAATCGGCCCAGCTCACGCGCTCGATCCATTCTGTTGCAAGCAAAACCTTTTTACCCGGCCACCAGTTCTGGGTATTAATGACGAGATAACGAATCGCCCAGGTTTCATCATCGATGATAAAATCCTCGACGTGGCCAATCTCGCCGTCTTGGGACTGGATGTGATAACCGCTCACCGCATGGGTGCTGCGTAAATGCGCATCCCACGGTTTCTCAATTGAAGCGGATTCTCTCCTTTTTTCACGACCTTGCACTGTGTCCGGATAATTTCCCCATATATTTGGCCCGCCCCAATACATCGGCCAGTCATAATACCTGTAGTAATCCTCTTCAAATTGCCGTGATACCGGCTTGTTACTCTCGATCGGTGGGCTTTCCTCAATCTGCTTCTTGGTCAAATTGATGATGATATTTTGGTCTTCATTATTGACCGAAACCATCGCATACGGGGAAATCAATACCCGCCTGCCCGTCAACCAATTTCCTGAGTCAGCGACCAGATAACGAATCACCCAGTGCCGATCATCGAAGTAGAATTCCTGGGCTTTCCCTATCTCCCCGTCGAGGCTATCAAGCTTGTATCCCTGAAGTGCTTTTGCTTTGTAGAACATAGATATTCCTCATTTTTGATTTTTTGATACACATCTCAGCCTAAAATTTATTTTTGGAAATAGTCGCGTACTTTTGAGGCAATCTGCCGATCCGTCATCTTGTCCGTGGTCTCTACGGCGATGAAGGTTTTCCCGAGATTGGCATTATCAAGATGAGTTTTGAGCTCACCTTTGGCCTCGGCCGGACCAAAGATCAAAATGGAATCGGCGGTGCGAATCGCCGCAATAACCTCCGCATAATACTGGTCGAGCTGGCCGGCAAATTTCCGTTCACGGCTATCATCGGCCGGGACCATTTGTGCTTCATAGGGAGTTGTCGAGCGAGAACCTTCAATGCGGCCCGGTTGTTTATCAACATTGGATTTGATTTCTAGAGTCTCTTCCTTGTTTCCTGAGATAATTACGATCACCGCCTTCCGGCGATCAATCCATAAACCTGCAGCTATCGTCATTTCAGTCTCCTGGTATAAATTTTACATTCATTTCCTGCCGGGACAAAGGTCCCGAACAACCTTGTACACGCCTGCAATGAGCAGAGCAATACTTGTACCATGCAGCGATTGCTCGGCATCACACAACCTATCATTTTGATTATTCGACATAATGGGCAATTGCGCTTGGGGCGAGGCGGACCTTTGCAGCTACAAAAAAGGGTCACATACAACCGATGCTGGCATATGACCTTTTTCGGGGTCCTTAGTGTTTAAGAGCACCGGAAAAACAGCTACGGTTGTATCTCCGAAAAATTACCGGCTGTTTGCCGGCAAAAGAGAACAAGTTCTTTGATGACACTCCGTACCGCGCTATTGGCGGCGAGCACACTGCCGTACGGATCTTCGCTGGATGCAGGGGCCTTTGCATCAAATTCCCGCCAGGCAACAACCTGCCGTGATGCCGTATTGAGAAGGTGCGCCCGTAGAGTGAAATGCGCTTGACTTGGCAGCATGAGGAATTCATTCTGCAAGCGGACGATCTCTAAGTCGAGACGCAGTTGTCCGGCGACGCTGGTCGGCGACTGCATAACTGCGCTGAAGCCTCCGCTCCGCTCCAGGGCAGCCACGACCAGGGGCGCCAACATATTTGCCGGTGCATCGACCCATTGGCTTTGCCGGAAATACTCAAAGGTATGCGCTCGGCGGATATAGACGATCTGAGAGCTATCAAAGCCCGGTGCCGCCCGCGGGATACTGACAATCAACGTCGGCGCTCCAACCTTTCTCGGTGCTGCCGGCTCCATCTGAATAACCGTCTCCGGGCTATCGAAGGAGAACAGCGTCGGCGGCGGCGAGTTGACAGGGAGCAGCATGGAACAGCTGGACAATAGCCATGCAGCTAAGACAATAGCGCCGAGAACGTAACTTTTTGACCTGCTTTCGATATTTTTCATGGCGATATCTTTTCTCCCGGTCCTAAAAGAACAGGTTGGCGACCACGCAGAAGACTGCTGGGATTCCGTTCGGTTTGCTCGCTCAGACGGCGAAGAGAGACTACAAGAACGTTTAATTCGCTCAACAGCCGCTCCGTTTCCGGAAGCGTTTCTCCGCTGAATTGGTGCACACCCGCGTTCACTTCTGCAAAGGTTTTTCTTGCATCCCCAGTTGCAAGACTCATCTCTTTGGCCATTTTCTCAACGGCGTCGGCTCCGTTACTGAGGCGAGCCAGTACCGGGTCAAGATGGGCAGCCGCCCGGGCGGTATCGTCTGCCGCTTGTGCTGCACTGGTTATGAATCTACTGATGTCCTGCCTTTGCGCGGCAATGGTGCCCATGAGCAGAGAGGTATTGGTGAGAATTTTTTTTATTTCCGCCCGATTTTCGTCATCAAACATGGCATCGATGTTTGCCGAAGTTCGGTCAAGCTTGGCAAGCACTGAGGTGAGGACATTTTCCAGGCGTGCACTTAAGGATGGTATGGTTCGGATCATCGGGTACCGACCCGGCCCAGTCGCCATCAATGGCGGTGATTCCGGGGTGCCGCCGCTTAACTCGACATAGGCGATACCGGTTAATCCCTGGGTTTTTAATACCGCTTCGGTGTCCTCTCTGATCGGGGTATTTTTCAGAATAGCAAAAAGCAGCTGAACCACCTGCGGATTGTCTGGATCCAGCTGGATTTTTTCCACCTTGCCGACATCAACTCCCAGATATTTAACCGGTGCATCGACACTGAGGCCGGCCACCGATTCGTTAATGATCGACATATAGAGCATATATTCTTTTTTGTTGCCGGCACCGACCGCCAGCCACAATATGCCGGCGATGAATACCGCTCCCAAAGCAAGCACGAAAACTCCGACAGCTGCATAGTTTACTTTTGTGTCCACGATCGTTCCTGGGTGGGTTTTTGGGTCTTAATCTGGGCTTCTGCTTGCTCCTGCGCCGCCCTGCCGCGTGGGCCATCAAAGTACTGGCGGATGATGGGGTGATCCATACCGGCTAGTTCCGCCATGGAGCCCAGGCCGACCACCTTACCTTCGCCAAGTACGGCAACGCGATCGGTAACCTGCCATAAAAAATCCAGATCGTGGGTGATGATGACCATGGTCAGCCGGTATAACTCATGCAGGCTGCGCACCAACGCGTCGATGCCGCCGGCACCGCCGGGGTCGAGGCCGGCGGTGGGCTCATCAAGAAACAGCAATTCCGGGTCAAGGGCCAGTGCCCGCGCCATTGATGCCCGTTTGAGCATGCCGCCGCTCAGTTCGGTGGGATACAGCAATCCTGCTTCCGGCTCAAGGCCGCTCAGGCTAATCTTCCATGCTGCCACTTCATCAATCAGCCGGTCATCAAGATCGGTGTGTTCACGCAGCGGCAGACCGACATTGTCCCTTACGTTCAGTGTACCGAACAAGCCGCCATGCTGAAACATGACGCCCCAGCGCTGCCGCAGCACCTGCGCCTCTTCCGGCGAGATTGTCAGGACATCGGCACCGAGGATTTTAATCGTTCCCGAATCCGGGCGATGCAGCATAATCATTTCCCGGAGAAGGGTAGATTTCCCCGATCCGCTGCCGCCAACGATGGCGAATATCTCTCCGCGCCGGACATCCAGATCGAGACCCTCGTGTACCGTATGACTGCCGAAACGGGTACACACCCGGCGCAACTCAATGACACTTGGCTCTCTTTCAGGAGGATGAGTTACACCTTGCATATCAAAGCCCAAGTATGCTGAAAATGACCGAAAATCCCGAATCCAGGACGATCACCATAAAGATCGACTGAACGACGCTGCGGGTGGTCTGCCGCCCAACGCTGTCGGCGTTACCCTTGGTGCGAAAGCCTTGGTAACAACCGACGATGGCGATAATTGCGGCAAACACCACAGCTTTGCCGACACCGATGTATAAGGCCGACAGATGGATCTCGCTGCCGAAACGCACAACGAATTCGTGAAAGCTGATATCCAACTGCGAGCGGGCCATGACCATGCCGCCGAATACACCGGTGACATCGGCAAAAACCGTCAATAATGGTAAGGCCACCAGCAGGGCGAAAATCTTCGGCAAGACGAGAAATTCAAGCGGTTCAATACCGATGGTGCGCATGCCGTCGATTTCTTCCGTGACCACCATCGTGCCGATCTGCGCCGCATAGGCTGAGCCAGATCGGCCGGCAATGATAATAGCGGTGATGAGTGGTGAAAATTCGCGTAACATCGCTAATCCGACGAGATCGACGACAAAGATGCCGGCACCATAATGCCGCAGTTGATCGGCACCCTGATAGGCAACGACAATGCCCAACAAAAAAGCCGTGAGTCCGATGATCGGCAGGGCGTCAAAGCCGGCAATCTGGATGTTTTTAAGTATCAGCCGAAGGCGCCAACGCTTCGGCTGTGAGGCAATGCGCACCAGGGCAAGGGCACATTCACCAACAAAACTGAGCAGTGCAAACATGCCCAGTAGGACAGTCTCACTCTGCATACCGATTTTTGCAAGCCTTGACACCTGCGGTGCAACAGGAACCGGCGTATCGATCTGCTTGTCAACGACCTCGAGCAATTTCTGAAATTGCGGTGACCAGCCGAGCAAGCGAACCGACCGGCCGGTATCACGTATTTTTTTAAAATGCCGCTGCAGAATCCACACACCGACGCTGTCGATGTTTTCCAGGCCTGAACCATCAAGCACCACCTCGGGGGCATGGCAATCGCTCATGGACGCAAGCTTCAGATCTGCATCAGCGAGTGTATGAGCGGTCCAATTGCCAGACAAAACGAAGCGTCCGGGACTGGTTACGGTGATTTCGGCCTGGCGTATCATTTGTAGGCAGATCGCTTTTCGTGCAAAGCAATGCCGGCCAGACGATCCAGATCGGCATCCGTTACCGTGGGAAGAAAGATTTTTCGATACAGCTCATCGTGGACAATACTGACGATTGCCACCATAGGGGCCGCCACCAACACACCCAACACCCCAAAAGCGGCGACGCACAGAAGCATGGAAAAGATCACCGCCAACGGATGCAATTTCATGCCACGGGCCATGATAAAAGGCAGGATCACATTGTTTTCCAAAGCCTGCACTGAGATATAAGCGAGCATGACCCACAGCGGCGTCATCCCCCCTTTGCTGAGGGCGAGCAACACCCCAGGTATGGCACTGAAAATCGGTCCCAAAAATGGAATCACTTCCAAAACGGCCGCTGTCAGTCCTAAAACCAAGGCATCCATGAAACCGAAGATCGGCCACATGAGCAGGAATACCAGTAGGCCGATCGTCACCATTCCCAGCAGGGTTGCCCCGGCCCAGATAGGGATAAATCTGCCGATGCGTTGCATGATGACCAGGGCATGATTGTGGTGTTCCTCGGGTAAAAGGGCAAACATTGCCCCAATGATCGGGCGGGGATTCATCAGCATATAGAGCACACCAAAAAATACCGTGATAAAAACCACGAGTATTTGCGCGCCGTTAAAAGCGACAGCAGTAAAACTGCCAAGCACGCCCTGTATCATCTCAGTCAAGCTGGAACGAAGAGATTTTGAGTCTTCAGACCTTTTCGCAGGGGCCGGTTGGGCAACTCGCAGACCTGCTGCACCCTTGTCCACCGCCAAAGCATCCTGGGCAATTTCGCTGCTTACCTCGGTCTGAAGCTTTTGTTCGAAAATAACCGCCTGTCGCTCCATTTTAATAAGGGGCTTCTGCAGACGCTCCCAGTAACCCGGCAAGGCCTCAGAGATATTTAACACCGAGTCCTTCATCGGGCCAAAGAGTGCCCAGCCGACCAAAGCAATCCCCGCGACCAATGCCAAGGCGACCAACCCCGTCGGTATCATCCTCCCCCCCGTTAAAGCCCGCATCCGAGAAATCAGTGGATTGACGGCGAGAGCAATCAGCAGCACAAGCAAAAAAGAGAGCAGAATAGGTGAGAGCAGGGAGAATGTCTGGATGAAGGCAAATAACCCCGCGCCCAATACCACAAAGCATGAAATCGAGCGCGGCGTCATTTTTGCCTCGGGAGTGTTCGGCACGGTGTTAAATCCTGCCCAAAACGAACAAGACCAAAAGAATAACCAGTATAAGCCCTACCCCGCCGCTGGGTCCATAGCCCCAAGCTCGGCTATGCGGCCAAGCGGGGATCACCCCTACAAGTGCCAGTACGAGAATGATGAGTAAAATTGTTCCAATTGACATGATTCTACCTCTTGAAATTAGAGTTTTCGATGCTGCATGATTTGTCTTTGCCACGATCTTGGCAACATCCTTACCGTGGTTCCAGGCAAAGGTTGGCTCGCCACCGAAAATGAGTCGACAGCGAGCGTGTCAACTTTGACTACATGATTGTCATGTTGTTGACGATCTTGTTTACACCCTGCACGTCCCCTGCAAATTTACCGGCCAGATCCTTTTCAGCTGCCGTCTTAGCTTTGCCGCCTAAGGTGACGACGCCATCTT